>NZ_PXWG01000120.1 GCF_003011965.1 Streptosporangium nondiastaticum
TTCCCGTCGTCGTCCGGGCAGTGTGCTCGGCGTATCCGACCAAGTTCAGCGTCTCCCCGAAAGGGAATCTGGCGAAGAAGTCGAGGTTCTCGGCGATGGTGAGACGGATGGCTCTGCCCCGGCCGTGCTGAGCCCGACCACATACACCGCACCCCACCGGGTGAAACCCATCACCTCGTACCCGCTCTCGGCGTACCCGGCGGTGAGACCGGCTACCAGCAGCAGGCGCCACATCCCGCACGGCAGGGCGACCAGCGCGGCGGCATGGGCCGCCCCCGGACGGCCCAGCGGGGCCGGGACGGAAGGCCGGGGGCGAGTCGGGTGGCAGTCATGCGCACCATCGTCCCCGGCGTCGTCCCTGAGGACCGGCCTCAAGCCGGCCTCGGAAGGAGATCCGTACCGCCGCCTCCCCCGCGCGGGGGAAGGCAGTCCTCCCCCGCCGTTCACCGGCGCTTCTGTGAGGACGTGTGCCCGTCGTCGGCCCGGCGCCGCCCGTGGAGTGTCGGCTCGGACAGCTCCTGGTCGGTCGGCGAGCGCCGGGTCGCCATCGCGCAGCCGCGTCCGCAACGGCTCCCGGTAGCCGGCCGACTTCGGTGCAAGATGGGCCTGTCTGTGCGGCCGGTAGTAGAGGTCGATGGGGGCGCGCGCCTCATCGACCAGGGCGGGGCCGTCCTGCGCCACCATCGGCCATTGACCCGACGGCGGGTTGAGTTCGACGAGTTGCTCGGTGGAGAGCGCGTATACCACCCGCCCGGGTGACCGCCCCCGTATATCCGAGCACGTTCGGTCCGGTCACACACATGATCGCCTTCAGCCTGGCGGTCTCTTCCAGGTCCTCATACGCAAGACCGGACATCGCAGCCCCTTCATCGCCTGTCGGCTCTGAGGACAGCCTGTCCCCGACCGCGCACCGGCACAGGGCGGGAAAGAGCCGAAGCCACACGCACGAGACCACCGGCGCCTACACTCCCCCCCCTGATGCCCGAACGGGAACCCCACTCCCGGCGGCCGTTCTCCTGTCCGTACTCAGCGCCGATACCGCTCGGGCATGCCCGAGCCGGGCGAGGGCACCGGCCCAGGGCGAGTCCAGGACACCCTGGATTTTCCTCTTCCCCCCAGCCGTTAAGTGACGGCACGCCAGTTGACCAGCCGTGACATAGGGGGGTGTTCACGCGTAGGGCTGACCAGACGGGACAGAAGCGACTGAAGATCGCTTCCCGGTTGGCTGAAGACCGCTTCCCGCTAAGCGAGCGGCCACTCGATACGGAGTAGCGTCAGGGCAGCTATGCAAGGCAGAGCAGGACGGTGAGCGAACCATGGGCACACACTGACGCGGGAAGATGCCGATCCGGCTCGATATCCATCTGAGACGGACGCCGATGCAGCGGAGAAGTTGGCGGGCCTTATCGTGCCCTTGCTGCCCAGCCCTGAAATCGCTCGCGAGGACCGCCGACGTTCACTGGACCCCACCACCGAGTTCCTGACGGGCCAGTACAGCCGACGGACCTGCGGATGAAACCGGTCCGCGGGCAGGTGGGGCAGGGGCCGGGCAAGGGTCCAGCGGAACTGCGCGGAGCTCCACGAGCCGGCCGGGCGGGCACAGCGGATCCGGCCTTCGCGAAGGGCGGACGAAAGCGCTACGGCCTCGCACCTGATACGCGGGCGCGATTCGAGCGCTGCCTGTCCGAGAGCACCCACCCGGATCTGCCCCTCCCCTCACGCACTGCCCGGACCTACCTCGACATCCTCTTCTTCCATTCCGTTCGAGGACGGGAACGCGCGCGCGGCCATGCTGGCGTTGGCCTTCGTCCTGGCACGGGAGGGCATCCTCCTCGACCAGGTTCACCCACTGCAGACCACCCGCTGGGCCGACGACGCGGAAGGCGCGGCAGATCTGGCACTGCTGCCCGGAATCCTGGTCACCGCTACCGAGCGGCGCCTGTCCCACGGAAGGCATGCCGGGACGGGCGCCCTCTCCCCTGCAGCGACGACGAGCGGATGCGGCCCGAGGCCCTGGAAGGGAAACCATTCATGAGGACGACCGTGCCGCTCGTCGCGCTGGGGGCGGCCACGGCCGCGGTCACCCGGTGGTGCTGCACCACATGGCGCCCGGGGCAGCGACCGGCTGCGGGCCGCCCGATAGGGCTCCCTGAGCTGGACCCTGCTGACCGGGGACCTCGCAGTCATGACGACGCTCGCAGCCCTCGGTGCCCCGGCGCTGCCGGCCAATAGCGCCGCCGTGGGCCTGCTCCTGGCGGGCCGCCGCGTGCGCGGTAGCCAAACCCGTAGCCACCCGACGCGCCGACACCGCCACCCGAGCCCTGCGCAGCAGGCTCGGACTCCCCCTCGCCCGCCTCCTGCGGCGGCCTCTCACCATCGGTCCAGCGCTACCTCACCGAAAACCCGGCCCCGGAAGCCGATCACCCCAATCAGAGGCCCTTCGGTGCGGAGCCCCCGGTCACTCAGCGGAACGGGCCGTCGTCGGCGAAGGCGTGCGCGGCGAAGCGTTTGCCCATCCGGCGGTATGCGGCGGCGGTGGGGTGCAGGCCGTCGGCAAGGTCGTCCGCCTCGTCCGGGCCGAGCAGTTCGCGTCCGTCGCGATAGTGCAGGTGGGGATCGTGTGCTCGCCGGGCCGCCACGATTCGGGCCAGTTCCTCACGGACCACCGCCAGCGACAACGCCCCACGGGCCACATCGGCCGGGTCGCCCAGGGCTGTGATCTTCCCGTCGGGGCCCATCGAGACCGGGCCGGGAGTCGCCTCGAGCGCCGGACAGCTCACCGGGGACACCAGCAGCAGCGGGGTGTCCGGGTGACCGTCCCGGATCGTGTCGAGGAACCCGTGCACCGCCGGGCCGAACGTCCGCAGCCGGAAGGTGGCCAGGCCCACGATATTGATGCCTGTCTTGAGGCTGATCAGGTCGGCGGGCATATCGCGGATCGTCCGGGCGACATAGGGGTCCAGCATGTCGTTGCCCGCCTGGCCGAGGTTGATCACCTCCACTCCCCCGAACGAAGCCGCCACCACCGGCCAGGTGCCGGTCGGGCCGTCAGCTTCGAGACAGTGGCTGATGGAACTGCCGTGGTGCACCCAGCGGCGCCGGCCGTCCGGCAACGGTGCCAGCACCTCGCCGTCAGCGCGGAGCGCCAGCAGTTCCGTGGGGGTCTGCTGGGGCAGCCACAGCTCGACATTCTTCATGCCGGCCGGCAGTCCGGCGAACCGTACGGTCCCCGGCTCCCCCGGGACCAGTCGCTGCGCGGCCCCGGGGCCCGCCATCCGCACCACATTGCCCACCGGTGCTTGCCGACGCCCGGCGTGGACACCGTCCACCAGCAGTTCCAGCATCCCGGTCGGGCGAGGCCGGGGGTCACTGTCGAGCTGTCCTGTGGAGGTGAGCACCTCGAACTCCAGCTCACGTGCATCGGTGCGGAACACCAGCCGCACCCCCGAAGGCATCACCGTCACCCCGTAGACCGACGGGTCCTGGTACTGCTCCTTGGTCCACGCGGGCAACCGGCGAGGCATCACCCCCGCCTGCGTCCTCTCCAAATCCAGCGCACCCCGTAACTCCACCGGCCCACCCACCAGCGGAAATGCCCGCATCGCCACCGCCACGACTCCCAACGCTCTCAGGTCCGGATGCATGTGCACACCCGCGAGTTCTCCACCACCACCCTGACACACAAGCCGACACGCTCACCTGGCAAAGCACAACGCTCACTAGCCAACTGAAACGCTCAGTGTGCGACACGAAGTCGCTCCAGGTAAGTAAGTCCAGCCACGTGAAGGAGGTACCGATCAGCTGAACTTCGGGCCAGTGTCCAAGGCCCGTCCCCGCGCCCCCATGCGTCGCTGGTAACGGTCGGGTGTGAAGCGGAGCGTTCAAACCCAAGAGCGTCCCGGCCATCGAGGAGCAACAGGCGAAGGGAAGGCTGGACGGGCGAACGCAAGTGAACCCTCGATGATGCCCCGTGATTTTAAGGCCGTGTCGATGGCGTGTTGGCGGCGGTCATAGGACCCCGTGCTGTGAGGCGCCAAGCGACCTTCGGGTAACTGAGCCCGGAAGGAGGACACCGCATGTTTCCGGCGCACTCCGGTTGGCCTCCCTGGACGGCGACCCTCTGAGCTGGGAATCCGGGGCCGGGCTGACATGAGTGGCCCCTTTTCCCGTATCCGACTCCTGCTGGGCTGGTTGAGTCAACGCGAGTGTGAGCATTCCGCCGGAATTGTCTAGGTAAATCCGGAATTACTCTGATCAGCTACACAGGACGGAGGTTGAGGCGGACAGGGTGAAAGCGGGGATTCCAGCGCGCTGATCGCGGCTCCGCCGTCCCGTAATCCGTGCATCGGCGCCCCCGTATGCTCCTGACCATGAGCACTGCACATCCTGCCCGCAGGCGCGACGCCGCCGCGACGCGCGAGGCGATCCTCGCCGCCGCGGTCGTGGAGTTCACCGAGCACGGGTACGCCGGGGCCGGGGTGCGCCAGATCGCCGAGCGGGCGGGCGTGACGGCGATGATGATCAACCGCTACTTCGGCTCGAAGGAGGGCCTGTTCGCGCAGGCCGTCGCTCGTGCCTTCGCACCGCCGACCATCGTCGGCGACGAACGCACCGGCCTGGCGGGTGCCATCGCCCACACGCTCACCGAGCGCACCGCGTCCGGCACTGAGCGGCTCGACCCGTTTCTCCTGCTGTTGCGCTCGGCGCCGGATACGGAGGCGGCGGGCATCGTCCGGCAGGGCGTGGAGACCAACGTGGGGGCCCGTCTGGCAGAGCTGCTCGACGGACCGGACGCCGAGGTGCGCGCGCAGCTCGCCCTCGCACTGGTCGCCGGAACGTGGCTGCTGCGCAGTGTCGTCGGTACCACCGCGCTCGTCACAGCCGATGACGCCCGCCTCACCGCCCTCCTCACCGACATGCTCGAACCGGTCATCCGCGAGGCGGACGGCACGTCTGTACCCGGAACCCGTCTCGACGGCACCGACGGGTAGCCGTCCATCGCCGGCACGCGGGACAGCGGAGTCTGTGCGCTCAGAAGACGGAGCGGATGAGCCCGCCGTCGACGCGGATGGTGGCTCCGCTGACGTACTGGGCATAGCCGCTACAGAGGTAGGCGACAGCTGCCGCGACCTCCTCCGGTTCACCGAAGCGCTCCTGGTCGTTGGGGAGGAGAGCCTGCACCGCGTGGGGCTGGATCTCCTCCCAGGTCCGGCCCCAGCCACGGGCGGGCCCGATGCTGGTGACGAGGTCCTTGGTGGCCTCAACAAGGATCACCCCGGGGGAAACGACGTTGGACGTGACGCCAGTGCCCTTGAGTTCACGGGCGAGGGAGACAGCGAGGTTATGCCGGGCGGCCAAGGTGGCGTTGTACTGGGGGTGACTGTTCATCGGCTGGGAGGCGAGCCCGCCGCCGATGGTGACAACACGACCCCAGCCGCGTTCGCGCATGGCAGGAACCAGATGCTGGATCATGCGGACGCCTGAGACGACGTTGACGTTGTAAGTGTCGCGCCACTCGTCGGCAGTGGCCTCGGCCCAGGACAGCTCCCGGTAGAAACCGGCATTGTTGACGAGGATGTCAACGGGACCGTCCGCCGCGGCGGCGCGAGCGACGTCGGCGGCGGCGCGGTCGTCGGCGAGGTCACCGACAACCGCGCCGGCCATCCCGCCGGCCTCCCGGATCTCCTGCGCGACCCCCTGCGTACGGTCCTTGTCCCGGCCGTGGACCACGACCGCGGCGCCTTCGGCTGCCAGCAGCTTCGCAATGTCCTTACCCAGCCCCGCGCTCGAACCTGTGACGAGCGCGCGCTTACCGGTCAGGTTCAGGTTCATCTCGTGTTCCCTCTCAGGGCCGCCTCGCGGCCCGCACTCTGTGGTGATGCGAGGTATCCGACACGCAAGTATACAGCTGTAGACTTACTGCTGTATCCGGACCCGCTCACGAGCACACCAAGACGAGCGCGGACAAGAACAGCCACTGAAGCCCCTGGTCGGAGACAACGCCACGATGAGGCGGGGACCAGCCCGGTCCGGGCGATCGGCTCATCACGCCGGGCCTGCTACTCAACCTGAGCCACAACCACAAACACCCCAAGCCCAGCCCGAACCAGACCGAGCCGGGGAGCCCCCTCTTGCGGAGTGTGGTCGCGCGGACGGTGCACCAGTGCGAGCAGTACTTCCGGGCAGCGGCTGGAGCCAGGGCAGGGCAGGGGCGCAGACCGCGCAGTGGCCGGGCGGGACGGCGGGAGGCCAGTCACCGGAGCAGGCGCTGAACGCGGTTGGTCTCTCCCGGGTCGTACGGTTCCGTGTCGGCGGTGCAGCCGTCGAGCAGTTCGCCGAGGGCAGCGCGGAAAGTGGTCAGATCCTGGCGGCAGGCGCCGAGCAGGTCCAGGTACTCCTCCGCCGTCCAGGTGGCGAGGGTGCCGGTGCGGGTGAGGCAGAGCCTGACGGTATCGATGCGGTACCGGTCGGCGGCATCGAGCAGCAGAGAGACGCCTGGGTTGCTCACAGCTCACAGGCTCACGGATCGCCTTGTCTACCTGGGCAGACAGGCTGTGAGCCTCACAGCTCACAGCCTGCCGGGGGGGGCTGTCATCCGAGCCTGCTGGCCTCGATTCGATCAGGCGTACGCTCAGTTTTGTGCCCCGCCATCCGAAGAAGCCCCGCCAGCTGGTCGCCGACGGTCGCATGTACCTGTGGACGGTCCGTCACAGCCATCGAGTGCTGGACAGCGGCCGGTCTGCGGACTGCCGCCAGACCCTCACGCTGTACCCGCAGCCGGCCGGCACCGGCGGCTCGCTACAGATCGTCTTCGCCTCGGGCCCGGGCCAGTACGTCCCGGGCGGGGCCCCCTTCGGCTCTGGGGACGTGGGCTTTACCCAAGGCGCAGACCTGAACCTGCACGAGCCGGGCGCTGTCCGGGCCCTGCTCGACATGGCGCTGACTCATGGGTGGCAGCCGGGAGAGCAGCGGACAGTGGAACTCGACGGCTGGCCTCTGCTGGAGGCAGCGGCCTCCGCACGAACCGGTGGTGCCGGCCCGGCAGGCCCGTAGAGAGTGACTTCGACCCCTCTGCACTGGCCCACAGCGCCGTGCGAGACAGGACACCTGGCCAGCGGCGAAACGGGCACGCGGCCGGGCAAGGCGCTTGTGCAGATTCCTCAATACGGGATCTGCCACCACTGCAGCGGCGGAGAACTTCCCGCTGCGGCCCACCGGGAATGCGGACATGCGCCACATATAAGGAAGAAGTAGCGGAGCCTGACGGCTATGTGTCTACTTCGGTAGGGCTTTGGGGTTCAAGGAGCTCGAAGGGAAAAGCCCTCAGAGAGTGGTGTCGCCCACGTCGTTCACTCTGGGTTCCCCGTGGTTCAGATGTCACTGAACGAACACCCACGCTCCTTCTGACAAAGATGGAACATGGGTACACAGCACTGAGGTTGCAGCAACCCGTGTGCACAAGGTAGGCGCAGCCGGTGCGGAGAAGTTCCGGATGGAAGTGTTCGTCGCTGGCCTTTGCGACTGGGAGGAGTAGCTACTGGCGACTCGGAGATAATATTGAATGGTTCCAGCTCAAGGCCGCAACGCGCCTGCTGGCCAGCTTGGTGCAGAATCCCGCAATGCCCATATGGCCTTCGTGGTCGTCACGGGAGAAAGCAGAAACGATCTCGTCGTCGACAGAGGGTAGGCAGCTTCCGAACCCTAAGACCGCGGGTGCTCAGCGCCTGAGGGGTGGGACCATGTGGCTGGCCCGCCCTCCCCCGGGGGGAATGGTTCTACAGGGTTCGGCTGGTCGGGCAAGGAGGACGTTGAAGAGATGGCGCCGCTCCGACCCTGGTAGTTCCCGGCTGCGGCTCCCGTCTTGCTCTGCTGCTCGTGATTCCCGATTAGAATTTGAAGTCGATGTAGTCGATACCTGTGAATTCGACTTCCAGGCCGGAAGCGCGGCGCCCGTAGTCCTGGAAGTACTCCTTCTGGAGGCCTTCGGCGATGACCTCGTTGGGTGTCTGGGTACCGATTCTGGCTGCACTGGCATAACAGTGAGCGGGCGCATCGGCCCGCCCCGGACGGTCCTGCTCGCCGACGGCATCCGCGCCTTCCTTCGGTACCCTGCGCGGCCTCACAGGCCACCGGTGACGCGCACGGCTCCATCCACCCGAATGCGGTCCGTGTCGTCCACAGGGTCCGCGGCCGGGTCATGCAGATTCTGAGCTGTACCCGCTGGCCGCTCGGGCCGTCATGGACCGAGCCATCCCGCTCATTTCCGCTCCGGTGCCGTCCTGGCCGGAGCTTCGGCCATGCCCTGGAGAACCTATGGCACGCATGCCCGGCGCTGCCTGGCGGCCCGTCGTCAATACCCACAAGAATGGTGTCCTCGAACACCGCGGCCTGGTCCTGCACGTCCAGGACGGCACCAACAGCCCCCACGGCTTCTTCAACAATCCCGCCAAGCCGGTCAGCTCCGACTTCTGGGTCAGCACCGCGGGCCGGATCGAGCAGTACGTCGAGACCGGCGTCGACTACGCCTTCGCGCAGCATCTGGGCAACCCGTACTACGCCAGCGTGGAGACCGAAGGCCACCCGGACACCCCGCTCACCGCCGCCCAGGTGGAGGGAGTGGCGCACATCTACGCCTGGGGGAACTCCACCTTCGGCTGGCCGTTGCACGTCGTGGACAGCACGACCCAGCCCGGCCTGACCTGGCACGGAGTCGGCGGCGACGCCTGGGGCGGGCACCCGCACTGCCCTGGTGACAAGCGCAAAGCACAGCGCGGCCGGATCATCGCCCGCGCCACGGAGATCCTGGCACTTGACACGGACGGCGAGCCCGGCATCGACCTCGGCCGCCTCATCGCCCTGACCCGCTCCGACCCGGGCGCCGCGCAAGACCACCCGACCTACCCCGACGGCGTCCGCCTCGTCGCAGGGGCGCTGCATGCCGAGGGCCTGCTCGACAACATCAACAACGACGGCCACTTCGGGTGCCTCACCATCACAGCGTACGCGGCATGGCAGCGGCGCCTCGGCTACGAAGGCGCCGCTGCGGACGGGGTCCCCGATCAGCCATCCCTGACCAAGCTCGGCCAGCGGCACGGCTTCATGGTCACCGCCTGACCGAGTAGGTCGACATCAGCAGACTGGCCGACACGCCGCGAGCCCGGTCCACATCGGACTGATCAGACGGGTACGCGGCTACAGCCCATTCGGCCCCGACAGCCGATATCCGTCACAACGAACCGAATCCCTGCGTCTCACCCAATCCAGTTCACGCAGGTCAGCACGGCGCGGACAACCAACTTTGTTGAGACAGGACAGCCGCGTCGTCCTGCAGCAAGGCGGGCACTGGGACGGCAGGTGCCGCGCAGGCTGGACGTATACCTCTCTGCCGCGAGATGCGACCGGGTTCGGGCTCTTCTCTGAACTGGCGTTTGAGAGGTGACTGAGTCAGGAGCGCCCGTGCTTGTGATAACCGCGAAAGTCGAAGAAGCGCAGACCGTCGATCACTGCTCCAGACAGGATCTCCGGCAGGGTCCATGGGTGGGCGGTGTAGTCATCCATCACCACGCCTCCATGCTCCAGCAGCATCGCGACCAGGTGGTGAACCTCTGCGGTGCCGTCGATCCGTCCGGAGATGTCGATCTGCACCGCCCAACCGGGGTGGTGCCCTACGGCCGCTTCGAGGATGGCCATGTCTTCGGAATCCCAGTCGGAGAAGAGGCAGCCGGTCTCCTCGTCGTCGATGTCAATGTAGAGGTTGCCGTCCAAAGTCCACGGCTCACGCTGGTGGGACAGGTGTCGATCGAGTGAAGCGATGGTCTGATCTCGCTCACCTGCAGGGAACACGAACACAGTGCGCATGGGCCGGAGCGTAGGCACCGCCACGCTGTAGAGGCCATAGATTTTCAACGATGGTTCAGGCCCGGTGATATGGCGGTAGCGCGGTTGGCGATGCCAGCGAAGACCGGAACGCCAAGAGGGACCACCGAGGACAGGCGGGCCGGCCGCTTCGGCATCGAGCCGGCTCCGTTTGCCTTGTGCACCCGCAAGGCCGACCTGCAGGCCCTCGACCTCCCCCGGCCAACCCTCCCGCGGGCGCGCGACGGCTTGTGGCGCCTGCAATTCCCGAACGGCTGTCTCCTGCCACTGCCGCCCGAACGGCAGAGCCGGAAGGGCCGAGGCTACGGCTGCTCGGTTGCCGCCGGCAGGTTGTGCCATGCATGCCCGCAGGCGCCTTTGCAATACATCTCACGGCGGCGAGTGTCGGCAATGGCAAACACGGAAACGAGGACACGGAATGACGTGACGTACTCGGCGGCGGGGAGGCCCGCGAACCCGTAGCGGGGCGGGTCCATGCAGATCATCACCGCGGGGTTGGCCGTGGGCTTCACACCGGACCGGGCCACCCCCGCACGGCCGTCCGCAGCGGTGATATGCGCCTGCATCGCATAGCCGGCGACTTCCTGCAGTACCTCCTGCCGGCGTGCCGGGGCGAGGCCGGAGAACCAGCTCACGCCAGCGTCCAACGCGCGAAGCCCCTGGGCAATCTCGTTGACAACCCGCTCGGTCTCACACCGGAAGGCGCGGCCGTCGTCGATGCTCGTTTCGTTCATCGCTTGATGATTTCACGATTCCGGTCCCGGGCAAAGGCCGGTATCCGCACCCGAAAGCCGCACGAGCAGCAACCCGGAACAGCCCGCTCCCACGATCCGGCAGTGCCACAGGACTCTCACTCCGCAGCCCGCCAGGCACCCTCGCGGCACTTGTGCGAAACCAAAAGTCACTGACATCGATCACGAGGCTGGCCACCAAACGGCTCCCGAAGAAGCCGGCACAGCCACGCCTGGGCACCGAGGCTGCGCCTGCGGGCAGGGATGCCCGCTGCATGTCAGAAGTGAGTTAGAGCGGTCAGACGCAGAGTGGGGCGCTGACACTGGAGAAGGCGCTGAAGGAGGCGTCCACGTTGTGATTCCCGCAGGGCTGCTTGTTCGGTGAGGGCTTCCCGGTAGGAGGTGATGATGTCGCACAGGCCGCTGGGTCTGGGAGCGCCGGGCCAGGTGGTGCCGGCGAAGGCTGGTCCTGGAGTGCCTGGTGCGGCTGCCAACTTGGATCGTGGTCAGGCGCAGCAGTCCGCAGGTTGTTGGGGCTGGGACACCGGGCTCCTTCAAGGAATGACGTGGCTCAGGGATGTGTGAACACGCTGGTGATCCGCGCGTCCGGGTTGATGTGCAGCCCGATCACCGCACTGTCGTCCACCCGGCTCGAGGACAGGCCAGCGAGGGCGTAGGCGGCACCGTGATAACACTGCCCGCCATCGCGCCCAAGCAGGCATTCCGAGGTTTCCCCTGCGTCCTTGCTCCGGTCATCGTCACGCCTTGATGACCGTCGGCATCACCCGAGTGCCGCGCGTGCCCTACTGGCGCGGCGTGCCTTGGCCAGCTGAGGCTGGACGGGTAGCACCGTCGAGCCGGGAGATTCCATGAAACGTCAGGTCAACCGATGCGTCTCTGCCGCGCTGGTCATCATGGTGGGCGGGGCCGGACTGTCCGGGTGCTCATCGAACAAGCCTGCCGGTTCCGCCGCATCCTCGGCCGCGTCCGCAGCCAGATCGGGGGCGTCCGCTGTCGCCTCCGCCGCCAGCAGTGCGGCAGCGTCCGCGGTCTCCTCCGCAGTCGCCTCCGCCGAGGCGGCCGCCGAGGCCGCCCTGGCGAACGTCAAAGGCGGTCTCAACGCCAAGGCGGACGTCACTCTCGGCTCCGTCGTGACCAGCTCCGGCGGCCGGGCGGAGGTTCCGGTGGGCATCACCAACCACGACTCCAAGGCCAGGCGCTACACCATCCTGATCAATTTCAGTGACCAGTCAGGCAACCTGCTCGACATGATCGTCCTCGATGTCCCCGAGACCGCCGCGGGTGGCACCGCACACGCCACTGCCCGGAGCAACAGGAACCTGACAGGTACGATCACCGCCGAAGTCCGCAACGCATTGCGGTACTGACGCCTCACACCACAACCGAGGCCGACAGCGGGAGCAAGCGGCTCCAGGGGCCGAGACACTGCCCGGGCCAGCTCGCCCGCGAGGAACGCGGCAGGTTCCATCCCCGCGCATGCGGGAAGCAGGCTCGTCTCGCCGACTCCGGTTCAGTGGTCGTGGGCCCATCCCCGCACGCGCGGGAACCAGGGGTGACGGGCTGTGTCTGTGACCGGGAAGGTTTGCCGAGGTGCGGTCACTCCTTCTCGGAGGCAGCTGCGAGGTGACGGCAGCAGAGGTCGGCAGCCGTGAGGTGGGGTTTGTGCCGCGCATCAGTGTAGAGCCGCATCTCACGAGCTGCTTGATCCAGGTGGTGCCAGTAGGCGAGCGGCAGGTCGAGGTCGTCACCGAGATCGACCAGGGAGTCGAAGGCGAGTCCGAGCTCGTTGTGCTCCAGGAACTCAAGGGTCGGTGAGAGATCGATGTCTGGCAGGCTCATCAGGTGGGCCCGGGCGGCGTCGAGGTGGCCATAGGTCTGGTTCCAGCTGGCTTGAAGCGCCTCACGATCAACGGTCATGGCGTCAGTGTTGCTGATACCGACCGTAGGGTCACGCGACTTTCGCCGGTCGTCCGCCCCAGCGGATGCCCCACTCGCTGCGGATCCAAGCCCGCTCCCTGCGGTGGGCACTCAGCACGTCGGGGTGCCATGCGTTCTGCTTCCGCCAGCGCAGGTAGGCGTGGAGGATTCGGGTCTGCGCGGTGTGGTTACGGTGGTGGGAGTCGGGACAGTGAACTGCCGCAACGGCCCGAAGAGAGCCTCGATCGGGTTAGCCCAGGACACGTAGGCCGGGGTGAAGCACAGCCCGACCCGGTTCTTCCTCGCCCAGTGCCGAATCGTCTCGTCGTTATAGGCGGGCGGACAGGCTGTCCAGGACCACGTAGACCGACTCCGTCCGGGCGGGCCGCACGGATCGGCCTCAGCGCGGCCAGCGTGTTCGCGGCGCCCATCTTCCTGCGGTCGACGCCCCACAAGGCGTCGTCGCCGACGGAGTAGCAACCCCGTGGAAGTAGCGCACCCCATGAGTGCGGTGATAGGTCGCGGGATGCCTCTCGGGCCAGCCTTGCCCGGCCCAGCATGACCACCGGTGGGGCGGATACTGAGCGACCCGAACTCATCGAACGCGAACAAGCGATCCGGAGAACACGCCAGCACGTCCTCAACGCGGTCCCACTTGGCGTCACGCTCAGGATCGGGCGACTCCTTCCACGTCTTGGTCCACTGGAAAGTGACGCCGCGGCGGACGAGGAGGCACCGTAACGCCTCGCAGTCGATCCGGATCACGTGACCGTGGATGCGCCGCAGGTAGGCGGCGAGCCTACGGATGAACCAGCACGGGAAGCGCTGACTGAGCCTGGCCGGGCAGGTAGTGACCATCTTGATGACGAAGCCCCCGTCGCCATGGATGAGCAAGCGGGGACGGCCTCCCGCCCACCTAGGATCCAGGCAGGCCGGGCCGATCTCGTTGAACCGGTAGATCACATCCCGGACGGTATCCCCGTCGGCCTACACCAGCTTGGCGATCACCGGAACCTGGTCACCTCCGGCCGAGGCCAGCAGCACCATCGCGCGCCGATACCACACTGAACTGGTGCTGACACCGACCAGCAACGTGCAGGACCCTATCCCCGCGAGCGCGGGGAACAGAGGAAACGACCTGCATGTTTCCCCAACCACACCAGAAATCAAGCAACTCCAAAGAAAAATACAAAATTACACTAAGAGGTTGTCTCACGTGGTGAGTTTCGCGAGTTTCTTGTAGCAGGTGAGAACTGCGGCGAGGCCCAGGAAGGCGAGGAAGTGGCTGCCCTTGCGTTCATAGCGGACGGCGAGGCGGCGGTAGCCGAACAGCCAGGCGATTGATCTCTCGATCTTCCAGCGGTGTCGGCCGAGCCGCTCGCCGGACTCGATCCCCGGGCGCGCGATGCGCGGGATGAGCCGTCGTGAGCGGAGCCAGGCGAGGTGTTCGGCGGAGAAGTATGCCTTGTCGGCGCGGACCTTGACCGGTCGCCGTCGTCGTGGCCCGCGCCGGGACCGTATGGCGGGGAGGCCCAGGAGTAGCGGCTTGAAGGCCTGGCTGTCGTGCACGTTCGCGCCGGAGACCGCGACGGCCAGCGGGATGCCCTGGGCTTCGGACAGCACATGCAGCTCGCTGCCCTTCTTGCCGCGATCGACCGGGTTCGGTCCGGTCAGCGAGCCCCCCCCCTTTCGCGCGGACGGATGCGGCGTCGACGATCGCTGAGGTCCAATCCAGCTCGCCCCTGGCACCGAGCTCGTCCAACACCGCCCGATGCAGCCGCCGCCACAGACCGGCCTTGGTCCACGTCGTGAAACGGCAATGCGCAGTGGCCGACGAGGTGCCGAACGCCGGCGGCAGGTAGCGCCAGGCACAACCGCTGGTCAGCACGTAGACCACCGCTGTGAACACCTTCCGGTCCGCCACCGGCGCTGTCCCACCGCCCTGTTGTCTGGGCCGGAACGGCGGTATCAGCGGCGCGGCTATCTTCCACAGCCCATCGGGGACCAGTTCCCGCGCAAGATCCACAGCCATGACGGACGATCATGCCCCAAGCGGCACCCGCGGCCCGCGGCCGGGGCAGTGCTGGTATATCAGCTGGTCATCGAGCCCCACGACTTCTAACCTGCTCAAATGACCGAAGATGGACCCGCGGTACGCGTGGGAGAGCCCGGACCGAGACCGGTCCACCTGCGCTTCTCCGAGCCTACAAGACCCTATGGGGAAGACCCCACACTCGACTTCCTCGTGAAAGCTCGCGGGCAGTGGGTGAGCATCGAGACCCTGGTGCGGACGTGGGACGGCGACGGCCTCGACACCTTCCTCTCCTCACTGGCCGAGGACTTCCGCGGCTGGGAAGGAGCGCGCAGCTGGCGCTCCCTGGAACGCGACCTGACGATCTCGGCGGAGCACCGCCCGGGCGGCTACGTCCACCTGACGTGGGGCATCCACGACCGGCCTCCGTCCGAGGAGTGGCACTTCGAGACCACCACCGTGCATGCGGCCGGCGAGGAGATGCGAAACCTCGCCGCAGAGTTCCAGATGTTTCTCACCAGCACGGTCGGATAGCTGAGCCACCACGTGAGACAACCTCTAATACACAAAGGCTGCAAGATACCCGCAAAGGCACACCCCCCTCCATCACTCCCCCACCTGGAGAAACTGCCTGTGAGGCTCACTACTCACAGGCCGCACCTGCAGGCCCGCAGAACCCTCGCGCTACCGGCAGCCGAGCAGACACCAAGAACTGCCCCGACCGCAGGCCTAACCGCCACAACAGCTGCGTGACCAGTAACGACAACAGATGTAACGGCTGGACGGGGCCCCCTCCGGCAGACTCCCGCTCCAGAACTGCACCAGACACCAGCCGAACTCCAGAGACAGCCGCACCCCCCAGCCAGCCGGCCTCAAGCACACGGTGCTCAAACTCCAGGGGGCGACTCAGGCCCCTCGGTCGAGGTGCTGCAGCACACTCCCGGTCCGGCCTGCAGGCCAGTCCCCCGTTCAAGCCTATGCGTCGTTGAGGCACGAGAAGCCGGGCTACTGCCAGGCTGGGAAATGCCCTGGAGGAAATACGAGAGAGACATCAGGCAGTTGGGCCGGACGCGAGCCGCCTTCAAGACGATCACGGAGACGGTGCCGGCTTCGGGCCGGGCGCCCGGCGGACGGGGCTCGTCGGGCAGGGCGCACACAACGGCAGCACGCTCCTTGGCACCGGCGGGATCGAGCTACGACGCCGCCTCTAACCTGCACTGGCCCTGCTGACGCCGCCGCCAACACCACCCCTCTATCTGAGCAGCTGTCACCGCCGGGCCACCACCCCGCTGCGGTATCAGCCCGGCTCCCCAGGGAGGGTGATCCCGGATCTGCCGCACCCTGTCTCCACCTGCACCGTGTGTACACCAGCCGCATCCACGCTCAGCCTGTACTGGCCGATGCGGGGGCGCCCGAGCGCCTCCCAATGGGTGTATCCGGCGGTGATCTCGTCCCAGAGCAGCCTTGGGCCCGCCTGGGTGACGGTGAAGTGGTCGGCGCTGTGGCCGTCGTGGTCCACGGCTGCCCAGGACGGGGTTGTCTCGTCGGCGATGTGCAGGCGAGTAGGGGCGTGCTCACCACTGGTGTCCCAGGCGAAGGATGCGCCAGGGACAGCCAAGCCGAGATGGAACTCGGCATCGAGGTCTCCACCCGCGACCAGCCACGGCGACAAGCGCGTCACTCCCTTGTGCTGTGCGGACGCGGTCGCGGATCCCGCCGTGTCCCGGCAGGCGCGTCTCATGGGCATGAACGAGGCGAAGGCGTGGAACCGGCCGTGGGCCGCTCCGTCCTGGCCGGGCGTCAGTTCGAGGGTTCCGTAGCGGCACCAAGCCGAGGTCCACGGCGTGACGATACGCCCGCCGGCTACGGTCTGCTCCACCCAGGCCGGCGGGACTTGGTCGACGGAGAACGTCGCAATCACCCGCTCGTACGGTGCTCCGGGCTGCCACCCGGCGGCCGCGTCACCGCAGGAGACCGCCGGCGCGAAACCCGCGGCTTTAAGGTTGCGTTCCCCTTGTGCGGCGAGCAGGGGGTCGAGCTCGATGGTGCTGACCGCGTCGTCACCCAGGATGGCGCAGAGCAGGGCGGCGTTGAAGCCTGTTCCGGTGCCCAGTTCCAGCACGCTTCGCGGTCCGGTCTCACTCGCGGTGTCGCCGATACCGGCGAGCAGCAAGGTGCGCAGCACCATGGAGGGCATGGAAGCCGATGAGGAGGGCAGTCCGTCGGTGAACCGGGTGACCAGCGGGATGTCGGTGTAGGCCGCGGTGAGCCACTCGTCCGGGTTCGCCCAGCGGCCGCAGGGCTGGTAACCGCCTTCGTCGTCGCGCAGCCACAGCCGGTCGGGGAGGAACAGGTGTCGTGGGACCGTGCGCAGCGCACGTACGGCCTTGGGCGGCAGTTGCCGGCCGAGGAGCTCGGTGACGTCGGCGAGCAGCCGGTCGACGTGAGCGGCGGTTACGGCCGAGAAGGTCTTCACGACGGTGGTTACTTCTCCTCCGGAGGCGGCGGCGAAGGCGGAGGGGGCGGGGGGACGGGCCGGTGGGGCTGGTGCCCGTCATCTCCGATGGGCGAGCGGTGTTTTGCCTGCGCGACGTCCACATCCGGCCTCCTCGGGTCTCCCGCCCACGGTAGAGGAAACGACCGGCCCTGCAGAGCTTCCGGCCCACCGCAGAACCCGGATACCGGCCACCCAGGCGCCCCGGCGCAGCAGCCCTCCCCCACAACTGATGCCGGCTCGCACATACTCGTCACGGCCTTCAGGATGCAGACGAGCGAGGTGACATACCGCTTTGGCGACTGCCTGCTGCCTGTGGCGGGCGCAGCTCCCGCCGCAAGCAGGACGGGCGTTAAGAGTCGTAGCGGCAGAAGCCTCAGCCACAGGATCAGGGCTGGAGGGCATGACCGACCTCGACTCATGACAGCCGGGCGACCGGCAGGGTTCATCCTGCCGTACGCGCGCGAGCAGGCGCAGGGCAGACCCCGCACCGCTGCCTTCGTGCTCCAGGCCGCCCGTACCAGGCTCTCCGCTCCGGGGGCAGGGCTTCGGGGTCAGCACCGTTACCGGATCAGCTACCGGATCCCGGTGCGGATCCGGCAAAGTTGGATCCCCCCGGCGAGCGCAGGGAGCAGCGACGTGCCTTCAGGACCGTTTCATCGTGAATGGGTGCATCCCCGCGCACGCGGGGAGCACAGCGGCATTGTCCGTAGAGGCGCCCCCCTCTGAATTCACAGCAGGATCCTGAAGGTCAGCGCATCGTATCTGCCACTCCTACTTTGCCGACCGGAGCGCCTGCACCGCGTCCGTCAGTTCCATGAGGCACTCCTGCCCGACTGCAGGCACCTGGAAGCCCGCTGCACGGACCCGGCTGACGAACTCGTCCGGCAGAGCGAGGTGATAAGTGGTCACGTAGAACGAGAGATCTCCCCGCCACACCCATCCACCGTCGGTGAACAGGGATCCACCACCAACGATGGTCTCGCCCGACCCCAGCACATCATCCACCACGCCCATGGACGCGAAGAGCACGTGCCCGCCGCGCAGGTAGGCCACGATCTCCTGCTCGTCGGGGCTGGGCGTATCCGTCACGGCATCACGGATGCTGCCCACGGAGCCGGCGGTTGCGGGCCAGGTCTCTTCATGGAAACCGAGGACCTTCATGGGCAGTTCCTGTCGCTGGGGCAGCCGAGGCGGCAGTGGGGGTGTCAGTCAAAAAGGGGAAGGAAAGTCCGCCAGTAGCCACCATTCTGCACCTCCGGTTCCTGACCCTTGCCACGGGACGGATAGATACCCACCTCGTGCGTCGGCGCCGTCACCGGAATCTGCATCTCATTCGCCAGCGCCTGGGCGGTGGGAATGCCCACTGCAACCTCCTTGAGGACTCCGGTGTGGCAAGAGATGAGCCTGATCGGTCCACCGTTGTAGCTGGGGTTGTTCCGAATCGCCTCGGCTATGTGACCCGCACTCACTTCACCCGGCGGGAAGTCCACCCCCGCAGCGTTCTTCCTGCCGGGCATGAAGAGGCCCCTATCGTTACCGTGCACGATGATGTCGTGGTGACCTTCGATCCGGGCTGTCATCTCCCGGTGCAGCTGGGTCATCTGGTCATACCCGATCGTGGTCAGGTCCGGCTCGAGGTACGCATGGTCGCCGGTCAAGAGCAAGATGTCGCCGGGTTTCTCAGGAGACGCCGGAACTCTCGACTTGGGGTGGTCCGGGGGATGTAGTCGGACCGCATGGCGTGCGAGAGGTCGTCGGCACCGCGCGGCAGCGGAGTTTCGTCGCCGTGGAAGGACGAGTACTGGTGTCCCATCGTGCTATTGGAGGACGGAGCCTCCCACGGTTCGGGAGCCTCGTCCCCCGAACCGTCGCTCGCGGGCCCATCACCGAACTCCGGGGCATCGACCGGGCCTTCCACCTGACCCGAAGGGACGGCGTCCGGCACCTCAGCCCGCTCCTCCAACGCCGAGCTGCTCGGACTCCGGTTCCGGGGCGTCGTCACTGCTCTCCGGCGCACTGCCGACTTCCTTCGCAGCCACCGGCTCCGGACATCGTCCACCTGCTCTGCGCCCGTATCGCGCGAGCCGACGGGTTCCGGCGCATCCGCCGGGCCCGTACCGGAATCCCTATCCGGCGCCTTCGTCGGCTCCGGGGCGTCGACAGGCTCAGGAGGCGAGGCATCCCGGGGCTGCGGGGACTGCTCGGGCCGACGGTCACCCGTGATCAATATTCTGACATTGCCACGTCAAAGCACTGAAGCCGCATACACACGCACACGAGAAGACCCGAAGCGGCCCATGACAACGAAACGCCGCCCAGGGAACCGGTGGGCGTCCAGGTCGACGCAGATCCTCCTCTTGCCCGCTCCGAGACTGAACAGCTGCGCGAACTCGGGCATCTTCGCCACGCCGGGATCGGACAGGCGCAGCACCTCGGGCAGAGCTTGACTCTCCTTGACGATGACGTGCATGCCCTTACCCGCGCGATGCCAGGTGAAGAAGACGTTCTCCAAGACAAGGGTGTGCGCAAGCTGGACCATGACCAGGGCCATCCCCGCATACGCGGGACGCAGTCGTTGGGTTCGCCGGAGAGGGGTTCGCGGTCGGGTTCGTCCCTGCACACGCGGCAGGGAGCAGGTCATGGGACCTCTGGAACAAGCGTGTTGGGCCGTCGGCGCCAGCCTGACAGAGGTTGACACCGAAACAGCTCCACGCGTGTCTCGGATGCCACTACCGGGGTGCGGGGCCGGCGGCGAGGAGCGGGCGGATGGCGCCGAGGACGGAGCCGACGCACACGTCGCGGAGTTCGGTGCGGGTGCAGGTTTCGTCGGCCAGCCAGTCGACGACGAGCACCCGGACGAAGACCAGCCAGCTCTTGAGGACTTGGGAGACGGCCTGTCGGGCGGTGTCATCAGTGAGGGGCAGAACGCTCAGCAGGCGGGTGCGGATGACGTCGAGTTCGTTCGCGATGATCGTCTGGATGACGGGGTCGCCGGCGAGGACGCGGTTGCCGGCGAGGATGGTGTTGCGGTTCGCAATGAAGTAGTCGAGGTGGGCGTCCATGCCCTCCACGAGCTGCTCGACGAGGCCGCCGGCGGCATCGAACCGGCTCTTGGCAAGTAGTTGGTCGGCTGCCTGCTGGTAGATCGCGGCGAAGAGTTCGCGTTTGCCGGGGAAGTGCCGGTAGAGCAGTGCGCGGGACACGCCTGCCTGTGCAGCGATGTCCTCCATCAGCACCTCTTCGTAAGGGCGAGCGGCGAAGAGCCGCGCGCCGACGGCGAGGAGCTGGGCACGGCGGTCGGCGGGGGTGAGGCGCTGGCGTGGCGGCATGACAGAAGGCTACTTGACACACGTCTACTAACGGCAGCACGCTAGTAGACACGTGTCCACTAAGTGGGGGGCGGTGAGCCGAGATCATGGCCAGGACTCTGCGGGTACTCGCATGGTCGATGGGGATCGCATGCGTGGCCATCGTGCTGTACCACGCGGCAGCGGGGAACGCGGCGATTCCGGGCGCCGAGGACGCAGGCGCGACGGTCGACAGCTTCGGCCGGTTCATGGGTGCGGTCTTCGCCGGCTACGGGCTGGCCTGGCTGCGGGCGGTCCGGCAGACGCCGATCCCCGCGGTGACGGTGCGCCTACTGGCCGGGGTGTTCCTGCTGGGCGGGCTCAGCCGGCTGCTTTCCCTCGCAGCAGAGGGACGGCCGCACGGCTTCCAGATCGTGCTGATGGTGATCGAACTTGCCTTGCCGCCGGTGTACTTCTGGCTCGCGGACGCGGAGGAACAGGCAGTACGAGCTCAGGCCTGAGCCGTTCCGCCGTCTCGGGGGTACGGCGGA
>NZ_PXWG01000121.1 GCF_003011965.1 Streptosporangium nondiastaticum
CCCGCCGACCCCTCCCAGCAGCGCGTCGGCGAGGAGGTCGCGGCGGCGCGGGCGCTGCGCGACCTGTCCGAGCAGCTGCTCGACAAGGCGTGCCGCGGGCCGCGCGGCTTCCGCCGCCCCCTGCCCCGGCGGCGGGCTGCCCTCCCGTGGCCTGCTGTGCCCGTCCGGGGCGGGGGCCCCGGCTCCGTCCGGCGGCTGCGTCGGGGTGAACCAGCCCCGGTCGCTTCCTCTGCCGTGCGCGCCGCCGTCGGCCGACCTGGTCGCAGCGTCCTTCATCGTCTCGCCTCGAACATCTCTCGGTCCGTCCTCGCACTTCCGTCCTAGCCGGAAAGTGTTCGCATTTCCCCGCTCTGCTCATGGGTCGCTGTTCAGGCTGCGCAGCATGCCATCTTCTGCGCGGCCTCGCGCGAATCACGGGAAGTGCGAGTGGTACGGCCCCCGTTGAGGCTAGGATCGGCCACTCCCCCACCCAGGAAAACAGACCCCTGGGACGGTTATCCCGGACCAAAGCCCTTTCCGTGGACGGACGTTGACCCTATCGGGCTACGAGGTGGAGCCGACGAGTTCGTACGCTTCTCTGAGGTCCCGGCCGGTATATGCGTGGACGGCGATATCCCGTACGTGGTGGTCCGCGTTCACCGCCACGGAAACCGGGACCGCAGAGAACAGCTCGGCGTCGGACATCGAGTCCCCGTAGGCCACGCAGTCGGCGCGGGTCAGGCCGAATTCCGCGCAGAGCGCGTCGGCGATCCGCACCTTCGCCCCGGCGTCGAGGATCCCCGCGGGGTCCACCGGGTCCCGGAACGGCACCGCGGGCCAGAGCGAGCCGTGGGCCGCGTCGGCGCCCCAGGTCAGCAGGCGTTCCACGAAGAAGCCGGGCGACAGCGAAATCACGGCGCACCGCTCGCCGCGGGCCCGGATCTCCGCCCACACGTCGCGGATTCCGGCCATCCAGGGCGCCCCGTCGAAGGCCGCGGCGACCTGTTCCTCGGTGAGTTCCCGCCACAGCGCGCAGGCGAGTTCGGCGAAGCGCGGCGGGTCGAGCTCGCGGGCCGCGAAGGCCCTTTCCAGTTCGGCGATCTCCCGCTCGACCCCGAGCTGCCGGGATATCTCGATCGCCGCCGCGGACCCGTGCATCAGGGTCCCGTCCATGTCGAACAAATGCAGTCTGCTCACGGTCCCCGAGCGTAAGCGGCCCGGCACCGGAGGACACGCGAATAGCGCGTGGCCGGTGCCGGGCCGTTGCCGGGGGTGGTGTCCGGGCTGGTGTCCGGGCTAGCAGGCCGGTGCTGCCCGCGGTGCACGGCCGGTGCGGGGCGTCAGCCGCCCAGCACCTCCTTGATCGCGGTCAGGGCGATGCCGTGGTCCTGGTCCGGCGCGCCGCCGCCCACGCCGACGGCACCGACGAGCCGGCCGTCGCGGTGCAGCGGCACTCCCCCGGCGATGAAGAGCAACGGGCGGTCCAGGGCCGTGGGCAGGGTGTGGAAGAGCCCGTCGGGCCGGACGGCGTCGACCAGGTCCGCCGTCGGCGCGTCCAGCTGCAGCGCGGTGAACGCCTTGCGCGTGCTGGTCTCCCCCGCGATCAGCACGGCGCGGTCGTCCCGGCGGAAGGCCAGCAGGTGACCGCCGGCGTCGAGGACGGTCACGGCGATCCGTACGCCCTGCTCGTCCGCGGCCCGGCGGGCGGCGGCGACGAGCGCGTCGGCGTCGTCCGTGGTGAGGGGGAGGACGGGGGTGGCGGTGGCGGACGTGGTCATGGGGTTCTCCTAGTGGTGCGTGGTGCTGTAGCGCTGTGGTGCTCGGTGCTGTGGTGCTTGGCGAAGCTGTGCCTGGTGAAGCGGTACGTGGTGCTGTGATGCGTGGTGCTGCGGTGAAGCGGTACGGGTGCGAAGCGGCATCGGTGCGGCGCCCGCGGCAGTTACCAGTACTGCCGTTACGAGTACTGCCGCTCCGGCGCGGACTCCTGCCGCGCCACGACGCGCCCGCCCCGCGCGCCGGCCGCGCCCGCGCCGCCCCGGGCTCCCGTACGGCGCTCCAGCGCGCGGGAGACGAGGGCCAGGAGGAGCGCGGAGGCTGCCATGGCCGCGCCCACCCAGTTGGGCGCCGTGTAGCCGAAGCCGGCGGAGATCACGAGGCCGCCGAGCCAGGCGGCGATCGCGTTGCCCAGGTTGAAGGCGCCGATGTTGGCGGCGGAGGCGAGGGTGGGGGCGTCCGCGGCCTGGTCCAGGACGCGCTTCTGCAGCGGCGGGACCGTCGCGAAGCCCGTCGCCCCGATCAGCGGGACGGCGATCACCGTGGCGATCTTGTTGTGGGCGGCGAGCGGCAGCAGCGCGAGGACGGTCGCGAGGCCGGCGAGGGCGGTGAGCAGCATGGGCATCAGCGCGCGGTCGGCGTACCGGCCGCCGACGAGGTTGCCGGCCACCATGCCCAGGCCGAAGAGGACGAGGAGCCAGGTGACGGAGGAGGAGGCGAAGCCCGCGGCGTCGGTCATCATCGGCGTGAAGTAGGTGGTCATGGTGAAGACGCCGCCGAAGCCGAGGACGGTCATCGCCATCGCGAGCAGGACCTGGGGGTTGCGGAAGGCGGCCAGTTCGCCGCCGATCCGGGCCTGTTCGGGGCGGGGCTGCCGCGGGACGAGCGCGGCGATGCCGAGGACGGCGAGCACGCCCAGTCCGGCGATGAGGAAGAACGTGAGCCGCCAGCCGGCGCTCTGGCCGACCATCGTGCCCATCGGCACGCCCACCACGTTGGCCACCGTCAGCCCCGTGAACATCATCGAGATCGCGGCCGCCTTCTTCTCCGGGGCGACGAGTCCGGCGGCGACGATCGCACCGATGCCGAAGAACGCGCCGTGCGCGAACGAGGCGACCACCCGCCCGGCCAGCATCACCGAGAAGACGGGGGCGGCGGCCGAGAGCGCGTTGCCGGCGACGAACAGGCCCATCAGGGCCATGAGCATCGCCTTGCGCGGCACGCGGCTGCCGAGGATCGCGAGGATCGGGGCCCCGATCAGGACGCCGAGGGCGTAGCCGGTCGTCAGGTAGCCGGCGGTCGGGATGGAGACGCCGAACTCGTCCGCGATCTCCGGGAGCAGGCCCGAGGTGACGAATTCGGTGGTGCCGATACCGAAGGCGCCGATGGCGAGCGCCAGCAGTGCGAGGGGCATGACGGGGGTCCTTCGGGGAGGGGTGGGGGATCTGGTCCGGCGGAGGGATCCCGGGCGGTGCCGATCTCGTTGCGATCGACCCTTACCGGCGTAGACAATAATTGTTGACGCCGATACTTGCAAGCGCGGGCTATTGCGGGCGGGAGATACCCTGGTCGATGACGACACGCGTGTGCGGTCAGAAGGAGGGCCCCATGTCCCGCACCCCGGACCCCGCTCTGCTCGGCCTTTCGCAGGGCTGGTGCGCGCTGTCCGCCCTGCACGGCCGGATCGAGGCGCACATCGAGCGGGCGCTGCAGGCCGCGCACGGCCTGAGCGTGCGCGAGTTCTCCGTGCTCGACGTGCTCAGCAGGCAGCACAGCGGCGAGGGCGGCCACCTGCGCATGAACGAGGTCGCCGAGGCCGTCGTGCTCAGCCAGAGCGCGACGACGCGCCTGGTCAACCGCCTGGAGGACCGCGGTCTGCTGACCCGCTACCTCTGCCTCACCGACCGCCGCGGCATCTACACCGACGTCACGGAAGCGGGCCTCGCCCTGCTCGAACAGGCCCGGCCGACGAACGACACCGCCCTGCGCGAGGCCCTCGACGAGGCCTCCAAGCGCGAGGACCTGGCCCCGCTCGTCACGGCCGTCGAGTCGCTCGTTCCCGCCTCGTAACAGCGCCCCTCGCTTCGACACGGGCCCCTGGCCGCCCGGAAGGGCCGGCCGGGGGCCCTACGCGCGGGCCCTGGCCCGCTCCCGGTGCGCCTTCTGCCGGCAGGCCGCACCGCAGTACCGGGCGGGACGCCCCGTACGCGCGGGGGCCACCGCGCCTCCGCACACCCCGCACTGCGTTTCGTTACGCCCGGCGGGCGAATTCGCGGGCAGTTTCGTTACGCGGCGGCCCGGACGGAGGCTGTCGCACGCCAGGGCCGTCATCCTCCCCTGCGCCACGCCCGGGCCGCGCCGCTGCTCCATCGACAGACAGCCCATGAGCAGGGCCATCAGGTCGTCGATGGTCACGTCCTTCCGTACGGCGCCGGCCTGTTGGGCCCGCCGCAGCAGGACGGCGAGGGCCTCCCGGAACGCCTCCTCGACGCCCGGAGAGGCCTCGAAGCGACCCTCCAGGGCGTCGCACAGCGCCTTGTTCCGCACGGTCAGCCGTATGACCGCCGAAAGGTAGCGATAGAAGACCGCGCCGGGGTCATCCGCATGCGCCAACTCCCGTGCCGTTTCCGTGAAAAGCGCGATCCTGTCGCTGACCGCCGCCCTGAACAGGGCTTCTTTGGACGGGAAATGGCGGTAGACCGTGCCCGTGCCGACGCCCGCGCGGCGCGCGATCTCGCCGAGCGGCACCGCCAACCCGGCTTCCTCAAAGGCGGATCGGGCCGCCTGGAGGACCAGCGCACGATTGCGCCGGGCGTCCGAGCGCAGGAACGCGGAGGCCTGCGGAGGCAGCGAAGAGAGTCTGCGCTCTGCCATGCGAATACGCCTCCGGAGGCCGGGAATCGAAACGGGTTGCCAGTTCCGATTTTATCCGGGCGTGTGAACGAGGGGCGCGACACGCCATATCAGGGCAAATCAAAAGAAGAGGGAGGAATGGGTGAGGGGAGGAACGCGGAAAGCGGAGAGCGGAGGGAGAAGCGCGAAATAAAGGGAGGGAGGAAGGGAGGAAGGGGGAGGAGCGCAAAAAGGGCCGCTGCCGGTGCGTGCAGCACCGGCAGCGGCCCTGGGGCGCGCCGAAGAACCGGGGTCAGCCCGGGATCACCTCGTCCCACGCCTTCCCCGCCGCGGTCAGGGCCGCCGCCTCGTCCGCGACCGGGACGCCCAGCGCGCGCAGGCCCTCCCCGAGCGCGGCCAGCGAGGCCAGGACGACCTCGCGGTCCGCGTCGAGGCCGTAGTGGTTGACGCGGATCATCTCCTTGGCCAGCGGCCCGGCCGCCGCCTGGACGGGCACGGAGGCGTCGGCCGCCAGGGCAGCGGCCACCACATCGCGGGCGTCCTTGCCGTCGGGGGCGCGCAGGGTGGTGGCGACCGGGGCCGCGTCCTCGTCACGGACGACGTACGGGGTCAGGCCGCCCAGGACGCGGACGCCGGCGCGCGTGGCGGCGGCAGCGGCGCGGTGGCGGGCCATGACGGCTTCCAGGCCGTCCTCCTCGATGCGATCGACGGCCTGCTCCAGGGCCAGCATCTCCAGCTGCGCCGGGGCGTGCGGCAGGGCCGTGCGGCCGCCGTCGATCCAGCGCTCCTTCCAGTCCAGCAGGGAGAGGTACGAGCGGCGCGGCGCCTGCTCGTTGGCGGCGATGCGCTCCCAGGCGCGGGCGCTGACCGACACGACGGAGACGCCGGCCGGCCCCGCCATGGCCTTCTGGCCGCCGATGACGCACAGGTCGACGCCCCACTCGTCGGTGAGGAGCGGCTCGGCGCCGACGGACGCGACCGCGTCCAGCATCAGCAGCGCGCCGTGCGCGCGCACGACCTCGCCGATCGCGGCCACGGGGTTGGTGTTGCCCGTGGCCGCCTCGGCGTGCACCAGGCTGACGAAGTCGATCCCGGGGTGCGCGCGCAGCGCCTCCGCGACCTGATCGGCGCCGACCGCGCCGCTGAACGGCGCCGAGATCGTGATCACCTCGGCGCCGCAGGAGCGCAGCCAGCCGCCGAACGTCTCGCCGTACGGGCCGGTGATGATGTTGAGAGCGGTGCTGCCGGGCCGGACGGCCGAGCGGATCGCGGCCTCCAGCGGCAGCAGCGCCTCTCCCTGCATCGTGACGACCGTCTCGCGCGTGCGCATCAGCGACGCGATCTTGTCCTCGATGCGCGCGAAGTGACCGGCGCCCAGCGGCGCGAGGTCGAGCAGGTCCGGTGCGTCCGGTGCGGTGTTCGCAGTCACGGTGCCAGTGCCTTCCGGGTGTCGCGCCGGCTGTCCGGCGCCCGCCAATCTCCCCCTGACCCTACGTCCGTGACCGGTTGCGTGCCGACCGTCATCCACAGGGCCGGAGGGATTATCGGACCGGCACCGTCTCCTCCGGCGTCCCCCCAGCTTCGTCCCCGGCCCCGGCTTCATCCCCGGCCCCGGCTCCGGGCCCCGCCGCCCGCCAGCCCTCGGCGTCCACGCCTCCCGGCACCGGGGCCCCCGCCTCGTACGGTTCGCGGGTGAAGACGAACGTGCCGAGGTCGAGGTGGGTCACCCGGCCCCCTGCCGTACTGCGTACGGCCGTCAGCGTCTCTCCCGCGTAGTAGCCGTCGAGCCCCGTCCACGTGCCGTCCGCCTCCGGGCGGAAGCGCGCGGCGCGCCCGCCCGCGCCGAGCGGGGAGAGCTCCAGGGCCCCGCCGGCCTCCAGCCGCAGGGAGAACGGTGCCGCACCCCAGTACCAGGGGCCGGTCAGCTCCAGGTGCTCGTCCTTCACCTCCGTGAGGGGACGCCAGGGCGCGGGGAGGCGCGGTTCGAGATCGGCGACCGTCGTCAGCAGGTCCGCCGCGACGCCCCCGGCCTCGAAGCAGGAGGTGCGGTTGGCGAGCGCCACGCCCGCCAGCCCGTCCCGCGGGCTCGCGAGCAGCATCGCCACGAAGCCCGGCATGGTGCCCATGTGCCCCACGAGCGTCCGGCCGTCCCGCTGCACCACCTGCAGGCCGAGACCGTATCCGGTGGTCCATCCCTGGTCCTTCGGGCCGCCCTCCGGGGCGCGCATCTCGGCGAGCGTCCGCGCCGCGAGCACCCGCTCGTCCCCGTTCAGCAGGAAGGCCGCGAACCGGCACAGGTCGGCTGCCGTCGACCAGAGCTGACCCGCCGGCGCCATCCGCCCGGTGTCCACGGCGGGCTCGGAGAGGAGGACGTCGGCCCAAGGGTGCACGGCCCAGCCGTCCGCGTGGGGCGCGACGGGCACGAGCGTCGTCCGGTCCATGCCGAGCGGTTCGAGCACCTCGCGGCGCAGCACCGCGTACCAGCTCTCCCCCCGGAGCCGTTCGACGAGCGCGCCGAGCAGCGCGTAGCCGGGGTTGGAGTAGTGGTGCAGCCGCCCGGGGGTGTGGAGCCGGGGACGGTCGCCGAAGAGATCGCCGAGCTCGGGGCGCAGCGCGCCGTCCGTGCGCTCCCACCACGGCCCGCGCGCCTCCGCAGCGAGTCCCGAGGTGTGCGACAGGAGCTGGGCGATGGTCGCCTCGCCGCCCGCCGGGACGTCGAGGTACGCGCCGAGCCTGTCTTCCAGCTTCAGCAGCCCCTCGTCGCGCAGCCGCATCACCAGCACGGCGACGAACGTCTTGGTGATCGAACCGATGCGGTACTGGACGTCCTCGGCCCGTGCACCGCCGGGGAGTTCACCGCGGCCCGAGCTCCACACCAGGTGACCGTCCCGCATCACCGCCCCCACCATCGACGGCGCCCGCCCCTCGGCCTGGCCGGTGGCGAGGCGGTGGAGGAGCGCGCGGCGGGTGGCCGGCAACAGATCAGCGTCTTCGTACGGAGTGTCGATCATGTCCGCACCCTAACCAGCGTCCCGCCCCTGGACTTGACGTCAGCGTGAAGGTTTACGGTCATGGCCATGCGCATCGGGGAACTGGCCCGGCAGGCGGGCACCACCACCCGCACGCTGCGGCACTACGAGGAACTCGGGCTCCTGCCCGCCCGCCGCACGGGCAACGGCTACCGCACCTACGACGACGGAGACCTGCGGCTGCTCCAGCAGATCCGCACGCTGCAGGACTTCGGCTTCGGCCTGGAGGAGACCCGCCCGTTCGTGGACTGCCTGCGCGCCGGGCATCCGGCCGGCGACTCCTGCCCCGCCTCCCTCGACGTCTACCGCCGCAAGCTCGCGGAGCTGGACGAGTGCATCGCGGACCTGCAGCGGATCCGGGCCGAAGTGGGCGGCCAGCTCGCCCGCGCCGAACTGGAGGCCGCGGCCGACGTCCCCGGCGGCCCGCCGCCGCTGTGCGCCTTCGCCCCACCGCCCGGACACGAGGCTCCAGCGCCCGGACACGAGGCTTCACCACCCGAACACGGAAGGGAAACCGGCACGCCATGACCGGAAACCGGCACGCCATGACCACTGCCACGAACGCCCCGGCCACGCCTGTCGCGACGGTCACCGACGACACCTTCGCCGCCGAGGTCCTCGCCGAGCAGCTGCCCGTCCTCGTCGACTTCACCGCCTCCTGGTGCCCGCCCTGCCGCATGATCGAGCCCGTACTCGCCGAACTGGCGGCGGAGGAGGCGGGACGCCTCAAGATCGTCCGGCTGGACGTGGACACCAGCCCGCGGACACAGGCCGCCTACGGGGTCCTGTCCATGCCGACCCTCGTCCTCTTCCGCGCGGGCGAGCGCGTGACGACCCTCGTGGGCGCCCGCTCCAAGGCCCGCCTGCTCCGCGACCTCGCCGCCGACCTGGGCTGATCAGGCCTGCCCGGCAGGCCCGGTCATCAGCTCTCCTGACCGGACCTGCCCGGACCGGACCCCGGACCGGGCCTGATCAGGTCTGCGCCATGTCCACGAAGCGCGAGTAGTGGCCCTGGAAGGCCACCGTGATCGTGGCCGTCGGACCGTTACGGTGCTTGCCGACGATGATGTCCGCCTCGCCCGCGCGGGGCGACTCCTTCTCGTAGGCGTCCTCGCGGTGGAGCAGGATGACCATGTCCGCGTCCTGCTCGATGGAGCCGGACTCACGCAGGTCGGAGACCATCGGCTTCTTGTCCGTACGCTGCTCGGGGCCACGGTTCAGCTGTGACAGCGCGATGACCGGCAGCTCCAGCTCCTTGGCCAGCAGCTTGAGGTTTCGCGACATGTCCGAGACCTCCTGCTGACGGCTCTCGGCGCGCTTGGAGCCGCCGGCCTGCATCAGCTGCAGGTAGTCGATGATGACGAGCTTGATGTCGCTGCGCTGCTTCAGGCGGCGGCACTTGGCGCGGATCTCCATCATCGACAGGTTCGGCGAGTCGTCGATGAACAGCGGGGCCTGGGAGACGTCCGGCATGCGGCGCGCGAGCCGCGTCCAGTCCTCGTCCGTCATGGAGCCCGAGCGCATGTGGTGCAGGGCCACGCGGGCCTCCGCGGACAGCAGGCGCATCGCGATCTCGTTGCGCCCCATTTCGAGCGAGAAGATCACGCTGGCCATGTTGTGCTTGATCGAGCAGGCGCGGGCGAAATCCAGGGCCAGGGTGGACTTACCCATGGCGGGACGGGCCGCGATGACGATCATCTGGCCGGGGTGCAGGCCGTTCGTCAGGGCGTCGAGGTCGGTGAAGCCCGTGGGGACGCCGGTCATCTCGCCGCTGCGCGAGCCGATCGCCTCGATCTCGTCGAGCGCGCCCTCCATGATGTCGCCGAGGGGGAGGTAGTCCTCGCTGGTGCGCTGCTCGGTGACGGCGTAGACCTCGGCCTGGGCCTTGTTGACGATGTCGTCCACGTCGCCGTCGGCCGCGTATCCCATCTGGGTGATGCGGGTGCCGGCCTCGACCAGGCGGCGCAGCACGGCGCGCTCGTGGACGATCTCGGCGTAGTACTCGGCGTTGGCCGCGGTGGGGACCGTCTGCACCAGGGAGTGCAGGTACGGCGCACCGCCGACGCGGGTGATCTCACCGCGCTTGGTGAGCTCGGCGGCGACCGTGATCGGGTCGGCCGGCTCGCCCTTGGCGTAGAGGTCGAGGATGGCCTGGTAGATCGTCTCGTGCGCCGGGCGGTAGAAGTCGTGGCCCTTGAGGACCTCGACGACGTCGGCGATGGCGTCCTTGGACAGCAGCATGCCGCCGAGGACGGACTGCTCGGCATCCAGGTCCTGCGGCGGGACGCGCTCGAAGCCCGCGGCCTCCGGCCGGCCCTGGCCGCCGTTGCCGCGGGACCAGGAGCCGTCCTCCGCTCCGCGGTCGTGGCGCTCGCCGCGCCCCGGGCCGTCGCCGCGGCGGGGACGGGAGACGGGGAGTCGGTCGCCGGGACCCGCATCCGCCCAGGGGTCGTCCATGGGCTCGGGGATGCTCATCCCGCCACCTCCTCCCGTCCGCGAAGCGGACCTTGCCGTGCTGTTCTTTCTTACGGCACGGCTCTGACAAACAGGCCGCCCGACTCCGCTTCCGGCGCGTCGAGTTCAAGGCGGTCCCGTCGGGTCCGCCGGGGCCCTTCGGGCTCCGGAACAGGCGGCGGCCGCCGGTCCACGGTAGGCCCGCGGGCACCGTCAGCCAATCTGGTTATCCACAGGCCGTGTGGATGACGGGCCCCATCCTGTGGAGAACTCCGTGGATCCTGTGTACGGGGCGGGGGAAACCGCTGTGGACAAACCCACAGCCCCTCTCAGCGCACACCTCTGACCTGCGGTTTCACCATCCACCGGCTGTTGAGGAGAAAAACTTTCGCCCGCCGCCGGAGATCACGACAAACGGCGCAGAGAAGATCGGCCCGAGCGCCCCAATGTAAGGGGTCCGAAGCAGTTGCACCGATTACCTGTGGAAGATTAGGTTGGGGACATGACCCAGGCTCCCGCGCGCGCACCGCGCACCGCCCGCCGGCACGACCGCGAGATCCTCTCGCTGGCCGTGCCCGCCTTCGGCGCCCTCGTCGCGGAGCCCCTCTTCGTCATGGCCGACAGCGCCATCGTCGGCCACCTCGGCACGCCCGAGCTCGCCGGGCTCGGCATCGCGGCGGCCCTGCTCACCACAGCCGCCGGCGTCTTCGTCTTCCTCGCCTACGCCACCACCGCGGCCGTCTCCCGGCGCGTCGGCGCGGGCGACCTCAAGGGCGCGATACGCCAGGGCATGGACGGCATCTGGCTCGCCACGATCCTCGGCGCGGCCCTCGTGGCAGCCGTCCTGCCCGCAGCCCCCGCGGTCGTCGACTTCCTCGGCGCCTCCCCGACCGCCGCCCCGCACGCCACGACGTACCTGCGGATCAGCTCGCTCGGCATGCCGGCCATGCTCATCGTCCTCGCCGCCACCGGCGTCCTGCGCGGCCTGCAGGACACCCGCACGCCGCTCTACGTGGCCGTGGGCGGCTTCGCCCTCAACGGCGCCCTCAACGCCGCCCTCGTCTACGGCACGGGCCTCGGCATCGCCGGCTCCGCCTGGGGCACGGTCATCGCCCAGTGGGCCATGACCGCCGTCTACCTCGCCGTGGTCCTCCGGGGCGCCCGCCGCCACGACGCCTCCCTGCGGCCCGACGCCGCGGGCATCCGGGCCTGCGCCCGGGCCGGCGTCCCGCTGCTCGTCCGCACGCTCTCGCTGCGCGCGGTCCTCGTGATCGCCACGGCCGTCGCGGCCCGGCTCGGCGACACCCAGGTCGCCGCGCACCAGATCGTGCTCAGCCTGTGGAGCCTGCTGGCCTTCGCCCTCGACGCCATAGCCATCGCCGGCCAGGCGATCATCGGGCGCTACCTGGGCGCGGGGGACGCGGACGGAGCTCGGGCGGCCTGCCGGCGCATGGTGCAGTGGGGCATCGTCTCCGGCGCGGTGCTGGGGGTGCTGGTGGTGGCCGCGCGGCCGCTGTTCATCCCGCTCTTCACCTCCGACGGCACCGTCCGGGACGCCCTGCTGCCGGCCCTGCTGGTGGTCGCCCTGTCCCAGCCGGTCGCCGGGGTGGTCTTCGTCCTGGACGGGGTGCTGATGGGCGCCGGGGACGGCACCTACCTGGCCTGGGCCATGCTCCTGGTCCTCGCCGCCTTCGCCCCCGCCGCCCTGCTCGTCCCCGCGCTCGGCGGCGGAGTGACGGCCCTGTGGTGGGCGATGACGCTGATGATGACGGTCCGGATGGTGACCGTGTGGCTCCGGGCGCGGTCAGGACGCTGGATAGTCACCGGCGCGACGCGCTGAAGAAACGTACCTGCTGTCGAAGAAACGCACCTGCTGAGGACGCGCGGCCAGGAAGCGCGATCAGGAAGCACAGCCGGGAAGCGCAGCCAGGAAAGCACAGCCGAAGAAACGTAACGGCAGAAGGGCCGCACCCCCGCAGGGGTACGGCCCTCCTTCAGGCTCTACCGATCACCGGTGGGTGATCAGGCAGCGACGACCTCGATGCCGAGCTTGGCAACGACGTCGGCGTGCAGACGCACGGAGACCTGGTGGGCGCCCAGGGTCTTGATGGGCGAGCCCACCTCGACGCGGCGCTTGTCGACGTCCGGGCCACCGGCAGCCTTGATCGCGGCAGCGACGTCGGCCTGGGTCACGGAGCCGAACAGGCGGCCGGCCTCGCCGGAGCGGGTGGCCAGGCGGACCTTGAGGCCCTCCAGCTGACCCTTGACCTCGTTGGCCTGCTCGATCGTGGCGATCTCGCGGATCTTGCGAGCGCGGCGGATCTGAGCGACGTCCTGCTCGCCACCCTTGGTCCAGCGGATCGCGAAACCGCGCGGGACCAGGTAGTTGCGGGCGTAGCCGTCCTTGACGTCGACGACGTCACCGGCGGTGCCGAGGCCGGAGACCTCGTGGGTGAGGATGATCTTCATTAGTTGGTCACCCTTCCCTTATCGCGCGGACGAGGTGTAGGGCAGCAGCGCCATCTCACGGCTGTTCTTCACGGCCGTGGCGACGTCACGCTGGTGCTGGGTGCAGTTGCCGGTCACGCGACGGGCACGGATCTTGCCGCGGTCGGAAATGAACTTCCGCAGCATGTTCGTGTCCTTGTAGTCCACGTAAGCGGTCTTGTCCTTGCAGAAAGCGCAGACCTTCTTCTTAGGCTTGCGCGGCGGGGGCTTCGCCATTGTCTCTCTCCTGTGTGATCAAGAAGTTTGTGTGCTGCTCGCCCTTAGAAGGGCGGCTCGTCCGAGTAGCCGCCGGAGTTGCCGGAGCCGCCGCCCCAGCCGCCTCCGCCGCCGCCCTGCTGGCCGCCGGACGGCGCGCTGGTGGCCCAGGGGTCGTCGGCGGGAGCGCCGCCGCCCTGCTGCTGCTGACCGCCGGGGCCACCGCCCCAGCCGCCCTGCTGCTGGCCACCGCCGTAGCCACCCTGGCCACCGCGACCCGCGGTCTTGGTGACCTTCGCCGTGGCGTTCTTCAGGCTGGCGCCGACCTCTTCGACGTCGAGCTCGTAGACCGTGCGCTTGACGCCCTCGCGGTCCTCGTAGGACCGCTGCTTCAGACGGCCCTGCACGATGACGCGCATGCCGCGCTGGAGCGACTCGGCGACGTTCTCCGCCGCCTGCCGCCACACCGAGCACGTGAGGAAGAGGCTCTCGCCGTCCTTCCACTCGTTGGTCTGGCGGTCGAAGGTGCGGGGAGTGGACGCGACGCGGAACTTCGCGACCGCCGCACCGGACGGGGTGAAGCGCAGCTCGGGGTCGTCGACGAGATTGCCGACGACCGTGATGACGGTCTCGCCTGCCATGGATGAACCTCTCGGCGGGTGTGCTGCTGGCTGCTTGCTGCTCGTTGAGCTACAGCCCGATTACCTCTGAACCGCTGGGGTTCAGTGGGTCTCGGGACGGAGGACCTTGGTCCGGAGGACCGACTCGTTCAGGTTCATCTGGCGGTCGAGCTCCTTGACGACCGCAGGCGTGGCCTGCAGGTCGATGACCGAGTAGATGCCCTCGGGCTTCTTCTTGATCTCGTACGCGAGACGACGACGGCCCCAGGTGTCGACCTTCTCGACCTTTCCGTTGCCCTCACGGACGACGGAGAGGAAGTTCTCGATCAGCGGGGAGACAGCGCGCTCCTCGAGATCGGGGTCGAGGATGACCATCACCTCGTAGTGACGCATGTGGAACCCACCTCCTTTGGACTCAGCGGCCACGGTCGTTCCGTGGCAGGAGGGTCGTGATGCGTGAACAACGGTATCGGCCGACACTGACAATCAGCGGAATCAGCAGGAAGACCCTGGGTTGGCCCCGAGGACCGAAGCTGGTTCAGGGCAGACACCGGTGCAGACCGTACAGAGTACCCGCACTCCGGCTTCCGGTTGAAATCCAGCCGTCCGGGCCCGCAATCTGGACGGACAGGGTGTGACCGGCGCAACAATGCGCCGGTCGCCTTCAGGAGGAGGTAGCCCCCATGACCCAGGCAGTACGCCGCCCCCGCTCGCTGATCAATACGGTGCTCAACAGCGACGGCAAGCCGCATCCCCTAGAGAACACCTTCGTCGCGGTGACGGTGGTGCTCGGACTGCTGGCCTTCGTTTCCTCGGCCTTCAACAACCTGCATCTGCTGAGCTCGTGGAGCGGACTGGCCGGCATCTTCACCGGTGCCTACGGCCAGTACATCTCGGCCACGACGGGCGAGCGCTTCCTGCTGATCATCGGACTGGGAGCGTCCGCATTCGGCTTCTTCCTCGGCATGGCCCACGGGGGTCTGTTCGGAGGTCTCATCGGTTAGCCCGGGGCCCGCCCGGCCGTACACCCGAACGGGCGCCCCAACGGTGTGCGTCCCTGTCGCAGTAGGCTTCGCCGCGAGAGCCGGAGCCCCGACCCTGGGGACACACCTGCCGAGGAGCGCCCCGCATGAGCCTGACCCTGAGGACAATCAGCCGAGAGCAGCATCTGGCTTACATCCAGAGCCTGCCCGCGGCCAGTCACATGCAGGTGCCGGCGTGGGCCGATGTCAAGGCGGAGTGGCGCTCGGAGAGCCTGGGCTGGTTCGACAAGACCGGGCAGATGGTCGGCGCGGGCCTGGTGCTCTACCGCCAGCTGCCCAAGATCAAGCGCTACCTCGCCTACCTGCCCGAGGGCCCGGTCATCAACTGGTTCGCGCCGAACCTCAAGGACTGGCTCGAGCCGATGCTCGCCCACCTCAAGCAGCAGGGCGCCTTCTCCGTGAAGATGGGCCCGCCGGTGGTCATCCGCCGCTGGGACGCGGGCGCGATCAAGGGCGGCATCTCCGACCCGGACGTCAAGCGCCTGCGCGACGTCGAGGCCACCTTCATCGAGCCGCGCGCCTTCGAGGTCGCCGACCAGCTGCGCCGGATGGGCTGGCAGCAGGGCGAGGACGGCGGCGCCGGCTTCGGTGACGTCCAGCCGCGGTACGTCTTCCAGGTGCCCCTGGCGAACCGCTCGCTCGAGGACGTCCACAAGAACTTCAACCAGCTGTGGCGCCGCAACATCAAGAAGGCCGAGAAGGCCGGCGTCGAGGTGGTCCAGGGCGGCTACGAGGACCTGCCCACCTGGCAGCACCTGTACGAGATCACCGCCGAGCGCGACAAGTTCCGCCCGCGCCCGCTGAGCTACTTCCAGCGCATGTGGACGGCCCTCAACACCGAGGACCCCAACCGCATGCGGCTGTACTTCGCGGTGCACGAGGGCGAGGCCGTCGCCGCGGCCACGATGCTGATCGTCGGCGGGCACGTCTGGTACTCCTACGGCGCCTCCGCCAACCACAAGCGCGAGGTCCGGCCCTCCAACGCCATGCAGTGGCGGATGCTCCGCGACGCCTACGCCCTGGGCGCCGGCGTCTACGACCTGCGCGGCATCGGCGACTCCCTGGACGAGAGCGACCACCTCTTCGGCCTCATCCAGTTCAAGGTCGGCACGGGCGGCGAGGCCGCGGAGTACCTGGGCGAGTGGGACTTCCCGCTCAACAAGCTGCTCCACAAGGCCCTCGACATGTACATGTCGCGCCGCTGACGTTCCTTCCGGGGCCCCACGGCCCCGGACGCTTAAGCACGCACAGCATCCAGCAGGCACAGGGAAAGGTTCCGGACCGGCCATGGCGCTCACGCTCCACGTCGAAACCGCGCGCTGGCGGGCGCACCAGCAGACCGTCGTCCAGCAGTTCCCGGGCATCGTCCCGGTGTGCAAGGGCAATGGCTACGGCTTCGGCCACGAGCGGCTGGCCGACGAGGCCGCCCGCTTCGGCTCGGACATCCTGGCCGTCGGCACCACCTACGAAGCGGCGAAGATCAAGGACTTCTTCAGCGGTGACCTGCTGGTGCTCACCCCCTTCCGGCTGGGCGAGGAGCCGGTGCCGCTGCCGGACCGGGCCATCCGGTCCGTCTCCTCGGTCGAGGGCGTGCGCGGCCTGGTCGGCGCCCGCGTCGTCGTCGAGGTCATGAGCTCCATGAAGCGGCACGGCATCAGCGAGGAGGACCTGCCCAAGCTGCACGCCGCCATCGAGGACGTGCGCCTGGAGGGCTTCGCCATCCACCTGCCGCTGGACCGCACGGACGGCTCCAGCGCCGTCCAGGAAGTGGCCGAGTGGATGGACCGGCTGCAGCAGCAGCGCCTGCCGCTGCGCACCATGTTCGTCAGCCACCTGAAGTCCGAGGAGCTCGCACAGCTGCAGCAGCGGTACCCGCAGACCCGCTTCCGGGCCCGCATCGGCACCCGGCTGTGGCTCGGCGACCACGGCGCCACCCACTACACGGGCGCGGTCCTGGACGTGACGCCCGTGTCCAAGGGCGACCGCTTCGGCTACCGCCAGCAGAAGACCGGCGGCGACGGCCACCTCGTCGTCGTGGCGGGCGGCACCTCGCACGGCGTGGGCCTGGAGGCGCCGAAGGCGCTGCACGGCATGATGCCGCGCGCCAAGGGCGTCGCCCGTGCGGGCCTCGCGACCATGAACCGCAACCAGTCGCCGTTCTACCTGGACAACAAGCAGCTCTGGTTCGCGGAACCCCCGCACATGCAGGTGTCGATCCTCTTCGTGCCGAGCGACGCGAGGACCCCGCGGGTCGGCGACGAGCTGAAGGCCCAGCTGCGGCACACCACCACCACGTTCGACCGGATGGTCGACAAGTAGACCGGCCGGGGGGCACCCCCCGTCCGGCCTACGGGCGGCTCCCGGACCCCCACCGGACGCTCGTGACGCCGGAGCGCTCCGCGTACCGCGGCCGGTGCGCGGAGCCGAGGGCGATCACGTCCGGCGCGCCGTCGAGGACGCCGCCCGAGGGGTCGTCGGAGCCGTCGCGGCGGACGACGTCCCGCTCGGGCATGAGGACGTCGCGCACGACGACCGCGCAGAGGTAGAGCGTGCCCAGCAGGTGCAGGGCGATGGCCAGTTGATAGCCCTCCGTGGGCAGGCCCTGGTGCTTGTCGCCGCTGCCCGTGTAGGCGAGGTACGACCAGATGCCCAGGAAGTAGAGCACCTCGCAGGCCTGCCAGATCAGGAAGTCGCGCCACTTGGGCCGCGCCAGCACGGCGAGCGGGATGAGCCACAACACGTACTGCGGTGAGTAGACCTTGTTGGTGAGGATGAACAGGGCCACCACCAGGAAGGCCAGCTGGGCGAAGCGCGGGCGCCTCGGTGCGTAGAGGCCGAGGGCCACGAGGGCCAGGCAGCCCAGGATCATCAGCAGGCTCACGTACGTGTTGGCGTCCTCCAGGGGATTGCCCGTGCGCTGGGAGATCAGCAGCCAGATCGAGCCGAAGTCGATCGGGCGCTCCTGGCTGAACGTGTAGAACTTCGCCCAGCCCTCCCGGATGTGGAAGCCCGCGGCGTCGTGCGTGAGCATCACCGGCAGGTTCACCACGAGCCAGGCGGCGACGGCGGAGGCGGTGCCGACGGCGAAGGCCCGCATGCGCCCGGCCCGCAGGCACAGCACGAACAGCGGCCCGAGCAGCAGCAGCGGATAGAGCTTCGCGGCGGCGGCCAGGCCGATGAGGACGCCCGCGAGCGCCGGCCTGCCGCGCGACCACATCAGCATCGCCGCGGCGGTGAGGGCGACGGCGAACAGGTCCCAGTTGACGGTCGCCGTGAGGGCGAAGGCCGGGGCGAGCGCGATCAGCAGGGCGTCCCAGGGCCGGCGCCGGTGCGTACGGGCGGAGCAGAGCGCGATCACGGCCGTGCAGGCCATCAGCATTCCGGCGTTGACCAGCCAGTTGAGCTGTTCACGGTGCTGGATGGTGCCGCCGCCGGGGGTGAGCCAGGCGGCGATCTGCATGAACAGGCCGGTGAGGACCGGATATTCCAGGTAGTCCATGCCGCCGGAGAGGGCCTGCGGGATGCGGTCGAAGTACGGGATCAGACCCGCGTCGAAGCCTCGGCCGCTGTAGAGGTGCGGGATGTCGGAGTAGCAGGCGTGGGTGTACTGCGTGGTGGCGCCGAAGAACCACCCGTACTCGTAGCAGGGCAGCTTCTGGACCATGCCCAGGGCGAACATCCCGATCGCCACCAGCACGATCACCCGGACCGGCGTCCACCACCCCGCACCGGGCAGGGCCCGCCTGCCCGCCGGCCCGCCGATGAGCTCGCTGCCCGCGGCCGCCACCTCATCCTCTTCGGTGGGCCGCACCTGCCGGTCGTCGTCCCGCGCGCTCCTCATGGGGCCATCCTGCCGTAAGAGCCTGTGGGCCGTAGGAGCCTGTGGATAACGCCGAGGGCCGTCTCACGCGAACGCGGGACGGCCCTCGGAGCAGTTGCCGGAACAGTGCAGGTCCGGGCAGATCGGCGCTGGTCAGCCGTTCATGCCCCCGAAGAGACCGCCACCGCCGGGACGCCGGCCCGGATCGGGCGACGGCGAGGTGCCGGGGTCGCCGCCCGTTCCGCCGTTGCCACCGCCCGGTCCGCCGCCGGGGCCGCCCCCGGGGCCGCCGGTGCTACTGCCGCCGTTGCCGCCGCCGTGCTTGCACTTGAAGTCGAAGACCGAGCACGAGCGGCTCGCCGACGGGCTCGGCGAGGGGGACTTCGACGGGGTCCCGGACGGGGTGGTGGACGGAGCCGCCGACGCGGGTGCGGAGGGCACCGCGCTGGGGGAGGGGCTGGCGCCGTCCCCGTAGATCTTCTCTCCGAGCGGCTGCGCCGGCTCGAACTGCTCGATCGGCTGGCCCTTGAGCGCGGCGTTCATGTAGTCGGCCCAGATCTCCGCCGGGAACGAGGCGCCGTGGATGCTCTCCTTGCCGCCCACGCCGCGCATGGAGAGGAACTCCTGCTTCTTGGCGTTGGGGTCGACCCGGTACATGCCGATCGCCGTGGACAGCTGCGGGGTGTAGCCGGCGAACCAGGCGGAGCGGTTCTCGTCCGTCGTACCGGTCTTGCCCGCGGCCGGACGGCCGCCCGCCAGCTTCGCGGACGTGCCCGTGCCCTCCTCGACGACGGTCTTGAGCACATCGGTGACGTTGTTCGCCACGTTCGGAGAGAAGGCCGTGTCGGACTTGATCTCGTGCGTGTAGACGGGCTTGCCGTCCTGCTCCACCTTCTCGACGGAGTACGGGTCGATCTGCTTGCCGCTGGCGGCGAAGGTGGCGTACGCGCCCGCCAGCCGGATCGCGCTGGGCGCCGATGTGCCGAGCGAGAAGGTGGGCGTGGCGGCCGCGAGCTGGTCCTTGTCCAGACCGGCCCGCAGGGCGGCCTCCTTGACCAGGTCCGTGCCCACGTCCATGCCGAGCTGGATGAAGGGGGTGTTCACCGAGAACTGCATGGCGGTGCGCAGGGTGACGGGACCCTTGTCCTCTTCACCGTCGTTCTTCTGGTGCCACTCGCTGCCGTCGTTGTCGTGCCAGACCTGGCCGTTGTACTTCCGGAGCGTCACCTTGTTGTTGCCGTTGTAGATGCTCTCGGGGGAGACGAGCGTGCGCTGGCTGTCGCTCTGCGTCTCGCCGAGGGCCGGATTGCGCTTGCCGTGCGTCATGGCCGCCGCGAGGACGAAGGGCTTGAACGTCGAGCCCACCTGCACACCGGTGTAGTCGGCGTTGTTGGTGTAGTGCTCCAGGGCGTTCTCGCCGCCGTAGATGGCGACGATCTTCCCGGTCTTGGGCTCGACCGACGCCCCGCCGAACTGCACGAACTTGTCGCGCTCGCGCACGTCCGGCTTGATGTTCGCCTTGCGGACCTCCTCGACCGCCTTGGAGAGGGTCTCGACCTTCTGCCGGTCGAAGGTCGTGTAGATCTGGTAGCCGCCGCGGTCCAGCTGGGTCTTGCTGATGCCGGAGTGGGCGACGACGTAGTTGTCGGCGAGGTCGGTGAGGTAGCCGATCTGGCCGGCGCGGTTCGTCGCGGGCTTGGGCTTCTGGGGGGTGGGGAAGCCCTTGGCGACCCACTTGTCGTGCTCGGCCTCCTCCAGGTTGCCCGTCTCGACCTCGCGGTCCAGGGTCCACTTCCAGCGGTCGGTGGCGCGCTTGGTGTTCTTCTCCGCGGTCGCCGCCGGGCCCTGGCCGCCGTACGGGTCGTAGAGGTTGGGGCCGTTCAGCGTGGCGGCGAGGAAGGCGCCCTCGCTCGGCGTGAGGTCCTTGGCGTCCTTGTCGTAGTAGGCCCGTGCCGCGGCCTGGATCCCGTAGGCCCCCCGCCCGTAGTAGGCGGTGTTGAGGTAGCCGGCGAGGATGTCGTCCTTGTCCTTGGTGGCGCCCACCTTTATGGAGATCAGCAGCTCGGTGGCCTTGCGCTTGAGCGTCTGCTCCTGGCTCAGGTAGGTGTTCTTCACGAACTGCTGGGTGATGGTCGAACCGCTCTGGGTCTCACCGCCCTGCGCCATCTTCACGACGGCGCGCAGGATGCCCATGGGGTCGACGCCCCAGTCCTTGTAGAAGCTGGCGTTCTCGGCCGAGATCACGGCCCGCTGCATCGACAGGGGGATCTTGGAGATCGGCACGATCTGGCGGTTGAGCGCGCCGCCGCCCGCGACGACCATCTGCTTGCCGTCGGACCAGTAGTAGACGTTCTTCTGCACCTGGGCGGTCTTCTGCGCGGACGGCACCTGCACCACGGCCAGGGCGATGCCGACGGTGCCCAGGATCAGCACGATGAAGGTGAAGGCCGCGCCCAGGACGAGCCGCCAGGAGGGCAGCCAGCGCTTGAAGCCCTGTTTCCCCGCGCGCGGATAGTCGATGAAGCGCTTCTTCCCCGGGCGGCCGCGGCCGCCCGCACCGGGATCGGCCCCGCGTCTGCGGCCGCCGGCAGCCGCGCCGCGCTGGCTCGCACGGCGCGCCTC
>NZ_PXWG01000122.1 GCF_003011965.1 Streptosporangium nondiastaticum
GCTGTGCCTGCTGAGGAGGCTGCTGCGCCGGCTGCGCAGGCTGCGGGTGGGGCTGCGGCGGCAGGGCCGGCGGCGGACCGAACTGCCCGGCCGGCGGCATCGGCTGCCCGCCCGGCTGCGGTCCCGGCTGCTGCGGATCGCCCGGGGCCCCGTACGGCCCTCCCTGCCCAAAGCTCATGGCGTGCATCGTAAACCGCGGAAACTTGTTGGTCGCCCCCTGTGGAAACAGGGAGAATCCCGCCCATGGGACATGTCGAAGCGGGCCATCTGGAGTACTACCTCCCTGACGGGAGGGTGCTCCTCGGCGACGTCTCCTTCCGCGTGGGCGAGGGGGCCGCGGTCGCCCTCGTCGGCGCCAACGGCGCGGGCAAGACCACGCTGCTGCGCCTGATCGCGGGCGAGCTGCAGCCGCACGGCGGCGCGGTGACGGTCAGCGGCGGGCTCGGCGTGATGCCGCAGTTCGTCGGCTCGGTCCGGGACGACCGCACGGTCCGTGACCTGCTGGTCTCCGTCGCCCAGCCCCGCATCCGCGAGGCCGCGGAGGCCGTCGACGCGGCCGAGCTCGCGATCATGGAGCGGGATGACGAGGCCGCCCAGATGGCGTACGCGCAGGCGCTCTCCGACTGGGCCGAGGCCCGCGGCTACGAGGCCGAGACCGTGTGGGACATGTGCACCACGGCCGCGCTCGGCGTCCCGTACGAGAAGGCGCAGTGGCGCAAGGTCCGCACGCTCTCCGGCGGCGAGCAGAAGCGGCTCGTGCTGGAGTCCCTGCTGCGCGGCACGGACGAGGTCCTGCTGCTGGACGAGCCGGACAACTACCTCGACGTCCCCGGCAAGCGCTGGCTGGAGGAGAAGCTGCGCGAGACGAAGAAGACCGTCCTCTTCGTCTCCCACGACCGCGAGCTGCTGGCCCGCTCCGCCGAGAAGATCATCAGCGTCGAGCCGGGCCCCGCGGGCAGCGACGTCTGGGTGCACGGCGGCGGCTTCGCCACGTACCACGAGGCGCGCAAGGAGCGGTTCGCCCGCTTCGAGGAGCTCCGGCGGCGCTGGGACGAGAAGCACGCCCAGCTGAAGAAGCTCGTGATCACGCTGCGGCAGGCGGCCGCGGTCAGCCACGAGATGGCCTCCCGCTACGCCGCGGCCCAGACCCGGCTGAGGAAGTTCGAGGAGGCGGGCCCGCCGCCGGAGCCGCCGCGCGAGCAGGACATCCGGATGCGGCTGCGCGGCGGCCGCACCGGCGTGCGGGCCGTGACCTGCGCCGGGCTGGAGCTGACCGGCCTGATGAAGCCCTTCGACCTGGAGGTCTTCTACGGCGAGCGGGTCGCCGTCCTCGGCTCGAACGGCTCCGGGAAGTCACACTTCCTGCGGCTGCTCGCGGGGGATGACGTCGCGCACACCGGCTCCTGGAAGCTGGGCGCGCGCGTCGTGCCCGGGCACTTCGCGCAGACCCACGCCCACCCCGAGCTGCTGGGCCGCACGCTCGTCGACATCCTGTGGACGGAGCACGCCAAGGACCGCGGCGGGGCGATGTCCGCCCTGCGGCGGTACGAGCTGGAGAAGCAGGGCGACCAGCCCTTCGAGAAGCTCTCGGGCGGGCAGCAGGCCCGCTTCCAGATCCTGCTGCTGGAGCTGGCCGGAACGACGGCGCTGCTCCTGGACGAGCCCACGGACAACCTGGACCTGGAGAGCGCGGAGGCCCTCCAGGAGGGCCTGGAGGCGTACGAGGGGACGGTGCTCTGCGTCACGCACGACCGCTGGTTCGCCCGTACGTTCGATCGGTTCCTGGTCTTCGGGGCGGACGGGCGCGTCCGCGAGGTTCCGGAGCCGGTGTGGGACGAGGGGCGTGTGGCGCGGGTGCGGTGACCGTGCAGGCGACCGCCTGCGGCGGTGTCCTCAAGCGCCGGACGGGCTGAAATATTGGTGAGCCCGCTCATGAAATTCAGCCCGTCCGGCGTTTGAGGACGAGGCCCGCAGGGCCGGTGCGGGTAGCCGCGCCTGCGCACCGGTGGGACCATGTGTTTTGACCCCGCCGGTGGGCGCCCGGTACTCTACGAGTTCGTTATGCGTATTGGCTTGGTCGTTCTCACGCGAGGGGCCCTTACGCTTGCCCACCAGAGTGGCCGCCAGCGGCCCGCACCCGGGTTGCGTCCCCGTGGTGCGTCCCTCGCCGGCAGCCGCCTCAGGCGGGCCGTGTCAGGACCCACTCACTGAAGAAGCGAAGGCTACGACCGTGCGTACGTTCAGCCCCAAGCCCGGCGATGTCCAGCGCCAGTGGCACATCATCGACGCGCAGGACGTCGTCCTGGGCCGTCTGGCCTCTCAGGCCGCCTCCCTGCTGCGCGGCAAGCACAAGCCTGTGTACGCCCCGCACATGGACATGGGTGACTTCGTCGTCATCATCAACGCCGACAAGGTGCACCTGTCCGGCAACAAGAAGACCCAGAAGATGGCGTACCGCCACTCTGGCTTCCCGGGTGGTCTGCGCTCCGTCCGTTACGACGAGCTGCTCGACAAGAACCCCGAGAAGGCCGTCGAGAAGGCGATCAAGGGCATGCTGCCCAAGAACTCCCTCGGCCGTCAGATGCTCTCGAAGCTGAAGGTCTACTCGGGCGCCGAGCACCCGCACGCCGCCCAGCAGCCGCAGCCGTTCGAGATCACCCAGGTCAAGCAGGGCTAAGTCCCGGCCACCGCCGAACCAGAAAGTCTGAGGAGAATCGTGGCTGAGACCACCGCCGAGATGCCGGTCGAGGGCGTCGAGGAGTACACCACCGAGACCGAGGTCGTTGAGTCGGAGTACACCTCCGAGTCCCTCGCGTCCCGCTTCGGCGACCCGCAGCCGGCCGCCGGCCTGGGCCGTCGCAAGAACGCCATTGCCCGCGTCCGGATCGTTCCGGGCTCCGGCAAGTGGAAGATCAACGGTCGCACCCTTGAGGACTACTTCCCCAACAAGGTGCACCAGCAGGAAGTCAACGAGCCCTTCAAGGTGCTCGAGCTCGACGACCGCTACGACGTCATCGCCCGCATCTCGGGTGGCGGCGTCTCCGGCCAGGCCGGCGCCCTGCGCCTCGGCGTGGCCCGCGCGCTGAACGAGGCGGACGTGGACAACAACCGCGGCCCGCTGAAGAAGGCCGGCTTCCTGAGCCGCGACGACCGTGCGGTCGAGCGCAAGAAGGCCGGTCTGAAGAAGGCCCGCAAGGCCCCGCAGTACAGCAAGCGCTAATCACGCGGCTTCGCTGCTTCTGCTCGAACGCCCCGGCGGCACGCTCCGTGCCCGCCGGGGCGTTTCGGCTATCGGTCACCCGGGACGTATCGGCGTATACCTGAAGTCAATGTTCCGGTTCCGGACCCGACACTTTTGATCGCGGGGCCCCGTTCACAGACAGGCCTCGTATCCGCGCGTTTTTCGGAGGACACCAGTGGGACGACTCTTCGGTACGGACGGTGTGCGCGGCGTCGCCAACGCCGATCTGACGGCCGAGCTCGCACTCGGCCTGTCGGTCGCTGCGGCGCACGTGCTCGCCGAGGCGGGGACGTTCGAGGGCCACCGCCCGGTGGCCGTCGTGGGCCGTGATCCGCGGGCGTCCGGGGAGTTCCTGGAGGCCGCCGTCGTGGCCGGCCTGGCCAGCGCCGGCGTCGACGTGCTGCGGGTGGGCGTGCTGCCCACGCCCGCCGTCGCCTACCTCACCGGCGCGCTGGGCGCCGACCTCGGCGTGATGCTCTCCGCGAGCCACAACGCCATGCCCGACAACGGCATCAAGTTCTTCGCCCGCGGCGGCCACAAGCTCGCCGACGAGCTCGAGGACCGCATCGAGCAGACCTACCGGGCGCACGCCTCCGGCGAGCCCTGGGACCGGCCCACCGGCGCCGGCGTCGGCCGCGTCCGCGAGTACGACCAGGGCTTCGACAACTACGTCGCCCACCTCATCGGCGTCCTCCCCAACCGCATGGACGGCCTGAAGGTCGTCATCGACGGCGCCCACGGCGCCGCGGCACGCGTCTCCCCGGAGGCCTTCGCCCGCGCCGGCGCCGAGGTCGTCACCATCGGCACCGAGCCCGACGGCCTCAACATCAACCACGAGTGCGGCTCCACCCACCTGGACAAGCTCCGGGCCGCCGTCGTCGAGCACGGCGCCGACCTGGGCGTGGCGCACGACGGCGACGCCGACCGCTGCCTCGCCGTGGACCACAAGGGCAACGAGGTCGACGGCGACCAGATCCTCGCCGTCCTGGCCCTCGCGATGCGCGAGTCGGGCTCCCTGCGGAAGAACACCGTCGTCGCCACCGTGATGTCCAACCTGGGCTTCAAGCTGGCCATGGAGCGCGAGGGCGTCGAGCTCGTCCAGACGGCCGTCGGCGACCGCTACGTCCTGGAGGAGATGAAGGCGCACGGCTTCGCCCTCGGCGGCGAGCAGTCCGGCCACGTCATCGTCCTCGACCACGCCACCACGGGTGACGGCACGCTGACCGGCCTGATGCTGGCCGCCCGCGTCGCCGCGACGGGCCGCTCCCTCGCGGACCTGGCCGGTGTGATGGAGCGCCTGCCGCAGATCCTCATCAACGTCCGCGACGTCGACAAGACGCGCGTGAAGTCCTCCGAGGAGCTCGCCGCGGCCGTCGCCGACGCCGAGCGGCAGCTGGGCTCCACCGGCCGCGTGCTGCTGCGCCCGTCCGGCACGGAGCCGCTCGTCCGGGTGATGGTGGAGGCCGCCGACATCGAGCAGGCGCGGGCGGTCGCGCAGCGGCTCGCGGACGCGGTGAAGTCGGCGCTGGGCTAGTCCTCTTCCCGCTGCCCCGGGGCCGTGACGAGCCGTTGCGGCCCCGGGGCAGCGGTCAGAGCTTGCGCAGCGACAGCCGCTGGACCTTGTGGTCCGGGCCCTTGCGCAGGATCAGGTTCGACCGGCCGCGCGTGGGCGCCACGTTCTCCAGCAGGTTGGGCTTGTTGATGGTCCGCCAGTTGCGGCGCGCGTAGTCCAGGGCCTCCTCCTCGGAGACCTCGGTGTAGCGGCGGAAGTACGAGTCGGGGTCGGTGAAGGCCGTGGCGCGCAGCTTCTTGAACCGCTCGTAGTACCAGCCCTCGATGTCCTCCGCGCGCGCGTCCACGTACACGCTGAAGTCGAAGAAGTCGGCGAGTCCGACGCGCGTGCGGCCGTCCTTGCCGGGCATGGCCGGCTGGAGGACGTTGAGGCCCTCGATGATGAGGATGTCGGGGCGGTGCACGGTCAGCCGCTCGCCGGGCACGATGTCGTAGATCAGGTGGGAGTAGACGGGGGCGGAGACCTCGTCCTTGCCCGCCTTCACGTCGGCGACGAAGCGGGTCAGGGCGCGCCGGTCGTACGACTCGGGGAAACCTTTCCGCGACATCAGGCCGCGGGCGTGCAGCTCGGCGTTGGGCAGCAGGAAGCCGTCCGTGGTGACCAGCTCGACGCGCGGGTGCTCGGGCCAGCGGGCGAGCAGCGCCTGCAGGAGGCGGGCGGTGGTCGACTTGCCGACGGCCACGCTGCCCGCGACGCCTATGACGAAGGGCGTGCCGGGCTGGGAGTGGGAGCCGTGCCCGTCGCCCACGTCGCCCAGGAAGGTGTTCAGCGTGGCGCGCAGCCCGCTGGTGGCCTCCACGTACAGGTGCAGGAGCCGGGACAGCGGCAGGTAGACCTCGCGGACCTCGTCCAGGTCGACGACGTCCCCCAGGCCGCGCAGCCGCTCGACCTCCTCGGCGGTCAGCGGCAGCGGGGTGTCCTCGCGCAGGGCGCTCCACTCGGCGCGGGTCAGGTCCACATACGGGGACGAGTCGGCGCGGCGGCGCTGCTGCTCTGTGGTGGTCGGCACGGGCCCATTGTGCGCGGCCGGGGCGCGGCGCTCACTTCCGGGTGGCGGGAGCGGGCGTTCTCGTGGGGTTTGGGCGCCTCGTACGGGCGGTAACCGGCCGCCCTCGTTGGGTGAACTTTCATCCAACCCTGTACCTACTGACCGGTCAGGCACTACGTTCCGCTCGCAGGCCGCACGCGCACGTCCCCCACGTCCCCCCACGCGGCCCCCTCACGCAAGGAACGGCCGTGTTCGCTCTCCGGAACCACCCCCGCAGCCCCCGCCGGCGCTCCGCCGAGGCCGACCGGGAGGCGCACGCCGCCCGCGTCTGCGCCGAGCTGTCCGACGACCTGCCCGACGAGGACCTCACCCAGGACCTGGACGACTGCCTCGACCGCTACGAGCTCGGCAGCAAGCCGCGCTGCGAGGAGGTCGAGTACCTGGAGATGGTGCAGGACGCCATCGACAGGATCGAGCGGGGCCGCTGAGGCGCGGCGGGTGGTGGTTGCGCCGTTGCCGCCACGCGCGGGGCCACCCGGGCCGTAACCTGCTCCGCATGTGCGGAATCGTTGGCTATGTGGGAGGGCAGTCCGCCCTCGATGTCGTATTGGCGGGGCTGCGGCGGCTGGAGTACCGCGGCTATGACTCGGCCGGGGTCGCGGTGCTGGCCGACGGCGGGCTCGCCGCCGCGAAGAAGGCGGGCAAGCTCGCCAACCTGGAGAAGGAGCTGTCCGACCGGCCGCTGCCGTCCGGCCCGACCGGCATCGGGCACACCCGCTGGGCCACGCACGGCGCGCCCAACGACGCCAACGCCCACCCCCACCTGGACAACCCGGGCCGCGTCGCGGTCGTCCACAACGGCATCATCGAGAACTTCGCCGCGCTGCGGGCCGAGCTCGCCGAGCGGGGCCACGCCCTCGGCTCGGAGACCGACACCGAGGTCGTCGCCCACCTGCTGTCCGAGTCCTTCTCCTCCTGCGGCGACCTCGCCGAGTCGATGCGGCAGGTGTGCCGCCGGCTGGAGGGCGCGTTCACGCTGGTCGCGGTGCACGCCGACGAGCCCGACGTGGTGGTCGGCGCGCGCCGCAACTCCCCGCTCGTCGTCGGTCTCGGCGACGGCGAGTCCTTCCTCGCCTCCGACGTCGCCGCGTTCATCGAGCACACCCGCGAGGCCGTCGAGCTGGGCCAGGACCAGGTCGTCGAGCTGCGCCGCGACGGCGTGACCGTCACCGGCTTCGACGGGGCGCCCGCGGACGTCCGCCCGTACCACGTCGACTGGGACGCCTCGGCCGCCGAGAAGGGCGGCTACGACTACTTCATGCTCAAGGAGATCGCCGAGCAGCCGAAGGCCGTCGCGGACACGCTGCTGGGCCGGATCGACGCCGCGGGGACGCTGTCGCTGGACGAGGTGCGGATCCCGGCGTCCGTGCTGCGCGAGGCCGACAAGATCGTCATCGTGGCGTGCGGCACGGCGTACCACGCGGGGATGATCGCCAAGTACGCGATCGAGCACTGGACCCGCATCCCCTGCGAGACCGAGCTGGCCAGCGAGTTCCGCTACCGGGACCCGATCCTGGACCAGCGGACGCTGGTGATCGCCATCAGCCAGTCCGGCGAGACGATGGACACCCTGATGGCGCTGCGGCACGCGCGGGAGCAGGGCGCGAAGGTCCTCGCCATCTGCAACACCAACGGCTCGACGATCCCGCGCGAGTCGGACGCGGTCCTGTACACGCACGCGGGCCCGGAGGTCGCGGTCGCCTCGACGAAGGCGTTCCTGACACAGCTGGTGGCCTGCTACCTCGTGGCGCTGTACCTGGGGCAGGTGCGCGGCACCAAGTGGGGCGACGAGGTCGTCTCCGTGATCCGCGAGCTGTCGCAGATCGCGGGGCAGGTGGAGGAGGTCCTGGAGACCATGGAGCCGGTCCGCGAGCTGGCCCGTTCCCTGGCGGACAAGAACACGGTCCTGTTCCTGGGTCGCCACGTGGGCTATCCCGTGGCCCTGGAGGGCGCGCTGAAGCTCAAGGAGCTCGCCTACATGCACGCGGAGGGCTTCGCGGCGGGCGAGCTCAAGCACGGGCCCATCGCGCTGATCGAGAAGGACCTGCCGGTGGTGGTGGTCGTGCCGTCGCCGCGGGGCCGGTCCGTCCTCCACGACAAGATCGTGTCGAACATCCAGGAGATCCGGGCGCGGGGCGCGCGGACGATCGTGATCGCCGAACGGGGCGACGAGGCGGTCCGGCCGTACGCCGACCACCTCGTCGAGATCCCGCCGACGCCGGTGCTGCTGCAGCCGCTGGTGGCCACGGTGCCGCTGCAGGTCTTCGCCTGCGAGCTGGCGACGGCCCGCGGCAACGAGGTCGACCAGCCGCGCAACCTCGCGAAGTCGGTGACCGTCGAATGATCGTGGGAGTCGGCATCGACGTCGCCGAGATCGACCGCTTCGACGCCGCCCTGCGGCGTACGCCCGGGCTGGCGACGCGGCTGTTCGTGGAGCGGGAGCTGTACCTGCCGGGCGGGGAGCGGCGCGGCGTCGCGTCCCTCGCGGTCCGCTTCGCCGCGAAGGAGGCCCTGGCCAAGGCCTTGGGAGCGCCGGGGAACCTGCTGTGGACGGACGCGGAAGTGACCACCGAGGCGAGCGGCCAGCCGCGGCTGGTCGTGTCGGGGACAGTCGCGGCGCGGGCCGAGGAGCTCGGCGTGACGTCGTGGCACGTGTCGCTGAGCCATGACGCGGGGGTCGCTTCCGCTGTGGTGATCGCGGAGAAGTAGCGGAGGAGTAGCGGAGGAGCAGCGGAGAAGCGGCGGTTACGCGCTCAGGTCCGGCAGCCTGCCGGCGGTCTCGTCGTCCGCCGGCAGGCAGACGACGAGGCTGAGGTCCGGCGCGTCCGCGGCGTGGAGCTTCACGTAGTCGAAGGAGAGGCGCCCCAGGCGCGGGTGGTCGAACCTGCGCCGCGCGGGCCGGAAGTCGGCGACGTCGTGGGCGTCCCACCACGTGCGGAACTCCTCGCTCGCGGCGCGCAGTTCGCGGGTGAGCGCGCCGAAGCGCGCGTCGCCGGCGTGCCGGTCGGCGCTCGCGCGGTACTGCTCCAGCAGCACGTGGGCCTGATCCGGCCAGTCCGCGAGGAGGGCTCGCGCGCGGGATTCGAGGAACGTGAACCGGAGCAGGTTGCGGTCGGCGGGCGCCCACGCGGCCGGGTCGCCGAGGAGGCCGGCTTCGGCGCGGTTCCAGGCGACGAGGTCCCAGGTGGGCGTGACCAGGTACGCCGGGTGCGGGTCGAGGGCGTCGACGAGGCGCTGGAGCCCGGGGGTGGGCACCGCGGGGGCCTCCCGTACGGGTGTCTCTTCCGCCAGGGCGAAGAGATGCCGCGTCTCCGCGGGGGAGAGCAGCAGCACGCGCGCGAGGCTCTGCAGCACCTGATGGCTGACGGTGATCTCGCGCGCCTGCTCCAGCCACGTGTACCAGGTGACACTGATGCCGGAGAGCTGCGCGACCTCCTCCCGGCGCAGACCGGGCGTACGGCGGCGGGGCCCGGGGAGGATGCCGACGTCGCGCGGGGTGATGCGCTCGCGGCGCGACCGCAGGAAGTCGGCGAGGGCGCGGCGGCGGTCCATGGCTCCTCGGGGGCTTCGGGTCCCCGGCGGCGGGGACGCGGCTGGTGGCGTCACCAGCATAAAGACGGCGCGGCCGGGCGTTCACCCTTGCCCCGCCGCACGGCAGTTGGCCTGTCACAGGGCAGGAGTACGGTTTCCGTGTCACGTCAGAAACGGAGCCACGTATGCCCCCGCACCTTGACGAACACACCGGCGCACGCATCGCCCGCGCACGGAAGGTCCGCCGCCTGACCCAGCGCGAGTTGTCGGACCTGGCCCACGTCTCCTACAGCACCCTGACCAAGGTCGAGCAGGGTGCCCTGCCCGCGAGCCCATCGGTCATCGGGGCGCTGGCCCGTGCACTGTCCCTGCCCGTCACCGAACTGACCGGGCAGCCCTACCTCGACGAGCTGCGGGCGGATCAACTGGACGGGCTGATCCAGCCGATCCGCGAAGCGCTGGACGTCTACGACCTCGGGCCCGATCCGGACGTCGCGCCGCGTCCCTCGGCCGAGCTGGAGGCGCACGCCGACGAGCTGTGCGCCATGGTCCGCGCGACGAACATCAAGCAGGTCGCTGCCGATCTGCCCGGGCTGATCCACGAGGCCACCACGGCGGCACACACGTCTCCCGGCGACCGCAGCTGGCGCGTCCTGGCCAGCACGTACCGCACGGCCTACGACGTGACCACGAAGCTCGGGTTCCTCGATCTCTGCACGGTTGCGCTGGACCGCCTGGAATGGGCCGCGCAGCGTGCCTCTGACCCGGTCCTCGGCGGGATGCGCCAGTACTTGCGGGCGCTGGCCTACCTGCGCGCCAGTGACTACCGCACGGGCAAGCGGCTCGTAGAGCTCGGCATGACCACGCTGGCGCAGGCCGAGGTGGGGCGCGTGCGCGACGTCGTCACGGGCCAGCTGCACCTGGGCGCCGCCGTGCTCGCGGGCCGCGACAAGGACGAGGACGCCGCCACCGGCCACCTGGACGAGGCGCGGCGGATCGCGGAGCGCACGGGCGAGGCCGGGAAGGTGCACTGGCTGTCGTTCGGGCCGACCAACGTCGGGGCGCACCACGTGAGCGTCCTCGCCGAGCTGGACCGGTACCCGGAGGCCGTACGGGCGGCCGAGGGGACGACGATCCCGGATTCGTGGCCGCCGTCCCGCCGGGCCCACCACTACACCGAGGTCGCCCGGGCCGAGCTCTGGACCGGCCGCACGGAAGCGGCCTTCAGGAACCTGCAGCTCGCCCGCAAGGTGGCGCCGCAGCAGACGCGCTACCACCCGACGGTGCGGGAGACGTTCGCGGGGCTGGAGTCGGCGCGGCGGCGGATGCCCGAGACGTTCAGCAACTACGGGGCCTGGCTGGGGCGGTGAGCGGGTGGGCGGGTGAGCCGGTGACGCGTGGCCATGCGCTGGCCGGAGCTATCAGCAACTCCTGGTAGTTCCGGTCCGGTTGCCTCGGCAGGCTGTGGTGGACGAAGACCCCCGCGACCGCGCGAACGGCCCGGGGGCACGGCCAACGCCACGTAGGAGCGTCGACATGCGCAACCCTATCCGCCGCCTGACCGCCTGGCTGAGGATCCGCCGCGAACCGGCTACCAACCAGGCCCCCGCCGCCTCGGCAGCCGCCGCACCCGCCGCGCCCCCGGCACGGGAGACGCCGGGCGCGTGCGGCATCTACGTCTGGGCGACCGCCCACGGTATCGACCTCAGGCCCAGGCACGCCCTGACCGGCTGCACGTGCTCCACACGCGCGGACCACGCCATGCCCGCCGTAGGCACGTTCGTCGTGGACAAGCGCGGCGAAAGACTGGCCCAGGTGGTAGCGGCGGAAGCCCGCACCCTCCGCCTCCGCGAGCCCGCGGGCGGCGGCACCGAATGGGCCGCGGAACCGCCCTTCCTCCGCCCCGCCACGGAGTCCGAGCGCCTCCGCGCCAAGGTGGCGGAGGCGAACCGGGCGAGCCGGTGGGGGAACGGGGCGTAGGGGCTAGGCCCGCGGAGTGGCGAATGCCGAGCGCATCTGCTTGCCGTTCACGGCCAGGACGACGCCGAGCAGCAGCACCCCGCACGCGGCCTGTTCCACCTTCAGCCACGCCGGGAACGTGCCGGGCAGGGCGACGATGACGGCGATCGCCACCGCCATGGCCGCCGAGGACAGGCGCAGCCGGAGGTACGAGCGGCTGTGGCCGCGGGCCGTCCGGGCGGCGAAGGAGGCCATGAGCAGCGACGCGGCGACGACGATGCTCGCCCGGACCCAGACCGCGCCGGTCACGATGTCGTGGTGGTCGCGCAGCACGACGACGGCGGCGAGCGTGCCCACGCTGAGGGCGACGTAGCAGGCGATGAGCCGCTTGGTGCTGCGTAACGCCCGCTGGATGTGTGGGTGGTTCAGGCTCGGGCTCAGGCTCTCGGTGGGAGCGGTTGCGGGGGCCGTGCCGGGGGTTGCCATGGTGATCCTTCCTCTTCCCTGAGGGGCCGCCACCAGCATCCGGTACGTCAACCGCTCGAACGTCGTCCACCCGGACGAATGGCGTCCCTCAGGGTCTCAGGGGCCCGGCCGGGCCACTCCGTAAGGGAATCCCTGAGAGATCACTCCTGAGAGATCACTCGGGCGCGCGCAGCTCCGGTGGGAAGCCCGTCCATCGGAGTTCGGGCGGAAGGTGGCTCATGTCGTTGTGGACGAGCACCGAGGACGGGCGGCCCGGTGCGTAGCGGATGACCGTCAGGGCCGCGTTGCCGTGGTTGAGGCCCATCCAGCGCCACGGCGGGGCGTCGAGGGCGGCCCGGACGAGCCAGGCGATGAGGAAGGCGTGGGTGACGACGAGCTCGTGGCGGGACTCGGTGCCGGGCACGGGGCCCGTGAAGCGGGCGAGGGCCTCGCGGGCCAGGGCGGGGCCGTGTTCGCGCTCTTCCGCCGTGAGGCCGGAGAGGCGGCCGAGGAGCAGGTCGGCGCAGTCCGGGGGCAGTTCTTCCCGGGCCGGTACGTACGGGACGTAGTCGCCCGCCGCCTCCGCCGCGCGCAGCGGTACGCCGCCCAGCCCCGCGCCGATCAGCTCGGCCGTTTCGCGCGCCCGCGGCAGCGGTCCGTGGTGGACGGCTGCGAAGGGGATGCCGCGGAGGCGCTCCGCGAGGAGGACGGTCTGGCGGCGGCCGGCTTCGGTCAGTGCGCTCTCGTCCGGTGCGGCCTCGCCGTGCCGGACGAGATAGAGGTGGCGCGCGGCCCTGCCGGTCATGTCGTCCGTCCCCCCTGCCGGTTGGTGATCTCGGATTCGGGGGGAGGGACGCCGCCGGCCGCGGACCGGTTCCCGGCGGCGGCCCGGCGGGGCCGGCCGGACAGCGGCTAGTCGGAGACGCAGACGTTTCCGGAGGTCTGGTTGAGCAGGCCGACGATCTGGATGGGGAAGGAACACAGCGTCACGGGCACGCGGATGGGGATCTGGATCGTGTTGCCGGAGATGACGCCGGGGGACTTGGCGGCGCCGCCGACGGCGACGCTGTCGGCGGTGGCCGCGCCCGAGGCGGCGAGGAGGGTGGCGGTGGCGGCCGCGGTGGCGGCCTTGGCGGAGGGGGTCATGGGAGCTCCCGGGGATGGGGGTTGTGGCGCGGGAAAGTCTCCCGCATAATCCTCCCTTTTTGTCTCATTTGTCGCGTGTGCCGTTCCGGCCCCGAACCTAGACTCGCCGCCCATGACGGCAGGAGACTCTCTAGCCACGGTCCAGCGGTCCATGGGCGACCCGTCCCTGGTGCACCCGCTGTGGCCTCCGCTCACGCAGGGCTGCCCCTCGACGAGTACGGCCGAACTGGCCTACCCCGTAGAGGTGGACTACGCCTACGACCAGGCCGACCCCGGCCTCTTCGCCCCCGCGGCAGCCGCCGCCCGCAGCACCGGGATCGACCGCTGGGCGCCGCTGCTCCCACCCCTCGGAACGCCCGGCCTCGGGGAGGGACACACGCCCCTGATCCCCGTGGCGGACGGGGTGTACGTCAAGGACGAGTCCCGGAACCCCACCTGGAGCCACAAGGACCGCCTCAACCGCTGCACAGTCGCCGCCGCTGCGGCCGTCGGTGCGCCCGGCGTCGTCGTCGCCTCGTCGGGCAACCACGGCGCGTCCGCCGCGGCTTACGCGGCCCGCGCCGGGCTGCGGTGCGTCGTGCTGGCCCCGGCGGCGCTGCCGGCGGCGGCCGACGCGTTCCTCCACGCCTACGGGGCGGTCGTCCTGCCCGTGGCGCAGGAGGCGCGGTGGCCGCTGATGCGGCAGATCGTCGACCGGCTGGGACTCCATCCGGTCAGCAATCTCACCGTCACCCACACCGGACATCCCTTCGGACCCGAGGGTTATAAGACCATCGCCTACGAGATCTTCACCGAGATCGGCGTGCCGGCGGCGGTGTTCGTCCCCACAGGCTACGGCGAGTGCCTCTTCGGCGTCTGGAAGGGCTTCACCGAACTGCGCCGGCTCGGCCTGAGCGCGACAGTGCCGAGGATGTTCGCCTGCGAGCCGGCGGCCGGCGGGCCGCTGGCCGCCGCGGTGCGGCAGGGGCTGCCGGCGGCGCGCGTGACCTGCGGGCCGACCGACGCCTACTCGATCGCCTGCCCGGTCGGGAGCTACCGCGGGGTGCGGGCGGTCCGGGAGAGCGGCGGCGGGGCTCTGCTCGTCACGGACCGGCAGATGCGGGAGGCCCGGGAGGAGCTGGCCCGCCAGGGGATCTGGGCCGAACTGTCCGGCGCGGCCTCCCTCGCCGGACTGCGCTCCCTGCCGGAGGGGAACGCGTACGGCGGGCCCGTGGTCTGCGTCTCCACCTCCAGCGGCTTCAAGGACCGCACGGCCGGCGCCGGCGCCACGGCCTCCGGGGCCTCCGGGGTCTCCGGGACCTCCGGGGTCTCCGAGGTGATCGAACCGACGTGGGAGGAGGCGTACCGTCGGCTGCGGGCAGCCGGACTGGAGGGCTGACGCGCCGGGTCCGGCGGCCTCCGCGGAAATCCGGTGTTGACTCTCCAGCGACCGGAGACTCCAAGGTGAGGGACATGGACGACGACACCTCGTACTCCTCGGGCTTCCCGGGATCCGCGAGCTCCCTGCACTCGATCGGGGAGCTGGCCCGGCTGACCGGGCTGACGGTCAGGACGATCCGGTTCTGGTCCGACACGGGCGTGGTGCCGCCGACCGACCGCACACCCGCGGGCTACCGCCTCTACGGCCCCGACGCGCTCGCGCGTCTCGGTCTCGTGCGGACGCTGCGCGACCTCGGGGTGGGACTGCCCGTCATCCGGCAGGTGCTGGAGCGGGAGATCACCGTCGCCGAGGTCGCGGCCGTCCACGCCGAGGCCCTGGACGTGCAGATCCGCACCTTGCGGTTGCGTCAGGCCGTGCTGCGGGCGGTGGCCGGGCGCGGGTCGACACCGGAGGAGATGGAACTCATGCACAAGCTCGCGACCCTGTCGGACCAGGAGCGGCGCCGGCTGATCAACGAATTCATCGACAGCGCCTTCGAGGGCCTGGACGTCGACCCCGACTTCCTCGCCTCGATGCGGAGCGGCATGCCCGAGCTGCCGGAGAACCCCTCGCAGGAGCAGCTCGACGCCTGGGTGGAGCTCGCGGAGCTCGTCCAGGACGAGGGGTTCCGGGCCGGGATCCGGCGGGCGGCCGAGGACCAGACGCGCGCGTGGAAGGAGTCCGGGCGCCCCGACGGCGAGCGGACGAAGCGGGCCGCGCAGGCGATCAAGGAGGGAACGGAGGCCGCGCGGCGGGCCGGGGTCGCGCCGGACAGCCCCGAAGCCCGGCGGTACGTCGACGAGATGGCCGCGGTCTGCGCGGAGATTTCGGACCGCGAGGACGGGCCGGAGTTCCGGGCCTGGCTGCTGGAGCGGCTGGAGACGGGCAACGACCCGCGCTACGGCAAGTACTGGAGGCTCGTCGCCGTGATCAACGGCTGGTCGCTGCCGGACATGGAGCCGGCGACGGAGTGGTTCACGGCGGCGGTCCGGGCGGCGGTCCGGGGCTAGGGCCGAAGGGTACGGGCGGATTACGGACGGATTACGGACGGGGGAGAGGGAGGGCGGGGCGCGCCGGTGCCGGGGCAGCCGACGCGCCCCGTTCCCTCAGGACCCGCGCGCACTTGATCGGAACCCCCTCTCACCACACGCCTCCTGACGTATCGTCGATCGGCGCGAACGTGGTCGGAGGGGATACGGGTGCACCCGGCGAAGGAACGCATCGCAGCGGTTTTCGGACGGAGTCAGGGCAGCGGATACCTCCTCGCCCCGAACCTGGTGCTGACCGCCGCACACGTGATCGGCGACTGCCCGCACCCGCGCGCGATCGTCCCCGGCGGGACCGGCCAGGTGCGCTGCAGGGTGGTGTGGGCGCGCGACGACAACCGGCGGTGCGACGTCGCCCTGCTCGTCGGCGAGCGCGACCTCGTCCCCGAGGTCTCCGGGGACGAAGCCGCGGCCTTCGAACCCCTCGTCTGGGGCCGCGCCTACGACCTGCGGGTCTGGCCCGGCGCCCAGGCCGTCGGCTTCCCGCACGTCCAGCGGGACGCGGCCGGCGAGCTCGACACCGAGCAGGTCGTCGGCTCCCTCAAACCCGGCAGCAACCTGCTCAGCGGCCGCCACGTCCTCGACAGCGAGTACGGCCCCCCGCTGCCGCCCGCCGGCGGCGGCTCGCCCTGGGCCGGCATGTCCGGCGCCGCCGTCTTCGTGGAAGGCCTGCTCGCGGGCGTCGTCTGTGCCGACCCGCAGGGCTGGCAGCACGGCCGCCTCACCGTGACCCCTGCGGCCACGCTCTGGCAGGACTTCGCCTTCCTCAGCGCGTGCCTGCTCGCGGGCCACAAGCCCGAGTCCCGCTCCCTCGCCTCCCCGCGCCAGCTGGAGATCGAGGCGTTCGAACGCCGTCTGCGCGACTACGTCGTCGAGAAGTCCGGCGAGCTGACGATCATCGGCCTGACCCTCTCCGACGGCGAGGGCGAGACCTGGCCCCTGGACGCCGCGTACCTCAGCCTCGAACTCACCGGGGGCGGCGCGCAGGGCAGCGGATACGCCGAGGCGCGCGTCCCGGACGAGTGGGCCGCCGAGCACTCCACGCCCTCACCCAAACGCGCCGAGGAAGCCCTCGCCGGCCGCCGCCGCGTCCTCCTGCGCGGCGCCGCCGGCTCCGGCAAGACGACGCTGCTGCAGTGGCTCGCCACCCTCACCGCCCGCGGCGACCTGCCGCCCGGCCTCGGCCACCTCAGCGGCTGCATGCCGCTCACCCTCCCCCTCCGCACGCTCATCCGCCGCGGCGAACTCCCGCAGCCTGAGGAGTTCCTGGCCGCGGCCGCCGGCCCGCTCGCCGGCCTGCCCGCCGCACAGGGCTGGGTGACCCGCCGGCTCACCGAAGGCACGGCACTGCTGCTGATCGACGGCGTGGACGAGGTCCCCGAGGCCGACCGCCGCCGCACCCTCACCTGGGTCAAGGACCTCCTCGCCGCCTACCCCGACGCCCGCTACGTCATCACCACCCGCCCCTCCGCCGTACGGGAGGGCTGGCTCGCCGACGCCGGCTTCACCGAGCTGGAACTGCTCCCCATGAGCCGCGGCGACGTCATCTCCTTCATCGACCGCTGGCACGACGCCGCGGGCGCCCGCCACCACGAACCGCTGCGCGCCTTCCGCGAGGCCCTCACCACCGCCGTCGTCACCAAACGCGACCTCGGCATGCTCGCCACCAACCCCTTGATGTGCGCCCTGATCTGCGCCCTCAACCGCTCCCGCAAGGGATATCTCCCGCACGGGAGGATGGAGCTCTACCGCGCCGCGCTGGAGCTGCTGCTCGTACGGCGGGACCGCGAGCGGGGCGTGGTGGTCGGGCCGGACGGGCCGGAGCTGGAGCACGCGCAGCAGGTCGCCCTGCTGCAGAAGATCGCGTACTGGCTGATCCGCAACGGCCGATCCGAGATCGAATGGCACAAGGCCGTCGAGATCCTCGAACGGGCCCTCCCCGCCATGCCGTCCGTCGCGGCCCGCGGCAGCGCCGAGGACATACTGCGCCACCTGGTGCTGCGCAGCGGCCTCCTGCGCCGCCCCACCAGCGAGACGCTCGACTTCATCCACCGCACCTTCCAGGACTACCTGGGCGCCCAGGCCGCCGTGGACGACTGGGACTTCGACCTCCTCGTCAACCACGCCCACGACGACACGTGGGAGGACGTCCTGCGGATGGCGGTCGGCCACGCCCCGCCGCGGGCCCGGGCGGAGCTGCTGCGGATGCTCCTGGAGCGGGGCGACAAGGAGCCGGTCCACCGCGCCCGCCTCCATCTGCTGGCCGCCGCCTGCCTCGAACACGCGACGGAGGTGGACTGGGAGGTCCGCGCGCGGGTGGAGAAGGCGGCGGGGGAGCTCGTACCGCCGCGGGACCTGGAGGCGGCGAGGGAGCTGGCGACGGCGGGCAAGGTGGTGCTCGACCTCCTGCCCGGGCCGGAGGGGCTTTCGGACGAGGTCGCGCACGCGGTGGTGGTCGCGGCGACAACCGTTGCCGACGAGAAGGCGGTGCCGCTGCTGTCGCGGTACGTGGATCACCCGCACCAGCAGGTGCGGGCGCAGCTCGCGTGGGCCTGGGACCGGTTCGAGACCGAGTCCTACGCGGAGGCGGTGATCGGACGGCTGCCGTACGAGGGCGAGGCGTACGAAGCGCTGGAGTTCGTCGCGAAGACCGAGGAGCACCTGACCGTGCTCAAGCGGCTCGGTGGGCGGCCGCGCGTGCAACTGCGGGACTGGCCGTCCGGCGGGGACCTGTCGGACCTGGCCACGCCGGTGCTCAGCCATGTCACTTTCTGGGGCCACGGAGAGACCATCGACCTGCGCGTGCTGCGCGGATGTCCTCCGCTGCGGGGGCTGCGCGCCGTCGACTTCGGGCGCCTCCTCCACCTGGACGCGCTGGACGTGCGGGCCCTGCAGAGCCTGCACGTGTGGCTGGCCGAGCACTTCTACGACTTCGGAACCATGCGGCGCATGACCGAACTGCGCGAGCTGACGCTGTCCGGACGGCCGGCGACGGCCTCACTGCGCTCCGTGGAGCTGTCCCTGCCCCCGAAGCTCCGCTGTCTGAACCTCGGTTCGGGCCCGTCCATGGTCACGCGCTTCTGGGGCCTGGCGGGCCATCCGGAGCTGGAAGAGCTGGCGTTCCGTGCCGGCAGCGGCTACCGGAACGCGTACGCCCTGGAGTCCCTGCCGGCCCTGCGGACCCTGCGGATCTGGGGGGAGGACCTGAGGACCCTGACGGCGGCCGGGCCCGTGCCGCAGGTGGAGACGCTCGAACTCACCGGGGCGTTCGGCCTCACCGGGCTGGGCGGCGTGCGGCGCGTGTACCCCGGCCTCAAGGAGCTCCAGCTCGTCGACCCCGTGGCCGAGGACGGCGATCTCCTCGACCTGGCTCCCCTCGCCGACCTGGGCCCGCTCAAGCTCGTCGTCCGCCACCCCGGCCCCGTCATCAACCGGGATGCCCTCGCAGACGGCTGCGAACTGACCCTCGTCACCGACCGGACGTGAGCTCCCTCCACACCCCCCGCAGTTCCTCCGCCACCCCCATGGCCGTCAGCGGCGCAGCCCCCTGCTCCCGTGCCGCCAGCCCGTGCAAGTACGCCCCCGCCGACGCCGCGTCCCGCCCCGACAGCCCCGCCGCCAGGAGCGACCCCGTCAAGCCGGACAGCACGTCGCCACTCCCGGCCGTCGCCAGCCAAGGGGTCCCCGTCGGGTTCACCCGCACCGTGTGATGGCCCCGGGCGCCCGAGGCCGCCGCGATCAGGGTCGTGGAGCCCTTCAGGAGGGCCGTGGCGCCGAAGCGTTCGGCGAGGGCGCGGGCCGCCGCCAGCCGTCCCGACTCGACCCGTTCGCGCGAGACGCCGAGCAGCGCGGCCGCCTCGCCCGCGTGCGGGGTCAGCACGGTTTCCGCCGTCCGGGCCCGTACCGCGTCCGGTGACATCAGGCGCAGGCCGTCCGCGTCCACGAGGACGGGGACGTCCTGGGCCAGGACGTCCTCCAGCGCCCGCCGGGCGTCCGTGCCGTCGCCGAGGCCGGGGCCGACGACCCAGGCCTGGACGCGGCCCGCCTTGGACGGCGGGCCGGGCGAGACGAGGGTCTCGGGGAAGCGGGCGATCACGGCGTCCGCGGCGGGGCCCGCGTAGCGGACCGCGCCCGCGCCGCCGTGGAGGGCGCCCGCCACGGCGAGGACGGCCGCGCCGGGGTAGCGGGCCGAGCCCGCGACGACGCCGACGACGCCCCGCCGGTACTTGTCGCTCTCCGCCTCCGGCCGCGGCAGCAGCGCCGCGACGTCCGCGTGCTGCAGGGCCTCGGCTTCGGGCCGGGCGGGCAGCTCGGCGGTCAGGCCGATGTCGACGAGCCGCAGCGCGCCCGCGTGCTCGCGCGCCGGGTCGATGAGCAGCCCGGGCTTGTACGCGCCGAAGGTGACCGTCGCGTCGGCGCGTACCGCCGTGCCCCGTACCTCGCCGGTGTCGGCGTCGACGCCGCTCGGCAGGTCGACGGAGACGATCACCGCGCCGCCGTCGGTCGCGGCCCGGGCGAGCTGGGCGGCGTCGGGGCGCAGGCCGCCCTTGCCGCCGATGCCGACGATCCCGTCGATGACGAGTTCCGCGCCGCGGACGGCCCGGTCCGCGGCCTCGGCGGAGGCGACGCGCCCACCGGCGGCGAGCAGGGCGGCGAGGCCCTCGGGGTGCGCCCGCTCGGGGGCG
>NZ_PXWG01000123.1 GCF_003011965.1 Streptosporangium nondiastaticum
GGCTCCGGCCGCTCCCGCGCGGCCGCGCCGCCGGGTGACCCGCAGGGTCTCGGCTCCGGCAGGGTCGCCGGCGGACGCCGAGGCGGCCGTCGTGGTCGTCGAGGCCCCGGTCGTGGCCGAGCCGGCCCCGGAGGCCCCCGAGGCCGCCGAGCCGGCCGCCGAGCCCGTCTCCGAGGGCGTCGAGGGCGTCGAGGGCGCTGAGGCCGAGGAGGCCGAGGCTGCTGCCCCGGCCAAGAAGACCGCCCGCAAGACGGCCGCGAAGAAGACGGCGGCCAAGAAGGCTCCGGCGAAGAAGGCCGCCGCCAAGAAGACGGCTGCCAAGAAGACGACGACCGCGAAGAAGACCGCGACGTCGGCGGCCAAGAAGACCGCCACGAAGACGGCGGCCAAGAAGGCCCCGGCCAAGCGGACGACGAAGAAGGCGGCCGCGGAAGCGGTGTCCTCCTCGGAGGACTGAGAGGTGAACCGGCCCCCGTCAAGGGGGCCGGTTTGACCCGTTCGTCAAGGGGACGTAATCTTGACGGTCGGTGTCTGTTACGACACCACGCCACTGAGCAAACACCTTCCGGCCCCGCCGGGAGAGGCCGCTCGTCCACTCGGACCGTCACGGGTTTTTGGCCCGTGCGAGCGGCTGGCATCAGAGGTCCCATTTACTAGCGAGAGAGTGAGATCCGCGTGTACGCAATCGTGCGTAGCGGTGGCCGTCAGCACAAGGTTGCTGTCGGCGACATCGTCGAGGTTGACAAGATTTCCACCGGCAAGGTGGGCGACGCGGTCGAGCTCTCGACGCTCCTCGTCGTCGACGGCGAGAACGTCACCAGCGACCCGTGGGTCCTGGCGGGCATCAAGGTCCAGGCCGAGATCGTGGACCACCACAAGGGTGCCAAGATCGACATCCTGAAGTACAAGAACAAGACCGGTTACCGCAAGCGCATCGGTCACCGCCAGCAGTACACCGCGGTGAAGATCACCGGCATCCCCACGGCTGCGAAGTAAGGGACTGAGGAGACATGGCACACAAGAAGGGCGCATCGTCCACCCGGAACGGTCGCGATTCCAACGCTCAGCGGCTCGGCGTGAAGCGCTTCGGCGGTCAGCTCGTCAACGCCGGTGAGATCCTGGTCCGCCAGCGCGGCACCCACTTCCACCCGGGCGCCGGTGTCGGTCGCGGCGGCGACGACACCCTGTTCGCGCTTGAGGCCGGTGCGGTGCAGTTCGGCACCCACCGTGGCCGCAAGGTCGTCAACATCGTTCCGGCTGCCTGATCCAGTTCCCTGGACTAGCGCGCCGTAGAGCGATCGCGAGGGCGGACCTCCCTTCCCTGCACGGGAAGCGGGTCCGCCCTCGCTGCGTTACAACGTAAGACATCCCCATCTGTATCTGGAGGCACACCGCGATGACCACCTTCGTGGACCGCGTCGAGCTGCACGTCGCCGCGGGTAACGGAGGCCATGGCTGCGCCTCCGTGCACCGGGAGAAGTTCAAGCCGCTCGGCGGCCCGGACGGCGGCAACGGCGGCCGTGGCGGCGACGTGATCCTGGTCGTGGACCAGTCCGTCACCACCCTGCTCGAGTACCACCACAGCCCGCACCGCAAGGCCACCAACGGCAAGCCCGGCGAGGGCGGCAACCGCTCCGGCAAGGACGGCTCCGACCTCGTCCTGCCCGTCCCGGACGGCACCGTCGTCCTGGACGCCAAGGGCAACGTCCTGGCCGACCTCGTCGGCGAGGGCACCACCTACATCGCCGCCCAGGGCGGCCGCGGCGGCCTCGGCAACGCCGCGCTGGCCTCCGCCCGCCGCAAGGCGCCCGGCTTCGCCCTCCTCGGCGAGCCCGGCCAGACCGGCGACATCGTCCTGGAGCTCAAGACCGTCGCCGACGTGGCCCTCGTCGGCTACCCGAGCGCCGGCAAGTCCTCGCTGATCTCGGTGCTCTCCGCCGCCAAGCCGAAGATCGCCGACTACCCCTTCACGACCCTCGTCCCCAACCTGGGCGTGGTCACCGCCGGCGCGACCGTCTACACGATCGCCGACGTCCCCGGCCTCATCCCCGGCGCCAGCCAGGGCAAGGGCCTCGGCCTGGAGTTCCTGCGCCACGTCGAGCGCTGCTCGGTGCTCGTCCACGTCCTCGACACGGCGACGCTGGAGTCCGAGCGCGACCCCGTCACCGACCTCGACGTCATCGAGGCCGAGCTGAAGGAGTACGGCGGCCTGGAGGACCGGCCCCGCCTCGTCGTCCTCAACAAGGTCGACATCCCCGACGGCCAGGACCTCGCCGACATGATCCGGCCCGAGCTGGAGGAGCGCGGCTACCGCATCTTCGAGGTCTCCGCCGTCTCCCGGCAGGGCCTCAAGGAGCTCTCCTACGCGCTGGCCGGCATCGTCGCCGAGGCGCGCGCCGCGAAGCCGAAGGAGGAGGCGACCCGCATCGTCATCCGCCCGAAGGCCGTCGACGACGCGGGCTTCACCGTCACCCTGGAGGAGGACGGCCTCTACCGCGTGCGCGGCGAGAAGCCGGAGCGCTGGGTGCGGCAGACCGACTTCAACAACGACGAGGCCGTGGGCTACCTCGCCGACCGCCTCAACCGCCTCGGCGTCGAGGAAGAGCTGATGAAGGCCGGTGCCCGCGCGGGCGACGGCGTCGCCATCGGCTCCGAGGACGACGCGGTCGTCTTCGACTGGGAGCCGTCGATGGCCGCCGGCGCGGAGATGCTGGGCCGCCGTGGTGAGGACCATCGCCTCGAGGCCCCGCGGCCTGCCGCGCAGCGGCGCCGGGACCGGGATGCGGAGCGGGATGACGCGGAGCGGGAGTACGACGAGTTCAACCCGTTCTGACGGGTGCCCCGTGAGGGGCGCGGGGAACTGCGCGACCTGCCACGGACGGCCTGCAGCCGGCTGACATGCACGACGAAGGCCCCCGGGAGGTTCGCCTCCCGGGGGCCTTCGTCATGCTGACGCGCCGTTAAACCGCCGCAGCCGCGTCCGCTTCCCGCTGCATCGGGATCTCGGAGGCGCGAGCCTCCATCCGCGCGCGCCGGGCGTCCGCCTCCGCGGCGAGCGCCAGCGCCGCCGCGTTGAAGCGGACCAGGGACGGCGGGTCGGACGGGCCGAGGAGCTGGACCTTGAGCTCGGCGCGGGCCTCGGCGAGGCCGTCCAGGCGGGGGTCGCGGACGGCCGCGAGCAGCCCGGCGACCTCGCCGGCCTCCGGCGTGAGGATCGTCGCCGCGCTGACCGTCGGGAAGTTCGTGCGGAACTCCTCCTCGGTCATGCCGCTGGTGTTGGCGACGGCGTACGGCTTCTCGCTGATCAGGTAGTCGGAGACGACGCTCGACACGTCGCTGATCAGGACGTCCGCCTCGTTGAAGCAGCTGAAGAGCGCCGGGCGGGCGGTGGTGATGATCTGGTGCTCCCAGTCCGGCAGGGAGGCCCAGTAGGCGGCTTCCCAGGCGGCGGTGGCGGCCTCGACGGTCGCGGCGCGGCCCGCCTCGGGCGTGCCCTGGAGCATCATCCGCTCGATCTCGTCCGCGCTGTCGCGGAACGTGCTCGTCGTCAGGCGGTCGAGCTCGGCCGTGCGGCGGTCGAGCTCGGCGGCGGCCTCCGGGCCCGGGCGGGCGCCGGTGCGGGCGGCCGCGGCCTCGCGGATCATGGCCTGGATGCGCTCGTTGGCGCGGCCCGCGCGGGGGTCGACGGAGCCGGTCATCGGGTGCGGCTTGTAGAGCAGGCGCACCTTGGGGTCGGCGAGGAGCGCGCGGACGATGTTCTCGCCGGCGAGCATCACCGAGGTGTTGCCGGGGTTGCCGTCCCAGCCCTCCCACGTGGGGGCGTAGAGGACGGTGGTGAACTCGCGGGTGGGCGCGCCCGCGTACGGGCGGATCGGGGCGAGCTGCGGGCGGCCGACCTCGACCACGTCGCGGTCGTCGACGCCGATGTCGGCGAGCTGATAGCGCTCGCGGGCGGCGGGGCCGGCGACCCAGATCTCGTCGTACGCCTTGGAGTACGGGTTGCAGCTGGAGAGCTTGTCGCTCTCGCCGTGGTTGATGAACGCGTGCTTGATCGACGGCATCCGCAGGACCTGCGAGGTCTTACCGGAGTTCGCCGGGTGGATCATCATCTTCAGCGAGGACTTCTCCAGGGCCATCAGGTGGACGACCTTGGGGATGCAGATGATCGGCACGTCGGTGGCCTCGATCTTCTGCACCATGAAGCGCTCGCGGAGCACGATCACGGGGTTGCCGTCGAGCGCGGCGAGGGTGGAGAGCCACATGTTGGCCTGGTAGGCCGAGGTGGTGCCGCCGGAGAAGTACATGCCCACGGTCGGCTGGTAGTCGGCGAGCCAGCGGTCGAGCCACTCCAGGGCCCGCTGCTCGTCCGCGATGCGCTTCTTGGGCCGCAGCCAGCCCGCGAGGTGGACGGTGCCGCCCGCGGCCAGCAGGAGGGCCACGGCGATGCCGAGGACGCCCCACAGGGGCTTCTCCGTGCCGACGGTGACGAGCATGCCCGCGGTGGCGGGGATCGCGAAGCGCAGCAGGCGGCGGCCGTGCTGGCGGGCCAGCAGGCGCGGCGGGGCGGCGGTCAGGCGCAGGCCGGTCGTGTCGATGTTGCGGGTCACGAAGGGCAGCGTGCGGCTGCGCCGGACCAGGATCGCGGTGGCCTGGCAGGCGAGGTGCGCGGCGTAGAAGAGGACGAGCCCGACGAAGAGGGGGGCGTATCCGCGCAGCGAGCCGTCGCCCTGGAGCCGGAGCAGCCCGAGGAGGACCAGCATGTCGCGCAGCAGCTGCCGGACCATGACGTCGAAGCGGACCTTGCCGAGGACGGCGACGAGACCGGGGTCACGGTGCTGCAGGTAGAGATCGAGGGCGAGCCCCGCCGCGGAGGCGGCGATCAGCAACGGCACGTTGGGCAGCAGCGCGCCGACGAGCTGCGTGGCGAAGAACACCAGCATCGCGATCAGCGCCGCGGCCTGGACGGCGCGTCGGGAGGCTGTTCCGGCAGAAGGCACTGGGAGGGCTCCTGGCAGGCGGACGAGAAGGGGGGACTGTTCGAGTGTGGGGGAAACCGTGCCTGGACAACGGTCAGCTACTGACCGTATGACGCGGGCTGGTCCAGGAGCAATCTTCCGTGACGGCAATCATCGCAAAACAGGGCCGAACGACCACAATCTCAGACGGTAGATTTGCGGGCCTGAGGCAGCCCGGCAGAGGCGGGCGACCGGCGATTCGGCTGAGGTGTGTGCAGTGACTGGGGCAGGGGAGCAGCAAGGGGTCCGTGCGGCGGCGGTGGCGGCCGCGCGCAGGATCGTGGTCAAGGTGGGGTCGTCCTCGCTCACCACCGCGGGCGGGGGACTGGACGCCGACCGCGTTGACGCGCTCGTCGACACGCTCGCCAAGGCCGGCGGCGAGAAGGAGATCGTGCTGGTCTCCTCCGGCGCCATCGCGGCCGGGCTGGCCCCGCTGGGCCTCGACCGCCGCCCGCGCGACCTGGCCCGCCAGCAGGCCGCCGCCAGCGTCGGCCAGGGCCTCCTCGTCGCCCGTTACACCGCGTCGTTCGCCCGTTACGGCCGGCGCGTGGGCCAGGTGCTGCTCACCACGGACGACACCAGCCGCCGTGCGCACTACCGCAACGCCCGCCGGACGCTGGACCAGCTGCTGGCCATGGGCGCGGTGCCGGTCGTCAACGAGAACGACACGGTGGCCACGGACGAGATCCGCTTCGGCGACAACGACCGGCTGGCCGCCCTCGTGGCCCACCTCGTGCGGGCGGACCTGCTGGTGCTCCTCTCCGACGTGGACGGCCTCTACGACGGCGACCCGTCCACGCCGGGCACCTCGCGGATCGACGAGGTCACCGGGCCGAAGGACCTGGAGGGCGTCTCGATCGGCAGCGCGGGCAAGGCGGGCGTCGGCACCGGCGGCATGGTCACCAAGGTCGACGCCGCCCGGATCGCGGCCGCCGCCGGCATCCCCGTCGTCCTCACCTCCGCCAGCCACGCGGCGGACGCCCTCGCCGGCCGCCCCACCGGCACCTTCTTCCACCGCACCGGGCGCCGCTCCGCCGACCGCCTGCTGTGGCTCGCGCACGCCTCCACGCCCCGGGGCGCGCTGACCCTCGACGAGGGCGCCGTCCGCGCCGTGGTCGAGGGCACGGGCTCGCTGCTGCCGGCGGGCATCGCCGGGGTCGAGGGAGAGTTCAGCGCGGGCGACCCCGTGGAGCTGCGCGACACCGGGGGCCGGGCCGTGGCGCGCGGGCTCGTGGCCTTCGACGCGGCCGAGATCCCGCAGCTGCTCGGCCGCTCCACCCGTGACCTGGCCCGGGAGCTCGGGCCGGAGTACGAGCGCGAGGTCGTGCACCGCGACGACCTGGTCGTGCTGCGCCGCTGACGAGCGTCACCCACGGCGACACAGCGGTGACGGATCCGGCCCCGCGGCGGGGCCGGACAGTGCGGTAAGTCCAGCCTTTCCATGGGGCCTTTCTGCAAAAACCCCACACGGCCGCCCGCAGACTGGTCAACTTTGATGCGAGAGCGACGACCAGCACCACCGCTCCGCCGTACGCACGCGGAGCAGCGAGCAAGGAGGCCGCCGGTGAGACGAGGGCGCCCAGGGGCGCTGCCCCGCGCTGGAGGCACGCCCCCAGCCACGGCCGCGGGCTCCTCCGCCCGGGCCCGCGGGGCCGTGGGGGAGACTCGCGCGCTGACGAGCGTCACGGGCGGCGGCGATGCGGTGGAAGTGTCCCGGCTGTGGCACATCACGCTCAGCGTCTCGGGCGCCGAGGCGCCGCTCGCCGAGGTGCGCCGGGCGCTCGAACAGCTCGCCCACGACCACCCCTTCCTGCTGACCAGCCGCTACGCCCACGACCACGCCGAGATCCGGTACTGGGAGGAGGCGCGCGACCTGCACGACGCCGCGGCGGTCGCGCTGCGCCTGTGGGGCGAGCACCGCTCGACGGCCCGGCTGCCCCCGTGGGAGATCGTGGGCCTGGAGGTCATCGACCGGGAGACGTACCACCAGCGGATCGCCGAGGGCTACGGCCCGCTGCCGGCCACGCCGGTCGGCGTCCACCCGTTCTGAGCGGGCCGGTGCGCCCCTCCGGCCCGTCCGCGGGCCGGACCGCGCGTCCACGGACCGGAATGCGTGGTGACCCCGGGCCCCGCCCGACTACCCTGCGAGTCATGAGCAGCGTTTTCCCCTCCCCCCTCGCCGACCCGATGCCGCAGTCCCCGGTGCTGCGCGCCGCCTACCGCGCCCGCGCCGCCGCCGCGGAGCTCGCGCCACTGCCGCGCTCGGTGAAGGACGAGGCGCTGCTGGCCATCGCCGACGCCCTCGAGGTGCGGACGAAGGAGATCGTCGAGGCCAACGCCGAGGACGTCGCCAAGGCCCGTGCCGCCGGGACGAGCGAGAGCGTCGTCGACCGCCTGACCCTCACCCCGGAGCGGGTGCGGGCCATCGCCAAGGACGTGCGCGACGTGGTGGCCCTGCCCGACCCCGTCGGCGAGGTCGTCCGCGGCTCCACCCTGCCCAACGGCATCGACCTGCGGCAGGTCCGCGTGCCGCTCGGCGTCGTCGGGATCATCTACGAGGCCCGGCCGAACGTGACCGTCGACGCGGCCGCGCTGTGCCTGAAGTCCGGCAACGCGGTCCTGCTGCGCGGCTCCTCCTCCGCGTACGCCTCCAACAGTGCGCTCGTGCGCGTCATCCGCGACGCCGTGGGCGGGGCCGGCCTGCCGGCCGACGCCGTGCAGCTGGTGCCGGGCGAGAGCCGCGAGTCGGTGCGCGAGCTGATGCGCGCCCGCGGCATGGTCGACGTGCTGATCCCGCGCGGCGGCGCCTCCCTGATCCGCACGGTCGTGGAGGAGTCCACGGTCCCGGTCATCGAGACGGGCACCGGCAACTGCCACGTGTACGTGGACGCGCAGGCCGACCTGGACATGGCGGTGGACATCCTCGTCAACTCCAAGGCGCAGCGCGTCAGCGTGTGCAACGCGGCCGAGACGCTGCTCGTGCACCAGGACATCGCCGCGGAGTTCCTGCCGAAGGCGCTCGCCGCCCTGGCGGAGGCCGGCGTGACGGTGCACGGCTGCGAGCGCGTCGTGGAGCTGGCCGAGGGCGGCCCCGCCACGGTGGTGCCGGCGACCGTCGAGGACTGGGAGACCGAGTACCTCTCGTACGACATCGCCGCCGCCGTCGTGGACGACCTGGACGCCGCGGTGCGCCACATCCGGCTGTGGTCCTCCGGCCACACGGAGGCCATCGTGACCACGTCGCAGGCCGCCGCCCGCCGCTTCACCCAGCTCGTGGACTCGACGACCGTCGCGGTCAACGCCTCGACGCGGTTCACGGACGGCAGCCAGTTCGGCTTCGGCGCCGAGATCGGCATCTCCACGCAGAAGCTGCACGCGCGCGGCCCGATGGGCCTGCCCGAGCTGACGTCGACGAAGTACATCGTCACGGGCGACGGCCACGTGCGCGGCAACGGCCTCCCCGCGAGCTGAATTCCCCTACGGGCTGAGCGGATTGACCGTTCCGGGGCTACGCTGGACGGGTGCCGGACGACGTGGGGGGCCAGCCGTTCCCGGACGGCGAGGAGCCCGACAGCAACCGCAGCGGGGACGATCGGGACGACCCCTTCGCCTCCGTGGTCTTCGACGAGGAGTTCGTGCGGTCCGCGAGGATCCGCGAGCCCTCAGCGGTCGAGCGGATGCTCGCCGCCGACCGGGCACGCGCCGAAAGCGAGACGTCACAGTCCGCTCCGTCGCCCCGCTCCCGGTCCGGCGGCGGCCCCGCCGACGATGATCTCGACGCCTATGAGGACGGCTTCGGCGGCGCCCTGCCCGGGTACCACCCGGGCCGTGCGGGCCCCTGGCCCGCCCTCACCCACGATCTGGACCCGGACGACGCCTACGGGCCGTACGGCCGCCACGGCGGCCCTCGGCGCCCCTACCGGGGCCATGCCCGCTGGCACCGTCCGGTGGCCTGGGTTCTCGCGGTGGTGATGGGCATAGGCGTGGTGGCCCTCGCCTTCGCCGCCGTCTACCGCAGCGCCTCCTCGGGCAATCGGCCGAGCTCCGATCCGCCGCCCGCGACCACCGGCGTGGACGCCCCGGCGGGCTCCCGGCCGGGCCCGCTGCCCTCCGTATCAGCGGATTCCGAGCCTCCGGTGGCCTCGGCGGCGCCCCGCCCCTGATCGGCCCCGCCGGAGGCCAGGGGCTCACCCGCCGCAACCGCTGTGACCTGCACCTATGTGCGTGGCCCCGGCAGCCTGATCCGCTCCGGAATTTCTTCGGAACTTGTCGTGTACCACGGCGTTTACCGGAGCCCCGGCAGACCTACTCTTGATGTATGGACGGGCCTGGAGACCCACCTGAGGGCACGCCCGAGGGTGTCCCGGCAGGTGGGGACGACGAGTACCGATCCGTCGTCTTCGACGAATCGTTCGTCCGCGCTGCCCGCCTCCAGGAGCTCTCCGCCAGCGAGCGCATGGGTGACCACGCGCTCGCCGTCCGCAACCGGCACGTGTGGTCCCGGGTCAGCACCTCCCGGCAGGTCCTCGTCCTCGTGATCCTCATAGCCCTGGCCTTCGGCACGGCCGTCTACATGGGTTTGCGCCATCCCTACAAGGACCCCGTCGTGCCCGCCGCCGAGCCGATGCGCGCCATGCTCGTGCCGCTCGCCCCCAAGGACCCGGTGCCCGGCGGCAGCGCGCAGGAGCTGTTCGACCGCAGCCCCGCCGCGCAGTTCCGGCTCGGCACCGAAGGCGTGAACCTGCCGCCCGCGCGCAGCACCCAGCACTTCTCCGAGAGCCAGGTGATGGCGGCCCTCGCCGCCGCCAAGGAGTACACGGTCAAGTCGGCCCTCGACCCGGCCGTGCTCACCGGAGGCTCCCAGCGGACCGTCCGGCTGCTGCTGGACCCCGCCCAACTCGACCAGTTCGACCGGAGCTTCGACCGGCCCGCGAACGACGGGCGGCACGCGGCCACGGCCTGGCTCGTGCGCTTCGACCCGGCGCGGGTCGCCCTCGTGGACACGCCCGTGCGCACGCGCGGCGTCTTCCACGTCTCCGAGACCGGGCCGGCGACGCTGGAGGTCTCCGCCGACCACACCTTCGTCTACGCCGTCCGCCCGGCGACCGGCCCGCAGGACGCGTCGCTGTTCACCGTGCGGCGGGAGATGCGGTTCCGGTTCGACCGGGACGGGCTGCAGGAGCACCACCTGATCGTGGTGCAGAGCTATCTGCAGGCCGGCCCGCAGTCCTGCTCGGCCGATGACGAGGCCTATCTGCGGCCGCTCCTGGCCGGCCAGAAGCCGGACGGGTCCGTGCCGGACACGGACCCGTACAGCACGGATCCGCCTGCCGGCGCGGTGTGCGGGGCGCTGGCGGCGCCGCCGCGTTAGGCGTTTGCCCTGCGTACGGCTTGCTGCCGGTCCGGCACCGCCGGAAGGGCCGTCGACGGCTGAGCACCGTTGCGGCGGCAAAAATCCTGCGGGGCTCAGCACCTTCCTTCCGCCGCGACGGCGCTCAGCCCCCGTGGCGGAATCCGGCGGTGCCGAACGGCCGAGACCCCGGGCTCGGGGCTCCGGGCCGGGGCTCCGCGGCCGCTAGGCCGTCCCGCCCTCCGAGGGGCCTCCGGGATCCTTCCCGGGGTCCTGCGGGGAGCCGCCCCCCGCACCGCCCGGGCGGCCCGTGAAGACGTCCCGCAGGCGGCCGCCGAAATCGCCCGCGCCGCCGGCGATGTCCCGCACCAGCCCCATCAGGGGATCCTTGCCGGCCTTCACGGACTCCGCGTAGTGGTTCGCCGACTCCCGGAAGGAGTCGGTCACCGAAGCGTCCTTGTCCTGCTCGCGCCGCGGGTAGTGCCCGTCCATGATCCGCTGGAAGTCCCGGCTCGCGGCCCACTTCTTCAGCTCCGCCGCCCGCACGGTCGTGAACGGGTGGCTGCGCGGCAGCACGTTCAGGATCTTGAGGACGGAGTCGCGCAGGTCCCCGCCCGCCTCGTACTCCTCGGCCTGCGCGAGGAACGCGTCCACGTTCATCTCGTGCAGGTGGTTGCCGCCCGCGATCTTCATCAGGCCGCGCATCGAGGCCTGGACGTCCTGGCCGGCCAGCAGCCCCGCCCGGTCCGCGGACAGCTCCGACTTGCGGAACCACTCCCGCAACGCCGTCACGATCGCCATGATCGCGACATTGCCCAGGGGGATCCAGGCGATCTTGACGGCGAAGTTCGTCAGGAAGAGCAGGATGGTGCGGTAGACGGCGTGCCCGGAGAGGGCGTGCCCCACCTCGTGGCCGACGACGGCCCGCATCTCCTCCTCGTCGAGCAGCTCGACGAGCCCCGTGGTGACGACGATGACGGGCTCGTCCAGGCCGATGCACATCGCGTTGGGCTGCGGGTCCTGCGTGACGTACATCGGCGGGACCTTCGGCAGGTCCAGGACGTAGCAGGCGTCCAGCAGCATGGTGTGCAGGTGCTGGAACTGCTGCTCGCCCACGCGCACGGAGTCCGACAGGAAGAGCAGGCGCAGGCTGCGCTCGGGCAGCAGCCCGCTCAGCGCCTTGAAGACCGTGTCGAAGCCGCTGAGCTTGCGCAGCGCCACGAGGGCGGAGCGGTCCGCCGGGTGCTCGTAGGCGCGGGACGAGATGCCCGGGAAGCGCCTGCGCTGCCGGCCGGGCGGCCGCTCCTCGGGCGCATGGCCGTTGCTGCCGTTGCTGCTGTCACTCATCGAGACCCCCTCGGCGGCGTACGCACCTTCCGGACCCCACCCTAGGCGCTGCCGCCGGCGGGGCTACCGTGGAGGCATGTCCCCTTTGCATGCACTCGCCGCGCAGCCCGGCGTCACCGAGCTCCTCGCCGTTTCCAAGGACGACACGGGGCCGGGTCCCGTCATCCGTACGGTGCTGATCGTCGGCGTGGTCGGGATCGTCTTCCTGGCCTGGTTCCTGCTGCGCGGCTACAAGAAGGACTGACGCCGCGCCACGTGGCGTGGAGTCGGCGTGAGCCCGCCCGGGGCCCCCGCATACGATGTGGCAGAAGTCTCTGCCCGCTACCGTCCCGGATAGGTCCTGCCGACGATGACTGCCTTCGCCTCAGCGCACACCGCCCTCGCCACCCTCGCCTCCGAGGGCGAGCACGTCGACACGCACCCGAGCATCAGCCCGTTCATGACCGGCGGCGCCGCCCTGGTCATCCTGCTGCTCCTGCTGTGGGTCACCACCCGCTTCAACCGCGACCGCTGAGCGAGCCGGTCCCTGGGGGTCCGGCCCCCGGCCGCGCCCAGTAGGGTCTGCACGCATGGGAGAGCAGACAGGGCCCGCGAAGCGGCGGCTCGGCGTGATGGGCGGGACCTTCGACCCGATCCACCACGGCCACCTGGTCGCCGCGAGCGAGGTGGCCGCACGTTTCCACCTGGACGAGGTGGTCTTCGTACCGACGGGCCAGCCGTGGCAGAAGAGCCACCGCGAGGTGTCGCCGGCGGAGGACCGCTATCTGATGACGGTGATCGCCACGGCGTCCAACCCGCAGTTCTCGGTCAGCCGGATCGACATCGACCGCGGCGGCCCGACGTACACCACGGACACGCTCCGTGAGCTGGCCGCGCTCAACGACGACTCGGACCTGTTCTTCATCACGGGCGCCGACGCGCTGTCCCAGATCCTCACCTGGCGGGACACGGAGGAGCTGTTCTCCCTGGCCCACTTCATCGGCGTGACCCGGCCCGGCCACATACTGGCCAACCCCGGGCTGCCGGAGGGCGGCGTCTCCCTCGTCGAGGTGCCCGCCCTCGCGATCTCCTCCTCGGACTGCCGGGCGCGCGTGGCGCAGGGCGACCCGGTCTGGTATCTGGTCCCCGACGGTGTCGTGCGCTACATCAACAAGCGCAAGCTCTACCGGCACTGAGGCACGGACCGAGGGGTACCGAGGGGAACCGGTGAACGACCGACAGGACCCGTACGCACACCAGCCGCAGGTGTACGGCTACGACGCCTACGGGCAGCCGGTGTACCGCCCGGACGCGCCCGAACTGGCGTACGACGCTTACGGGCAGCCCCTCCAGCAGCAGCCGGCGTACGGGTACGACCCGTACGCCCAGCAGGTGCAGCAGCAACCCCAGCAGCAGGCGCACCAGCAGTCTCAGCAGCCCCAGCAGACGTACACCGGGTACGACCCGTACGCCTCGGAGCCCGCACCGGCTCAGGCGCAGCCGCAGGGACACGGGCACGGTCAGCCCCCGGCGCACGCGCCCGCCCCGGCGCAGGAGCAGGCGCCGCAGATCCCCATCCCCGAGCCCCGGCAGGCCCCCGGCCGGGCCGCCGCCCCCGCCGCGGGGGAGGACTACCGGACCGAGCAGTTCTCGTTCATCGAGGAGCCCGACGAGGACTCCGAGGACGTCATCGACTGGCTCAAGTTCAGCGAGAGCCGCACCGAGCGGCGCGACGAGCGCAAGCGCAAGGGCCGCAACCGGATCGTGGCGCTCGCCGTGGTGCTCGTCCTCGCGGTGGGCGGCGCGGCGGCCTACCTGTTCCTGAGCGGCTCGGACGGCAAGAAGGGCACGGCCGCGTCGGGCGGCGGGCAGAAGCGCGACGTGATCGTCGTCCACCTGCGGCAGACGCACGGCGGCGGCTCCTCCACGGCCCTGCTGGTCGACAACGAGACCACGGCGAAGGGCACCACGGTCCTGCTGCCGAACACCCTGGCCGTCGCCAAGGAGGGCGGCGCGGGCTCCACGACGCTCGGCAAGTCCGTCCAGGACGACGGCACCGGCGCGACCCGGGACGCCCTGAACACGCTCCTGGGCTCCGACATCAAGGGCAGCTGGCGGCTGGACACGCCCTACCTGGAGAACCTGGTCGAGCTCGTCGGCGGGATCGAGGCCGACACGGACACGGACGTCCCCGGCGAGAAGCAGGGCGACGGCCCGGTGGTCCGGCGCGGCACCGCACAGAGCCTGAGCGGCCGCATGGCGGTGGCCTACGCCACCTACCGGGGCCCCGGCGAGGACGAGGGCAAGCAGCTCACCCGGTTCGGCCAGGTCATGCAGGCGGTGCTGAAGAAGATGCCGGCCGACAGCGCCTCGGCGACGCGCACCGTGGAGACGCTGGCGCAGATCCCCGACCCGTCGCTGTCCACCGAGCAGCTGGGCGCCTCCCTGGCCCACCTGGCGGCGCTGGCCAAGAAGGGCTCGTACGCCACCTCCGTGCTCCCCGTGCAGCAGGACGGCACCCTCGGCGAGAAGGCCACCGGCGGGCTCGTCAAGGACGTCCTGGGCGGCACGGTGCGCAACACCGACCCGAACGCGGCGCCCCGGGTGAGCGTGAAGAACGCCACAGGCGGCAAGGGCGCGGCGACCTCCGCGCAGATCACCCTGGTCAACAGCGGCTACAGCGTGATCGACGGCGGCACGGCGGGCGCCGCGGAGACGGCCTCGGCGGTGCTCTACGCGGACGAGAAGCGGGCGGCGCAGGCCAGGGAGGTCGCCAAGACCCTGGGGCTGCCGGCGGGCGCCGTGAAGCAGGCCAAGGAGGCCGGGACGGCCGACGTCACCGTGGTCCTGGGCAAGGACTACAAGGGCTGACGCGAGCGGCCGCCCCGGACGGGGCGGCCGGGGCGGCGGTCCCGTCCGGTGGCGGTGAAATGCCCAGGAGGGCCACCGGTGGGTCGTGAGACCCTTGATGGGTACCTGACCCCCTTCGACCGAAAGCATGGCTTGTGACCGCCACGGACCGCTCCATCGAGCTCATCAAGGCCGCCGCCCAGGCGGCCGCCGACAAGCTCGCGCACGACATCATCGCGTACGACGTCAGCGACGTACTGTCGATCACCGACGCCTTCCTGCTGGCCTCGGCCCCCAACGACCGCCAGGTCAAGTCGATCGTCGACGAGATCGAGGAGCACCTGCTCAAGGAGCTCGGCGCCAAGCCGGTGCGCCGCGAGGGCGACCGTGACGCCCGCTGGGTGCTGCTGGACTACGTCGACATCGTCGTCCACGTGCAGCACAGCGAGGAGCGCGTCTACTACGCCCTGGAGCGGCTGTGGAAGGACTGCCCGGAGATCGAGCTGCCCGCCGACGCCGCCGCCACCCGCGGCAAGGGCGAGGAGCACGCCCGTGCCCAGGCCGCCGAGGCGGGCGAGGGCTTCGACGACGCGGGCCGGTGAGCTGAGCTGACCAGCGCCAAGACCGGCGGCCGCGGCCGCCGCATCGTCCTGTGGCGGCACGGCCAGACCGCCTGGAACCTGGAGCGCCGCTTCCAGGGCTCCACGGACATCGAGCTGACCGGAACCGGCGTCGCGCAGGCGCGCCGGGCCGCCCGGCTGCTGGCCGGGCTCCGGCCGGACGCGATCATCGCCTCGGACCTCCGGCGGGCCGCGGCCACGGCGGCGGAGCTCTCCGCGGTCACCGGCCTGCAGGTCAGCCACCACGCCGAGCTGCGCGAGACGTACGCGGGCGTGTGGCAGGGCCTCACGCACGAGGAGATCATCGCGCGGTACGGCGAGGAGTACGCGGCGTGGAAGCGCGGCGAGCCGGTCCGGCGCGGCGGCGGCGAGCTGGAGACCGAGGTCGCCGACCGGGCCGCCCCGGTCGTCCTGGAGCAGGCCGGGAAGCTGCCCGAGGACGGCACGCTCGTCGTCGTCAGCCACGGCGGCACCATCCGCACCACCATCGGCCGGCTGCTGCAGCTGGAGTCCCGGTCGTGGGAGGCGCTGGGCGGCCTCACCAACTGCTGCTGGTCCGTGCTGGGCGAGGGCGCGCGCGGCTGGCGTCTGCTGGAGCACAACGCGGGGACGCTCCCCGAGCCCGTCCTCGGCGACGACGACTGACCGCCGCCGGGGCGCCCCGGGGCCCGGATTTCACATCCGGGCAGGTGGCAGGCTAAAGTTCTTCTTGTTCGCGGGGAACGCCGGGGGAAACGCCGGAAGACCTGAGAACAGCGGGGCTATAGCTCAGTTGGTAGAGCGCCTGCATGGCATGCAGGAGGTCAGGAGTTCAATTCTCCTTAGCTCCACAGTTCGAAACGATCCCGTCTCCGTCACCGGAGGCGGGATCGTTTGCTTTACCGGCACATTCCCGTGGCAGAATCCGGCTGTCGGGAGCGGAGGACGAGCCGAAGGGGAGGGAACGGCTGACCCATGGGTGCTCACAGCCGGAAGTGCGACTGGTGCGGCAGCGGCACACCGATCGTCCGAGACATGGAACCGCTCAACTCGGCCTACCAGTACTGGTGCGTGGAGTGCGCACGGGCGCTGATCATAAAAGGCGACCCCATCGAGACCTACCGCGAGCTGGAAGGCGAGCCGATCTACGGCCGGCTGCTGGACGAGCACTGCGCCCTGAAGCGCTTCTACTCCTTCGCCACGGCCTGAGCCGCGCGCGGCCGGGCAACCACCCGGGAGGCGGGAGGCGTCCTGAGGGGTGAAGCTGCCGCCGGGAACGGCCGGCGGTACGGGGGAAGCATGCGGAGGACACCGCGTGACCGAAACAGTCGTCAGCCCGGCCGGCTCCGGAGAAGGCTCCGAAGCGCCCGCGCCCGAACTCACACCCTTCCTCGACGCCCTGCGCGTCCCGCCGGTGCTCCGGCCCGGCCGGACCGAAGCGCTCCACGGCATCGAGATCGAGCAGACAGCCACCTGGGTCCGGCTGCACTCGCAGCTGCCGCCCACCCGCGTGTGGGCCTACGAGGGCCACGTCCCGGGGCCGACCATCGAGGTGCGCCGCGGCCGCCGGCTGCGCGTCACCTGGAGCAACCGCCTCACCGGACCCCACCCGGTGACCGCCGTGGAGGCCGCGCAGGCGCCCGGCGCCCCGGTGCCCGACACCCTGCCCGGCCGCGGTGACGCCGTGCCGCTGGCCGACGTCGCCGCGCTGCCGCCGTGGACGGTCACCCACCTGCACGGCGCGCCCACCGGCGGCGGCAACGACGGCTGGTCCGAGAACGCCGTCGCGCCCGGCGACAGCCAGCTCTCCGAATATCCCAACGACCACCGCGCGGTCGCCTGGTGGTACCACGACCACGCCATGGACATCACCCGGTGGAACGTCTTCGCGGGCCTGGCGGGGATGTACCTCGTGCGGGACGACGAGGAGGACGCCCTGCGCCTGCCCTCGGGCGGCCACGAGATCCCGCTGATCGTCCAGGACCGCAACCTCGACACGGACCCGGACGGCAGGCTGTCCGGCCGGCTCCTCCACAAGACCGTGATCGTCGGCAAGGACGCGCAGGGAAAGAACGTCACCCGGGCCTTCAACGGCCCGTACACCCTTGTCAACGGCGTCATCTGGCCGCACCTGGACGTGACGGCCCGCTGGTACCGCTTCCGGCTGCTCAACGCCTCCAACGCCCGCACCTACGCCCTCCGGCTGGTGGACGAGGAGACCGGCGCGCCGGTGCGGGGCGCGGCCTGGCAGATCGGCACGGACGGCGGACTGCTGCCGCGCCCCCTGCCGCTGGACGGGCCGCTGTCCGTGGCCCCCGCCGAGCGGATGGACCTGCTGATCAACTTCGGTCTGCTGCGGGGCCGCCGCGTCCGCCTGGTCAACGAGGCCCCGGGGGTCGCGTACCCGCAGGTCATGGAGTTCCGGGTGGCGGACGAGGAGGAGGACGACCCGTTCGTGCTGCCGCCGGTGATCTCCGGTTCCTTCGAGCGGATCACCCACGACACGGCCCCCGGGCACGAGCACCGGCTGATCGCGCTGGTCCCGCCCGGCACGGCCGGGAACGCCCACCCGGGCATGTGGGAGATGCAGAAGGCCGAGCCCGGGGACGTGCAGATCCCGGGCGAGGGCGTGATCCAGGTCAGGGGCGCGGACGGCAAGCTGCGCACGTACCGCAGGGCCGCGCAGTCCTTCGACGACGCGCTGGGCTTCATGGTCACCTACGACGGCTGGGAGCAGTGGAGCTTCCTCAACCTGGGCGGCCCCACGCACCCCATGCACATCCACCTGATCGACTTTCAGGTGCTGAGCCGGGACCTCTACCCGGCGGGCCCGAAGAGCCCGTTCGACCCGGCCCTGGGCGGCACGCTGACGCCGCTGGAGCACGGGGGGACGGCGCCGGTGCCGGACGGCGACGCGGGCTGGAAGGACGTGATCCAGGTGCCCGCCGGGCAGATGGTGAACGTGATCGGCCGCTTCCGCGGTGCGCGCGGCCGGTTCATGTACCACTGCCACCTGCTGGAGCACGAGGACATGGGGATGATGCGTCCGTTCGTGGTGATGCCGGGCGAGGTACTGAAGTTCCACCACGGTGAGCACGGCGGCCACGGCCACGACGGTCACTCGGGCTGACGGTCCCGCCGGTGCCCGCGGCCCGCAGGGCGGCCAGGGCGAGGAAGGCCGCCCCGGCCGCCGGGTAGCCGGCGTCGAGCAGCATCTGGCCGCCGCTCTGGTGGAGTTCGGGCCGGCCCTCGACGCTGTGCGGGACGCGCCACAGCACGTACGAGCAGAACAGCGCGGCGGCCGCCGCGGTCCCCGCCCACCAGGCGGGGCTGCGGCGCTCGGCCGCCTCGCGGGCGAGCAGCAGCCCGGCCGGAACGCACCACACCCAGTGGTGCGACCAGGAGACGGGGCTGACGAGCAGCGCGGTGGCCGCGCAGGACAGGGCGCCCCAGGCGGCGCCCCGCGGCCCGGCCCGCAGGGTCCGTACGGCCACGGCCAGGCCGAGGGCGGTGACGGCCGCCGCGGCGACCGCCCACCACGGGCCGGGGTCGCCGGTGTGCAGCAGCCGGGCGAGGACGCCGCGCAGCGACTGGTTGGCGGTGTCCTCGGCGTGGCCCACCCGCTCGGCGGCGAAGACGGCGTCGGTCCAGAAGCGGCGCGAGTCGTGGGGGAGGGCCAGCGCGGCGAGTGCCGCCGTGCCGCCGAAGGCGGCGGTGGCGACGGCCGCCCGGCGCAGCCACGGCCCGCCCTCCGCCCGGCGGGCCAGGCCCGTGGCGGCCAGGTGGACGACGAACAGGGCGGGGGTGAGCTTGATGCCCGTCGCGAGGCCGGTGCCGAGGCCCGCCCAGCGGTGCCCGGCGGGCCGCGTCAGGTCCCACAGCACCAGGACGGCGACGAGGAGGTTGACCTGGCCGTTGCGCAGGGTCTGCCAGACGGGCTCGCACCAGACGCACAGCGCGGCGGCCGTGAGTGTCACGGCGGCCCGCGGGCGGCCGTCGACGAGCCGTACGGAGAGGTGGGTGAGGGCGAGCAGCAGGCCGAGGTTGGTGAGCTCGGTCAGGACGCGGAGCGCGGTCGTGCCGGGCAGGGTGAGGGCGGTGAACAGGAGCGCCGCGAAGGGCGGGTAGGTGGCGGGCAGCCCGCGGTGCGTGGCGCGCATCGCGTAGAGGTCGCCGCCGGTGCGGACGGTCCAGCCTTCGGCGCGGTAGACGAGGACGTCGATGGAAGCGACGTGGGAGGCGCGCTGGGCGAGGAGGAAGAGGCAGAAGGAGACCAGACAGCCCGCGGCGGCGGCCAGGGTGCTGCGGCGGCCGGGGAGGCCGGGCCAGGCTGTCACGAGGAGCGCTCCGGTTCCACGAGTGACAAAACAAGGGGGATAAATCGGGCGAAGAGGGGGCGATGTTATCCCATTCGCCCCGCTTCCCGGTGCCGGTGGGCAGCGGATTTGGCAGGTGGAGGGGGTGTCCGTGTAATGTTGTCGATGTCGCCAGGGGGAATCGGAAAGGGCAGAAGCCCGGACGGATCCCGGCGGCAGGCAAGACAAGGGGCTATAGCTCAGTTGGTAGAGCGCCTGCATGGCATGCAGGAGGTCAGGAGTTCAATTCTCCTTAGCTCCACAGGAGATGAGCGGGTCGTCCGGAAACGGACGGCCCGCTTTTTCGTGCGCCCGGCGCCCTCTGCTGCGCGTGCCCGGCGCGCTCTCCTTCGTACGCTCAGCGCTCTCTGCCGAGCTGTTCCTTGTCGAGCCTCAGGGCCAGCGCCGGGCAGCGGCGCACGGCCCGCTGCGCCCGGCCCCGCAGGTGGTCCGGCACCCCCGCGTCCGCGAGCGACGGATAGCCGTCCGGCCCGATCCGTACGAGCTGGGGCAGCAGGCCCGCGCACAGCCCGTGGCCCTCGCACAGCGTCCAGTCCACCGCCAGCCGCTCCGCGCGCCGCGGGCCGCCGCCGTCCGCGGGGGCGGCCGCGCCGG
>NZ_PXWG01000124.1 GCF_003011965.1 Streptosporangium nondiastaticum
CTTGGCGCCACAAATACACGTCAGCGCCCCGGACCCCCACCCCTGCGCCCCCACCACCTCCCGCCGGATCCCCCACTGCGGGCCGGACCTCGTAGATCGGCGAAGTCCAGGTCGGAGTCCGTGGACGGCTCAGGGGATGTGGAGTTCTGTGCACGCCGGCCCGTGCTGGGCCTTGGCCTCGCATGCTCCCGGCTCCGATTCGTCCGGGTTGACGGCCTCGATCTCGACCACCGAGGTTCCGGCAGGAGGTGACAGGGGGATGTCGATCTGCTGCTCGACCCTCCCTTGCTCGTCAGGCCTGAGCACGCTCCAATAGAGGTCTCCCGAGTCCTTGGGGTTCACGGACACCTCGATGTGCGACCACTTCTGGACGCCGTCGGCGTGCACCCCGAAGTGCAGCCGCATGCCGGACCGGGGGCCGTTGAGCCTGACGTCGGTGATGGTCGGACGGCCGTTGCCGCCCGCCGCCTGAGCGGCGCCGACCACGGCAATGCTCAAGGACGCCATGTAGAAGATGACGCCGAGGACGAGCACGCCCGTCTCCCACAGGACCCCGCGTCCTGTGGGACGGATGAGCAGGGCGCCGATGCTGCAGACGATGGCGATGATGGCGCAGAGCGAGGCCACGTAGATGGGCCACGACCTGTTGTTGAGAGCGACGAACACGAACTTACTGTTGAGCCCCAAGGTGGTCATGATGCCGGCCACCGCCACGAGCGCTCCGGCGAGGATCTTCGCCACATCGTCCAGGCGCTTGCCCAGCGCGGCCTGAACCTCTCCGATGACCAGCGGCGAGGGTCCCGCCGGTTCCGAGGGCTCTTGTGCACCGCCCATTTGCGAGATTCCCGATCGTTGAGCCCTGCCGGGCAGGACGATTGCTGGACGACCTCACCCTGCCATTCGGCCGCCGGCGAGCAGGAGATTGCCGCCTGCTCGGAGCCGGACCACCGGCGGATGTTCCCCCGGTCGGCCCAGCGCGACTTCTTCAGCTACGGGCAGACGCAGTTCGGTGGGCGCTCAGCTGCGGGCGGGCCGCTGGTGTGGGGCACGGACACCACCCTGATGCGCAGTTCGAGCAGGCGCCGCGCCTCTTCGAGGCCCCTGGCAGCGGAAGCGTCCGTGTACGCCCGGCGACGGCTCGGCCGGAGAGCACGTACGGGCCGGGAGAACTGGCCGTGCAAGGCCCACCACGTGTGCACGCGCACCGCCAGCCGCCTCATCGCCCGCCGCCGTTCCGCTGCAGCCGCCGTTGCTGGTGCAGCAGCTCCCCGGCGGCCTTGCCGAGGCCCCGGGCGAAGGCGATCGCGGACGCGTACCCGTTCCCCGGCCCGACCTCGATCCGCTGCCGGGCCTCCTGCACCGCGGCGAGCGCGGCCCGGCGGACCAGGCAGTCCACGGGCCGGGCACCCGCAGCCGCCTCCACGGCCGGTGCGGTCTCCCGGATGTACCGGAGGAGCCGTTCGGTGACCTCGCTCAGCCGGGGCGGCGCGGGCAACCACGTTTGCATGTCGGTGGCTTCACGGAGGGCCTGCCCGATCGATACCGGGGACGGTTCCGAGGGGGTGAGATCGATCCCCCCATCGGTGTGGGCGGTACGAGGAAATGGAGGCATGACAGGCTCCTTCAGGGGGTGTGACTGGCACCACACCCCCACACTGGACCGGTTAACCGGTCCAGTCAAGCGCCCGTCAACTTGGCGTTCCCATCGGGTAGTTCTCGACGCGCTCCCACAAGTCGGACGGCGTTACCCCTACCTCGCACACCAGAGGAACACCATCGGCATCACGGGCAACATGCAGCACAACAGCCACCGCCAGAGGTGGCTGCCGCTCAAGGACCTCGGCCTCCGCGGCGCTCGCCAGCCTCACCGTGGTGACATCCGCACCCTGCGCAGGCGCACGTCCCGTCTGGCGAGCCACATAGTGCGTGGTCCCCTCCGCGATAGGTTTCGCCTGCGACAACTTCGGGCATTGGGCCGCCACTTCCGCCGGGAACCACGCGCTCACGAGCGACAGCGGTGACCCGTCGGCGAGCAGCACCAGCCGGTCTCGGCGGAGTGCCGTTTCTCCAGTTTGGAGAGCGAGGGCATCAGCAACGCGAGCGGGAGGAGCTTCCCGCGCAGGCAGGCCCAACCGGCGGAATGGACGGCCACTCACAGCCCGCGTGACACCGCTCATCCGCCCTCCTGCGGGCCGGGCCAAAGGCGTGTCGGTGACACGGAATCCCAAGCCCTGGTGCGCGACGATCACACCATCAGCGCGCAGAACGTCGAACGCCTTGTTCACCGTCGCCCGCGACACGCTCCACTGCTCGCAAAGGTCCCGGCCGGACGGCAAGAGGTCACCCGGCGCGAACTCGCCTTCAGTGATGCGGCGTCGCAAGGAATCGGCGATCTGTTCGTACTTCAGCATCGGCATGGGTGGGAACTCCCGCTTCACTGGACAGGCTGACCGGTCACGTTAGAGCATCGCCCTCATGACGATCCCCCAAGTGGACTCGGAGATCATCGACTTCTACAGCGACACCTTCGACGAGGCCACCCGGCTTACGGCGACAGCGGACGGCATGCTGGAGATGGCTCGCACTCAAGAACTGCTGCGGCGTCATATCCCTCCCTCCCCGGCCGCGATTCTCGACGTGGGCGGCGGGCCCGGGGCTCATGCGCGGTGGCTCGTCGCAGATGGATACCGTGTCCACCTCGTGGACCCGGTGGCCAAGCACGTGGCGCAGGCCTCCGAAGCAGGCTGCACGGCAGAGATCGGGGATGCGCGGAGCCTCACCGCCGACGACGGCTCATACGACGCCACGCTCCTCCTCGGGCCGCTCTACCACCTGCTCGAACGAGCCGACCGTGACCGGGCGCTGGCTGAGGCGCGGCGCGTCACCGCGCCCGGTGGTCCGGTCGCTGCTGCGGCCATCAGCCGTTACGCGTCGCTCTTCGAGCACACCGCCACCACGTGGCTGGACCGCGAGAGCGTGCGCGACGCCGTGACGGACATCCTGGCCACGGGCGTGCACGAGCCGGGCCGGAAGGGGTTTACGGCGGCCTACTTCCACACTGCCTCGGAGCTGGCGGAGGAGATGCACGCCGCCGGGCTGACCGACGTCCGCGTCTATGCGATCGAAGGGCCCACGTGGTCCCTGCTGAAGGCCACCGAGCAGTACACAGGAGAGCCGGTCTCCGCCGACGCGCCTCTCTTCCGCGCGGCCCTCGCCGCCGCCCGCGCCGCAGAACCGTACCCGGACCTCCTTGCTGCCGCCTCGCACTTGCTGGCCGTGGGCCGAGTCTGAGCAGGCGCACTTTTCTACCGAGTTCCGCGGCCCGAGAGGCAGCAAACCGGCGCAGGACCCGGTCCGGCCCGCAGTGGGGCGTCCGGCGGGAGGTGGTGGGGGCGCAGGGGTGGGGGTCCGGGGCGCTGACGTGTATTTGTGGGCCCAATACCGGGGCACCCTCAACATGTGCGGCAACGGGCCCGTAAATATACGGCCCCGGACCCCCACCCCGGAGCCCCCACCACCGGCACCCCCACCGGCCCGCACCGACACCCACGACGAGCCGGCCACCCAAGGCCCGTCAGGGCATGTTGAGGTCGTCGCCGTACGTCATGTCGAGTTCGGTCATGAGGGCCTGGGTGAGCTGGTCCTGCTGGGCGCGGTCGATCAGGGCGCGGTTCAGCGAGGCGACTCCCCGCAGGGCGGTGAGGTCGTTGTCACGAAGGTCGAGGCCCCGGTACCGGCCGCGTCCGAACTCGGTGTCCCGAAGTGCGCAGTCGCGCATCACAGCGCCCGAGAGGTCGCAGTCGGTCAACGAGGCCTCGGTCAGCCCGCATTCGGAGAAGGCGACGGGGCCGGCCGCCCGGACCTTGGTGAAGGCGGTGTAGTCGAGCTTGCAACGGTCGAACAGCACGTGGTCCAGGACCAGGTCGCTCAGGGCCGCGCCCATGATCCTGCAATTGTGGAAGACCACGCGGGTCAGCTTGCCGCCCGCCCACCGGGCCGAGCGCAGATCGCAGGCGTCCAGCTGGACACAGTGCAGGTTCACCGCTTCGAAGTGCACGCGGGCAGCGCGCAGGCCGGTGATCCGACCGGTGATCAGGTGTGTGCCCGCCAGGTCCAGCTCCCGCAGGTTCGCGTCGGCGTACTGGAATTCCTGGACCGTGCCGCGCCCCGATTCCAGGGACTCGACGCTGGACAGGTGCAGGCCCGGCTCGGTGAGGTCGGGGAGCATGATCTTGATGCGTCCAAGAGTGCGGGACTCCATGGGTCTCCATCGTCGAGGAGAGGGCGGCTGCGAGGGATCCGCCCGGGGCAAGGGGCCTGCCGCAGGGCAAGCTACTTGGTTTTCTTGTTCCAGTTGTCCCATGTGGGCCGGTTGTCGAACGGAGGCGTGACGTTGTCCCACGTGACGCGATTGTCGAACTTTGACTCCGGGCCCGGCTGTGTCAGGGAAATCAGCGCCTGCAAGGCGGAGGCCGAGGCACGTACGCGGTCAGTGGCCGTGGGCGTGAGCATGGCGGGTCACTCCTTCGAATAGGGCGATCTTCGAGGCGGTGCAGTAGCGGGTGCGGGTGCCGTCCATCCGCCCGTTGTGCTCGAAGTACCGGTTCGCGGGATGGGCCCCACCGCAGAAGTCGAAGTACGAGCAGGTGGCCTTGCACGCGTCGACGCCGCGCCAGAATTCCGGCAGCCACCGGGTGCGCTGCTCGGCCTCGGCCAGCAGGACTTTGAGGCCGGTGTGCAGGACGTTGCCGGTGGTGAAGTCGCCGAGCCGGCGGTCGTGGAAGTTGGCCAGCTCCGGAGACAGCAGGACCACCCCGCCGTCGTAGGTGATCGTGGGCAGCGGATCCCACGGGCTCCTGGCCGGCGAAGACGCGACAACGCTGGCGCCCTCACCATCGCCGTCGCCGTCGCCGTCGAGGATGGTTCGGGCGAAGTCCAGGACCCGGCTCACCTCACGCACCTGGATTACTGGGCGGGCCTGCCACGCCGCCGTCAGTGCCTCCCAGAACTCGGCGGCCCTGGACAGATCGTGCCGGGCGGTGTTCACGCCCTCGTGTTCCTCGATGTTCACTCCGAGCGTGCGGCAGCCCAGGCCCGCGAAGAACCCGTACAGGTCGGCAGCGCGGGCCGGGTCGGGGGCGGAGACGACAGCGATCACGTCGAAGTGGATGCTGTGATGACGTAGCCGGTCAATGCCGCGCCTGATCACCCGGTAGGCCGGGTGGCCCGCCCGGGTGATGCGGCGGGAGTTCATCTCCTCGGGCCCGTCCAGGCTCACCCCCACCGCCACGTCCCGCGCGGCGAAGAATTCGCACCAGGCGTCGTCGATGAGCGCGGCGTTCGTCTGCACGCTGTGCTTCGCCCCGCGAAAGGGGGCCATCAGGCGGGCGAGGTGCTCGCGGCCGGCGGACAGCGGTTCACCGCCGTGCCACACCACCTCGAAGCGCGGATCTTCCCGGGCCCACGTGTTGACCGGCCCGGCGACTGCTTCGGCCACGGTCACCGGCATCACATGCCGGGTTTTGCGCAGGGGGAGGTAGCAGTAGGTGCAGTCCAGAGGCCGGCACAAGGTCGTCGGCTGCATGATCACAGCCCGGGGGCGGGCGGCCAGACGCCGCACGGCGCTGCCGGCGGGGCAGGAGGCGGCCGGGGTAGTGGGCACGCGGATTCACCACCGATCCTGGAGGGGCTGGGGCGTGGGACAGCATCCGCAAACGGGCTCATGCGGCTCAAGGAACTTGCACGTGCTTGCAGAAGTTTCATGCCAAGGCGTTGAGGGCCTCGGTGATCAGCGCGCGGGCCGCTTTGCCGTGGACGGCGATCCGCGCCAGCTCGGAGAACATCCGGGCGTACGTGGCGACCTCGCTCGGCTGCTTCACGGTGACCTGCGCCGTGGCGAGCTCAATGACCACCTGCTCATCGTCGTAGATCCAGAAGCCTTCCAGCGGCCACATGGTGCGGTCGGCCGTCATCGGCACGATGCCCAAGCTGACCTGCTGGAGCACTGAGACGGTCAGCAGATGGGCGAGCTGGTCGGCCATGGCCTCCGCGCCCCCGAACCGGGATCGGAGCGCGGCCTCCTCCATCAGGAAGCCGAACCGCCGGCCGGCGTCGCGCAGCACTTGTTGGCGCCCCATGCGCACGGCGACCGCGCTCTCGGTGTCGTCGGGGATCCCCCAGAACCCGATGATGCGACCCATGATCGACCGGGCGTAGGCAGGTGTCTGCAGCAGGCCGGGGATGACTCCCGGCTCGTAGACGCGGAAGTGCCGCGTACGCGCGTACAGCGGAACGTGGGCTTCCTGGATCGGACGCAGCCCGTCACGGTGCAGGCGCCGCCACTCGACGTACATCTCCTCGATGTTCTGCGCCGTGGCGACCAGGTCGCTGTACACCTGGGGGACCCGGCACAGCTCGGCGTACTGCCGCAGATCCTCCTCGGAAGGCCGCGTGACGCCGTTCTCGATGCGGGACGCCTTCGACTCGCTCCAGCCGGCACAGACCGCGAAGGCCCGTGCCGTCTTGAAACCGCCCGCCTTCCGGATCTCCCGCAGCCGCCCGCCCAGGGCGACACGGGCTTCCCGGACGGCGGAGGAAGAGGGGGGTGATCCCACCGTCTGCTGCGCCTGCGCCGGTCAGGAGAGCCGGTAGTCCTCGTGCGGGACAGCGCGTTCCCACACGGCTTCGAACGCACTCGCGCACAGGTCGAGGACCCGCTCGTCGCGGGTGAGCTCCCGCCCTTCCGGGGCCAGCTCCCCGTCCCCGGCGAAGTGCAGGACGAGGACGAGCTCGTTGTCGAAGACCCAGAAGTCGTTGCCCGGGAGCGCAAGGTCCGTGGCCCGGCGGCGTGGCAGCCAGCGGATGTCCTCGCCGGCCCTCACGTTGGCGTGCGATACGTGATGCTCGAAGCGGATGTAGTCCGACTCCGGCACCGACACCACCCGAGCCCTCCGGATCCGCACCCCCCGCGCCGTGGCCTCGGATACCCAGCTCAGCCACTGCTGGAAGTCGGGGTCATCGCCCACCGGGTCCGACAGCCGGCCCTCCCTCCACGCGGCGAACGCCGGGTCCGAAGGCATGTATCCGTCGCGCATCTCCAGGTGGACGGCCGAGTGCCGGGCAGAACCCAGCAGTTCCTTATACGTCGGCACGTACCCCGCCCTGCGTCTCCAGGAAGAACTGGACCATCCGCCGCGGGATCTCCACCACGGTCTCGTGCCCGGGGAGGTCGAGCTGCCTCAGCCGCTCACCCTCCTCGACCTTCCAGCCCTGAACCAGGTAGGTGTCTTTGTCCTCGTCCAGGTAAATCGTCGGCGAATCACCCGACTTGCTCTCCGGGTCCTTGCCAAGCATGCGCAGAGCCATCGGTGCCCTCCTCGATCGGTGACGATCTGCGGTCCAGCCTCGCACCCGCCCCGAGGGCCACGCACAGAACTTGCACGAACTTGCACCAGCTCCCGCCCAGGGCGGGAACGAGGTGTGGCGTCACCGGCACCCCCACCGGCACCCCCACACACCGGCCCCGCCCCGCCCGTCCCGTCAAGCCCCTGGCCCGCGGCCCGCAACCCGGTACCGTAAACAGAATGACCACACCGCGGGACACAGGCAGCAGGAGCGGCGGCACCGCGCGCGGCGGTGGGCCGCGGACGCTGGCCGAGGAGCTGCGGGCGCGGCCCGACGGCGCGCTCGGCGGGCTGCTGCGGGCGCGGCCCGACCTGCTGAACCCCGTGCCGGGCGACCTGACCCAGCTGGCGACCCGCGCCGGCACCCGCGCCTCCGTCCTGCGGGCCCTGGAGCGGCTGGACCGCTTCGTCCAGCAGACGGCGGAGGCCCTCGCCGTGGCCCCGGACCCGTGCCCGTACGGGACGCTCGCCGCACTGATGACCGGGGACGCCCCCGGCGACCCCCTCGTCGCCGAGGCCCTCCCCCGCGCCGTCGCCACGCTGCGCGACCAGGCCCTCGTCTGGGGCACGGAGGACCGGCTGCGCCTGGTCAGGACGGCCCGCGAGCTGCTCGCGCCGAGCCCCGCGCACCCGTCCCCCACCGGCCTGGGCCCGACCGTGGCGGAGGCCACGGCGGGCATGTCGCCGGGCCGCCTGCAGCAGATCATCGCCGCGGCGGGCCTGCCGGGCACGCACGACCCGGTGTCGGCCGTCGCGGCGCTCACGGCCCTGTTCGAGGACCGGGTCCGCATGGGGGAGCTGCTGGCGCAGGCGCCCGCGGAGGCCGCCGCCGTCCTCGGCCGGCTCCTGTGGGGCCCGCCCTACGGCACCGTCACCGCCGACCCGGCCCCGCACCTGCGCTGGCTCCTGGACCGGGGCCTGCTGCTGCCCGCGACGCCGGGCAGCGTCGTGCTCCCCCGCGAGGTGGCCCTGCACCTGCGCGGCGGACGCGCGCACCGCGCCCCCGAGCCCGCCGCCCCCGACCTGGCTCCCGCCACCCCGCACTCCGCCCACACCGTGAACGCGGCCGCCGCCGGGCAGGCCTTCACCGCGCTCACCACGGTGGAGGAGCTGCTCACGTCCTGGGAGTCCGACGGTCCGCTCGTGCTGCGCGCCGGCGGCCTGAGCGTGCGCGACCTCAAGCGCACGGCGTCCTTCCTCGACACCACGGAGTCCGCGGCCGCGTTCTGGGCGGAGCTGGCGTACGCGGCCGGGCTGCTCGCGTCCGACGGCGAGGTCGACGAGCGCTACGCCCCCACCCCCGCCTACGACGACTGGCTGCACCTGCCCGCCGAGCAGCGCTGGGCCCGGCTGGCCACGGCCTGGCTGGCGGCCACCCGCTGCGCGGGCCTGGCCGGCGGCCGGGACGCCAAGTCGCGCCCGCTCAACGCCCTCGGCCCGGATCTGGACCGCTCCCCGGCCCCCGAGGTCCGCCATCGCGTCCTCGCCCTCCTGGCCACGCTCCCGCCCGGCACGTCGGTGGCCCCGGAGACCCTGCTGGCCCGCCTGCACTGGGAGCGCCCGCCGCGCACCCCGGCAGAGCCGGGCGCGGAGGACCTGCGCACCCGCCTGGCCCGCTGGGCCCTCACCGAGGCCGAGCTGCTCGGCGTCACGAACCGCGGTGCGCTCAGCGCCCCGGGCCGCGCCCTGCTGGGACCGAAGGACATGGAGTCGGAAGACGCGGCACCCGCGCACCCGCACCCCCTGAGCGACGCCGAAGCAGGGGCGTGCGCCGTCCGCGCGGCCGCCGCCCTCGCCCCGCTCCTGCCGGAGCCGCTGGACCACATCCTGCTCCAGGCGGACCTGACGGCCGTGGCCCCCGGCCCGCTGAAGCGGCCGCTCGCGCAGATGCTGTCGGTCCTCGCGGACGTCGAGTCCAAGGGCGGCGCCACGGTCTACCGCTTCACGCCCGCCTCCGTGCGCCGCGCGCTGGACGCCGGGCGGACCGCGGCCGACCTCAAGGCGTTCCTCACCGCGCACTCCCGTACGCCGGTGCCCCAGCCGCTGGCCTACCTCGTCGACGACGTGGCCCGCCGCCACGGCCACCTGCGCGTCGGCGCGGCCTCCTCGTACCTGCGCTGCGACGACGACGCGGTGCTCGCCGAGATCCTCGCCGACCGCCGCTCGGCCCCGCTGCGGCTGCGCCGCCTCGCCCCCACGGTGCTGGCCGCGCAGGCCGCACCGGACGAGCTCCTGGAGGGCCTGCGGGCCATGGGGTACGCCCCGGCGGCCGAGTCCGCGGAGGGCGACGTCGTCGTCACGCGCGCCGACGCCCGCCGGACCCCGCCGCGCACCGCGCCCGCCCCCGTCCCGGAGGGCCCGCCGGTGCCCGACGAGACGCTGCTCGGCGCCGCCGTACGGGCGATCCGGGCCGGTGACATGGCGTCGACGGCCGAGCGCAAGCAGGCCGCCGCGCCCGCCCCGGCCGGCGGCGGCCTGCCCCGTACGACGTCCGCGGAGACCCTCGCGACGATGCAGGCCGCGGTCCTCACGGGGTCCGCGGTGTGGATCGGCTACGTCAACGCGGAGGGCGCGGCGAGCCAGCGCGTGATCGCCCCGGTGCGGGTCGAGGGCGGCTTCGTCACGGGCTACGACCACACGGCGGACGAGGTGCGCACGTACCCGCTGCACCGGATCACGGGCGTCGCGGAGCTGGCGGACGAGCACGCCTGACCAGCACGTCCGACGAGCACGCCTGACCCGGCCCGGCCGGCCCCGCGTCAGTCAGTGCCGGCTCACGTCAGCACGGCCCCGCGTCAGCACCAACCCCGCCTCAGTACGGCTCGATCTCCAGCTGCGCCCCTCCCCCGGCATGGTCGATGCCGGGGGACACGCACGCGGTCGGCGGCTGCTCGGGCAGCGTCAGCGCGCTACGCCGCGCGGCCTGCCCCTCACCCCGTCCTGCGGTCACCTTGCCGAGCAGCGTGACGAGGTTGCCGCCGGCGACGCGGACGACGTGCGCGCTGTCGTAGTCGATGACCGACTTCCGCCCGTCCTCGTACTGGACGGTTTCCCTCGCGGTCGGGCTGTTCAGCGCGATGCAGGACGCCTCCGGAGCCACAGCGTCGACGGCGCCGGAGGCCCGTACGGTCCGGCCGGGGGCGACGGTGCAGACGTAGCGGCTGTCGGCGTGGACCGCGGTCAGCTGCGGCCGGAGGGACAGTCCGGGGCTGTACGTGCTTCTGCTGGGCCCCGAGCAGACGACGCCGCTGTTCCGGGCGCCGTCCCCCCGGCCGGTTCCGTCTCCCCTTCCGGTTCCGTCGGCCTGACCGGCGGGAGCCCACACCAGCGCCGAGCCGGCGAGGGCGGCGGAGCTCAGCACCATCGCCATCACGCGCCTACCGAACATGCACAACCTCCGGGATTCCGGGGCGGCTTCCGCTTCCCCGGAGCCGCCGGCGAACCCTGGCTACCCACGGGCACCGATGACGTACCCGTGCTCACGCAGCACACCGCACGGCCCGCGCCGGAGCGCGCACGCCCAGCGCTTCGCTCCCCGCCCCGGTAGACTGAGGAGTTTGGCGCGAGGGGCCGGCCCGGCCCGGTAGTGGAGGTACGAGTGTCCTGCTTGATCGTCCAGAGCGACAAGACGCTGCTCCTGGAAGTCGACCACGAGCAGGCGGACGCGTGCCGCCGCGCCATCGCCCCCTTCGCCGAGCTGGAGCGGGCCCCCGAGCACATCCACACCTACCGGGTCACCCCGCTGGGGCTGTGGAACGCCCGGGCCGCCGGCCATGACGCCGAGCAGGTCGTCGACGCCCTCGTCACGTACTCGCGCTACCCCGTCCCGCACGCCCTCCTCGTCGACATCGCCGAGACGATGGACCGCTACGGGCGGCTGAAGCTGGTCAAGCACCCCACGCACGGCCTGGTCCTGGAGTCCACGGACCGGCCCGTCCTGGAGGAGATCCTCCGGTCGAAGAAGATCCAGCCGCTCGTCGGCGCCCGGATCGACCCGGACACGGTCGCGGTGCACCCCTCCGAGCGCGGTCAGATCAAGCAGACGCTGCTCAAGCTGGGCTGGCCGGCCGAGGACCTCGCGGGGTACGTCGACGGCGAGGCCCACCCCATCGAGCTGGCGGAGGACGGCTGGGCGCTGCGCCCGTACCAGCAGCAGGCCGTCGACGGCTTCTGGCACGGCGGATCGGGCGTGGTCGTGCTGCCGTGCGGCGCGGGCAAGACGCTCGTCGGCGCCGGCGCGATGGCCAAGGCGAAGGCGACGACGCTGATCCTCGTCACCAACACGGTCTCCGCCCGCCAGTGGAAGCACGAGCTGGTCAGGCGGACGTCGCTGACCGAGGACGAGATCGGCGAGTACAGCGGCACGAAGAAGGAGATCCGGCCGGTCACCATCGCCACGTACCAGGTCCTCACCACCAAGCGGAAGGGCATCTACCCGCACCTGGAGCTGTTCGACTCCCGGGACTGGGGCCTGGTCGTCTACGACGAGGTGCACCTGCTGCCGGCGCCGGTCTTCAAGTTCACGGCCGACCTGCAGGCGCGCCGCCGCCTGGGCCTGACGGCGACGCTCGTGCGCGAGGACGGGCGCGAGTCGGACGTCTTCTCGCTCATCGGCCCGAAGCGCTTCGACGCGCCGTGGAAGGAGATCGAGGCGCAGGGCTACATCGCGCCCGCGGACTGCGTGGAGGTGCGCGTCAACCTCACCGACTCCGAGCGGCTCGCCTACGCGACCGCCGAGGCGGAGGAGAAGTACCGCTTCTGTGCGACGACGGCCACCAAGCGGCGCGTCACCGAGGCGCTCGTGGCCCGGCACAAGGGCGAGCAGACGCTGGTCATCGGGCAGTACATCGACCAGCTCGACGAGCTGGGCGAGCACCTCGACGCCCCCGTGATCAAGGGCGAGACCAGCAACGCGCAGCGCGAGAAGCTCTTCGACGCCTTCCGCGAGGGCGAGCTCTCGGTGCTCGTCGTCTCGAAGGTCGCGAACTTCTCGATCGACCTGCCGGAGGCGACGGTCGCCATCCAGGTCTCGGGCACGTTCGGCTCGCGGCAGGAGGAGGCGCAGCGCCTCGGCCGGGTGCTGCGCCCGAAGGCGGACGGGCACGAGGCGCGCTTCTATTCGGTGGTCGCGCGCGACACCATCGACCAGGACTTCGCGGCGCACCGGCAGCGGTTCCTGGCCGAGCAGGGCTACGCGTACCGGATCGTGGACGCGGACGAGCTGCTGGCGGGCGATGAGGCGTAGCGGCGCGGGCCCCGAGGGGCGGGTCAGGCCTTGCGGGCGTCGGCGTACTGGCCGAGGACGACGACGCTGACGGCCGCGCCGGCGAAGGCCTTGATCGCGCGGAGGGCGTGGGCGAAGGGGGTCTCGGTGGCGGCGGCGGAGTCCGGGTTTCCGGTTGCTGAGTTCATGTCTCCATGATGGTTTCCCGGACCGCCCCGGACATCGGCCTGCCGGTGTAAAAGCGCAGGCCCGCACGTACGACCCGAGGATCATGGCGTCCCCTACGGGAGGTGGACGCCGACCCTGAGAACCGGCCCTTTCGGCAGAGCCGGGGCGCGGGTCCGGCGGACCCGGGGGCGCGGGAAATTCGCTCGCGCCCCCTCACCCCGCTGACTACAATCCCTCCTTTCCGCCGCCTCCCACAGCACACCGGGAGCGCTGCCGTCCGGACGGAAACCGGCGGCTTCCACTCGTTCCGCCGTACGCCTGGAGGCTTTGCCGTGCCCGCGCCACACGCATCGAACGCGAACGACCCCCTGGAGCGGGAGCGGGCCCACCTCTCCTCCTCCCGCGCCGCCCTGCGCGCCATGCGGGAGGACGTCGAGGCCCTCGACATCAAGGACGTGACGGCTAACTGGGTCAACGCCGCCGTCCTGGAGCGGCAGATCGAGGAGCGGATCACGGCGCTGGCCGATCTCGCGCACACGCCGCTGTTCTTCGGGCGGCTGGACTACACGCACGCGCCGGGCGCCGACCAGGCCGAAGGGGCGGAGGGCGAGCAGTTCTACATCGGCCGCCGGCACGTCCACGACGCCGACGGCGACCCGATGGTGATCGACTGGCGCGCGCCCGTCTCGCAGCCGTTCTACCGCGCGTCCAAGAAGGAGCCGATGGACGTGCGGCTGCGCCGCCGCTTCGGCTACACGGGCGGCGACCTCACCGCGTACGAGGACGAGGACCTGACGGACACGGCGGGCGCCGACCGGGCCAGCAAGCTGCTCCAGGCGGAGATCGAGCGCCCGCGCGTGGGCCCCATGCGGGACATCGTGGCGACGATCCAGCCGGAGCAGGACGAGATCGTGCGCGCCGGGATCGGCGGCACGGTGTGCGTGCAGGGGGCGCCCGGCACCGGGAAGACGGCGGTCGGCCTGCACCGCGTGGCCTATCTGCTCTACGCGCACCGCGAGCGGCTGGCCCGTACGGGCACGCTCGTCATCGGCCCGAACCGGTCCTTCCTGCACTACATCGAGCAGGTCCTGCCCGCGCTGGGCGAGTTGAACGTGGCGCAGGCGACGGTGGACGACCTGGTCGCGCACGTGGAGGTGCGGGGAACCGATTCCGCGGCCGCCGCGCGCGTCAAGGGCGACGCCCGCATGGCGGAGGTGCTGCGGCGCGCCGTGCGGTCGGGGGTGACGATGCCCGAGGAGCCGGTGGTCGTGGTGCGCGGCTCGCGGCGCTGGCGGGTGCCGGCGTACGAGATCGAGGAGATCGTCCGCGAGCTGCTGGCGCGCGACATCCGTTACGGCGCGGCGCGCGAGGCCCTGCCGCAGCGGATCGCGCACGCCGTGCTGGTGCGCATGGAGCAGGCCGGCGAGGCGCCGGACGACCGGGTGCAGGACGCGGTGGCGCGGAACACCGCCGTCAAGGCGGCCGTCAAGGCGGTCTGGCCCGCGGTCGATCCGGCGAAACTGGTGCTGCGGCTGCTGTCCGACGCGGAGTTCCTGGCGGAGCACGCGGAGGGGGTGCTGTCGGCGGAGGAGCAGGCGGAGGTCCTGTGGGCGAAGCCGGCGCGCGGCGTGAAGTCGGCGAAGTGGTCGGCGGCGGACGCGGTGCTGATCGACGAGGCGGCGGACCTGGTGGCGCGCACGCCGTCGCTCGGCCACGTGGTGCTGGACGAGGCGCAGGACCTCTCGCCGATGCAGTACCGCGCGGTGGGCCGCCGCTGCACGACGGGTTCGGCGACGATCCTGGGCGACCTCGCGCAGGGCACGACGCCGTGGGCGACGTCCAGTTGGGAGGAGGCGCTGACGCACCTCGGGAAGCCGGAGGCCGCCGTCGAGGAGCTCACGCAGGGCTTCCGCGTGCCGCGCGAGGTGATCGCCTACGCGTCCCGCCTGCTGCCCGCCATCGCGCCGGGCCTGGCCGAGGCCACGTCCGTCCGTGAGGCGGCCGGCGACTTCTCGGTCCGCCCGGTGGCCGCCGGGGAGCTGGACGGGGCGGTCGTTGCGGCGTGCCGGGAGTCGCTGGCGCGCGAGGGCTCGATCGGCCTGATCGCGGCGGACGCGCGGATCGCCGCGCTGGGCGCGCTGCTGACGGAGGCCGGCCTGCCGTACCTGGCGCCCGGCGAGGAGACGACGGCGGAGGCCCGGCTGACGCTCGTGCCGGCGTCCCTGGCGAAGGGCCTGGAGTACGACTACGTGGTGCTGGACGAGCCCGCGGCGATCGTCGCCGGGGAGCCGGACGAGCGGACGGGGCTGCGGCGGCTGTACGTGGCGCTGACGCGAGCGGTGTCCGGGCTGACGGTGCTTCACGCGGAGGCACTGCCGGGGCAGTTGGGGTAGCCGGGCGCCCGCATGCCCGCACGTCCGCACGTCCGCACGTCCGCCCGGGGGCTACCCCTCCAGCCCCTTGAGCAGGGCGTCCAGCAGCCCCGGGAAGCGCCGGTCGAGATCGTCCCGCCGCAGCCGCACGAACCGGTTGCGGCCGGCGACGCGCGTCGCCGTCACGCCCGCCTCGCGCAGGACCTTCATGTGGTGCGACACCGTGGACTTGTGCAGGTGGTCGAGGCCTAGCCCCTCCATGGCGCAGCTGACCTCCCGGCCCTCCAGGTAGATCGACAGGAGCTGCAGGCGCACCGGGTCTCCGAGTGCGTGCAGCACCTTCACCAGCTGGATGTCCTCGGTCGCGGGCTGCGGGAGCCACTCGTCCGGCATGGCCTGTTCCTCTCCATCGACCCCCCGATGACTGTTTGACAATCATCCACCCATCGCCGATTGTTTGACGAGTATCCAACGATCAAGGCGATCGGTCACTCACCGATCAGTCACTCACCGGTCCGATGGGAAGGCCCCCGTGCGCCTACGACTCCTCCTGCTCGCCCTCGGCACGTTTGCCGTGGGCACCGACACCATGGTCATGGCCGGCATCCTGGGCCGGATCTCCGGCGACCTCGGCGTCTCCGTACCGGCGGCCGGGCAGCTGGTGACGGTCTTCGCGCTCTCGTACGCGCTGCTCGCGCCCGTCCTGGCCGCCGTGACCGCGCGCTGGCCGCGCCGGCGCCTGCTGCTCGCCGCACTCACCGTGTTCACGGCCGCGAACGCCCTGAGCGCCCTCGCCCCCGACTACCCCACCCTGCTCGCGACCCGCGTCCTCGCCGCCGCCGGCGCCGCGCTCTACACCCCGACCGCCAGCGCCGCGGCCACCGCCCTCGTCCCGCCGGAGCGGCGCGGCCGGGCCATCGCGACCGTCCTCGGCGGGATGACCGTGGCCACGGCCCTGGGCGTGCCGCTCGGCACCTACGTGGGCCGGGCGGACTGGCGGCTGACGATGTGGCTCGTCACCGCCCTCGGCGCGGTGGCCCTGCTGGGCCTGGCCGCCTTCCTCCGCGAACTGCCCGCGCCCGCCCCGTCGGTGGGCCTGCGGGAACGGCTGACGCCGCTGCGCGACGGGCGGGTGCTGGGCGCCGTCGCGACGACCTTCACGTTCTTCCTGGCCTTCCAGTCCGTGTACATCTTCCTGGGGACGGCCGTCCGCCCGGCCACGGGCGGGGACGCGGACCGGCTCAGCGCCGTCCTGCTGGTGACCGGCGTCGCGTCGGTCGCGGGCAGCTGGCTCGGCGGCCGCGCCGTGGACCGCTGGGGCGTGCGGAAGGTCCTGCTGACCGGCAGCGTGATCGCGGTGGCGTGCTTCGCGGCCCTGCCGTGGCTGGGCCGGACGATGCCGGGCGCGCTCTTCTACGCCCTGCTGGTCCCGCTCGCCGGCTGGTCCATCTCGGTCGCCCAGCCGCACCGCCTGGCCTCCCTGAACCCCGGCAACGCCCCTCTGCTGCTCTCCCTGAACAGCAGCGCCCTCTACCTGGGCATGGCCGCGGGCGGCACCGCGGGCAGCCTGGCGATCGCCCTCCTGGGCGAACGCTGGTTCCCGCTGGCGGCGTCGGTGATGGGGCTGGGCGCGATGGCGCTGGCGGCGAGGACGACGCGCCCCGCCGCGGCGGCGGGCACGGTCCGCGGCCGGGCCGCCTCCGGAACCGGCACTCCGGCCCGGGACGCGACCGCGCCCACGGCTCCGGAGCCGGTCAGGAGCGAGGCCGGTTGAACCAGTCCGCCGATTCCTTCCTCAGGCACCCCACCATCACGAGAGCCCCCACGGCCAGCCCCGGCCCGCCCGTGAGCTGCCCCGTCGCCAGGCTCACCAGGGCGTTGAGCAGGACGAGCCCGCCCACGACGGCCCCGGTGATCCGTACGCCGTTGCCACCGCTGCGGAACTTCACGGCGACGACGAACGCGATCGCGCTGAGCACGAGGGAGGCCGCGCCGATCCCGTACAGCTCGGCGGGGGACGAGTCGGCGGCCCCGGAGGCCCCGGCGCCGGCCACGGCCAGCACCAGCAGCCCGGCCAGGACGTTCAGCCCACCGAGGACGTACAGCCCGATGCGCGCCTGCTTGACCCCGCGGGGCATCTCCATGGGCACCGGGGCGTACGGGTACGGCGCGTAGGGGCCCTGCGGCGCCTGCTGGCCGTAGGGCTGCTGCCCGGGGAACTGCGGCTGCCCGTAAGGCTGCTGTTGCCCGTACGGCTGCTGCTGTCCGTAAGCCTGAGGCTGTCCGTAAGGCTCCTGCTGACCATACGGCTCCTGCTGACCATACGGCTGCTGCTGACCGTACGGCTGCTGCCCGGGGAACTGCGGTTGCGGCTGCGGCTGGCCGTACGGCTGCGCCTGCGGCGGCTGCGGCTGGCCGTACGGCTGCGCCTGCGGCGGCTGCTGCCCGCCGTACGGATTGCTGGATTCCGGCATACTCACTGCGCTTCTCCCCGAGGTCGTGCGATGTCGCGCGGGGAGGAAGCCGCGGCCTGACGGCCGTGTGACCCCGCTCCCCACGGGAGCATGATGATCCGCGGGAACACCAGTGCGCATTGCCGGATCCCGGCAATCTTTATGCGCCCTTGACGCCCCCGAGGCTCCTGAGGCTCGTGCCCCGCTACGCGTCCAGCGCCGACCGCCACGTCCGCACCGCGCTCGCGTCCACCGGGCCGGCCCAGCCGTCCGGGCGGGCCGCGCCGCCGATGTGGAAGGCGGAGATCCCGGCGCCGCGCAGGACCGGGAGGTGCTTGAGCTGGAGGCCGCCGCCGACCATGATCCGCGGCTCGTAGCCGGGCTCGTCCGAGCGGCCCGCCTCCGCGAGGAGGGTCGGCAGGCCGTCGTCGACGCCGGACGCGGAGCCCGCCGTCAGATAGGTGTCCAGGCCGGGCAGGTCCGCGAGCTGCTTGCGGAGCGCGTCCCGGTCCGCCGCCCGGTCGATGGCGCGGTGGAAGGTCCAGCGCGCCCGCGGGCCGATCGCCTCGGCGAGGGCGGAGACGGCCGTGAGGTCGGCCCGGCCGTCGTCGGTGAGGAAACCGAGGACGAACTCGGAGGCGCCTTCCGCGGCGAGCGCCCGGGCGGTGTCGCACAGGGCGGACAGGGCGGCCGCGTCACCCGCGGAGAAGCCGTCGGCGGCGCGCAGCATGACCCGTACGGGGATGCCGACGGCGTCACGCACGGCGGTGAAGGTCTCCAGCGGCGGGGTGAGGCCGTCCGCGGCCATGTCGGTGACCAGTTCGAGGCGGTCCGCTCCGCCGTCCTGCGCCGCCCTCGCGTCCCGCGGGTCGAGCGCGATCACTTCAAGAATTGGTCTAGACATATTGCACAGCCTGCCACACCCGCGGCCCGCGCCAAAAGCGGTGTTCCACAATTGGCCTATGACAGTCCCGAGCGAGCACCCGTCCGGCCCCGCCCTGCGCGCCCGCTGGCAGGAGACCGTCGACCGCGCCCGCGGCGGCACCGCCGCCCCGCAGGACGCCCCGGACCCGGGCCCGTACGCCGACGACCTGCTGCGCCGCTGGGCGGAGCCGCAGCGGCGCTACCACACGACCGACCACCTCGTGGCGGTCCTGGACCGGGTCGACGAGCTCGCCGCGCACGCCGACGACGCCGACGCCGTCCGCCTCGCCGCCTGGTTCCACGACGCCGTCTACCGCCCCGACCGCTCCGAGAACGAGGAGCGCAGCGCGCACCTCGCCGAGCGCGCCCTGCCCGAGCTGGGCATCGGCGCCGCCCGCACGGCCGAGGTCGCCCGCCTGGTGCGGCTCACCGTCGGCCACAACCCGCAGGCCGGCGACCGCGACGGCGAGGTGCTGTCCGACGCGGACCTGGCCGTGCTCGCGGGCACCCCCGAGGAGTACGCCGCCTACGCCGCCGCCGTCCGCGAGGAGTACGGCTTCGTGCCGGACGAGGCCTTCCGCGAGGGGCGCGCGGCGGTACTGCGGCAGCTCCTGGAGCTGCCGCGGCTCTTCCGCACGCCGCTGGGCTACGACCGCTGGGAGGCGGTCGCGCGCCGCAACGTCACCACCGAGCTCGGCCTGCTGACCGGCTGACCGGCCGACCGGCCGGCCCGCACCCGGTGCCTGCGGAGTACGCCTTACGGCTTACGGCCGTTCGTGCTTCGGCCGCCGCAGCCCCGCGACCACCAGCATCCGCACCAGCTCCTTGCTGCTCGCCTCCACCGCGCCGAGCCGCACGGCCTCCCCGTAGGACGTCGACGGCACGTCGTAGTGATCGCGGTCGAAGGCGCGCGCGGGAGCGCCGAGCCGCGCCGCGAACGCGTGCAGCTCGGCGAACGACACATCGCTGATCAGGTGGGACCACATGCGGCCGTGCCCGGGCCAGACGGGCGGGTCGATGTACAGCGTCATCGGCGGCGCCTCACCGCAGGGCGTCGGACAGGGAGCCGACCGGGGCGACCAGGACCGTCTGCTTGGTGCACGCCCAGTGCGGATCGGGGCCCAGCTCCGGCTCGACCTCCAGCGCGTGCAGGTCGCCGTCCTGGCTGCAGACCGGGCACAGCGGCCAGCGGCCGTGCCGCTCCAGCAGGGCGTCCTGGACGTCCTGGGCTATGAGCCCGACCACGAACCCGGCGCCCTCGGGCCACTGCTCGACCCACCACCGGCGCTGCGCCACCGCGTCCTCGACGAGGGAGACGACGTCAGCCTCTGCCACGTCACCCGCGACGAGGTCGGCGAGGATCAGGGCACGCGCCGTGTGCAGCGCTTGTTCGAGCTCCATACGGTCCATTGTCCCGGACCGGGACGGTTGACGGTTCACCACCCTGAAAATACCTTTCAAAAGGTGAGCAGCAAATTGAAAGAAACTACCGGAGCGGACCGGCCGGTCCCCTCGCCGACCCCGGCCCCGGCCGCGCCCGCCCCCGTCA
>NZ_PXWG01000125.1 GCF_003011965.1 Streptosporangium nondiastaticum
GGAGGAGGCCGCGGCGGGGCACGCGGCGGGTGGCGGGCCTCACGGAGTCCTCCGTACGTCGCAGAGCGCGGCGACGGCCGCGAGGCGCTCGGTGAGGTCGCCGACGGCGGCGTCGATGCGGGCCCGCTCCGTACGGCCCAGGCGGGCCGGGGGCGTCCAGCCGCCGTGGTGGGCGCGGGCGTCGAGGGTGCGGGCGAGGCCGCCCAGGCGGCGGTCGAGGGCCGGGAGGGCGGGGTAGCGGGTGCGCAGGAACGGGCGGAGGCGGTCCAGGACGGCGCGGGTGGCGTCGACGTGGGCGCGGGCGGTTGCCAGGCCCGTGCCGCTGCCGTAGTCGGTGCGGCCGGTCAGTTCGGCCCGCAGCGTGTCCTCCAGGATCTCGTGCGCGCGGCGGCCGAGGTCGGCGGGGTCCATCCGGGTGCCGGCCCAGGCGGTGCGCAGGGCGCGCACGTCCCGGGCGAGGCGGTCAGCGGCGGGCCGGAGGGTGGTGGGGCGCTCGTGGTGCCAGAGGCCGTGCTCGACGCGGTGGAAGCCGGTGAAGCCCGGGTCGCGCAGGCCGCGGGGCAGGCCGGCGGTGGTGCGGTCCACGGCGTCACCCGCGTCGCCGAAGGCGTCGTAGGCGGCGCCGAGGCGGGCGTAGGCGAGGTGGGCGGTGAGCCAGCGGGTGCGGGCGGCGGGGATGTCGCCGGCGCGGACGGCCGCGCGCAGGGCGTCGGTCGCCGACACGAGGCGGGCCATGCGGGTGGTGACCCACCGCTGGTAGTCCAGGGCGGGCGGGATGAGGTCGTGCGCGGTGAGGGGGACGGCGGCGGGGCCGGCGCCGCCGCCGTCCGTGCGGCCGGGGATGCGGACGGCCGGGCCGGTGACGGGGTCGGCGTCCTCGCCGAAGCACACGAACGCGTACGTGTCGCCGCCGCCGAGCCGCGCGCGCATCGTCCGGACCGCCCCGGGCCCGATCCCTTCGGCCTCGCCGAGCACGGCGCCGGTACGGGCGTCGGTGAGCTGGGTCTCGGCGGCGGTGCCGGAGCTGTTGTGCAGGGTGAAGGTGAGCGTGCCGGGGCGGGGGTGCCGCCAGCCGTGTCCGCAGCGGTGGGGTGACACGTCGACGGTGTCGCCTGCGGCGGGCGTACGGGGTGCGGGGGCGCCGCAGCCGGCGAGGCCGAGCAGGGCGCCGCCGACGGCCGCGGCGGCGACGGCCGCGCGCCGGCGCGGCGGACGACCGTCCCGGCTACGTCTCATCGACCGCCTCCTCCGTCACGTCCGTCCGGCACGTCCGCCCGGCACCGCCGGGATCGTCGTCGGTGGTTGCGCGCCGCCGCGGCGGGGGATGGTTGCCGGGGCGGCGAGCGAAACATCCGCAGGCACCCGCCCGCACTCCTCAGCCGCAACGGCGCACAACCACCGGACAACCGCCCCGGCGGTGCCGAACCCGGCCAAGCCCATCGGACACCACCGGACACCACCACCGCGGTCACACGCCACCGCGACGGACGACCGGGCCAACACCGAAGAGGACACCTGCCCCTCTCCACCGCCACCACGGCGCACAACCACCGGACAACCGCCCCGGCGGTGCCGAACCCGGCCGAACCCGTCAGGCACCGCCGGACACCACCACCGTGGCCGCACACCGCCACGGCGGACGACCGCCGCAACACCAGAGAGCACCCGCACCTCTCCACCGCCACCACGGCGCACAACCACCGGACAACCGCCCCGGCGGCGCCGGACCGGCCGAGCCCGTCGGACACCACCGGACACCACCGCCGTGGCCGCACACCGCCACGGCGGACGACCGCCGCAACACCAGAGAGCACCCGCACCTCTCCACCGCCGCCACGCGCACAGCCACCGGACAACCGTCCCGGCGGTGCCGGACCGGCCGAGCCGTCACGTAGCGGCAGAAGCGAACGCGGTCGAGTTACGGGGCGGCAGCCGTGCGGGGCCGTGGGCCGGCGGGAAGGGCGCCCCGGAGGGGGCCCTCATCCCCGAGCGTCCGCCGGACACGGCGCACCGCACCGCAGCCTCCCCGTGGTCCTCGACCGCATGATCAAGGCTAGGGGCCGGGCCCCGCTCCGGTCGGGAAATACGCCCGCAGGTCACCCGTTTGACGGCCTGTCACGCGCCGCGCCGGTCACGCCCAGAGCCACACCCGCCGGTTCCGCGCGACGGTGTGGATGCGCCGGGAACGGTCCGGGTGCAGCGCACCGCCCAGCGCGCCCAGCCCCGGCACGTCCCGCTCCCCCAGCACCCGGACGTCGTCCAGCTCGGGCGCCACGTCCACGCTCCGTGCGCCCACGAACACCAGCACCGGCCGCACCTGCACGAGGAACCCGCAGCCGCGGGTGAGGACGAGCGACGCGCGGGCCGCGTCGTGCCGGGCCTCGCGGACGTACGGCTGCGGATGCCGCTCGCGGTCCGTCCGCACCTCCGACGCGCCGACCCGCACCCGCGCCCGCCGCCCGGGCCGGGTGGCGATGCCGAAGGCGCCGCCGGGCCCGATGAGCAGGTGGGAGATGATCGCGTCGCCCGGAAGGACGATGGAGTGCACGACGTCCCAGCCGCCGCCGGCGAGTCCTTCGAGCGCCGCGCCGACGCACTGCTCGGCGGCCAGCGCCCGGCGCCAGTCGTCCTCCACGGGCCGCCGTCCGAGCAGCCGGGCGAGGACGAGGCGGGCGCGGCCGGACGGCCCGGCGGCGCCGGAGCCGTCGAGGCGGGCGCGGAGCGTCTCGCCGGGCCGGTTGGGCGCAAGGTCGTCGTCGGGCGGCAGGAACAGCCGCTCGGGGTCGAACGCCTTGCCGTTCGCGCTCCTCTTGCCGTCCGGCCGCTCCCGCACGCAGACCACCCCCCTCCGCCATACTGCCGCAGAAGTGCGGGAACCAACCCGTCCGGCGGACCGTTCCCCTGTCAGAGGCCCCGCGACATCCCCCCGATCGCGGGGTCTCGTCCATTCCCCGGCCGGCCGGGGCCGCCCCTGCCCGGCGCCCCGCACCCCCGCACCGCGCCCCGCACTCCCGTGCCGCACCCCCATCCGGCCCCATCCCGGCGACACCCGCCCCCGGTGCTTTACAACGCCAAACACCCCGCCAATTATCCCTTTCGTCACATTAAATGCCGGGAAGGGATGGTCAGTGAGAGCACTCGCCTTGTACGGAGCCCTGGGATCGCTGGTCCTCACGACGCTCACCGCCGCCCCGGCCGACGCCCTCGTCCCGCACCGCACCCACGCGCCCGGCGGCTACGCCGAAATGCTCGGCGCGGAGGAAGCCGCCCGGGAGGCCGCCTCGGAGGGCATCAGCTTCGGCACGTGCCCCGAGGCCGAGGGCCTGCCCGCCCCCTTCGAGTGCGGCACCGTCTCCGTGCCGGTGGACTACGCCCACCCCCACGGCAAGCACATCAGCCTCACCGTCAGCCGCGGCCGCGCCACCGGCCCGGACTCCGGCCGGCAGGGCGCGCTCGTCTTCAACCCCGGCGGCCCGGGCGGATCCGGCATGTTCTTCCCGCTGCTCGCGGCCATCCCGCAGTGGCAGAACCTGGCGAAGGCGTACGACTTCGTCGGCTACGCCCCCCGCGGCGTCGGCCGCTCCGCGCCCCTGTCGTGCGTCTCCCCCGCGAGCTTCGTGAAGGCCCCCACGGAGGCGCCGGAGCACCCGTCCTCCGCGTACAAGCGCAAGAAGGTCGCCGAGGCGAAGGCCTACGCGCAGAGCTGCGCGCGCCGCGCGGGCTCCGACCTGCAGCACTTCACCAGCCTCAACAACGCCCGCGACCTGGACGTCCTGCGCGCCGCGCTCGGCGAACGGCGGCTCACCTACATGGGGGCGTCCTACGGCACCTACTTCGGCGCGCTCTACGCCACCCTGTTCCCGGGGCACGTGCGCCGCATGGTCTTCGACAGCGTGGTCGACCCCGACCCCGAGAAGATCTGGTACCGCAGCAACCTCAGCCAGTCCGAGGCGTTCGAGACCCGCTGGAGCGACTGGCGGCGCTGGGTCGCCCGGCACGACGACGTCTACCACCTGGGCCGCACGGCGAAGCAGGTCCACGCCTCGTACGAGCGCGCGAGCCGCCGGCTGGGGCGCAAGCCGGTCGGCAAGGTCGGCCCCGGGGAGCTGCAGGCCGCGCTCCTCCAGGTCGGCTACACCGACAGCTACTGGGCGCGCAGCGCGAACGCCCTCTCCTCGTACCTGCGCGGGGACGCCAAGTCCCTGCGCGCCCTCGCTGAGCCGGACACGGGCGGCGCGGTGGCCAGTGAGAACTCCAACGCCGTCTACACGGCCGTCGAGTGCAACGACGTGCGCTGGCCGCGCTCGTGGAAGAAGTGGGACCGCGACAACACGCGGCTCGCGCGGCGGGCGCCCTTCGAGACGTGGCAGAACGCGTGGATGAACCTGCCGTGCGCGTTCTGGAAGGCGCCGTCGCAGCGGCCGCTCGACGTCCGGGCGGCGCGCGGCGCGCTCCCGCCCACGCTGCTGCTCGCGGCGGAGCGGGACGCGGCGACGCCGTATCCGGGCGCGCTGGAGCTGCGTCGCCGGCTGGCGGGCTCGGCCCTGGTGACCGAGCGGGGCTCGGGCACGCACGGCATCGGCGGCGGCCCGAACGCCTGCGTCAACCGCCACCTGGACGCGTACCTGCTGAGGGGCACGGTCCCGGCGCGGGACGCGACGTGCGCTCCGCGCCGGGAGCCCGCGGCGACGAGCGGCAAGCAGGCCCGGCCGGCCGCGGGCTGACTCCCGGCGGTGCCGCGCCCGGAGCCCACTGGCCGGGTCCGGCACCGCGGGGCTGTCACGTGGTGCCGGGCCGGGCTACGGCCCGGTCCGGCACCGCCGGACTCCGGCGCTGTGGTGGCCCGCCGCTGCGGCGGCAGAAGGTGCCCGCCGCCACGGCGGGAAGCCACCGCCATGAGGGTCCGGCGGAATGCGCGGCTCACGCAAGCGGCGCGTGCCGCCGCCCGCCGGCAAGGCGCTACGCGTTACGCCAGCCCCGCCACCAGCTCCGCGACCGCCTTGCGGCGACCCGTGTAGAACGGGACCTCCTCGCGGACGTGCATCCGCGCCTCGGACGCGCGCAGGTGCCGCATGAGGTCGACGATCCGGTACAGGTCGTTCGCCTCGAAGGCGAGGATCCACTCGTAGTCGCCCAGCGAGAACGACGCGACCGTGTTCGCCCGGACGTCCGGGTAGCCGCGGGCCATCTTGCCGTGGTCGGCGAGCATGCGGCGGCGGTCCTCGTCGGGCAGCAGGTACCAGTCGTAGGAGCGGACGAAGGGGTAGACGCTGACGTAGTCGCGCGGGGTCTCGTCGGCGAGGAACGCCGGGATGTGCGACTTGTTGAACTCGGCGGGGCGGTGCAGCGCCATGTTGGACCACACGGGCTCCAGCGCACGGCCGAGCTTCGTGCGGCGGAAGAGGTTGTACGCGTCCTGGAGGGCGTCCGAGGTCTCGGAGTGCCACCAGATCATGACGTCGGCGTCGGCGCGCAGGCCGGAGAGGTCGTACGTGCCGCGCACGGTGACGTCCTTCTCCGCGAGCTGGGCGAACAGCTCCTCGACCTCGTCGGCCCAGCCGGCGCGGTCCTGCGGGAGGACGTCGCGGAGCTTGAACACCGACCAGAGGGTGTAGCGGATGACCTCGTTGAGGTCCTTGGCCTTCTTGCCGGCGTTCGGGATCTTCTGCGCGTCTGTCATGGTTCCTATTCTCCCCTGCCGTCCCCGGCGTCCTCGTCCAGGGTGGTGAGTGCTTCGCGTGCTTCCAGTGCCCCGAGCACCTGGTCGGCCGCCCGGTGGGCGCTGGCGACGCAGGCGGGGATGCCCACGCCGTCGTAGACCGCGCCGCAGACGGCCAGGCCGGGCACGCGGCCGACGGCCTCGCGGATGCGGGCGACGCGGTCCAGGTGCCCCACGGGGTACTGCGGCAGGCCGCCGTCCCAGCGGGTGACGCGGGTCTCGACCGGGGCGGCCGCGAGGCCGACCGCGTCGCCGAGGTCCTTGAGGGAGACGGACACCAGATCGGCGTCGTCGCGCCGCAGGTCGGCCTCGTCGCCGTACCGCCCGATCGAGGTCCGCAGGACGAACAGGCCCGGGTCGGCGTCGGCGTTCCAGCGCCACTTGTTGCTGCTGAAGGTGGAGGCCTTGATCGTGCGGCCGTCGACGGGCGGCACGAGGAAGCCGCTGCCGTGCAGCAGCCCCTCCACGTCGGGGCGCCGGAAGGCCATGGTGACCAGGGCCATCGAGGCGTACTCGACGGCGGCGAGGCCGTCGGCGGCGGCCGGGGCGGTGCCGCGCAGGAGCCGTCCGGCTTCCCCGGCGGGCGCGGCGAGGACGACGGCGTCGGCGGTGAGGGTCCGGTCGCCCGCGCGGACGGTCCACCGCGCGCCGTCCCGGCGGAGCTCGTCCGCGCGGGTTCGGGTGAGGATCTCGCCGCCGGCTGCCCGCACCGCGTCGGCGACGGCGAGCGGCAGCCGTCCGATGCCGCCTTCGATGCCCATGAAGACGGGCCCGGTCTGCTGCCGGGCGGCGGCGCGGGCCTGGAGGTCGCGGACGGCCTCGCCGAGGGAGGCGTGGGTGCGGGCGGCCTCGAAGAGCGGGGGGACGGCGGCGCGCATCGAGATGCGGTAGGCGTCGCCCGCGTAGACGCCGCCGAGCAGCGGTTCGACGAGCCGGTCGACGACCTCGCGGCCCATGCGCTCGGCGATGTACGCGCCGATGGCGACGTCCTCGCCGGGGTCGGTGTGCGGCAGCCCGGCGTCCTGGGCGACGCGTGCGAGGCCGTCGGCGGAGAGGATGCCGGCGGCGGCGAGCGGGGCGAGGTCGCCGGGGACGCCCATGGTGTGGCCGGTGGGGAGGGGGCGCAGTTCGCCGCGGGTCCAGAGCATGGCGGTGGCGGCGGGCGGCTGCAGGTCGTCGCCGAGCCCCGCGGCGCGGGCGAGTTCGACGGCCTCGGGGCGCCGGGCCAGCACCGATTCGGCTCCGAGGTCCACGGGCATGCCCGCGATCTCGCCGGCGTGCAGCTTGCCGCCGACGCGGTCGCCGCCTTCCAGGAGGGTGACGCGGACGCCCGCGCGGGCGAGCCGGAGGGCGGCGGCGAGGCCGGAGATCCCGCCGCCGATGACGATCACATGATGCTCGGAAGAGACCGCTGAACGGCCTGCTGCGCTCATGAGACCACTCTCTCAAACAGCCTCAAACACCCATCCACCGCCCTCCGCCGCACCTCCCGACCGACCGATCGGACGGTTGCCCATTGACAGCGCCGGAGGCAGCCCGAAGACTCGACTGCGGCCGGCCAGGAACAGCAGTGGGGAACAGCAGTTCACACGGCGGCCCCGGTGGCGGGGCCCCGCGGGAGGAGTGCCATGAACGACCGCATCCGGGACGTCTACGTCGTCGACGCCGTGCGCACCCCGGTCGGCAAGTACGGCGGGGCGCTCGCCTCCGTGCGCCCGGACGACCTCGCCGCGCACGTCGTCCGCTCGGTCGCCGGCCGCAGCCCCGGGCTCGACCCGGCCCGGATCGACGATGTCGTCTTCGGCAACGCCAACGGCGCCGGCGAGGAGAACCGCAACGTGGGCCGGATGGCCGTGCTGCTGTCCGGGCTGCCGGTGACCGTGCCGGGCATGACGGTCAACCGGCTGTGCGCCTCCGGCCTGGAGGCCGTCGTCCACGCGTACCGGACGATCGCCCTCGGCGACGCGTCGGTGGTCGTGGCGGGCGGCGTGGAATCCATGACCCGCGCGCCGTACGTCCTGCCGAAGCCGGAGCGGGCCTTCCCCTCGGGCCACCAGGAGCTGTACTCGACCACGCTCGGCTGGCGGATGACCAACCCGGCGATGCCGGAGCAGTGGACGACGTCGCTGGGCGAGGGCGCCGAGCTGATCGCGGACAAGTACGGCATCACGCGCGAGCAGCAGGACGCCTACGCGCTCGCCAGCCACCGGAAGGCGGCGCGGGCGTGGGCGGAGGGCGCGTACGACGCCGAGGTGGTGCCGCTGCCGGGCGTGGACCTGCCGCGGGACGAGACGATCCGCGACAACACCTCTATGGAGGCCCTCGCCCGCCTGAAGCCGGCCTTCCGCAAGGACGGGGGCACGGTCACGGCGGGCAACGCCTCGCCGCTCAACGACGGAGCGGCGGCGCTGCTGCTGTGCGATGAGGAAGGGCTGCGCGAGACGGGCCGCGAGCCCCTCGCGCGGATCCGGGCGTCCGCGGTCACCGGCATCGAGCCGGACCTCTACGGGCTGGGGCCGGCGGAGGCCGTGCGGCGCGCCCTCGCCAAGGCCGGGCGCTCCTTTGCGGACGTGACACATTTTGAACTCAACGAGGCGTACGCGGCACAGGTCCTGGGATGCTTCGAGGAGTGGCCGGAGCTCGACACCGGGATCGTCAACCCCCGTGGCGGCGCGATCGCCATCGGCCACCCGCTGGGCTGCTCCGGCGCGCGCCTCGCGGGATCGGTCGCCCATCAGCTCGCCGCGGCGGGCTCGGGCACGGGGCTGGCCGCACTGTGCATCGGCGTGGGGCAGGGGCAGGCACTGGTCCTCGAACGCTGAGGGCCCGCCCGCCCGGGACGCGCGCACACGCCGGGGACGCGTACGGCGCTCGCACTCCGGGGAGGTTGCCCGCACATGCGTACCACCGTCGGCATCATCGGGGCCGGGCCGGCCGGCCTGCTGCTCGCCCGGCTGCTGCACCGGGCGGGCGTGGACTGCGTCGTCCTGGAGACCCGCGACCGGGCGTACGTCGAGCGGCGGCAGCGCGCCGGGATCCTGGAGCAGGGCTCGGCGGACGTCCTGCGGGAGTGCGGCGCCGGGGACCGGCTGGACCGCGAGGGGCTGATTCACCGCGGCTTCGAGCTGCGCTTCGAAGGCGAGGCGCACCGGGTGGACCTGCCGTCCAGGACGGGCGGCCGGACCGTGACGATCTATCCGCAGACCGAGGTGGTCAAGGACCTGATCGCCCTTCAGCTGGGCGGCGGGCCACCGCTGTTGTTCGACACGCGGGTGGTCGCCGTCGAGAAGGCCGACGGCGAGCAGCCGCTCATCCGCTTCGTCCGGGGCGGGCAAGGGGGGCGGCACGGCCGGGAGGGCACGCTGGAGTGCGAGTACGTGGCGGGCTGCGACGGCTCGTACGGCGCCTCCCGGCGCGCCCTGCCCGCAAGCGCGGTGACGATGCACGCGCGCACGTACCCGTACTCGTGGCTCGGCATCCTCGCGGACGTGCCGCCCTCCAGCGACGAGCTGCTGCTGGCCGGCCACGAGCGGGGCTTCGCGCTGCACAGCATGCGCTCCCCCACCGTCTCCCGGCTCTACCTGCAGGTGCCCAACGGCACCGACCCGCGCGACTGGCCGGACGACCGCGTCTGGGACGAGCTGGACGTCCGGCTGGCCGCCGGCAACTGGCGGCTGCGGCGCGGGCCCGTCCTCGCCAAATCGGTGAACGGCCTGCGCAGCCAGGTGATCGAGCCGATGCGGTACGGGCGGCTGCTGCTCGCGGGGGACGCGGCGCACATCGTGCCGCCGAGCGCCGCCAAGGGCCTCAACCTGGCCTTCGGGGACGTCGTCACCATGGCCCGGGCGTTCACGCACTGGCACCGGACGGGATCGACGGCGCTCCTCGACCGGTATTCGGACAACTGCCTGCGCCGCGTGTGGCAGGCGCAGTTCTTCTCGCACGAGCTGACGACGATGCTGCACGCGGCGCCGGGCGCCGACGCGTACGACCGTGCGATGCAGCTGACGTGGCTGCGCCGGGTCACGGGCCCCACGGCGGCCGCGGCCGAACTGGCCGAGAACTATGCGGGGGCACCACTGGTCTGACCTGACGGCAGGCCGGTCGGGATCACCGGGCGCTACCCGGGGTAGAGCAGGGCCATGGCCCTCTCTGAACCCGCACCTCACCCCGCGCAGGAACAGATACGCCCCACGGACTCCGCCGGCGCCTCCGACACCGCCGCGCGGGCCGTCGCCCTCCGGGCTCCCCTCAGGCCGGCCGTGCGCGTGCCCGTGTCCGTGCCCGCCGCTCCCGGAACCGCCGAACTGACCGGCCCCGTCTTCGGGACGGCCGACGTCGGGCCCCTCGACCACGACCTCACCCGGCAGCACCGCGGCGAGCCGGTCGGCGAGCGCATCGTCGTCGCCGGGCGGGTCACGGACCGCCGGGGCCGCCCCGTGCGCGGCCAGCTGGTGGAGCTGTGGCAGGCCAACGCCGCGGGCCGCTACGCCCACCCCCTCGACCGCCACCCCGCCCCGCTCGACCCCCACTTCACCGGCGCGGGCCGCTGCCTCACCGGCGACGACGGCCGCTACCGCTTCGTCACCATCCGGCCCGGCGCCTATCCGCTGGGCGGTTCGAACGACGCCTGGCGCGCCGCCCACCTGCACTTCTCGCTCTTCGGCACGGCGTTCACACAGCGGCTCGTGACCCAGATGTACTTCCCCGGCGACCCGCTCCTGCCCGATGACCTGATCCGGAACGCCGTCGGCGCACCGGCGGCCCGCGACCGGCTGGTCAGCGCCCTGGACCGGACGCTCGGCGAGCCCGGCCGCTCCCTCGGCTACCGCTGGGACATCGTCCTGGACGGCCCGGCCGCCACCTGGACCGAAGGGGACCGCTGATGCTGCTGCCCCCGACCCCGTCCCAGACCATCGGCCCCTACTACGGCACCGCCCTGCCGTTCCCCGGCGGCGGCGACGCGGCCCCGGCCGGGCACCCGGCCGCCGTGACCCTGCACGGCCACGTCCGCGACGGGGAGGGCGCGCCCGTGCCCGACGGGCTCCTGGAGTTCTGGCAGGCCGGCCCGGACGGCTCGCTCACCGGCGCGCCGGGCAGCCTGCGCCGCGACGGGGAGACGTTCACCGGCTGGGCCCGCGTGCCCACCGACCGGGACGGGCACTACGTCCTGCGCACGCTGCTGCCGGGCGGCGCGCCGTACCTGGCCCTGTGCGTCCACGCCCGGGGCCTGGACCGGCACCTGTTCACCCGGGTGTACGTGGCCGAGCCGCCCGGGGACGCCCTGCTGGCGGCGCTGCCGGCGGACCGGCGGGCCACGCTGCTGGCGCGGCGCGAGGCCGGGCGGCGGAACGCGTACCGCTTCGACGTGACGCTGCAGGGGGACGGCGAGACGGTCTTCCTGGACTGGAGTGCCGGAGACTGACCGGAGACCGGGGCGTGCGGAGACCGGCGCGTCCGGGGAACGGGAAGACTGGAACGGGAAGACGGGAACGGGAGGAGCGGCATGGCCGCACAGCGACTGGTGGTCGTGGGAGGCGACGCGGCGGGCATGTCCGCCGCGTCCCGGGCGCGCCGGCTCAAGGCGCCGGACGAGCTGGAGATCGTCGCGTTCGAGCGCGGCCGGTTCACGTCCTACTCTGCGTGCGGCATTCCCTATTGGGCGGGCGGTGTGGTGGACGGCCCGGACGCGCTCGTCGCCCGGACGCCGGAGGAGCACCGCGCCCGCGGCATCGACGTGCGGACGCGCACGGAGGTGACCGGGCTCGACCTCGACGGGCAGCACGTCCTCGCGCGCGACCTGGAGTCCGGTACGGAGCGCCGGTACGGCTTCGACCACCTCGTCCTCGCGACCGGCGCCCGCCCGGTCCGGCCGCCCCTGGAGGGCATCGACGCCCCGGGCGTGCACGGGGTGCAGACCCTGGACGACGGCCGGGCGCTCGTCGCCGCGCTCGACGGCGGCGCGGCGGACCGCAGGGCGGTGGTGGTCGGCGCGGGGTACATCGGCGTCGAGATGGCGGAGGCCCTCGTCCGGCGCGGCTACGCGGTGACCGTGATCGAGCGCTCCGCACAGCCGATGGCGACCCTCGACCCCGACATGGGCGCGCTCGTGCGCGACGCCATGACCGGCATGGGCATCGAGGTCGTGACGGACACCGAGGTCACGGCCGTGCGGACCGGCCCGGACGGCCGGGTCCGCGCCGTCGCCACCGCCGCCCGCGCACACCCCGCCGACGTGGTCGTCCTCGGCCTCGGCGTGCGCCCGGCCACGGAGCTCGCCCGGGCAGCAGGCCTGCCGCTGGGCCCGTCGGGCGGGCTGCTCACCGACCTGGCCATGCGGGTGCGCGGCCACGAGAACGTCTGGGCGGGCGGCGACTGCGTGGAGGTCCTCGACCTCGTCTCCGGCCGCACCCGCCACATCGCCCTCGGCACGCACGCCAACAAGCACGGGCAGGTCATCGGCACCAACGTGGGCGGCGGGTACGCGACGTTCCCCGGCGTGGTGGGCACGGCCGTCAGCAAGGTCTGCGACCTGGAGATCGCGCGCACCGGCCTGCTGGAGGCCCAGGCGCGGGCGGAGGGCCTGCGCTACGTGACCGCGACCATCGAGTCCACGAGCCGCGCCGGCTACTACCCCGAGGCGCGCCCGATGACGGTGAAGATGCTCGCCGAGCGCGGCACGGGGCGGCTGCTCGGCGTGCAGATCGTGGGGCGCGAGGGCGCGGCGAAGCGGGTGGACGTCGCGGCGGTGGCCCTCACCGCCCGCATGACGGTGGATCAGATGACGTCCCTGGACCTGGGCTACGCCCCGCCGTTCTCACCGGTGTGGGACCCGGTGCTGGTGGCGGCGCGCAGGGCGGCGGCGGCCGTCAAGGACGGGCGGTGACCGCTCACACAGCGGTGCGCCCCGGGCGGGGGTTCCGCCCGGGGCGCACCGTCAGCGTCCTACGACAGCTTTCAGCGCCACTGCTTGATGCAGGTGGTGGGCACCCAGCCCTCGTGTCCCCCGTAGCTCAGGATGACCCAGCTGTTGTCCTTCTTCCCGCAAAGGTCGTAGGACTGGCCGCTCAGGCCGGTGCCGGTCGAGTCGCAGCCGCGGCCGGACTTGCCCTTGGGGAGCAGGCCGACAGCGGTGGCGTTCAGCTTCCGGTCCGTACGGATCTTCACGCTCTCCAGCGCCGTCAGCGTGTTGTAGCTGCAGGATGAGGCGGCGGTGACCCGTGCGTCGGCCGCGGCGACGCCGCCGGTCAGGGCGGTGCCACCGGCGAGAACGGCGGCGGTGACGGCGGTGGCCGCCAACTTCCTTATGCGCATGATGTTTCCCCGTCGTGGTCGGTAACGGTGATCACCACGCTAACCAGGCATGAGCATGACATGCAAAACGGGTGGCGACGCCCGGCTGACCCTCCGCGTTGACGCGGACCGGGCCCGGCGGATGTAATGGGCGGCGTGGCGCGTGGCGCCGGCCAAAGAGAAGTGGGCCGGCCGGCAGCCGGGCGACCACCCGTTGTGCAGGGGTCCTTCCCATGAACATGAACTCGCGTTCCACAGGCTGAGCCTGACGCGGGCGGCGCGCTCGTACGCGTACGCCCCGGCGCTCCGCGCGCCCTTTCTCCCCGTTCCCTCCGCCTCGCGCGGATCCCCGTCTTCAGGCATTTCCGCGCACGTTGACGCGGCCCTGCATTCCTTCCGGAGAGCCCACACGCATGTCTTCTGCACCTTCCTTCAACCAGTCCGTCATCGACGAGTTCCGCGCCAACGGCGGAAAGGCCGGCGGCCCCTTCGAGGGCGGCGACCTGCTGCTGCTCACCACCACCGGCGCCAGGTCCGGTGCGGAGCACACCACGCCGCTCGGCTACGTACGCCACGACGGGCAGCTGCTCGTCGTCGGCTCCAACATGGGAGCGCCCCGGCACCCCGCCTGGTACCACAACCTGCTGGCGCACCCGCTCGTCCAGGTGGAGATCGGGACCGAGCGGTACGCGGCGGTGGCGGTGCCCGCCGAAGGGGCCCGGCGCGACCGGCTGTTCGCGCACGTGGTGCGCGCGGTGCCGGGATACGGCGACTACCAGGCGAACACCTCGCGCGTCCTGCCGGTCGTGGCGCTGGAGCGGACCGGGGAGGACGCCCCGGCCCCGGTCAGGACGCTCGCCGACAAGGTCATGGAGGTCCACACCTGGCTGCGCGCGCAGCTGGAGCACGTACGCGCCGAGGTCGACGCCCACTTCGCCGCCGTGGCGGAGGGCGGCGAGCGGCCGGCGCCGGGGCAGGGACGGGTGCCGGGGCAGGGGCGGATGCCGGGGCTGGGGCTGCAGATCCGGCAGCACTGCCTGGCGTTCTGCCGGACGCTGGAGGCTCACCACACCGGCGAGGACAACGGCCTGTTCCCCGCCATGGAGAGCCACCACCCGGAGCTGGGCGCGGCCTTCGAGCGGCTGCGGGACGAGCACCGGACCATGGCGCGCCTGCAGGGGGAGCTGGCCGCGCTGCTGGCGGACATCGGGAGCGCCGACCCCGTACGGTTCCGCGCCGAACTGGAGCGGATGGCGCAGGAGCTGACGGCGCACCTCGCCTACGAGGAGGAGGTCGTCCTGCCGCCGCTCGCCGGGATCCCGTTCCCGCCGCCGGCACCGCGGCCGTAGCGGGCGCGCGGAGGCGCGTCCGGCACCTCAGCACCCGGTGAGGTTGTCCTCCAGGTGCGCCAGGAGCCGGGCCAGCTCGCTGCGGTCCTTCTCGCCGAGGCCGGCCAGCGTGCGCTCCTCCAGCTCCTGCCACACCCGCCCCACCTCCTGGCGCAGGGCCTCGCCCGCGCCGGTGGTCGCGACGACGACGGCCCGGCGGTCCGCGGCGCACGGTTCGCGGGTGACGAGGCCCGCCTGCTCCAGCCGCTGGACCATACGGGTCACGGTGGAGGGGTCCAGCCCCAGCAGCTTGATCAGCTCGGACTGACGCTGGGGGCCCGCCTCCCACAGCCGCATCATCAGCAGCTCCTGCCCCGCGTGGAGCCCGAGGCGGCGCAGCAGGTTGCCCGCGGTGATGCGGTGGGCGCGGGCGACGCGGGCGATGGCGTGGCTGACCTGCCCCTCGCCTCCGGGGCACAGCCGGGCCGCGGCGGCGCAGGGAGCGCCGGCGGCTTCGCCGGCTGCTGCCGTTTCCGCCGTTCCGGCTGCTTCGGCCGCTTCGGCGGGGCAGCGGGCGGGGGTGTCGTCCGGGGCGTCGGTCATGAGCGGGCTTCCTCCGTGGGGGGATCGGGGTCTCTTCCCTCTCATTATGTTGGCCGGCCAAGTAATGCGCTACAGTGCCTCTCGGGCCGATTACTTGGTCGGCCAATTATTTGTGGAGGGGACCGTCATGACCACTGCTTTCGACCCCATCGACCTCGCCGGCACCCGGCTCGCCAACCGCATCGCCATGGCGCCGATGACGCGCAGCCGCGCCGGCGAGGGCGGCACCGCCACCGAGCTGACCGCCGAGTACTACGCCCAGCGCGCCTCGGCCGGCCTGATCATCACCGAGGGCGTCCAGCCCTCCGTCGTCGGGCAGGGCTACCCCTGGACCCCGGGCCTGCACAGCGCCGAGCAGGTCGCCTCATGGCGCAAGGTCACCGACGCGGTGCACGCCGCGGGCGGCCGGATCTTCGCGCAGCTCATGCACACCGGCCGCATCGGCCACCCGGTCCTGCTGCCGGACGGTCTGGTTCCGGTGGGTCCGTCCGCGATCGCCGCCGAAGGCGCCCACTTCACCCCGGAGGGCATGAAGGACCTCGTCACTCCCCGGGAGCTGACCGGCCCGGAGGTCCGCGCCACCATCGCCGACCACGCCGCCGCCGCGCGCAACGCGATCGAGGCCGGCTTCGACGGCGTCGAGGTGCACGGCGCCAACGGCTACCTGGTCCAGCAGTTCCTCGCCGCCAACAGCAACCGGCGGACCGACGAGTGGGGCGGCAGCGTCGAGAACCGCATCCGCTTCGCCGTCGAGGTCGTCAAGGCCGTCGCCGCCGGGATCGGTGCGGAGCGGACCGGTCTGCGGATCTCGCCCGCGAACACGCTCGGATCGATCGCGGAGACCGACACCGAGGCGACGTACACCGCCCTGGTCGACGCGATCGAGCCGCTGGGCCTGGCCTACCTGCACGTCATGGAGGCGTCGTCCGGCATCCGCGAGCTCACCCTCGACCTGCGCAAGCGGTTCTCCGGCGCCCTCATCCTCAACGCCTTCACCGACGGGCCGACCGGCCCGGACGCCCTCGCGCTCGTCGAGGACGGCACCGCCGACGTCATCAGCTACGGCCAGCTGTTCCTCGCCAACCCGGACCTGCCGGCCCGGCTGAAGGCCGGCGGCCCGTTCAACGCCGCCGACCGCGCCACGTTCTACGGCGGCGGCGCGAAGGGCTACACCGACTACCCGGCGCTGACGGGCTGACGGGCTGACGGGCCGGGCTGACGGACCGGCATCTGACTGACCGGCAACCGGCGAACTCGCCGAGGGCTGCCGGGGCATGCAACACCCAGCGGGCGGCCGCCTACGGCCGCCCGCTCGCCGTATGTGCCGCGCCGGCGGCCGGAAGCCCGGCGGGCGCGGCGCGGTCAGCGGGCCGTGCGCTCGTGCACGTACTCCACGAGGTGCGTCAGCGCGTCCGGGTCCGTGTTCGGCATGACGCCGTGGCCCAGGTTGAAGACGTGGCCCTCCAGGCCGGACGCCGCGTCCAGCACCTCCTGGGCCTTCGTCTCGACCGCGGCGCGGCCGGCGAAGAGCACGGCCGAGTCGAGGTTGCCCTGGAGGGCCTTGCCCGGGCCGACGCGGCGGGCGGCCTCGTCCAGCGGGACGCGCCAGTCGACGCCGACGACGTCCGCGCCGGCCTCGCCCATGAGACCGAGGAGCTCGCCCGTGCCGACGCCGAAGTGGATGCGGGGCACGCCGTGGTGGGCGACCGCGTCGAAGACCTTGGCGGAGGCCGGCATGACGAGGTCGCGGTACTCGGCCGGGGCGAGGGCGCCCGCCCACGAGTCGAAGAGCTGGACGGCGGAGGCGCCGGCCCGGATCTGCACGTCGAGGAAGGCGGCCGTGATGCCCGCGAGACGGTCGACGAGGTCGGCCCAGAGCTCCGGGTCGCCGTACATCATGGCCTTGGTGTTCTCGTACGTGCGCGAGGGGCCGCCCTCGATGAGGTAGCTCGCCAGCGTGAACGGCGCGCCCGCGAAGCCGATCAGCGGGGTCGCGCCGAGCTCGCCGACGAGCTGGGCGACGGCCTCCGTGACGTAGGGGACGTCGGAGGCGTCGAGCGGACGGAGGCGCTCCAGGTCCGCGCGGGTACGGACCGGCTCGGCGACGACCGGGCCGACACCCGGCTTGATGTCCAGGTCGATGCCGATGGCCTTCAGCGGCACCACGATGTCGCTGTAGAAGATCGCGGCGTCGACGTTGTGCCGCCGGACCGGCTGCAGGGTGATCTCGGTGACCAGGTCGGGCCGCATGCAGGAGTCGAGCATCGGGATGCCCTCGCGCACCTTGCGGTACTCGGGGAGCGAGCGGCCCGCCTGCCGCATGAACCAGACCGGAGTGTGGGGCACCGGCTCGCGCCGGCACGCCCTCAGGAACGCCGAGTCGTGTGCGGCGGTACGGCCTGTCTGCTGCTGGCTGCGCTCACTCATGCCCCAAATCTTCGCACGGGCCGAACGAGTGACCCGCCCGTGTGGGTGTCCTACCCGGAACCGCGCGTCGTTCCGCCTAGTCTTCCGGGCATGGCTGCGGCGCAGGGACACCTCTCGGACGGTCCGGACGACGCGGATGGGGAGGGCTCCCCGTCCGTCTTCCGGCAGGCGGTCGCCGGACTGCAAGGAGTGCACCTGCGGCCGGAGATCGAGCTCGACGCGACGCCGCCGCCCCAGCGGCTCGCCCCCTTCTCGTACGCGCTGGAGGCCGCGGTCGTCGTCGACGACCAGGAACTGGCCGACGGCCGGCTGATCCTCCTCCACGACCCCGCCGGGCACGAGGCCTGGGGCGGCACGTTCCGGCTCGTGACGCTCGTGCACGCGGACCTGGAGCCGGAGATGGCGGCGGACCCGCTGCTCCCCGAGGTCTGCTGGTCCTGGCTCACCGGCGCGCTGGAGGCGCGGCGCGTGCCGTACGCGGCGCCGAGCGGCACGGTCACGCGGGCCGGGTCGCACTACTTCGGCGGCCTCGCCGACCGGGAACCGTCGACGCGGATCGAGATCCGCGCCTCCTGGTCGCCGGTCCCGCCGGCGGCGGCGAAGCCCGTACGGGCGGTCCGCGGGGGGAAGGGCGGCGGCCCGGCCGCGGAGCCGCCGGAGGAGTCCGGGGTGCCGGACACGGCGGCGCACCTCGCGGCGTGGTGCGACCTGCTGTGCCAGATCGCGGGCCTCCCGCCGGGCGGCGCGCCCGACGCGGGCGTAGTAACCCTCCCCCAGAGACGGGACCCCCAGGGCCGCCGGTAGCCCGCGGCGGGCCCTTCCCCGTACGTACGGAAGCCGAGGCGGCTCCGGCACCGCCGAACCAGTCCGCCGTGGCCGATCGCCACGGCGGCGGAATCGAAGGGGCGAGGCCCTATCACCGCCGGCCGCCGGCCGCAGCAGGCCAAGGATGCCCCGCATCCTTGAACCGCCGAGGCGGAATCGAAGGGGCGAGGCCCTATCACCGCCGGCCGCCGGCCGCAGCAGGCCAAGGATGCCCCGCATCCTTGAACCCGCCGCGACGGCGACCAGCCGAAGCGGCGCAGTCCGGCGGTGCCGTACGGGCTCAGGTGAGCACGGCACCGCCGAAAGGGCCCGCTGTGGCTGATCACCGCCGCGGCGGACATGAAGGGGCGAGGCCCCTTCACCACAGCGCTCGCCGCGCCGGCCTGCGCGCCCGCAGGCCAAGGATGCCCCGCATCCTTGAAACCGCCGCGACGGCGACCAGCCCCCGCGGCGCAGACCGGCGGTGCCGTACAGGCTCAGGCACGCCCGGCACCGCCGAAAAGGCCCGCCGTGGCTGATCACCGCCGCGGCGGAAGGAAGGGGCCGAGGCCCCTTCACCGGCGCGCTCACCCGCCGGCCCCGGCAGGCCAAGGATGCCCCGCATCCTTGAATCCGCCGCGACGGCGACCAGCCCCCGCGGCGCCACCCGGCGGTGCCGTACGAGCTCCGGGCGCCGCGGCGGCGGACGTGAAGGGGCGCGCCCCTTCACCAGCCACCCCGCACCGCCGAGCCCCGCGCAGCGGCCCCGCAGCGGACGGTCACCCGATTGCCGTATTCATGACCGATTCCGCCCGCCCATCCCCACCATTTCGGTCGGCAACCTGATCGGTTGCCGACCGTTCGCATCCGAATTGCCCGAATTGTTACTCACTAATTCGTGATCATTCCCTAAAGCCGGGACGCTTCGGTGCCGAAGAGGCTTGTGACCCTTCCCATACGGATTACCCCGGCTTACCCCCAAAGCCGGACCCGTCCCCCCGCCACTCCCCCCTGGAGGCTTGGTGTCCGTTCTCCTCGAGCAACCTGCGAGCCTCGCCTACCGCCCCAATAAACCGACGGCCATGGTCGTCGTCGCCGACCCCCGTGTCCGCTCCACCGTCACCCGGCACCTGTGGGCGCTGGGCGTGAGAGACGTGATCGAGGCGTCGTCCATCGCGGAGGCCCGCCCCCGCGTCGGCAACCCGCGTGACATCTGCGTCGCCGACGTCCACCTCCCCGACGGCTCCGGGCTCACCCTCCTGTCCGAGACCCGTGCCGCGGGCTGGCCGAACGGCCTGGCCCTGTCCGCCGCCGACGACATCGGCGCCGTGCGCAACGCCCTCGCGGGCGGCGTGAAGGGCTACGTCGTCACCGGCACCCGCACCAACCTCGGCGTCCCGGGCCGCCCCGGCGCCGCCCCGATCGGCTCCGCAGCCGCTGCCCGGCTGCACCGGCGCCCGCCCGGCGCCCCCGGTCACCCCGGCGGCTACCGCGAGCTGTCCGGCCGAGAGGTCGAGGTGCTGCGGCTGGTCGCGGAGGGCCAGTCCAACAAGGCCATCGGCGTGTCCATGGGCCTGTCGGCGCTCACCGTCAAGAGCCACCTCGCCCGGATCGCCCGCAAGCTCGGCACCGGCGACCGCGCCGGCATGGTCGCGGTCGCGCTGCGCACCGGCATCATCCACTGACGCCCGCGCACCCGGCCGCGCCGGCAGATGACGGCCACGGCGTCCTTGAGGCTGAGTGCGCCCGACAGGTGCGCCGCCGCGACTTCGCCCATGCTGTGGCCGA
>NZ_PXWG01000126.1 GCF_003011965.1 Streptosporangium nondiastaticum
GCGGGGCCGGCGGAGGCCGGCGGCCGCGCCCTGTCCCGCGGGCGTCGCCGGCCGCGGCACGGGAGGGACACGGCGGGCCTTGCCCCGGGGCGTGCGCGTGCTGGGTTGCTCCACCTGACCAAATTAGGTCGGCGGGCGGGAGGAATCCGGCGTGGGACACGCGGTTTGGGCCACCTTGGCCGTGCGTTCGACTGATGGTCCGCACGGGGCCGCCGGGCGGGCGGCCCCGTAGACTGGATGACCGGCCCGGCAGTGGGCCATGGCCGGCCCGGCACCGGGCCGCGGACCCTTTGGAACCTACGGGAAGTCGCCACGTGTCGCTCACGATCGGAATCGTCGGTCTGCCGAATGTCGGCAAGTCGACCCTGTTCAACGCCCTGACCAAGAACGACGTGCTGGCGGCCAACTACCCGTTCGCCACCATCGAGCCGAACGTGGGCGTCGTCGGCGTTCCCGACCCCCGGCTGCAGAAGCTGGCGGAGATCTTCGGCTCGCAGAAGATCCTGCCCGCCACGGTCGACTTCGTCGACATCGCGGGCATCGTCCGCGGTGCCTCCGAGGGCGAGGGCCTGGGCAACAAGTTCCTCGCGAACATCCGCGAGTCCGATGCGATCTGCCAGGTCATCCGCGCCTTCAAGGACGAGAACGTCGTCCACGTCGACGGCAAGGTCTCGCCCAAGGACGACATCGAGACGATCAACACCGAGCTGATCCTCGCCGACCTGCAGTCGGTCGAGAAGGCGATCCCGCGCCTGACCAAGGAGTCGCGCCTCCAGAAGGAGAAGGTCGCCGTCCTCGCCGCCGTCGAGGAGGCGAAGGGGATCCTGGAGTCGGGCCAGACCCTGTTCTCCGCGGGCATCACCAAGGGCACCGAGCGCGGTGACCTGCTGCACGAGCTGCACCTGCTCACCACCAAGCCCTTCCTCTACGTCTTCAACGTGGACGAGGACGAACTGGTCGACGAGGACTTCAAGAACGAGCAGCGCGCGCTGGTCGCCCCGGCCGAGGCCATCTTCCTGAACGCCAAGATCGAGTCCGAGCTCATCGAGCTGGACGACGAGGAGGCGCTGGAGCTGCTGCAGTCCATGGGCCAGGACGAGCCGGGCCTCGCCACCCTGGGCCGCGTCGGCTTCGACACCCTGGGCCTGCAGACCTACCTCACCGCCGGCCCCAAGGAGACCCGCGCCTGGACGATCAAGAAGGGCGCCACGGCCCCCGAGGCGGCCGGTGTGATCCACACCGACTTCCAGAAGGGCTTCATCAAGGCCGAGGTCATCTCCTTCGACGACCTGGTCGCCACCGGCTCCGTCGCCGAGGCCCGCGCCGCCGGCAAGGCCCGCATGGAGGGCAAGGAGTACGTGATGGCGGACGGCGACGTCGTCGAGTTCAGGTTCAATGTCTGATCTGTCATGATCTGACCGTTTTTGAGAAGGGCCGGACCCCTCGGGGCCGGCCTTTTTCGTCGCCATCTTCCGTCACGGAGCGTGTTTGCCGCGCGTGGCTTGGGTATGCATCGCCCGGTGCATATTTGCGGATGTGCCCGGGGGTAGTGCTCGCTGCATGTGTGGGTGCTGTCGCCAACTAAGCGTCCCTGAGCTGCAATTCACTACATCTAGTGAATCCATGGCCTTGAGTTGCGGATCGCAACCATGGGTTGCCAAGCTGTTGCGGACTGTCAACCTGTTGGGAGTGGCCGTGGCCTTCGGTGACCAGCCCGCGTATCTTCGAGTGGCCGGCGATCTGCGTCAGAAGATCGTCGCCGGCGAGTTGCCGCCGCATACGCGGCTGCCCTCCCAGGCACGCATCCGGGAGCAGTACGGCGTCTCGGACACCGTGGCCCTGGAGGCCCGGAAGGTCCTGATGGCGGAGGGGCTGGTGGAGGGCCGCTCCGGCTCCGGCACGTATGTGCGCGAGCAGCCCGTCCCGCGCACCCTCGTCCGCACGGGCTACCGCCCGGCCGGCGAGTCGACGCCCTTCCGTCAGGAGCAGGCGGACAGCCGGGTCAAGGGCACCTGGGAGTCGCGCAGCGAGCAGGTCCCGGCGGACGCCGCCGTGGCCCGCCGCCTCCGCATCGCCACGGGCGACCGCACGATGCGCACCGACTACGTCTTCCGGGCCCAGGGCGAGCCCGTCATGCTCTCCACCTCCTGGGAGCCCCTGTCCGTCACCGGGCGCACGCCGGTGATGCTCCCCGAGGAGGGGCCGCTGGCCGGCCGCGGCGTGGTGGAGCGCATGGCCGCCATCGACCTCATCGTGGACAACGTCGCGGAGGAGGTCAGTGCCCGGCCGGGGCTCGCGGAGGAGGTCCTGGCGCTGGGTGGCGTCCCCGGCCACTGCGTCGTCGTCGTCACGCGGACGTACTTCGCGGGCGGCTGTCCCGTCGAGACGGCCGAGATCGTCGTCCTGGCCGATCGCTACCGCGTCGCGTACCACTTGCCGGTGAAGTAGCTGTGACAGGACCGTGAAGCCGTGATGACGCGGCCGTGACGTGCGGGTGGTGCTGTTCTTCCGGTGCCGCCCGCCGTTCTTTACTCGCGGGTAAGTAGCGCATGGTATGTCCGGCTTTGGCCCGGTTACTCCGGGTCAATTTTTGTGTTGCAAAACTCACATACGCCCAGGTCAGAGCCTTTTCGCGGAATCAAGGCGTCCAAATCGCTCGTACGATGGCGCGGTTTGTGTCCTGCCGTGGGGGAGTAGAGAGAAAAGGAGATCCGGGGCTTGAGTACCGAACAGGGTTCCCACTCGAATTACCGCCGGACCTTGGGCACGACGGCCCTGACGGCCGTCGGTCTCGGGTCGATCATCGGCTCCGGCTGGCTTTTCGGTGCCGAGCGCGCCGCCGTTCTGGCCGGGCCGGCTGCCATCTTCGCCTGGGTCATCGGCGCCGTCGTGGCGCTGACCATCGCCCTCACTTACACCGAGCTCGGCTCGATGTTCCCGAAGGCCGGCGGCATGGTGCGCTACGGCCAGTACTCGCACGGCTCGCTGGCCGGCTACATGGCGGCCTGGGCCAACTGGATCGCCATCGTCTCCGTGATCCCGGGCGAGGCGACCGCCTCGATCCAGTACATGAGCTCGTGGAAGTTCGACTGGGCGGGCAAGCTCTTCGACGGCAAGGAGCTCACGGGCACCGGCCTCGCCGCCGCCAGCGTCCTGGTCGTCTTCTACTTCTTCCTGAACTGGTTCGCGATCACCCTGTTCGCCAAGACGAACAACGCGATCACCGTGTTCAAGGTCGTGGTGCCGGCGCTGACCGCGGGCGCGCTGATCTTCGCGCACTTCGACACCAGCAACGTCGGCTCCGCCCACGGCGGCTTCGCCCCCAACGGCTGGAGCGCCGTCTTCAGCGCCGTCGCCGTCGCGGGCATCGTCTGGGCCTTCAACGGCTTCCAGTCGCCGCTGAACATGGCCGCCGAGGCCCGTAACCCCGGCAAGTCGCTGCCGAAGGCCGTCGTCGGCTCCATCCTGATCGCGCTGGTCATCTACATCGCGCTGCAGGTCGCCTTCCTGATGGCCGTCCCGGCCGCGGACCTCTCCGGCGGCTGGAACACCCTCGCCTACAAGTCCCCGCTCGCGGACCTCTCCATCACCTGGGGCCTGAACTGGCTCGCGCTGCTGCTGTACGCGGACGCCTTCATCTCCCCGTCCGGCACCGGCATGATCTACGCGGCCACCACCTCGCGCATGATCAACGGTGTCCAGGAGAACGGCCACCTGCCGAAGGTCTTCGGCAAGGTCGACCCCAAGACCGGTGTGCCGAAGCCGGCCCTGCTGCTCAACCTCGTGATCTCCTTCGTCTTCCTGGCCGTCTTCCGCGGCTGGGGCTCGATCGCCGAGATCGTCGGTGTCGCCACCGTCATCTCGTACATCACCGGCCCCGTCGCCGTGATGTCGCTGCGCCGCATCGCGCCCGACATGAAGCGCCCGGTCAAGCTGAAGGCCATGCCGGTCATCGCCCCCATCGCGATGATCTTCGGCTCCCTGGTCATGTACTGGGCCCGCTGGCCGCTGACGGGCAAGGTCATCTTCATCATGGCCATCGGCCTGCCGATCTGGGCCTGGTACGAGCTGCGCAAGCCGTGGGCCGAGCTCAAGCCGCACCTGAAGGCCGGCGCCTGGATGGTCACGTACCTGCTGGTCATGGCCTTCGTCTCGTGGGCCGGCGGCACCGAGTTCGGCGGCAAGGGCTACCTGGCCCAGGGCTGGGACATCGTGGTCGTCATCCTGATCGCGCTCGTCTTCTACGCCTGGGGCGTGAGCAGCGCCTGGCGCAACCCGACCCTCGTCGCGACCGAGAAGGAGCTGGCCTCCGCCGAGGCCGCCGAGGCCGCTGCCGGCTCCGGCGACCCGGAGGGGACCTCCGAGCCCTCCATGGCGAAGTCGTAGCCGGTACGACCTTCCGTGCCGCGCAGGGGCGGCCGAGGGCCCGCAAGGGTCCCCGGCCGCCCCTTCTCGCATCCGTGCCCCCGGGGCCCGGTGGCCGAATGCGTGCCTCTTCGTAAAAAACCGTATCCGCTGCGTAAAGGTCGGGCGTACGCTCGGGCATATGCGTACTGCGGTTTCTCCGGGAAAGGCCAAGGGGTGTGCGCCGGCGCTCGTGGCGGCGGAAAGGCAGGGGCGATGACGGACAGCGGACCGGTCCTCCCATGGCTGGTCATCCGCCAGGACGAGAACGGCAACCGCTACCGCGTGGGGCGCTACGCGACCAGGACCGAGGCGGAGAAGGTCGTCGGCCGCCTGGACGCCGACGGCGAGCGCCGTCGGCTGTACATAGTCGAACGGGTGGGGCGCGCGGCGTCGTGACCTGCGGTCGGCCGGCGGCGCCCGTGACGGCCCCGGCACGAGGCAATTCCGCCGGGCCCTCGCCGCGTGGGTGACGCGCCGTTGCGGCGGGGCGGTTCCTCCTGCCGTCTCCTTCTGCCCTCGCGGCAGGTGATGTTCTTCCGCCGCAACGGCGAGGCACCACGACGCCGCGGACCGGCGGTGCCGTGCCGCGCCGGGCCGAAGGCCCCCGTCAAGCGCCGCCCGCCGGGGCCCTACGCTGCTGGGTATGACGGACGTACGCGTAGTCGTAGGAGCGGCCCTGCTCCACGAGGGCAGGATGCTCGCCGCACGGCGCAGCGCCCCGCCGGAGCTCGCCGGCCGCTGGGAGCTGCCCGGCGGCAAGCTGGAGCCCGGCGAGAGCGCCGGGCAGGCGCTCGTCCGCGAGCTGCGCGAGGAGCTCGGCGTGGAGGCCGAGCCGCTGGAGCGCGTCGGCGGCGAGTGGCCGCTGCGCCCGCCGTACGTGCTGCAGGTGTGGACGGCCCGGCTGCTCGCGGGCGAGGCGCGCCCCCTCCAGGACCACGACGAGCTGCGCTGGCTCGCCCCCGACGAGTTCGGCGACGTGGACTGGCTCGATCAGGACCGCCCCGCGGTGGCGCTCGCCGCGGGGCTGCTCCGGCGCGCGGAGGCATGAGCGGGGCGCACTTCGCTACGCCATCTGCCGCACTGGTGACCAGCTCGGACCGCCGGAGAAGGTAGTCACCACCCCATACCGGGTATGTGCTGATTATTCACCCTGAACCGGGTAAACCCGGCGGGTCCGCAGCGGTCTGGGAAGTGGTCGGCGTGAACGACAGCGCAGGGACCTTGGCGTCGACGCCCGGCTTCGCCGAATGGAGCTTCCCTGCCGAGCCCGGGGCCGTCCGCACCGCCCGCACCCTCGTCCGCGACACCCTGCACGACTGGGGCATGGACGGCGTCACCGACGTGACGGTGCTGCTGGTCAGCGAGCTCGTCACCAACTCCCTGCGGTACGCGAGCGGACCGATCGGGGTAAGGATGTACTCCCACGCGGGGCCCACCCTTCTGGTGGAGGTCTCCGACCCGCTCCCCGACCCGCCCCGCGAGCGCGCGGCCGACCCCGACGACGAGGGCGGACGCGGTCTGCAGCTCGTTGCATGCGCCTCCCGCCGCTGGGGAACCCGACGGGGCAGGACCGGGAAGACCGTGTGGTTCGAACTGGGCTTGCCCGGCCACCCGCCCGGGGATGACCCATAGCGGGTTGAGACCGTGCTGTGATCGTGAAGTCCGTGTTCCGAAGGGCCCCTGTGCTGGATACTCGGCCTTCTGATGCCGGTGCGAGCACAAGAGCCGGAGGGGACGGGCACGTGAGCGAAAAGCCAGCGGGTGCGGCGGGTGGTTCGGCGCAGGGATCGCGCGCCGCGGAGATGTGGCAGAACAACCCGCCCGGATCCCTCTACGACTACATCCGCGTCGCCTCCTTCTCCCTCGGGCCCGACGGACGGATCGAGCAGTGGAGCGAGCGCGCCGCCGAGCTCTTCGGGATAACGGCCCGGCAGGCCGTCGGCAAGGACCCGCTGGAGGTGCTGGCCCCGGCCGGAGCGCACGGCCGTGGCCGGCGCCCCACCGCGCCCTTCCTCGCCGAGGGCGGCCTCGACGGGCGCGAGTGGACGGGCCTGATCCCGTATCAGCGGGGCGGCGGACACGACACCCCTGACGGCGGGTCAGCGACCGTCGGCGGCGAGCCGTCCGGCCTCGCCGAGATCTACGTGATGCCGACGCAGAACGAGCGCGGGCAGCGCGCCGCGCTCTGCGTCGCCGTCGACGTCCGGGCGCTGCGCGGAATAGAGACCGACATCGCGGCCTCCGAAGCCGTTTTCGGCCAATCTCCGCTGGGATTCTTCTTCTTCGGCACCGACCTCACGCTGCTGCGCGTCAACGAGAGCTTCGCGCAGGCCTTCGGCCGCCCCGCCGACTGGCACCGCGGCCGCACCCCGCACGACTTCCTGCCCCGCGGCGAGGCCGAGCGGCTCACCGCCGCCCTGCGCCAAGTCCTCGACACCGGAAAGCCCGTGTCGGACATTCAGCTGGTCGGACCCGTGCCCGGGCACGCCGAGCGCCGCCGCTGGTCGGTCTCGCTCTACCGGCTGCACAGCGGCAGCGGCCGGCCCATCGGCGTCGCCGCGCTCGCCACCGACGTCACCGGCCGGCGCCGCGCCGAACGCGAAGCCGCCGGCGTCCGCCGCAACCTGGCCCTGCTCAACGAGGCCGGCGCGCGCATCGGCAACTCCCTGGACCTGGAGACCACCGCCCGCGAGCTGCTGGACGTCGCCGTCCCCCAGTTCTGCGACCTCGCCTCCGTCGACCTCTACCAGGGCCTCCTCGCCGGCGACGAGGCCCCGCCCGGGCTCGCCGACGGCAGCGCCGAGCTGCGCCGCGTCGCCTACGCCAGCGCCGTCTCCGGGGCGCCCGTGGCCGGCGGCGAGAAGCCCGTCCAGGTCGGCGAGGTGCACCGCTACGCCTTCCACTCGCCGTGCGCCGCGGCCCTGCGCACCGCGCAGGTGCAGGTCGTCCCGCGCCGGGAGGGCGAGGACGGGCCCGAGCTCGGCGCCGTCGTGCAGTCCACCCTCGCCGTGCCGATGGTCGCCCGCGACACGGTGGTGGGGCTCGCCCAGTTCTCCCGTACGAAGGGCAGCGAGCCCTTCGGCGAACGCGACACCGCCCTCGCCGTCGAACTGGCCGCCCGCGCCGCCGTCTGCATCGACAACGCCCGCCTCTACCGGCGCGAGCACGAACGCGCCGTCATCCTCCAGCGCAGCCTGCTGCCCCCCGGCGACCCCGAGGCCGCCGGCCTGGAGATCGCCTGCCGCTACCTGCCCGCCAACGCCGCCACCGAGGTCGGCGGCGACTGGTTCGACGTGATCGAGCTGCCCGGCCACCGCACGGCCCTGGTCGTCGGCGACGTCATGGGCCGCGGCCTGCGCGCCGCCGTCGCCATGGGCGAGCTGCGCACCGCCGTCCGCACCCTGGCCATGCTCGACCTGGAGCCCGCCGAGGTCCTCTCCGCCCTCGACGAGATCGCCCACGGCCTCGGCCGCCCCGGCGGCAAGCAGTCCTCCACGCGCGGCGTGCGCGGCGGGGTGCGGGCCGCCGACCTCTCCGAGGTCTACCTCGCCACCTGCGTCTACGCCGTCTACGACCCGGTCACCCGGCGCTGCACCATCGCCAACGCCGGCCACCTGCCGCCCGTCCTCGTCGAGGCCGGCCGCCCCGCCGAGCTGCTCGACGTCCAGCCCGGCATGCCGCTCGGCGTCGGCGGCGAGCTCTTCGAGGAAACGGTCGTCGAACTGCCCGACGGCGCGCTCCTGGCCCTCTACACGGACGGCCTGGTCGAATCCCGCGACCACGCCCTGGACGAGGGCCTGGAAGCCTTCCGCGAGGCCCTCACGGGCCCCTCCCGCCCCCTGGAGGAGGTCTGCGAGCACGTCCTCGGCGCGCTCGACACCCACCACGGCGAGGACGACATCGCCCTCCTCATGGCCCGCCTGCGCGGCCTCCCCGACGAGCACGTCGGCGACTGGACCCTCCCCGCCGAACCCCGCTCCGTCGCCCGCGCCCGCGAACTCGCCCGCGAACAGCTCCCGCAATGGGGCCTGGACAACCTCGTCGACACCACCGAACTCCTGGTCAGCGAGCTCGTCACCAACGCCCTCCGCTACGGCGAGGGCGAGATCCGGCTGCGGTTGCTGCTGGACCGCACGCTGGTGTGCGAGGTCTGGGACGGCGGCCTCGTCCAGCCCCGGCGGCGGCGCGCCCGCGACACCGACGAAGGCGGGCGGGGCCTGCAGCTCGTCGGCATGCTCAGCGCGGCGTGGGGCAGCCGCCGCACCCCCCACGGGAAGACCGTCTGGTTCGAGCTGGCCCTCCCGGACGGCGAGTTCCCGGCCCCGGACGCGGTGGAGGCGCTGCTGAGCCTGTACTGACCGGTGCCGGGGCGTGATGTGATGACGAGGTGAACCGCACCGCCGCCGAAGACAGCAACCGCCGCATGCTGCGGGCCCGGGACGCGATGGACCGCGCGTACGCGCAGCCGCTCGACGTCCCGGCCCTGGCCCGCATCGCCCACGTCTCGGAGGCGCACTTCACCCGCACGTTCCGGGCCGTGTTCGGCGAGACGCCGCACCGCTACCTGCAGCGCCGCCGCGTCGAACGGGCCATGTTCCTGCTGCGCGAGACCGATCGCAGCGTGACCGACATCTGCTTCGAGGTCGGCTTCGGCAGCCCGGGGACGTTCAGCCGCACGTTCCGCGACATCGTCGGCCGGTCGCCGAGGACGTACCGGAAGGAGGCGGTGACCGCGGCCGTGCCGACGTGCTTCGCGATGGCGTGGACGCGGCCGAGTGCCTGACCGCCGGCTGAGCAGTTTCGGATAAGTTTCCGGCCGGTCGGATCGGTAGCGTGATGCCCATGTTCAACGCCATCACGCAATCGCAGATATACGTCCTCGACCAGGACGAGGCCCTCGACTTCTACGTCGGCAAGCTCGGCCTGGAGGTCGCCGCCGACGTCGACCTGGGCTTCATGCGCTGGCTGACCGTCAGCGTCCCCGGACACCCGGAGCGTCAGATCCTGCTGGAGAAGCCGGGCGCCCCGGCGATGTCCGAGGAGACGGCGCAGCAGGTCCGCGAACTGGTGACCAAGGGCGCGATGGGCGGCTGGCTCATCCTCACCACGGACGACTGCCGCAAGACGTACGAGACGCTGCTGGCCCGCGGCGTCGAGTTCACCGAGGAGCCGACCGAGCGCCCGTACGGCATCGACTGCGGCCTCCGCGACCCCTTCGGCAACCGCATCCGCTTCACACAGCCGCGGGCCGCCTAGCGGCGCGCGCCGCCGCGCTTCCGCGCCGAGAGGGCACGGCCGGACCGCGTGATCACGAGGTGTTCGCGGGGTCCGATCCGGCGAGCGAGGTGATGCGCTCCATATTGGCCGTTCCCCACGTGCCCAGGGGCATGAGGGCGTCGAGCAGCGACGCCCCGAACCCGGTCAAGGAGTACTCCACCTTCGGCGGCACCTGGCGGTACTCCTCACGATGCACCAGCTGACTCGCTTCCATCTCCTTCAGCTGGTTGATCAGGACGCGCTCGCCGATGCCGTCGACCGCGCGCCGCAGCTCACCGAAGCGCAGTGGCCCGTCACGATGGAGCGCCCACAGGATCAGCATCTTCCACTTGCCGCCGACGACGGCGAGGGCCGCGTCGAACCCGCAGGTGAAGGTCCTCTTCTTCATCGGTGCCCCTCACTGACCTTTATGTAAGTACCGTCAAAATAGTCGGTACTTGAGAAAAAGTCCGTGCCGGTCGGAGCATGGAGCGGCAACGAGCCGCAGGGGGCGTACACCTGTCGCTCCTGATCCGACTGGAGTTGAGCATTGAGCACGCCTGCGAACGACCTGACACCGGTGACCGTCATCGGGCTGGGGGCGATGGGTAGGGCTCTGGCCGAGGCGTTCATCGAGGCGGGGCACCCGACGACCGTATGGAACCGGAGCGCGGAGAAGGCCGCACCGCTCATCGCCAAGGGCGCGCGCCACGCCGCCACGGTCGAGGAAGCGGTGGCCGCCGGGCCGCTGGTCATCGCCTGCCTGACCACGTACGACGCCACGCGCGAGGTCCTGGAACCGGCCGCGGCCGCCCTGGCCGGGCGCGCACTGGTCACCCTCAACACCGGGACGCCGGAAGGCGCCCGTCAGCTGGCCGCCTGGGCGGAGGCGCGGGAAGTGCGGTTCCTGGGCGGCGCGGTCAAAAACGTTCCCCCGGCTGTCGGAAAGCCCGGCACTCTCCTGTACTACGGCGGCGACAAGGCCGTGTTCGACACGTACGAAGCGACGCTGAGGGTGCTGGGAGGGGACACCGTCCACCTCGGTGACGAGCCGGACCTGGCCGCGCTCTACGAGCAGGCCGTGGGCGGGCTCCTGCTGCCCGCCCTCCTCGGCTTCTTCCAAGGGGCCGCACTGGTCACCGCACGCGGCCTGAAGGCCGGCACATTGGTGCGCTACACCATCAAGTGGCTGGAGATGATCGCCTCCGAGCTGCCGGCCATCGCCGACGAGATCGACACCGGTGACTACACCCGGCCGCGCGCGACCGTCGGGATCTTCCACCAGGCGGTCGCGGGCGAACTCGAACTCGGCCGCGAGGCCGGCATCGACGTCTCGTGGCACCTGCCGATGCACGCACTGCTCGAACGGGCCGTCGCCGACGGCCACCGCGACCACAGCATCGCGGCACTCGTCGAGACGCTCCGGAGTCCGGAACGGAGGTTCTAGCGGTGCCGCGGTGCCGCGGTGCCGCGGTGCCGCGAGCGGTGCCGGGCAGCCGGGCTAAAAAATCTTGGGCGGTGATGTCGAGAAGCCGCGCCCCGCTCCGTCCCCGGGGTGAACGCGGCCACAATGGGCCGCACCCGTACCGAGGAGACACCTCATGGCCAAGTACCTGCTGCTCAAGCACTACCGCGGCGCCCCGGCTCCGGTGAACGACGTGCCCATGGACCGGTGGACGCCCGAGGAGATCTCGGCGCACGTGCAGTACATGAACGACTTCGCGGCCCGGCTGGAGAAGAGCGGCGAGTTCGTCGACGGACAGGCGCTCGCGCCCGAGGGGGCGTGGGTCCGCTACGACGGGGAGGGGCGGCCGCCGGTGACCGACGGGCCGTTCGCCGAGACCAAGGACCTGATCGCCGGCTGGATGATCATCGACGTCGACAGCTACGAGCGGGCCGTCGAGCTGGCCGGCGAGCTGTCGGCCGCTCCCGGGGCGGGCGGGAAGCCGATCCACGAGTGGCTGGAGGTGCGTCCGTTCCTGGCCTGCCCGCCCACCATCACGGAGTGACCTCACCGATGGACGAGGCCCTGCTCCGCGGCCTCACGCCGGGCGTGCTCGCCGTCCTCATCCGCCGCGGAGCCGACTTCGCGGCGGCCGAGGACGCCGTGCAGGACGCCCTGGTCGAGGCGGTCCGCGTCTGGCCCGACGACCCCCCGCGGGACGCGAAGGGGTGGCTGGTCACCGTGGCCTGGCGCAAGTTCCTCGACGCGACGCGCGCCGACACCGCCCGCCGCCGGCGGGAGGACCGCGCCGAGGAGGAGCCGGCGCCCGGACCCGCGCCCGCCGTGGACGACACGCTGCGGCTCTACTTCCTCTGTGCCCACCCGTCGCTGACGCCGTCGTCCGCGGTCGCGCTCACGCTGCGCGCCGTCGGCGGGCTCACCACCCGCCAGATCGCCCGGGCCTACCTGGTGCCGGAGGCGACCATGGCGCAGCGGATCAGCCGCGCCAAGCGCACCGTGTCCGGCGTGCGCTTCGACCGGCCCGGCGACGTGGCCACCGTGCTGCGCGTCCTCTACCTGGTCTTCAACGAGGGCTACTCCGGCGACGTCGACCTCGCCGCCGAGGCCGTCCGGCTCACCCGGCAGCTCGCGGCCGTGATCGACCACCCCGAGGTGGCCGGGCTGCTCGCCCTCATGCTGCTGCACCACGCCCGGCGCGCCTCCCGGACCGCGCCCGACGGCAGCCTGGTGCCGCTCGCCGAGCAGGACCGCGGCCTGTGGGACACGGAGCTGATCGCCGAGGGCGTCGGGATCCTGCAGGCGGCCCTCGCCCGCGACCGGCTGGGCGAGTTCCAGGCCCAGGCCGCCATCGCGGCCCTCCACGCCGACGCGCCCACGGCCGCGGAGACCGACTGGGCGCAGATCGTCGAGTGGTACGACGAGCTCGTGCGCCTGACCGGCAGCCCGGTCGTCCGGCTCAACCGCGCGGTGGCGGTCGGCGAGGCGGACGGTCCGCGCGCCGGGCTGGCCGCGCTCGCGGAGCTGGACGACTCCCTGCCCCGCTACGCCGCGGTGGCCGCCCACCTCCACGAGCGCGACGGAGACCTGGCGACCGCGGCGCGGCTCTACGCCGAGGCGGCTCGTAAGGCGGGCAACCTCGCCGAGCGCGACCATCTCACGCGCCGGGCGGCCCGGCTCAACGCCCGCCGCTGACGGGCCGCCCGGGCGGGACTACCGCTTGAAGCCGATGTCCTGGTACCGCGGCGTCGCCAGTCCGAACGCGCCCGCGTTGACGACGGTCTTCCGCGCCGCCACCAGCTGGGGGCGCTGGTACAGGGGGATCGAGCCGGCCAGGGACCAGATGCGGGCGTCCGCGCGGCTCGCCAGGTCGCGGGAGGCCTCCGTGTCGAGTTCCGTGGAGGCCTGGTCGAAGAGCTGGTCGATGCGGTCGGTGCCGACGCGGGTGTAGTTCTGCTCCACCACCAGGGAGCCGTCCGCCGCGGGCTGGGGCTTGGCGTAGAGGGGGCGGGCGTCGGTGGCGGGGTAGGGGGTCGCGGGCCAGGAGTAGAGGGCGAGGTCGTAGCTGCCGGCGGCGATGTGGTCCTTGAAGAAGCCGGCGTCGCCGACCTTGGTCACTTCGGTGCCGATGCCGACCGCGTCGAGGCGGCGGGCGATGCGGTCGGCCACGGACCGCAGGGAGTCCGTGCCCGAGCTCACCGGCACCACGAAGCGGAGGGTGAGCTTCTTGCCGTTCTTCATGCGGACCGGGGCGGCGGCCGCGCGGCCCCCGTCGGCGGCGGGTTTGCCGTCGGGGCCCGTGCCGTCGTCCAGGCTGTCGTCGGCGGCGTACTCCGCCTCGGCTTCAGCGGCATCGGCGGCCTCCTCCGCCTCCGCCGTCTCGTCCGAGGGGACCGGGCCCGCCGCCGGCCCCGGCCGCAGTCCCAGCGTCCGGCCCGTCCCCGCCCGCCCGTCGGCCGCCGCAGTCTTGCGGCTGTCGCCCTCGGCCCGCTTCCAGCCCGCCTCGGCGAGGAGGGCCTGGGCGGCCTTGGGGTCGGGGCCGCCGATGGCGTCGCTGTTGTCCTCGTAGCCCTCCTGGCCGGAGAGGAAGAGGTGGCTGCCGAGCGGGTCGACGGGCAGACCCAGCGGGCCGAGGACGGACTTGGCGATGGCGCGCCGGTCGATGGCCCGGGCGACGGCCCGGCGGACGCGCTCGTCGGCGAGCGGGCCGCTCGCGCCGTTGAGGGCGAGCTGGGTGTACGCGGGCTCCAGGGACTTGCGGACGACGATGCCGCGCAGCGCGGCCGGGCGGGCGGCCGCGGCGGCCGGCGGCTTGTCGCCCTTGTCCTGCTTCGCGGGCTTGTTGGCGGCGGCGATGCGGCCGGCGTCGGCCGCGCCCACGTCGGCGAGGTCGAGCTTGCCGGCCGCGAGGGCCGCGGCCCGCTCGGTGCGGGGGAGGGCCCGGAGCACGAGCTGGTCGAGCTTGGCGGGCTCGCCCCACCACTTGGGGGAGCGGGCGAGGGTGAGCGTGCCCTGCTTCTCGTCGCGGTCGGCGACGCGGAAGGGGCCCGCGGAGAACTTGAGGTCGTTGCGGGCGCCGTCGTTGAAGTCGTCGGCGCTGCCGGTGACGGCCCGGGGGTAGAGCGGGGTGAAGAGGGCGGGCCAGTCGGCGCAGCTGCGGGCGAAGGTGACCTTGACCTCGTGGTCGTCGGCGCCGCGCTCGACGTGGTCGATCCGGTCGTAGCCGGTGTTGTGGGCCGCCCAGTAGGCGCTGTCCTTGCCGCGCAGGGCCTTCCACTGGGCCTCGAAGTCGGCGGCGGCCAGCGGCTTGCCGTTGCTCCAGACGGCCTTGGGGTTGAGCTTGTAGACGACGACCTGGTGGGGCTCGCGCTGGACGACCTCGGCGGAGCGGAGGTAGTCGGGGTTGCGCTGCGGGCGGCCGCGCCCGTCGGTGGTGAACAGGGCGGGCAGGACGGCCCCGGCGACCCGCTGCGTGGCGGCGTCGGCGTCCGTCTGGAAGGTGTTGAGGGTGCTGGGCAGGGCGTCGACGGCCCAGGTGAGGGTGCCGCCGTCGGCGACCCGGGGGCGGGCGGCGGCGCCGATGTCCTGCGGGGTGATGCGGCCGCCGTCGTCGTGGCCGGCGCCGCAGCCGCCGAGGAGGGGCAGCGGGAGCAGGAGCCCGGCGGCCAGCAGGGCGGCTCGGCGGCGCGTACGGGACCGCGTGGGAGTGAGAGGGGCCATGCTGCTACCTCCGCAGGACTCACCGGACTCGTTCGGCGTAATGAGCCGCTGATCGCATCTACTGCTCACCACTGAATGCGACAGTCGGTCCGGCCGCGCGCCGACACGGCGCCGCCCGGGTGTACGCCACCCGCGTGGACGAACGATTCCGCAGCCCCCGGGCGGGCGGGGCGTATGCCGTGGTCCTCATGAACGAACGTTTCTGCAGCCCTGCGGCGCGCGCCGCACCCGTTCCGGCGAAGGCGCGATCGCTATCTTCCCCCGGAGGGGTGTGACGCGCGACACTCTTGAGTCGCATCACCGTCGCCACCCGCAACCGCCGACGCGGAAGTGAGGGCCAGACAGACATGTCCCTGCAAGACGAAGTGACCGCGGTCCAGCGCTGCCTGGACGACCTCGGCCGGGCGCTCGCACGGCTGGAGAAGCACCTGGGCAGCCAGGACCTCGAACTGCGCCGGGTGCGGACGGACGCCGCCCACCTGCGCGAGAGCGTCACCCTCCTGCGCGACGCGCACCCCGGGGGGCAGCCCCGCCCCGAGCCCGTGCAGGTCCCCGACGCCCCGTACGACGCGTCCCTGTGGAAGGACGCGGACGACGAGGGGCTCGGCGCGCGGGACCGGCACGCGCCCTGACCGGGCCGGGCAGCGCGGCAGCACCGAAACGTCCTCCTCCCGCTCCTCCCCGGAGTCCCTCTTGGCCACTGGTACCGACCCCCGATCCGCGACCGCCGCCGGGGTGCCCGCCCAGGGCGGGGTCCATCACCCCTCCCGGGCCGCGATCCCCGCCCGCCACCTGCGCGCCGACCGCTGGTGGCTCGCGCCCGCGGCCACCGCCGCCGGACTGTTCGCCTTCGTCGTCTACTCCACCTGGCGGGCCTTCGCGAACGACGACTACTACGCGGCGCCCTACGTCTCCCCGTTCTACTCGCCCTGCATCGCGCAGAACTGCGTCCCGATGAAGGGCGGCGCCGACTGGCACGTCTTCGGCGCCTGGTGGGGCCTCTCGCCGGCCCTGCTGATCCTGATCTTCCCGCTGGGCTTCCGGCTGACCTGCTACTACTACCGCAAGGCCTACTACCGGGGCTTCTGGGCCTCGCCCCCGGCCTGCGCCGTCGCCGAACCGCACGCGAAGTACTCCGGCGAGACCCGCTTCCCGCTGATCCTGCAGAACGTCCACCGCTACTTCTTCTACTTCGCGGTGATCGTCGCGGGCATCCTCACGTACGACGCGGCGCTCGGCTTCCGCAACGCCCGCGGCGAGTGGGGCCACATGGGCCTCGGCACCCTCGTGCTCCTCGCCAACATCGCCCTGATCTGGGCGTACACCCTCTCCTGCCACTCGTGCCGGCACATCGTCGGCGGCCGGATCCGCACCTTCTCCAAGCACCCCGTGCGCTACCGCATGTGGGGCTGGGTCAGTGCGCTCAACGCCCGCCACATGCAGCTCGCCTGGGCCTCGCTGATCAGCGTGGCGGCCGCCGACTTCTACGTCTACCTGGTGGCGAGCGGCGTGTTCGACGACCCGCGGTTCTTCTAGCCGGCCCGCTCCACCCACGCCTTCACGCTCAACACGCCTTCACGCTCAAAAGGAGAGGTGCTTTCTGATGTCGCGTACGGCCCGAGAAGCCTGGGACGTGGTCGTGGTCGGCGCCGGCGGCGCCGGGCTGCGTGCCGCTGTCGAGGCCCGCGAGCGGGGCATGCGCTGCGCGGTGATCTGCAAGTCGCTCTTCGGCAAGGCCCACACCGTGATGGCGGAGGGCGGCATCGCCGCGAGCATGGGCAACGTCAACGAGGGCGACAACTGGCAGGTCCACTTCCGCGACACCATGCGCGGCGGCAAGTTCCTCAACCACTGGCGGATGGCCGAGCTGCACGCCCGCGAGGCCCCCGAACGGGTCTGGGAGCTGGAGACCTGGGGCGCCGTCTTCGACCGCACCCGGGACGGGAAGATCTCGCAGCGCAACTTCGGCGGCCACGAGTACCCGCGGCTGGCGCACGTCGGCGACCGCACGGGCCTGGAGCTGATCCGCACCCTCCAGCAGAAGATCGTCTCGCTGCAGCAGGAGGACCACCGCGAGACCGGCGACTACGAGTCCCGGCTCAAGGTCTTCCAGGAGTACACGGTCACCCGCCTCCTCAAGGACGGGGAGCGCATCGCGGGCGTCTTCGGCTACGCCCGCGAGTCCGGCCGCTTCTTCGCCATCGAGGCGCCCTCGGTCGTCCTGGCCACCGGCGGGATCGGCAAGTCCTTCAAGGTGACGTCGAACTCCTGGGAGTACACCGGCGACGGGCACGCCCTCGCGCTGCTCGCCGGGGCGTCCCTGATCAACATGGAGTTCGTGCAGTTCCACCCGACGGGGATGGTCTGGCCGCCGTCCGTCAAGGGCATCCTCGTCACCGAGTCCGTCCGCGGCGACGGCGGCGTGCTGCGCAACAGCGACGGCCGGCGGTTCATGTTCGACTACGTCCCGGACGTCTTCAAGGAGAAGTACGCCGAGTCCGAGGCCGAGGGCGACCGCTGGTACCAGGACCCCGACAACAACCGCCGCCCGCCCGAGCTGCTCCCGCGCGACGAGGTGGCGCGCGCCATCAACTCCGAGGTCAAGGCGGGCCGCGGCTCCCCGCACGGCGGTGTCTTCCTCGACGTCTCGACCCGCCTCCCCGCCGAGGACATCAAGCGCAAACTGCCCTCCATGCACCACCAGTTCAAGGAGCTGGCGGACGTCGACATCACGGCCGAGCCGATGGAGGTCGGCCCCACCTGCCACTACGTGATGGGCGGCGTCGACGTCGACCCGGACACGGCCGCGGCGGTGGGCGTCCCCGGGCTGTTCGCCGCCGGCGAGGTCGCGGGCGGCATGCACGGCTCGAACCGGCTCGGCGGCAACTCCCTCTCCGACCTGCTCGTCTTCGGCCGGCGGGCCGGGCTGTACGCGGCCGAGCACGCCGCCTCCTTCCCCGGCGCGGGCCGCCCCGTCGTCTCCGAGGCCGACCTGGAGGCGGCGGAGGCGGAGGCCCTGCGCCCGTTCGGCGCGGAGGGCGGCGACCCGGCCGTCTCCGAGGGCCCGGCCGAGAACCCGTACGCCCTGCACCAGGAGCTCCAGCAGGCCATGAACGACCTGGTCGGCATCATCCGCAAGGGCCCGGAGATGGAGGAGGCGCTGCGCCGGCTGACCGAGCTGCGGGGCCGCTCCCGGCGGGCCGGGGTGGAGGGCCACCGGCAGTTCAACCCCGGCTGGCACCTGGCGCTCGACCTGCGGAACATGCTGCTGGTCAGCGAGTGCGTGGCCCGGGCGGCGCTGGAGCGCACCGAGAGCCGCGGCGGCCACACCCGCGACGACCACCCGGCGATGGACCGGCGGTGGCGCCGGCTGAACCTCGTGTGCCGGCTGAACGGGGACAGCACGGAACCGGGCGCGGACCCGCTGCTGGGCCGGGTGCGCCTGGAACGGCGCGAGATGCCGCCGATCCGTGACGACCTGCTCGCGCTCTTCGACAAGGAGGAGCTGGTGAAGTACCTGACGGACGAGGAGCTGACCTCTTGAGCTACGAGGCCCACTTCAAGGTGTGGCGGGGCGATGCGGACGGCGGCTCCCTCGTCGACTACACCGTGACCGTCAACGAGGGCGAGGTCGTCCTCGACATCATCCACCGGCTCCAGGCCACCGAGGCCGCCGACCTCGCCGTGCGCTGGAACTGCAAGGCGGGCAAGTGCGGTTCCTGCAGCGCCGAGATCAACGGCCGGCCGCGGCTGATGTGCATGACGCGGATGTCGCTGCTCGATCCGGCCGAGCCCGTCGTGGTCACCCCGATGCGGGCGTTCCCCGTGGTCCGGGACCTGGTGACGGACGTGTCCTTCAACTACGCCAAGGCGCGCGAGGTCCCCTCGTTCGTCCCGCCGCAGGGGGTCGGGCCGGGCGAGTACCGGATGCAGCAGGAGGACGTGGGGCGCTCCCAGGAGTTCCGCAAGTGCATCGAGTGCTTCCTGTGCCAGAACACCTGCCACGTGGTGCGGGACCACGAGGAGAACAAACCGGTCTTCGCCGGGCCCCGCTTCCTGATGCGCGTGGCCGAGCTGGACATGCACCCGCTGGACGGGGCCGCCGAGGCGGGCATCGACCGCAAGCGCGGCGCGCAGGAGGAGCACGGGCTCGGCTACTGCAACATCACCAAGTGCTGCACGGAGGTCTGCCCGGAGCACATCAAGATCACCGACAATGCGCTGATCCCGCTGAAGGAGCGGGCCGTGGACCGGAAGTACGATCCGCTGGTCTGGCTCGGGAGCAAGATCAAGCGCCGGGTGTGAACGCCCCGTCCGGCGTGCGCCGGGCGTACGACGGAGCCTGAACACACTCCGTATTCGACACCTTGCTCCCAGTAGCGGAACGGGCATTGCCGCCATACGCTCACAAGTGTGACGCGGCATTCGAGGCGGTACGGGACGGGGGCGCCGGGCTGGGCCATCGCCGGCGCCCTCCTCGCGCTGTGCGCCCTGCTGCTCCCGCTCCTCCCCGCCGCCCCCTCACGCGCGGACACCCCCCTCGACCTCGACGCGGGCGGCCGCATCACCGACACCGTCGGCGCGCTCGGCCAGCGCCGCGCGCAGGTGATCACCGCGATCGAGCGCCTGCGCACCACCCAGCGCGTCCAGCTGTACGTCACCTACGTACGGGACTTCTCCGGCCGCTCCGGGCGCGCCTGGGCCGACGCCACCGCCGACCGCAACGGCCTCGGCGAGCGCGACGTCCTCCTCGCCGTCGCCACCCACGGCCGGCAGTACGCCGTCTCCGCCGACAAGCTGTCCGGCTTCCGCGCCGACCAGCTCAAAGCCGTCGCCACCACCGCGATCGCGCCCGCCGTCGCCCAGCACGACTGGGCCGGGGCGGCCATCGGCGCCGCCGACGGCTACGGCGCCGTCCTCCGCGGCGAGCCCGTGCGGCCCCCCGCGATCTCGCCCGGCAACCCCGACCCCGGCGGCGAGGGCCTCGTCCCCGGCCACCGCCGGGTCTGGGCACCCGTCGCCATGGGCGGCGGGCTCTGCGTCCTCGGGCTCTACCTGTGCGCCCGGCGCGCCTCCCGCCGGCGCCGCGCCGCGCAG
>NZ_PXWG01000127.1 GCF_003011965.1 Streptosporangium nondiastaticum
CGTACTCGCCGGCGCTGACGGACTTCGTGTTCATGGTCCGCGAGACCTCGCAGATGTTCATCACCGGCCCCGACGTCGTCCGCGCCGTCACCGGCGAGGAGATCACCCAGAACGGCCTCGGCGGCGCCGACGTCCACTCCGCCACCTCGGGCGTCTCCCACTTCGCCTACGACGACGAGGAGACCTGCCTGGAGGAAGTGCGCTACCTGCTCTCCCTCCTGCCCTCCAACAACCGCGAACTGCCCCCCTCCGCCCCCTGCGCGGACCCGGCGGACCGGAGCACCGACTCCCTCCTCGACCTCGTCCCCGACGACCCCGGCCGCAGCTACGACATCCGGGCCGTCATCGAGGAGATCGTCGACGACGGCGAGTACTTCGAGGTGCACCCGGCCTGGGCCACCAACATCGTGTGCGCCCTGAGCCGCATCGACGGCGGCGTCGTCGGCATCGTCGCCAACCAGCCCGCCTCGTACGCCGGCGTCCTGGACATCGAGTCCAGTGAAAAGGCCGCCCGCTTCGTGCAGTTCTGCGACGCCTTCAACATCCCGCTCGTCACCCTCGTCGACGTCCCCGGCTTCCTCCCCGGCGTCGACCAGGAGCACAACGGCATCATCCGCCGCGGCGCCAAGCTCCTCTACGCGTACTGCAACGCCACCGTCCCGCGGATCTCCCTGGTCCTGCGCAAGGCCTACGGCGGCGCCTACATCGTCATGGACTCCCGCTCCATCGGCGCCGACCTCGCCCTCGCCTGGCCCAGCAACGAGATCGCCGTCATGGGCGCCGAGGGCGCGGCCAACGTCATCTTCCGCCGCGAGATCAACGCCTCCGACGACCCCGAGGCCGTGCGCCAGCAGAAGATCAAGGAGTACAAGGCGGAGCTCATGCACCCCTACTACGCCGCCGAACGCGGCCTGGTGGACGACGTGATCGACCCGCGCGAGACCCGCAGGATCCTCGCCCGCTCCCTGGCCATGCTCCGCGAGAAGCACGCCGACCTGCCCACCCGCAAGCACGGCAACCCGCCCCAGTGACGAAAGGAGCCCCGGTGACCACCGAGCTCTTCCTGCGCGTCGAGAAGGGCGAGGCGGGCCCCGAGGAACTGGCCGCCCTGACGGCCGTCCTCCTCGCCCGCACCGCCGCCGGCGCCGACCCCGACGACCTGTCCCGCCACCACCGCGCCACCGCCCGCTGGACCCGCCCCGAACGCACCCCGCGCACCCCGGGGCCGCGCAGCTGGAGCGCCGCCCCGGCCCGCCCCGCCGCCGACCGCTGACCCCACCGCTCACCCCACCGGGAAAGGGAACCCACCATGACCTCCCAGAACGTCGTTCTGGTCACCTGCGCCACCGGCAACCTCGGCCCGCACGTCGTGCGCCGCCTCCAGGAGCGGGGCGCCACCGTCCGCGCGCTCGTGCTCGAAGGGGACCCGGGCGTCGCCAAGCTCCCCGAGGGCGTGGAGCTCTTCCACGGCGACCTCGCCGACCCCGCCAGCCTGGACGCGGCCCTGGACGGCGTCGACGGCGTCTTCTGGATGTGGCCGTTCTTCACGCTCCCGGTGGACACCGCCCCGGCCGTCCTGAAGAAGATCGAGGCACAGGCCCGGCGCATCGTCCTGGTCTCGTCCGTGGGCGTCCACATCGGCCTGGAGCGGGTCGACAACAACTGCCACGCCTACCTCGAGGAGCTCATCGAGGAGACCGGGCTCGACTGGACCTTCCTGCGCACCACCGGCTTCATGGCCAACGCCCTCGGCTTCGCCGGGCAGATCCGCGGCGACGGCGTCGTGCGCTTCCCGTACGGGGCCGCGACCCGCACCTCCGTCCACGAGGCCGACCTCGCGGCCGTCGGCGTGGAGGCCCTCCTCACCGACGGGCACGCGGGGAAGAAGTATCTGGTCACCGGCCCCGAGGCGCTGAGCCAGGAGGAGCAGGTGCACATCATCGGCGAGGCGCTCGGCCGCACGCTGGGCTGGCAGGACGTCGAGCACGAGGCCGCCCGCAGCGCGATGGTGGACAGCGGCTGGCCGCCCTCGTACGCGGACGGCGCGCTGGACTACTTCGCCGTGCTCACCAAGGAGAACGAGGTCGGCTCCACGGTCGTCGAGGACGTGACGGGCCGGCCCGCCCGCACCTTCCGGCAGTGGGTCGACGAGCACGTCGAGGCCTTCCGCTGAGCCGCGGGCGGCGGCGACCGCCGCCGCACCGGCCCGCACCACCCTTCGAGACCGACGGAGTTACACCATGACAGCAGTCGGCGCTTCCGCGCCCGAGGTCGGCTGGGTCACCTTCGGCACCCTGAAGGCGGACTCCCCCCGGACGGCCGCCGCCCTCGTCGAGAGCATCACCCGCGAGGTCACCGCGTGGGTGCGGCACACCCCCGGCTTCGTCTCCGCGCGGACCCACCTCAGCGTCGACGGCACCACCGTCGTCAACCGGGGCCAGTGGGAGAGCGAGACGCTCTACCGGGAGTTCTTCCAGGAGAACCCGGCCGCGGCCGTGCTGCGCTCCCTGGCCGACCACCCGGGCGTGCTGGAGGCGACGGTGTTCGCGGGCACCGAGGCCCCCGGCCTGCAGGGCCCGGAGGCGGGCGCGGAGCCGGGCATGGTCGCCGTCGCCACCCGCCACCTGGCCGGCGGCGACTCGGCCGCGGCGCTGATGGAGCTGCTGGCGGACAGCGGCGAGTGGAAACGCTCCTTCCCCGGCTTCATCTCCGCCACGCCCCACTTCAGCAAGGACGGCACGGCCTTCGTCAACTACCCGATGTGGGTGAGCGAGGTCGCCTACCGCTCCTGGATGGCCGATCCCCGCATCGGCGAAGGACAGGCCGAGATCGCCCGCCTGGAGGTCGCGCCGCCGCAGTACCTCGTGTGCACCGTCGCCTCCCACATCGACGCCTCGCCCGCCGGCTCCACGGACACCGCAGAGACCGCAGACACAGCGAACAGGACCACCTCATGACCAAGCCTTCCGGCTCCCCGGCGGACGACCGCGCGGTCGAGCACGCCCTCAACGCCCTCTGGGAGCAGATCTACGACCCCCAGACCACCGCCATCATCGAGAAGCTGCCCGTCCAGCGGGATTGGCGCTGCCTGGACGTCGGCTGCGGGGCCGGCTCCATGGCGGCCTGGCTGGCCGGGCGCGCCGACCGGGGCACCGTGCTCGCCGTCGACACCGACACCGAGCAGTTCGCCGCCGAGCGGCCCGCCAACCTGACCGTGCGGAACCTCGACATCGCCGAGGCGGACTTCGCGCCCGGCTCGTTCGACCTCATCCTGGGCCGGGCCGTGTTCGAGCACCTGGCGGACCCCGCCGCGGCGCTGGAGCGGGCCGTGAGCTGGCTGGCCCCGGGCGGCTGGATCCTCCTGGAGGACTTCTACTTCCTGCCCAGCGAGCACGCGCCGACCGCGGCCGGCCGGGCCCTGGTCGACGCCTACCTGCAGGGCTGGAAGGCCAAGGGCGCCGACATGCACTGGGGCCGCAGGCTGCCCTCGACCCTCGCGCGCGCCGGGCTGACCTCCATCGGCCTGCACGTCACCCCGCTCGGCCCGGGCCAGCACGCCGCCGACAACGACCTGATGCGCCTGCGGATGAAGCTGCAGGGGCCCGGGCTCGTCGAGAACGGCCTGGTCTCGGCCGAGGACCTGGCCGCGTTCGTCGCGGGGCTGGACGACCCGGCGGCGCGGGACGTGACGACGCTGGAGTTCTCCGTCTGGGGCCGCCGTCCTGAGGCGTAGGACCACCCGGCCCGGAGGGCCCCGTCCGCGTCCGCCACCCTTGGGCGCGGCGGTACCGGCACCGCGGCACCCGGGGGACGAACACGGCCGGCGGCCGGAAAGCACCACATCTGTACCGAGGTTTCGAGGAGAAACTGAATGAGTATCACCACCCAGCAGTCGTCCGGGACGCCTGCACCGACCCGGCCGGGAGGGGCGGGGCAGGCGGCCACGCTCGTCCTGGTGGGCACGCTGACCATCATGGCGGGGGCGACGGTCGCCCCGGCCATCCCCGGGATCCGCGAGGCGTTCGCCGGCACCGCCCACGTGGACCTGCTGGCCAGGATGATCACCACGACGCACGCGCTGGCGATCGTGCTGTTCGCCCCGCTGGCCGGTGGCGTGGTCGAGCGCATGGGCAAGAAGAACGCCCTGATCACGGGCATGCTGGCGTTCGGCGTCGGCGGCAGCTCCGGCGCCTACCTGCCCGACCTGGTGAGCATTCTGGCCGGCCGGGCCGTGCTCGGCGTCGGCGTCTCCCTGATCATGACGAGCAGCGTCGCCCTGGTGGCCGACCTCTACGAGGGCAGCGAGCGGCAGCGCCTCCTCGGCCGGCAGACCGCCGCCGGCGCCTTCGGCGGCGTCGTCCTGCTGCTCGGCGGCGGGCTGCTGGCCGGCCTGGACTGGCACGTGGTCTTCCTGCTCTACCTGCTGGGCATGGTGCTGGTGGTCCCCGCGCTGCTGTTCCTCCCCAAGCGCGTCCCCGCCGTCGCGGTCGCCCCGGGGCAGGACGCCGCCGCGCCCGCCCGGAAGCGCGGCATACCCGGCCCGGTGCTGGCGGCGCTGGGCGCGATGATGCTGGGTCAGGTGGCCTTCTACTCCGTCCCCGTCCAGGTGCCCTTCCTGGTGGAGGACCACTTCGGCAGCAGCTCGGTGGTGTCCGGCGCCATCATCGCCGTGCAGACGTTCTGCACCGGCATGGTCGCGCTGCGGTTCGCGTTCATCCGGCGGCTCGCGGGGGAGTACACCCTGGTCGCCCTCTCCTTCCTGGCGATCGCCCTGGGCTACACCGTCCTCTTCCTGGCCCCGAACGTGGCGGTGCTCGTCGCCGGCATGTTCTTCATGGCGGCGGGCCTCGGCTCGCTGATGCCCAACCTCAACAACTGGGTGCTGTCGGACGCGCCGCCGGAGTCCAGGGCCCGCTACGCCGGGTTCCTGACCACGGCGCTGTTCCTCGGCCAGTTCATCTCCCCGCTGATCACCCAGCCGATCGTCGACGCCCTGGGGATCCAGCCGACCTTCGCGGTCATCGCCGCCGGTGCCGCGGTGGTCTCGGGCGCCTACTACCTCGGCGGCCGCCGCGCCGCCAAGGGCTGACCGCCCGCCGGGAGGCGGCCGCACGGCCGGCCGCCTCCCGGCCCTTCGACAGAGCAGGAGAACATGACTTCCCCCGAATCCGCCCTCGCCCGCGAGGTCGCGGCGCTCCGCGCCGAACTGCGCTCCCTGGCCGACCGCGTGGAGATCAGGGAACTCTTCGACCGCTACGTCGCCGCCCTCGACACCGTCGACGAGGAGTCCTACGACGACGCGTGGTTCCGCACGGTCTTCACCGACGACGTCCGCCTCGTCTTCCCCGTCGGCGACCACCGGGGGGTTACGGGCCTGTGCGCGTTCCAGCGCACCGCCAAGGCCCGCTGGGCGCGCACCCACCACATCGGCGCCAACTGCGTCGTGGACGTGACGGGCGACCGGGCGGCGGTCAGGTCGCACCAGCTGGCGACGCACTCCCACCGCGACGACCCCCGGACGACGGAACACCTCTCCGTCGGCGGCCACTACACCGCCGAGGCCGTCCGCACGGACGCCGGCTGGCGGTTCAGCAGGATGGAATTCCACCCGGTGTGGCTCGCGGGACCGCGCCATCCGTCCCTGGCCCACCTCGGAATCTGACGGCCCCGGCGGCCGCCCGGTGTGAGAAACATCCGGGCATTGGCAATTCCTTGTCAACTCCCCTTTCGCGGCTTGAGCGGTGTGCGCCGCGCACCCGATGATCGACGCATGGCCACGCACCGAACTGCTCGCCGGCGCGTCGAGCTCATACTCGACCTGACCTGCGTCCATTCCTATCTGGGATTCCACCGCTTCCAGGCCGCGGTACGGCGCTACCGGGCGGCCGGCGGCGAGGCGGACGTTGAGTTCCTGCCCTTCCAGGTGGCGCCCGACGCCCCGGCCGAAGGGGTGCCGCTGACCGAGATCCACCGGCGCGACTTCGGCGACCGGGCCGGGGAGCTCACCGCCCACATGGCGGCCGTGGGCGCCCGCGACGGCCTGGTGCTCGACTTCGGGCGCGCCGTCTACGTCAACACCTTCGAAGCGCACCGGCTGCTGGCCGGCGCCGCTGCCGAGGGACACGGCGAAGCCGTCGCGGAGCGGCTGTTCCGGGCGTACTTCAGCGAGGGAGCCGACCTCTCCGACCCGGCCACGCTCGCCCGGCTGGCGGCCGAGGCCGGACTGCCCGCGACGGCCGCCCCCGTGGCGGCCGAGGAACTGCGGGCCGAACTGGCCCGGGTGCGGGGGCTCGGCACGCACGCCGTACCGCACTTCGTCTTCGATGGAACGACGGCCTTCACCGGGGCCCGGAGCGAACAGGTCTATTTCAGCGCGCTGGAAGCGGGATCCGGCAGCGCGCGATAGCCCGGAATTCCGCGCTCCCGCACTGCCGCCCTTTCTCCGTTCCACCTTCCGCTTTCCCGTCCCTGTTTCTGTTGTTCCCTTCCACGAGGAGTAGATCCGTGTCCCAGACCCCCCTGAAGCTCGCCGTCATCCTGGCCAGCGTCCGCGAGAACCGATTCGGCCCGACCGTCGCGAACTGGTTCGTGAAGAAGGCCGAGGCGCACGGCGGCTTCGAGGTCGACCTCGTCGACCTGGCCGAGCACGAGCTGCCGTACGTGCTCTCGCACCAGCCCTCCGCCGAGGTCACCGAGAAGCTGTCGAAGGTGACGCCGCGCCTGGAGCAGGCCGACGCCTTCGTCGTGGTCACCCCGGAGTACAACCACAGCTTCCCGGCCTCGCTCAAGAGCCTGATCGACTGGCACTACACGCAGTGGCAGGCCAAGCCGGTCGGCCTCGTCTCCTACGGCGGCCTCTCCGGCGGCCTGCGCTCCGCCGAGCAGCTCCGCCCGATCTTCGGTGAGCTGCACGCGGTTCCCGTCCGCGAGCAGATCAGCTTCCACACCGCCTGGGAGCAGTTCGACGAGAACGGCGAGCCGAAGGACGAGGCGGGCACGTCCGTCGCCGCCAAGACCCAGCTGGACCAGCTCGTCTGGTGGGCCGAGGCCCTGCGCGAGGCCCGCGCCCGCAAGCCCTACGGCAAGTAGGCCACTGCCGCTCCGCGGCCCCGGTGAAGGGGGCCGCGGGACGGCAGCCCTCCGCCGTACTGACCGAACGGACTGAACCCCCGCAGACCGTTCCCCCGCCGGACGCGGCGGCCTCCCCCGGGCCGCCGCGTCCGGCCTTTTCGTCCCCTGCCGCCGTCACCCACCCGGAAGCACCCATGGCCACCACCACGGCGAGGAGCACCCGCACCGGCCTGCTGCGCGCCCGCGCCCGCAGAGCCCTCTTCGACGCCCTCGACGTTCTCGCACCGGTCACCCCGCACCGCCCGAAGGAGAACTGCGCATGAACGCCCGCCGCACCGACGCCGCGCCCGCACCGGAGGAGGCCCGCCCCCTCCCGTGGCTCGCGGGCGACGACGAGGACCCGGCCCACGAGCCCCACATCGTGCGCGGCCTGGACTGACCGTGAACCTCACCGACACCGCTCCCGGGGTCCGCGTCCGCGACATCGTCCTCGACGCCGACGGCATCCCCCTGTCCGGCCTGATCGCCCTGCCCGAGGCGCCCCCGCGCGCCACCGTCGTCGCCGTCCACGGCGGCGGCATGCGCGCCGGCTACTTCCACGGCCTCAGCCACTGCGGGCAGTCCCTGCTCAACCTCGCCGCGAGCCTGGGCTACGCCGTCCTCGCCGTGGACCGGCCCGGCTACGGCATGTCCGCGCCCAACTTCCCCAAGGGCGCCACGCTCTCCGAGCAGTCCCACGTCCTGCACACCGCCCTCGACTCGTACGCCCGCGAGCACGACACCGGCGCCGGAATCTTCCTGATGGCGCACTCGTACGGCGGCAAGCTCGCCCTGCACGCCGCCGCGGACCCGCGGGGCGCCGCCTTCCTCGGGCTGGACATCTCCGGCATCAGCCACCGCTACGCCGTCGACCCCGCCCGCCTCGACGACTTCCACGGCGTCAAGACCTGGCCCCTGCACTGGGGACGCCTGGGCCTCTACCCGCCGGGCACCTTCAGCGCCGCCAAGCCCCTGGTCACCCCGATGCCTCCGCGCGAGGCCCAGGAGGCGACCCGCTGGGCGCAGGCCTTCCCCGGTCTGGCCGCCCGCGTCCGGGTCCCCGTCCGCTTCACCTTCGCCGAGCACGAGGGCTGGTGGCACCACGACGAGGACACCATCGCCTCCATGCGGGCCCATCTGGCCTCGCCGCGGGTCGTCTTCGACCGGCAGCCGAACGCCGGGCACAACATCAGCCTGGGCTGGGCCGCCCGCACCTACCACCTGCGCGCCCTGGCCTTCGCCGAGGAGTGCCTCCTCGACCGCGAACTGACGCCCGGCGGCGCCGCTCCGGCCCGTACGACCGGCCCCGGCGACCTCCCCGGGACCGCCCGCATCCCCTCTCAGCGATAGGCAGGCGAACACCGTGCAGCCCCTCATCGAGCACGCCCGCTCCCTGCGCCTGCGCATCGACCGCGACGGCCGCCGCGCGGAGTTCGGCGCCCTGGCCGCGGGCCAGTCGCCCATGGCCCTCTTCGTCACCTGCTCCGACTCCCGCGTCATCCCCTCCCTGATCACCGGCGCCCGCCCCGGCGACCTGTTCGAACTGCGCACCGCCGGCAACGCCGTCCCGGCCTACAGCCACGTGCGGCCCGGCGGCGACGCGGCCACCATCGAGTACGCCGTCGACGTGCTGGGCGTGCCCGACATCGTCGTCTGCGGCCACTCCCACTGCGGGGCCGTCGGCGCCCGGACCCGCGGCGACGACCTGTCCGCGCTGCCCGCGGTCGACCACTGGCTCACCACCCAGCTGCCCGGCGACGCGGGCCACGAGCGCGCGGACACCGCCCGGCACGAGGCCGCCGACCCCGGGATGCACGCCGCCGGACAGCGCAACGTCCGGGCCCAGCTCGAACGGCTGCACACCTACCCGTGCGTCCGCCGCCGCCTGGGCGAGGGCACGCTGCGGCTGCACGGCTGGTTCTACGGCGTGGACAGCGGCCTCGTCCTCTCCCTGGACGGCGAACTCGACGCCTTCATGCCGCTGTGACGCACGGGTCCGTGCCGCGGTGAGCCACGGGCGACCCCTGTCGGCGCGTTGCTTGATCCCTTACCCTCCGGGGAACGGACGCAGCCGATCCGGTCCTGCCCGACCTGCGAGGAGGCCACCATGAGCCGACCAGCGGAGCCCCGCCCCCGGGAGGGGCACGGGCGGGGAGGGCCCTTCCCCGCCCGGCACCTCCCGGCCGGCACCGCCGCCGGCGCCCCGTACGACCTCGACATCCGCCCCGAGAACGCCGGCTGGGCGCACTCCTCCCTCAAAGTCCTCACTCTTGCCCCCGGCGGCACCCACACCTTCCCCGCCGGCGACAGCGAATGGATCGTCCTGCCGCTCGGCGGCGGGTGCACGGTCGCCACCGGCGGCCTGTCCTTCACCCTGCGCGGGCGCGACAGCGTCTTCGCCTCCACCACCGACTTCGCCTACGTCCCCCGCGGCACCACCGCCACCCTCACCTCGGCGGGCGGCGGCCGCTTCGCCCTCGCCGGGGCCCGCTGCGCGCGCGACCTGCCCGCCCGCTACGGCCCGGCCTCCGCCGTTCCCGTCGAACTGCGCGGCACCGGCACCTGCTCCCGTCAGGTCAACAACTTCGCGGCGGAAGGCGTCTTCGCGTGCGACAAGCTGATCGCCGTCGAAGTCCTCACCCCCGGCGGCAACTGGTCCTCCTACCCGCCCCACAAGCACGACGAGCACCACCCGGGCGAGGAGTCCGAGCTGGAGGAGATCTACTACTTCGAGATCGCGGACGGGCCCGGCGGCACCCCCGGCCTCGGCTACCAGCGCGTGACCCCCTCGCGCGACGAGGGCACCGACGTCCTCGCCGAGGTCCGCACGGGCGACGCCGTGCTCATCCCCGACGGCTGGCACGGCCCTTCCATCGCCGCGCCCGGCCACGACATGTACTACCTCAACGTCATGGCCGGCCCGGGCGCGGAGCGCGAGTGGCTCATCCGCGACCACCCCGACCACGCCTGGATCCGGGGCACCTGGCCGGGGCAGCCCGTCGACCCCCGGCTGCCGCTCCACGAGAGCCACCAGGGCCACCAGGGCCACGAAGGCCGAGAGAGCCGCCAGGGCCACGAGGGAGACGCCCGATGACCACCACCCGCCGCCTCACCACCGCCCAGGCCCTGATCGCCTTCCTCGCCCGCCAGCACACCGAGCGCGACGGCCGCCGGCAGCGCCTGATCGCCGCCTGCTGGGGCATCTTCGGCCACGGCAACGTCGCCGGCATCGGGCAGGCGCTGCTGGAGTCCGGCGACGCCATGCCGTACCACCAGGGGCGCAACGAACAGGCCATGGTCCACGCGGCCGTCGGCTGGGCCCGCCACCGCGACCGGCTCTCCGCCCACGCCGTCACCACCTCCATCGGCCCCGGCGCCACCAACCTCGTCACCGGCGCCGCCCTCGCCACGGTCAACCGCCTCCCCGTCCTGCTCCTCCCCGGCGACACCTTCGCCACGCGCCCCGCCGACCCCGTCCTGCAGCAGCTCGAACACCCCGGCGCGGGCGACGTGTCCGTCAACGACTGCCTGCGCCCGGTCTCCCGTTACTTCGACCGCATCACCCGGCCGGAGGCGCTCATCCCGGCCGCCCTGCAGGCCGTGCGGGTCCTCGCCGACCCCGTCGAGACCGGGGCCGTCACCCTCGCCCTCCCGCAGGACGTGCAGGCCGAGGCGTACGACTGGCCGGAGGAGTTCTTCGCCGAGCGCGTCTGGCACGTGCGCCGCCCCGCCCCCGACCCGGCCGAGCTGGCCGCGGCCGCCGGGGCCGTACGGGCCGCCCGCCGTCCCCTGCTGATCGCCGGCGGCGGCGTCCACCACAGCGAGGCCGAGGACGCGCTGCGCGCGCTCGCCGACGCGACCGGCATCCCCGTCGCCTCCACCCAGGCGGGCAAGGGCTCCTTGCACCACGCCCACCCCGCGGACGTCGGCGGCATCGGCCACACCGGCACCGCCGTGGCGGACGACCTGGCCCGCACGGCCGACCTCGTCATCGGCGCCGGCACCCGCTACAGCGACTTCACCACCGCCTCGCACACCCTCTTCGCCGACCCGGGTGTCCGCTTCGTCAACCTCAACATCGCCCCCTCCGACGCCCACAAGCTCGCCGCCCTGCCCCTCGTCGCGGACGCCCGCACCGGCCTGGAGGCGCTGACGGAAGCCCTGGCCGGCCACCGCGTCCCTGCCGCGTACGAGAAGGAGTACGCGGTCGGCAAGCAGGCCTGGGAGAAGGCCGTCACCCGGGCGTTCACCGCGCCGGACGAGACGGCGCGCCCCACCCAGGCGCAGGTCCTCGGCGCCCTCGACTCCGTCGTCGACGAGACGGACGTCGTCATCAACGCGGCCGGCTCCCTCCCCGGCGACCTGCACAAGCTCTGGCGCGCCCGCTCCCGCCGCCAGTACCACCTCGAATACGGCTACTCCTGCATGGGCTACGAGATCCCCGCCGCGATCGGCGTCGCCCTGGCCGAGCCCGGCCGCCCGGTGTGGGCCTTCGTCGGCGACGGCACGTACCTGATGATGCCGACCGAACTCGTCACCGCCGTGCAGGAGGGCGTCCCCATCAAGGTGGTGCTGGTCCAGAACCACGGCTACGCCTCGATCGGCAGCCTGTCCGAGGCCGTCGGCGGCGAGCGCCACGGCACCGCGTACCGCTTCCGCGCCGCCGACGGCACGTACACGGGCGACCCGCTCCCCGTGGACCTGGCCGCCAACGCCGCCTCGCTCGGGATGCACGTGCTGCGCGCCCGCACGGTCGGCGAGCTGCGCGCGGCGCTCGCCGAAGCGCGCGCCTGCGACCGCCCCACATGTGTCTACGTGGAGACCGAAACAGCCGACACAGTGCCGGGCGCGCCCCCTGCCCAGGCATGGTGGGATGTGCCTGTCGCCGAGGCCGCGACCCGCCCGGCGGCCCGCAGGGCCCGGGAGGAGTACGAGCGCGATCCGCGTGGTCTGCGTGCCCGCCGCCGCTATCTTTGACCGTAGGAGAGGCCGACCGATGAAGACCGTCAACCACTGGATCGACGGCAAGGCCGTCGAGGGCGCCTCCGGCACGTACGGGCCGGTCACCGACCCCGCGACGGGCGCGCGGACGACGCGGGTCGCGTTCGCCTCGGTGGAGGAGGTGGACGCCGCCGTCGCCGCGGCCAAGGCCGCCTACGCGACGTGGGGCACGTCCTCCCTGGCCACCCGCACCGCGATCCTCTTCCGCTACCGCGCGCTGCTCGACGCCCACCGCGCCGAGCTCGCCGAGCTGATCACCGCGGAGCACGGCAAGGTGCACGCCGACGCGCTCGGTGAGGTCGCCCGCGGCCTGGAGATCGTCGAGCTGGCGTGCGGCATCACCACGCAGCTCAAGGGCGAGCTGTCGACCCAGGTGTCCGGAGGCGTGGACGTCGCCGCGATCCGCCAGCCGCTCGGCGTCGTCGCGGGCATCACGCCCTTCAACTTCCCGGCGATGGTGCCGATGTGGATGTTCCCGCTGGCGATCGCCTGCGGCAACACCTTCGTGCTCAAGCCCAGCGAGAAGGACCCCTCGCCCGCGATCCTCCTCGCCCAGCTGGCCGCCGAGGCGGGGCTGCCCGAGGGCGTCCTCAACGTCGTCAACGGCGACAAGACGGCCGTCGACCGGCTGCTCACCCACCCGGATGTCGCCGCCGTCTCCTTCGTCGGCTCCACGCCCGTCGCCCGCCACATCCACCGGGTGGCCACCGAGCACGGCAAGCGCGTCCAGGCCCTCGGCGGCGCCAAGAACCACATGCTGGTGCTGCCCGACGCCGACCTCGACGCGGCCGCCGACGCCGCCGTCTCCGCCGCCTACGGCTCGGCCGGCGAGCGCTGCATGGCCGTCTCCGCGGTCGTCGCGGTGGGCTCGGCCGGCGACGAGCTGGTGGCGAAGATCCGCGAGCGCGCCGAGAAGATCAAGATCGGGCCGGGCGACGACCCGTCCTCCGAGATGGGCCCGCTCATCACCGCGGCCCACCGCGACAAGGTCGCCTCGTACGTGCACGGCGCCGCGGCCCAGGGCGCCGAGGTCGTCCTCGACGGCACGGGCTTCACCGTCGAGGGCTACGAGGAAGGGCACTGGATCGGGCTGTCCCTGCTCGACAAGGTGCCGGTCGACGCGGACGCCTACCGCGACGAGATCTTCGGCCCGGTGCTGTGCGTGCTGCGCGCGGAGTCCTACGAGGAGGGCCTGGCCCTCATCAACTCCTCGCCGTGGGGCAACGGCACGGCCGTCTTCACGCGGGACGGCGGCGCGGCCCGCCGCTTCCAGCTGGAGGTCGAGGCGGGCATGGTCGGCATCAACGTGCCCATCCCGGTGCCGGTCGGCTACCACTCCTTCGGCGGCTGGAAGGACTCCCTCTTCGGCGACCACCACATCTACGGGAACGATGGCGTCCACTTCTATACGCGCGGCAAGGTCGTCACCACCCGGTGGCCCGACCCGGCCGACAGCGGCGTGGACCTGGGCTTCCCCAGCCACCGCTGAGGCTTCCCCGGCCACCGCTGAGCCCGCCCCGCTGCGCGGAACGCACCGGTCCGGAACGTAAGCTCAGGCCATGACCTGGTCCAGCGCGCTGCGGAAAGCCGCCCGCGACGGGCTGACGATCGAGCGCACCAAGCTGACGCCCGTGGTCGCCGCCCGTGGTGCGCTCGGCGTGGCGATCGTCGTCGGGGTCACCCTCTGGCTGGGGACCCCGGCGCTCGCCGTGTCGTCCGCGTTCGGCGCGTTCTCCGCGGGCCTGGTGACGTTCCAGCGCAGCTGGCGGCCCCGGCCCGTGCTGGCGCTCGCCGTGGCGAGCGGCCTCGCCGTCAGCACGTTCCTGGGCTACCTGGCAGCCTTCGACCCCGTCGTCTTCGGCACCCTGCTGACGGTGTGGACGCTGCTCGCGGGCATGGCCTGGGCGGTCGGGCCGGTCTCCGGCCTGGTCGCCACCCAGACCATCGCCGTCATGCTCGTCACCGTCACCCTGCCGACGTCCGTCATGGGAGCGCTGCACCACGCCGGGCTGATCGCCGTCGGCGGGCTGGTGCAGGCGGCCCTCATCGTGCTGCTGCCCGTCCGCCCCTGGGGCGTCCAGCGGGACGCGCTCGCCGACGCGCTGGCCGCCGAGGCGGACTACGCGCGCAGGCTCCGGCACGACCCGCAGGCCCTCTTCGACCCGCAGCCCCTCATGGACGCCCGCGAGGCCGCCGAGCTGACGCCCCGCCAGGCCCGCAGCAGACCCCGCCAGCTCGGCGGGCCGCGCGGCGTCGCCGAACGGCTGCGGCCCGTCCTCGCCGCGCTCGCCGACCCCGTCCTCGGCGCCCCCGCCGAAGGCCCCGAGCGGGACCGCGCGCGGGACCTGCTGGGCGCGGCGGCGACCGTGCTGGACGCGGTCGCCCGCGCCATCCGGTGGGGCAAGCCCGTGAAACTCCCCGAAGAAGCCACCGCCGTCCTCACCGTGCCCGCCACCGGGCCGGTCCTCCACGGCGCCGCACGGCGCTCCGCCCTGCGCCTGATGGCGCTCCTCGGCGACGCGGTCGACGCCACCGACGAACCCGTGCGCCGCACCACGGCCCGCGGCGGGCACGAGCACCGGCACCTGCTGCGGCCCTCCGTACCGCGGCTCGTGCCCGTCGCGCTGCGCGCGCTGCGGCGCGAGGCGCGCTGGTCCTCGCCGGTCGGACGGCACGCCGTGCGGGTCGCCGCCGTGGTGCTCACCGGCTACGCCGCCGGCACCGCCCTGCCGTGGGGGCACGCCTACTGGGCGCCGATGACCTCCGTCATGGTCATGCGGCCCGACTTCGGGCAGACCTACTCGCGGGGCGTCGCCCGGTTCGCCGGGACGGTCGTCGGCGTGGCCGTCGCGGGCGCGCTCATGGCCTTCACCCACCCCGGGCCGTGGGTGTGCGCGGGGCTCGCGGTGCTGTGCGTCGGGCTCATGTACCTGCTGATGCGCACCGGCTACAGCGTCACCTCCGCCTGCATCGCCGCCTACGTCGTCTTCCTGCTCGGCATCGCGGGGGAGGGGTGGTCCCAGACCATCGAGGCGCGCGTCGCCCTCACCCTCCTCGGCGGACTCCTCGCCATGGCCGCGTACGCGCTCTTCCCCACCTGGGAGACGCCCCGCCTGCGTGACCGGCTCGCCGACTGGCTCACCGCCAACGGGCACTACGCGCTCGCCGTGCTCGGCGCGTTCGCCCGGCCGGAGGAGCGCAAGCAGCGGCGCGTGCGGGAGGCCCTCCTGGACGCCCGGGCCGCCCGTACGGCCTGGGAGGAGATGGCCGGCCGCGCCCTGACCGAGCCGGTCCGCCACCGCGGGCTCTCCCGCAGCTCCGAGCGGGCCGCGGAGGCGGCGCTGGCCACGCTGGGCCGCGCCACGATGCTGATGGAGGCTCACCTCCCGGACCGCGAGGCGGAGCCGTCGAAGGGCGCGGCGGCCTTCGCCGCGGCGCTGGAGGCCGCCCTGCCGGCGGCCGCCGAGGCGGTCCGCGACCGCCGCGCCCTCGACTGGACGGCCCCGCACGAGGCGCTCGCCGCGTGGCGCGCCGACGAGGGCGAGGAGGGCGTGGCCGTCCGCGGCTCGGAACTCCTCCTGGACGCCCTGGACGAACTGGCGACGTCCCTCTCCCCGGGCCCGGGCGGCCGCAACCGCGCTGCGCGCAGGCCGTAACCGCCCCGGGGTGCGGGGCGCCGCCTCGCACTGCCGCGCCGGGCGCCTTTCCTACGCCGCGACGGCGGAGGAGACGCGGGCGCGCCACCTGGCATTGCCCGGCCGGGCACTTCCTTCCGCCGCGACGGCGATCAGCCCCTACGGCGCATTCCGGCGGTGCCGAACGGCCCTGGCGCCCGGTGCGGCACCGCCGACCACCGCCGCGGTGGTTGCGCGCCGCTGCGGCGGGGGAGAGGTGGGCGCGCCACCTCACGCTGCCGTGCCGGGCACCTTCCTTCCGCCGCGACGGCGATCAGCTCCGCGGCGGAGGCCGGCGGTGCCGAACCGCCCCACCCCCGTCACGCAGTGAACAGCCGGTCCAAGTGGGCGTCCAGCAAGGACACCGCCTCCTCCGGGCCGCACGCTTCCAGCAGGACGTGCGTCGTCAGGCCGTCCGTCAGGGCGATCAGGAGCATCGCCTCCGCGTCCGGGGAGCGGTCCGCGGACACCTCGCCCCGCGCGATCCCCTCCCGCACCCGGTCCGCGAAGAACGCCCGCAGCGCGGGAACGCCCTCCTTCGCGTGCCCGCGCAGCCGTTCGTCGTGGAGGGCCCGTACGAAGTAGGCGATCTGGACGAGGTTCCCGGTGCGGCTCGCGTCGTCCAGGGGGAGCATCTCCATGACCGTCTCCCGCAGGACGTCCCGCGGGGACGGCGGCCCGGCGAGCCCGAGGAGGCGCGTGCGGATGCGCTGCTCCGCCAGCCCGCCCAAGTACTTGAGGGCGAAGACGAGCATCTCGTCCTTGCTGGAGAAGTAGTGCTGGAGCTGCCCCAGCGAGATCCCCGCCTCCGCCGCGACGTCCCGCAGGCTCGCCCCGTCCAGCCCCCGCGCGCACGCGATGCGCCACAGGGCCTCCGCGATCGCCCGGCGCCGCTCCTCGTGGTCCACGCGCTTGGGCACGTCCGCCACCTCACCTTTCCAAGTCGCTCGTATTGCTATAGCTTATTCTCAATACAATTGACTTGGAAAAGCGGGAGCGGGGAGCGACGCGGCCATGGCGCGACACGGACAGACGACGATCAGGCTCCGGCCGCCGCGCCACGGCGTGGCCCCCCGCGCCCGCCGCTGGTGGACCGTGCAGGCCTGGCTGACGGTCACCGGCCCGGCGCTGCTGACCGCCGCGACCCTCCTCGTCCTCTCCCTGCTCTTCTTCCCCGGCGCCCTCCCGTGGCTCGGCCCCCTGCTCCTGGGGGTCCTCGTCCTGCCCGCCGCCGGCTACGTCCTGGCGATGCCGCGCCTGCGCTGCCGCATCCACGCCTGGGAGGTCGGCGGGAGCGCGGTCTACGCGGCGGGCGGCTGGCTGCTGCACAAGCGGCGCATAGCCCCGCTCTCCCGCGTCCAGACCGTCGACACCGTGCGCGGCCCGCTGCAGCGCGCGTTCGGCCTCGCCACGGTCACCGTCACCACCGCCTCCACGGCCGGCGACGTCCGCATCACGGGCGTGTCGGACGAGGACGCGGAGCGGATAGCGGCCCGCATCACCGAGGCCGCCCGCCTCGCGCCCGGCGAGGGGGACGCCGCATGAGCGCCCTGACGACGGGCGGCCTCCGCGCGGGCGAGCAGCCGTGGCGCACGCTCGACCCCCGCACGATCGCCGTGCACTGCACCTGGATGGGCGCCCCCCTCGGCTCGCTGGCCCTCACCGCGCTCGCCACCGGCGGCCGGCTCGATGCCCGCGCGTGGATCACGCTCGCCGTGATCGGCGCCGTCTTCGCGGCCGTCACCACCGCCGGCGTCATCACCTGGCGCCGCACCCGCTACCGCGTCACCGCGGACGCCATCGAGCTCCGCACGGGCCTGTTCACCCGCAGCGTCCGCGCGATCCCCCTGCACCGCGTGCGCAACGTGGACATCACGGCGAACCTCGTGCAGCGCCTCCTCGGCCTCGCCGTGCTGCGCGCCGGCACGGGCGGCGGCGGGCAGGGCGGAGAGCTCTCCCTGGACGCCCTCGCCCGCCCCGAGGCCGTGCGCCTGCGCGCCGAGCTCCTGGCCCGCGCCGGCGCCGGCCGCACGGACGACCCCGTGCTCGCCACCGCCGACCTGCGCCGCCTGCGCTACGCACCGCTGACCTTCTGGGTCGTCGGCGGCGTCTTCGCCGCGGCGGGCGCCGTCTGGCGCGTCCTGGACGGGATCGGCGTCCAGCCGTGGCGCATCGGGTTCGTGCGCCGCGCCTTCGAGGACTTCGGCCACAGCGCGCTGTGGCTCACGATCCCGCTCGCCCTCCTCGCGGTCACTGCCCTCGGCTGCGTCGGCGCGGTCGCCCTGTACGCCGAGAACTGGTGGAACTACCGCCTGGAGTGGACCGACGCGGCCACTCTGCGCGTCCGCCACGGCCTGTTCACCACCCGGTCCGTGTCCATCGAGCGCGCCCGCCTGCGCGGCGTGGCCCTGCGCGAGCCGCTCCTGCTGCGGGCGGGCGGCGGCGCGAGCGTCCGGGCCGTCGCGGGCGGCCTCGGCGACAAGGAGGAGAACCGCAGCCGCAGCGTCGTCCTGCCGCCCGCCTCGCGCGGCGAGGCGCTGCGCGTGTGCGACGGCGTGCTGGGCGAGCCCTTCGCCCCGGACGGGCTGACGGCCCACCCGCGGGCCGCGCTCCGCCGGCGCGTCGTCCGGGCCTTCGCGTGGTGCGTGCTGCCGCCGGCCGCCGCGCTGGCCGTGCTGGGCGCGCTCCTCACGCCCGTCCTGCTGTACTGCGCGGCGGGCTGGCTGGTTCTGGCGGCACCGGTCGCGTACGGGCTGGCGCGCGACGCCTACCGAGGGCTCGGGCACGGCCTCCGGGGCCGCTTCCTCCTCGTGCGCTCGGGCACGTTCGGCCGGGAGACGGTCGCGCTGGACCGCTCGGCGGTGCTGGCGTGGACCTTCACCGACACCCCGTTCTCGCGCCGGGCGGGCCTCGTCACGGCGACCGCCGCCGTCGCCGCGGGGGAGGACGGATACCGCATCCGGGACATGCCTGCCGATACCGCCGCGGCCTTCGCGGAAACGGCCACTCCGGGCATGCTCACGGAATTCCTGGAGCGCGGCGAACACAGCCGCACATAAAAGGATTTGTCCGGTCCGCTTGAAGTTTTCCGGGCAGTTTTTGTTATCGTCGCGCCCCATCCGCATCTCCTATGTGTCGGACCGAACGGACCGACTCCCGAACGGAATGCCGGAGAAGGGTGGCGGAGCGTGAACAGTCAGAGCGTGGCCGTGGTCGAGGCGGCGCGAGCCGGGGACACGGCGGCACAGGACGAGCTCGTCACCGCCCACCTGCCGCTCGTCTACAACATCGTCGGCCGGGCCCTGGGCGGCCACGCCGACGTGGACGACGTGGTCCAGGAGACCATGCTCCGGGTCATCAACGGCCTGGGCGAGCTGCGGGACGCCGCCGCGTTCCGGTCCTGGCTCGTCGCCATCACCATGAACCAGATACGCAGCCACTGGCGGGAGCGCCCGGAGACTCCCGTCAGTGGCCTGCAGGAGGTCGCCGAGGTCCCCGACCCGGAAGCGGACTTCGTCGACATCACCATCGTCCGGCTCGGTCTGCAGGGGCAGCGCAAGGAGGTCGCCGAGGCCACGCGCTGGCTCGACGACGACGAGCAGACCGTGCTCTCCCTGTGGTGGCTGGAGGCCGCCGGCGAGCTCACGCGCGCCGAGGTCGCCACCGCCCTGGAGATGACGCCGCAGCACGCGGCCGTCCGCATCCAGCGCACCAAGGCCCAGCTCGACACCGCCCGCGGCGTCGTCCGGGCCCTCGCCGCGCACCCGCTCTGCCCGCAGCTCGGGGACGTCGTCGCCTCCTGGGACGGCGCTCCGTCCGCCCTGTGGCGCAAGCGCGTCGCCCGCCACGTGCGCGGCTGCGGCCGCTGCGCCGGCGCCCTGTCGGCCCTGGTCCCGGCCGAGGGGCTGCTCGTCGGCCTCGGCCTGGTGCCCGTCGGGGCGGCACTGCTGGGCTGGTGGCCCGGCGGCGCGATGCTGCGGACGCAGCAGGTGGCCCACACGTCCCCGGCCGCCTCCCCCTCCGCCTCTCCCGCCTCCTCCCACGCCGCCGGCGGCACCCGCGCCGGCCG
>NZ_PXWG01000128.1 GCF_003011965.1 Streptosporangium nondiastaticum
TATCGTCGCGTCGGCCTCGGCGGGGGCCGGGACGGGCGCGGCCGGCGGGTCGGCCGGGTGGACGGGCGGCGGCACCTGGGCGTGGGCGGGCCGGGCCGCGTGGGACCCGGGCGCCCGGTGGGAGTGCTGGGGGCGGCCGCGCAGCGTGTGGGAGTTGGCCTCGGCGATGGAGCCGGGGAGGTGGACCTGGGGGACGGCCGCGGCGCCGGGGACGGGCGGGGTGTCGCCGAGGCCGGTGACGGCGGGCGGCCCTGCGGGCAGCAGGCCCACGGGCAGGACGACGACGGCGGCGACCCCGCCGGTCGCCTGCTCGCGCAGCTGGACGCGGATGCCGTGCCGGGCGGCGAGCCGGGCGACGACGTACAGGCCGAGGCCGAGCTGCGACTGTCCCGCGCGCCCGGAGCGGCCCGCGCCGGCGGCCCGGGCGGTGTGGTCGGGGACGGCGGGCGGGGGCCCCGCGGGGGCGGGGTCGGCCAGCAGGGCGTTGGCCTCGGCGAGCCGCTCGGGGGCCATGCCGATGCCCTCGTCCTGGACGCAGAGCACGATCTCGCCGCCCTCCAGGTGCCATGCGGAGACCTGGACCTGGGCGTCGGGCGGGGAGAACGCCGTGGCGTTCTCCAGCAGTTCGGCCACGAGGTGGCTGACGTCCTCGGAGGCGAAGCCGGCGAGGCGGGCGTGCGGCGGCAGGGACTGGATGCGCACCCGCTGGTAGCGCTCGATCTCGCCGGAGGCCGCCCGCAGGACGTCGAGCAGCGGTACGGGGCCGGCGCGGCCGGTGCCGCTCTCGGCTCCGGCGAGCACCAGGAGGTTCTCGCTGTTGCGGCGCATGCGGGTGGCGAGGTGGTCGAGCTTGAAGAGCGTGTCGAGGCGCTCGGGGTCGGCCTCGTGGGCCTCCATGCCCTCGATGACGGCCAGTTGGCGCTCGACGAGGCCGAGGGTGCGCAGCGACAGGCCGACGAGGATGCCGAGCTCGCGGGCGTCGCCGGCGGGGGGCTCGGCGGGGAGGGCGGCGAGGCGCTCGGTGAGGCGCTGCTGTTCGGCGCGCAGGGAGTCGCGTTCGTCGGCGGCGTCCTGGCGGGCGGTGATGAGGCGGGTGCGCTCGCCTTCGAGGGCGGCGATGCGGCCCTGCTGGCGCCGGAACTTGCCCTGGAGGTGGTTGACGGCCCGGGCGGTCTCGGCGAACTCGTCGTCGCGGCCCTTGAAGGCGATGGGCTCCTCGGTGACGGGGTCGGCGCTCACGCGGCGCGTGCCGGTCCGTACGGAGGCGAGCGGGCGGGTGATCGAGCGGGCGGACCAGATGCCGGTGAAGAGGGCGGTGAACAGGCACAGGGCGGCGGCCATGACGCGCCGCTCGAGCTCGGTCATGGCCTCGTGGCGCACGGTTTCCAGGCGGGGCGCCTCGGCCTCGGCGAGGGCGTCCTCGACGCCCCGCATGCGCTGGAGGCGGGTGGTGAGGGCGATGCGGACGGGCTCGGCGGGCTGCGCGGCGAGCTCGCCGGACGACGGGGAGCGCGTGAGCCGGTCGAGGAGGCGCTGGGCCTCGGCGACCTCGGGGCCGGTGACCGCCTCGGCGTAGGCGTCGCGGGCGGCGGGGGGCGCGAGCCGGGTGAAGTCGGCCAGGGCGTCCTGCGTGCGGGCGTCGGCGCGCTGGGCCGCCACGGCCAGCTCGGGCTTGCGGCCCTGGGCGGCGAGGGCGGCCAGGAGCAGGCCGCGGCTCGCGGAGGCCGCCTCGGTGGCGCGGGCGAGGGGCGGCAGGGCGGCGGAGTCGCCGCCGGTGCGCCGGTCGAGGGTGTCGGCGAGACCGCGCAGGGCCCGCACGGCGGGGGTGTAGGCGTTGTAGGCGGCGAGGGCGTCGCCCTTGCCGGAGTGGGCCTCGCGGCGGGTCGCCGGGAGGGCGTCGAGGAGCTCGCGGACGGCCGGCGGCGCGGCGGGCCGGAACTCCTCGATCTGCCGGTCCAGGGCGACGCGTTGGCGGTCGGAGAGGCCGGCGCCGGTGGAGTCGGCGCGGCCGCCCGCCACGTACTGGACCATGCCGTCGCGCTCGTCGGCCAGCGAGTGCGCGAGGGCGAGGGCCGAGGCGTCGGCGCTCGCCAGGGCGGCCAGGCGGCGGGCCTCGGTGAGGTCCCGCCAGGCCTCGCGGACGCCGAAGGCGCTCGCGCCGAGCACGGCGAGGGTGATGACCGCGACGGATACGGTCAGTCGGTTACGTACGCGAGCGGTGCGCTCCGGCACCGCCGTGGCCCGCGGCTTCCGTCCGCCGCCGCCCCCAAGCCGCTTCTTCCGCACCGGTGCTCACAATCTTCTCTCGTCCCGCCCCTGGTACTGATTTGACCCTTTCAGCACCTCTGAGGGGCCGGGGTGTCCATCGACCGCCCGGCCACTCGAAGGAGTGAACATCCCTTACTGATTGACAATCGGCCTGCTTCACTCATCGCACACGTGCCAGGTCAGCACGTCACCTGAAGCAACGCGGAGGGCGCCGACAGGATGCGCACGTGCCCCCGTCGAATTCCGGCATCCGGCACACTGGCCCCATGCGCATCGAACTCGCCACCCAGCCGGGGGATGTCCGACACCCGAACGAGGACTTCGTGTCCGTCGCCCTGCCGGCCTCCGGTAAGGGCGGTGCGCTGGTGCTGCTCGACGGGGTCACGCCGCCGCCCTCCGGCGGGACCGGATGCGCGCACGGAGTGCCCTGGTTCACGGCCCGGTTGGGCGGCGCGCTGCTCGAACTGGCCGTCGCGGGGCGGGAGCTGAGCCTGTCCCGTTGCCTGTCCGGCGCCATCTCCCGTACGGCGGAGGCCCATCGGGACACGTGCGACCTCGGCCACCGGCGCACGCCGCAGGCCACGGTGGTCGTGGTGCGGTGGGACGACGTACGCGTGGAGTACCTGGTGCTGTCGGACTCCGCGCTGCTCGTCGAGTCCGCGGGCGGCGCGGTGACGGCCGTCCTGGACGACCGCATCGAACGGCTGCGGGCCCTGGGGCCGGTGACGGACGCCGCGCGCAACGCGGAGGGCGGCTTCTTCACGGCCGCGGCGGACCCGGACGTCGCCGGGCGGGCCGTGACCGGCGCGTTCGCGCGGGCGGAGGTGCGGGCGCTGGCCGCGCTCACGGACGGCGCGGGGCGGTGGGTGGAGGTGTTCCGGGAGGGGGGCTGGGCGGACTGTCTGGCCGTCCTCGCCAAGGAGGGCCCCCAGGCGCTCATCGACCGCGTACGGGCCGTGGAGGAGGGTGCGCGCGGGGAGCGCCTCGGGAAGCGGCACGACGACGCGGCGGCGGCCTACGTCGAGCTCTAGGCGCCGCCCCGCACGGTCCGTACCGCCGCCGCGGCCGCCTTACTGCTCCGCGCTCGTGTTCAGCTGGTGCAGCAGGCGGGCCAGCTCCGCCACTTCGCCCCGGTCCCAGTCCGCCAGTTTGCGTACGTACTGCGCGCGCCGGGCGTCGCGCACGCGCGTGAAGCGGGCGCGGCCCTCCTCCGTGATGCGGACCAGGGAGGCCCGGCCGTCGGCCGGGTCCGGCTCGCGGGTGACGAGGCCGAGCTCGGCCAGCGCGCGCAGCTGACGGCTCATCGTGGCCTTGCCGACCCCGAAGTACGCCGCGAGGTCGGTGGCGCGCTGCGCGCCCGCGTCCTCCAGGCGGACGAGGAGGCCGTAGGCGGCCGCCTCCAGCTCCGGGTGCACCTCGCGCGCCATCTCACCGGACGACGCCCGGGCCCGGCGCAGGAAGACCGCCAGCTCGCGTTCCAGGGAGAGGTACGCCTGGTCCATACCTCTGCTCCGCGCGGCGCCCGGCACGCCCTCCTCGGGGGGCGGGGTGGTCGTCTGGTGCACGTCAGGGCCCTCTCCGGCTTTCCGGTTGTTGAAAGTTTTTCCCGTTCGCGGTCTTCACCGCAGCTCCGCCAGTATTTCGCAGGATTAGACCAACGGCAGCACCGCGTCCCCCTATGCCTGGCGCGCTCACCGCCATAACGTCATTTATGACATGGCCATACCAATGTCTCCGTGCCGTCGGCACGTCATTGGTACTCCCCCCACGGACCCTTCTGGAAGGCACGCCATGGTCACGTTCAGACGCAGATCCGGCCGCACGGGCCGCAGCTCCCCCACGGCGTTACGCGCCCCCTCCCCCCTGACCGCCCTCTCCCTCCTCCTCGCCTCCCTGTTGTCCTCCCTCTGCCTCCTCCTCGCGCCGCAGGCCGCCGCGCACGACGCCAAGCGGCCCGCCCACCCGGAGCGGGACTGGATCGGCTCCACCCTGCGGGACCACGAGCGCCCCGGCCCCGGCACCCCTCCCCCGCCTCAGCTCGCCTCCGTCGAGGGCGTCGACGTCTCCAGCCACAACGGCAGCGTCCCCTGGTCGTCCCTCTGGAACAGCGGCAACCGCTTCGCCTACGTCAAGGCGACCGAGGGCACCAGCTACACCAACCCCTCCTTCGCGCAGCAGTACAACGGCTCCTACGACGCGGGCATGATCCGCGGCGCGTACCACTTCGCCCTGCCCGACAACTCCGGCGGCGCCGCGCAGGCCGCGTACTTCGCGACGCACGGCGGCGGCTGGTCCCAGGACGGCAGGACGCTGCCCGGCGTCCTGGACATGGAGTACAACCCGTACGGGCCGACCTGCTACGGCATGAGCGCGAGCGCACTCGTCCGCTGGATCTCGGACTTCTTCGCCACGTACCAGGCCCGCACGGGCCGCGACGCCGTGATCTACACGTCGACCGGCTGGTGGAAGCAGTGCACCGGCAACTACGGCGGCTTCGCCGCGGCCCACCCGCTGTGGGTGCCCCGCTACGGCTCCTCCGCGGGCGAACTCCCGGCGGGCTGGGGCTACTACACCTTCTGGCAGTACACCGACACCGGCCCGACGGTCGGTGACCACAACCGCTTCAACGGCGCGTACAGCCGCCTCCAGGCCCTCGCCACCGGGTGAGGCACCGACCCCCACGAGAAGAGCACCGGGCCCCCGGCACATCGGCGCCGGGGGCCCGGTTCTGTCGTCGTTCAGCGATCAGCGGTCAGCTGCAGGTGCCCGCCGGGCGGGTGCGGGTGACCAGGTCGGTCGAGCTGGTGGTGCCGTCGATCCACACCACCTGCTTGCCGCCGGCCGCGGCCGGGGAGGACTGCTCGCCGCGGTTGCAGGAGACGCGCGCCCGGGAGGAGCCGTCGGCCGCGAACTGCCACAGCTTGGGCAGCGACTCGTTGTAGCCCGCCGCGTCCGGCTGCGCGTCGGTGACCGTCACCGCGCTCTCGGAGGCGGTCAGCTCGGAGGCGCGGAGCGCGCCGGCGCCCTTCTCCGGGCTGAGGTCGGCGACGCCGGTGCCGTCGAGCTTGGCGCGGCGCACGGCCACCTGACCCTTGTCGTCCGGCGTCTCGTCCACGAGCCAGAAGACGCCGGTCGCGTTGATGCCGGTCTGACCGATGTTCTCGGGCTTGCCGAGCTGCCCCATCAGGGTCTTCTTGCCGGTGGCGAGGTCCAGCACCTCGGTGCCGACGCGGTAGTCGTCGCCCTCGGGGTAGAGGGTGGCGTACGCCATCCTGCCGCCGCTGAGCGACGGGAGGGCCGTCGACAGCTCGGCGCGGTCGCCGTCCACCCAGGTGGGCTGCCTGTCGCCGGTGCGGACGTACCCGACGTGGCGGCCGCCGAGGAGGTCGGCCGAGTCGAAGACGACCGTGCCGGCCTCGACGCGCACGTTGTACACGGTGGCCGTGTCGGTCGAGTACAGCTTCTTGACCGGGCCGCCGGCCAGCGGCCGGGAGAGGACGTCCGTGCCGGTCTTCCCGTAGGCGACCCAGGCGACGGTCTTGCCGTCGGTGGCCGGGCTGACGTGGTAGCGGCCGTCGTTGGGGCTGATCAGCTTCGGGGCGCCGCTGCCGTCCACGCGGCCGGCCCAGACGGAGTACGCCTCGGAGCCGTCGTCGTTCGACCGGGAGGCGGTCCACCAGCCGCCGCCCGCGCCCGCCTCCGTGCCGGTGGTGTTGAGCTTGGCGGAGAGCACGTCGGTGTCGACGCCGAGGGCCTGCTCCCAGTTGGGCACGACGCCGTGGGCGTTGAAGGAGCGCTGGACGACATTGAGGTCCTTCGCGGAGACGCCGAGCGCCTTGGCCGCGGCGATGACGGCGTCGCGGCCCTCGGTGAAGCCGTCGAGGGGCGTCATGTACTCCGCGAGCGCCTTGTAGACGATCTTGTCGGCGAGGGTGCGGCCCAGGTCCTCGCGGATGTCCCACAGGGCGCCCGAGAAGATGGTGGAGTTGAGGTGCACGCCGCCGTTGTCGGTGCCGAAGCCGACGCCGAGGAAGTTCTTCGACGTGGTGTGGCCGTCGTTGAGGTCGCGGAAGGCGCACTGCCGCGGGGTCTTCGTCCGGCAGAGGTTCCCGCCGAGCAGGCCCGCGTCCGGGTCGTCCATGGCCGTGCCGGCGGCGTCGACGGCGATGGCGTTGCCGAAGTAGTCGGCGAGGGCCTCGTTGAGGGCGCCGGACTGGCCCGCGTAGACCAGGTCGGCGGTGTGCTCGACGACGCCGTGGGTCATCTCGTGGCCGACGACGTCGAGGTCGGCGGAGAGCGTCTTGTAGTCCTGGTCGCCGCCGCCGTACACCATCTTGGTGCCGTCCCAGAAGGCGTTGACGTACGCGCCGCCGAACTCGGTGACGCCGACGAGGGAGTTGATGGCCATGCCGCGGCCGTCCAGGCTGTCGCGGCCGTGGACCTTCTTGTAGTAGTCGTAGACCTTGCCCGCGGCCCAGTGGGCGTCGACGGCCCCGGCCTCCGTGGCGTCCTTGCCGAAGGAGGGCGTCGGCGAGCCGAACTCCTTGATGCCGTCGGGCCAGCGGCCCTCGACCTCGCTGACCTCCTTGCCGCGCGCGTCCCAGGTGGTGACCGGGTTCTTGCTGGAGTCCCACATCCGCGCGTGGTCCGTCATGACGTACTCGTTGCGGGCGGTGTCCTTGACCAGGCCGAGCTCGACGGTCGTCCCGTCGTACTTGACGCCGGAGCCGGTGACGCCGGGGCTGACCGGGCCGGCGGCGGCGCGGGCGGCGGCCTTCGAGGTGTCGGCGGCGGCGGCGCGGGCGCGCGCCCGCAAGGCCTCGGCGCCCGTGCCCGGGTCCGTGCCGAAGGTCTTGATGCCGCTGTACTGCAGCACCGGGTAGCCGGCCTTGGCGTCGACGTAGACCTCGCGCAGCACGGGGTGCCCGGTGGCCGGGTCGGTGCCGCGGACGGTGACGTGGTGGGTGAGGACGCCGGGGCCCTTGGGGACGACGACGAGACCGCGCGCGGTGCCGGTCAGGGACCGGGCGGCGGGCGCGGCGCCCTTCGTGCGGGCGGCGTCGCCCTTGGCGAGCCGCTTGCCGACGAGGTCGTGCAGGGTGGCGGCGACGGCCCGCTCGACGGCGAGCTTCTCGCTCACCTCGGCCCGGGTGTCCGCCTTCAGCCCGGTGAAGTACTTGCCGGAGGTGCCGGTGACGACGCGCTTGCCGTTCTTGTGCTCCATCCGGACGACGTACTGGCCGCCCAGGACGTCGACGCCCTGGTGCTTCTGCTGCAGCCGTACGGTCTCGGACGCGCCCGAACTCAGTGTCTGCACGGGCTTCAGATCGCGGGCCGGCTCGGCGATGCGGTAGCGGCCGCGCTTGCCGGCGAGGTGGCCGCGGGCGGCGTCGGCGGCGCTGCCGGAGGACGCGGCGGCCTCGCGGATGCCGTCGACCAGGGCCGGGGTGGAGGTGCCCTTGCCCGGAATCACCTCCGCCGGGCCGTCGTTGCCGCCGCCTCCCGCCGCGTGGGCGGGGGCCGCGGTGACGAGAAGCGCGGCGGCACCGATCAGTGCCGCCGCGCCGGATATTCCGTTTTTGCTGGTCGCTCTTCCTGCTCTCCGTGAACGTGCGTCGGTCATGCGCGCAGTTCCCCCTCGGGGTGTGACTGGTCAGTCAGCTGAGCATGGTCAGGGACATGCAACCGGCGGGGTTCGCGACCGTCAACGGGGCAAACGGGACAGGAGCTTGAGCGCGTACCTCACGCGTCGACGGGCTCCCACGACGTGGCGCCCGCGCCGTCGCGCAGCACCCGCCCGAACACCACGTCCGCGAAGTGGACGCCGAAGCCGGTCGTGCCGGGCTCCGCCATCTCCTCCACCAGCCGGCGGCGGAACTCCGCGGACTGCCGGGCGTCGTGGTCAACGGCGGCCGACCACTCGGGGTGGGCGATCTGGACCGGCGAGTGCAGGGCGTCGCCGAAGGCGATCAGGCGGCGGCCGCCGCCGGTGATGACGTAGGCGGCGTGGCCCGCGGTGTGACCGGGCGTGAGCATGACGCGGACGCCGGGGAAGATCTCCTCCCCGTCGGTGACGGTGCGGAGACCGGGCTCCAGGGCGGCGAGGACCTCCGCGGACACGCCGTGCTCCTCGGCGAGGTGGCGGTGCTCCCACTCGGGGGCGCTGATGAAGTGGACGGCGCCCGCCTCGGTGAATCGCGCGGACCAGCCGACGTGGTCGCCGTGCAGGTGGGTGACGGCCACGGCCTCGATGCCGGCGGGGGTGCGGCCGAGGCGGGCCAGGTTGTCGAGGAGGGCGCCGCCCTTGATCTCCCCCACGGGGGTGCCGGGCCGGGCCGGGAGGTGCACGGGGCCGACCCCGGCGTCGATGAGCAGGGCGCGGTCGCCGTGCTCGACGAGGAGGCCGCCCATGCTCGCCACGAGGTTGCCGGTCGCGTCGAGGTACGCGGAGTGCTCCGCCCACACCTCGTCGGTGGTGTCCGGGAGCCAGCCGCGCGGGGTCAGCTGCCCGGCGCCGTCCGGCACGTACGTGACCTTGGTGTCGCCGAGCTGCAGGGAGCGGATGCCGGCCGGGCGGTGGAGGCGGGCGTCGTCGGTCATGGGTGGTTCCGTCCTTCGTGCGGCAGGAGTTCTTGATCAGCGACAATAAACTTACAGCTTGAATGATTCAAGCTCGGACATTGATGGCTTGATGTAGTTGCGCTTGGTTACGATGACCCCCATGAGCACCCCGGAAGCGCACGTCACCGCCGAGCGGCGGCTCTGCGGCCTGGTGAACGGCCTCGCCCGCCGGATCGCGGACCACGTGCGCGACCACGCGGCCGCGCTCGACCTCACCGCCCCCCAGGCCACGGCCCTGCGGGAGCTGTCCGGCCCGATGACGATGCGCGAGCTCGCCGACCGCATGGCCTGCGAGCCCTCCAACGCGACCTTCGTCATCGACAAGCTGGAGGGCCGCGGGCTCCTGGAGCGCCGCCCGCACCCCACGGACCGGCGCGCCAAGCAGCTGGTCCTGACCGGCGAGGGCGCGGCACTGCGGGAGCGGCTCATGGAGACCCTCGCCCGGGAGTCGCCGCTGGCCGGGCTGACCCAGGAGGAGCAGGACGCCCTGCACGGTCTGCTGGACAAGGCCCTCAGCCACGGCTGAGCAGGAAAACGGCGCGGGGCCCGCACCTCTGGTGAAGAGGTGCGGGCCCCGCGCCGCTTGCGGCCGCTACGCCGCCACGGCCACCTCCGCCTCGGCCGGCCGCAGGGCCAGCGCCAGCACCTGGCGGACGTCGGAGACCGGGTGGACGTCGAGCTTCTCCAGCACCTCGGCCGGCACGTCGTCCAGGTCCGGCTCGTTGCGCTTCGGGATGATCACCGTCGTCACGCCCGCGCGGTGCGCCGCCAGCAGCTTCTGCTTGACGCCGCCGATGGGCAGGACGCGGCCCGTCAGGGACACCTCGCCCGTCATCGCGACGTCCGGCCTGACCGCCCGGCCCGACAGCAGCGAGGCGAGCGCCGTCGTCATCGTGATGCCCGCGCTCGGGCCGTCCTTCGGGACGGCGCCCGCCGGGACGTGCAGGTGGACGCCCCGCTCCTTGAAGTCACCCACCGGCAGCTCCAGTTCCGCGCCGTGCGAGCGGAGGAAGGACAGGGCGATCTGCGCCGACTCCTTCATCACGTCGCCCAGCTGACCCGTCAGGGTCAGGCCCGCACCGCCCGTCTCCGGGTCGGCCAGCGACGCCTCGACGAAGAGGACGTCGCCGCCCGCGCCCGTGACCGCGAGGCCGGTCGCGACGCCGGGCACGGCCGTGCGCCGCTCCGCCGGGTCCTGCGCGGACTCCGGGGTGTGGTGCGGCCGGCCGATCAGCGGGCGCAGCTGCTCCGCGCCGATGGTGAACGGCAGCTCCTGCTCGCCCAGTTCGTGCTTGGCGGCCACCTTGCGCAGCAGCCGGGCCACGGCGCGCTCCAGGTTCCGCACGCCGGCCTCGCGCGTGTACTCGCCGGCGAGGCGGCGCAGCGCCTCGTCCTCGATCACGACCTCGCCGGGCGCGAGGCCCGCCCGGTCCAGCTGCCGGGGCAGCAGGTGGTCGCGGGCGATGACGACCTTCTCGTCCTCGGTGTAGCCGTCGAGGCGGACGAGCTCCATGCGGTCCAGGAGCGCCTCGGGGATGGCCTCCAGGACGTTGGCCGTCGCGAGGAAGACGACGTCGGACAGGTCGAGTTCGACCTCCAGGTAGTGGTCGCGGAAGGTGTGGTTCTGGGCCGGGTCGAGGACCTCCAGGAGGGCCGCGGCGGGGTCGCCGCGGAAGTCGGAGCCGACCTTGTCGATCTCGTCGAGGAGCACGACCGGGTTCATGGAGCCGGCCTCCTTGACCGCCCGCACGATGCGGCCGGGCAGCGCGCCCACGTACGTGCGGCGGTGGCCGCGGATCTCGGCCTCGTCGCGGACGCCGCCGAGGGCGACGCGCACGAACTTCCGGCCCATGGCGCGGGCGACGCTCTCGCCGAGGCTGGTCTTTCCCACGCCGGGCGGGCCGACGAGCGCGAGCACCGCGCCCCCTCGCCGCCCTCCGACCGCGCCCAGCCCCCGGTCGGCGCGCCGCTTGCGCACCGCCAGGTACTCGGTGATCCGCTCCTTGACGTCTTCCAGGCCCGCGTGGTCGGCGTCGAGGACGCCCTTCGCGCCGGGGATGTCGTACGCGTCCTCCGTGCGCTCGTTCCACGGCAGCTCCAGGACGGTGTCCAGCCAGGTGCGGATCCAGCCGCCCTCGGGGCTCTGGTCGGAGGTCCGCTCCAGCTTGTCGACCTCCTTGAGGGCGGCCTCGCGGACCTTCTCGGGCAGGTCGGCGGCCTCGACGCGGGCGCGGTAGTCGCCGGATTCGTCCTCCGGGTCGCCGTTGAGCTCGGCGAGCTCCTTGCGGACGGCCTCCAGCTGGCGGCGCAGCAGGAACTCGCGCTGCTGCTTGTCGACGCCCTCCTGGACGTCCTTGGCGATGGTCTCGGCGACGTCCTGCTCGGCGAGGTGCTCGCTCAGCCGGCCGACGGCGAGCTTCAGCCGGGCCACCGGGTCGGCGGTCTCCAGGAGCTCGACGCGCTGCTGGACGGTGAGGAAGGGCGAGTAGCCGGAGTTGTCTGCGAGCTGGCCGACGTCGTCGATCTGCTGGACGCGGTCGACGACCTGCCAGGCGCCGCGCTTGCGGAGCCAACTGGTGGCGAGCGCCTTGTACTCCTTGACGAGCTCGGCGACGGCGCCGGGGAGGGGATCCGGGACGACCTCCTCCATGGGGGTGCCCTCGACCCACAGCGCGGCCCCGGGGCCGGTCGTCCCGGCGCCGATCCGCACGCGGCGGACGCCGCGGACGAGCGCGCCGGGGTCGCCGCTGCCGGAGAGGCGGCCCACCTGCTCGACGCTGCCGAGGGTGCCGACGCCCGCGTACGTCCCGTCGACACGCGGCACGAGCAGCACCAGCGGCTTGCCGCCGCCGCCCCGTGCGGCGGCCTGGGCGGCCTCGACCGCGGCCCGCACGTCGGCGTCGGACAGGTCGAGGGGCACCACCATGCCGGGCAGGACGACCTCGTCGTCGAGGGGCAGCACGGGCAGGGTGAGCGGTGCGGACATCGAAGCCATGATCTCCCCTTAGGCAGGCAAGTTGAGCTATGCCGACTCAATGCGTACCGCGCCGCGGATGTTCCCCGTCCTGCGTTCGCTGTGAGCGATCAGCCGCCCGGGAGGAGGTGAGTGATCGTTACGCCCCGGCTGAGTACGGGTGCTCATGCCCGGACCGCCGGGCCCGGCGGACGATCGGTGCATGACACAGCAGCACCAACGCCCGCGGCGGCGCGGACACGCCTTGGTCGCGACGGCAGCGGTCCTGGCCTTCGCCGCCGTGGCGGCCGGCATGACCGCGTTCACAGGGTGGGCCCGGGAGGTCTGGCGGGGCACTCCGTACCCCGTGGCGGACCCCGCAGCCACGGCCCGGCGGCTGGACGGCCGCACGCAGGCCCTCTACGACGCGCTGGGGCTGACGCGCGCGGAGCTGGACGACGACGGACCCGGGGACGGCCTGGCCACCGGCAAGTCGTCCTGCGATCGCCGCGGCCTGCGCGACCTCCCCAAGAACATCAGCGACAGCCCGCCGAGCGAGCCCGGAGTCACCACCGTGCGCGACGAGTGGACGCTGAAGGGCGTGCCCCGGGCCGAGGCCGGGCCCGCGCTCGAACGCGCCGGGCAGCGGCTGACCCGGCAGGGCTGGAAGGTCACCCGGTACGAGCACTCCGACCTGCGGCTGTGGCTGTTCCTCAAGCACCCGGACACCGGCGACACCGTCGGCGTGGAGGAGCTTCCCGGCGACCGCCTCGGGATCACCGCGCGCTCGGAATGCGCCCGCATCCCCTCAGGCACCCCCATGAACCTCGCCGAGGAGCCGCTCCTGCCCGCCCAGCGGGCCCCCGTCCAGCTGCGTCAGGCGGCGGCCGCCCCGGGCGCGCCGGGCGGGAACGACCGCCGGTAGTCCGTGGGCGTCACCCCGAAGTGGAGGGTGAAGTGGCGGCGGAGGTTGGCGGACGTGCCGAGGCCGCTCAGTTCGCTGACGCGTTCGACGGACAGGGCCGTCGACTCCAGCAGGGACTGGGCGCGGGCCAGGCGCTGGACGAGGAGCCACTGCAGCGGGGTCGTGCCCGTGGCGGCCTGGAGGCGGCGGAAGAAAGTGCGGGAGCTCATGCCGGCGCGGGCGGCGAGGTCCTCGACGGAGAGGGGGCGGTCGAGGTGTTCGCGGGCCCAGTGCAGGACGGGGGCGAGGCTGTCGTCGTCGGCCTCGGGCACGGAGACGTCCACGTACTGGGCCTGTCCGCCGGGCCGGTGCGCGGGCACCACGAGGCGGCGGGCGAGCTGGTTGGCGACGTGGGCGCCGAGGTCGCGGCGGACGAGGTGGAGGCAGAGGTCGAGGCCCGCGGTGACGCCGGCGCTGGTGAGGACGTCGCCGTCGTCGACGTAGAGGACCGAGTCGTCCACGCGCACGCGCGGGTGGCGGCGCGCGAGGGCCTCGGTGTGCATCCAGTGGGCGGTGGCGCGGCGGCCGTCGAGGATGCCGGCGGCGGCGAGGGCGAAGGCCCCGGCGCACAGGGAGACCATGCGGGCCCCGGAGTCCGCGGCGCGGCGCAGCGCCTCCAGCAGCTCGCCCGGCAGTTCCCGCTCGCCCTCGATGCACGCTTCGGGCACCGACGGCACGATCACGGTGTCCGCCCCCTCCAGCCCTTCCAGGCCGTGCGAGGCGCGCAGCGTGAGCCCGAAGGGGCCGGGCTGCGGCACGTCCCCGCCCGCGGAGCACACGCGCAGGTCGTACCAGGGGTCGGCGAGGTCGTGGTGCGGGATGCCGAAGACGGTGCAGACCACTCCCAGTTCGTACAGGTCCCACATGGGGACGTCGTCGTCGATCACGGCCACGGCCACGGTTCCGGCGCTCATGATCGCCAGCCTAGGCGGGAGTGGCAGGAATTTTTCGGAGTGCGTCACTTCCGCCACTGTCGGGGCGCCCGCGCCGGTGCGAGGCTGGTCGCACTTGATCAACTTCTGTGACACACGGGGAGAAACCACCCATGAAGGTGACCGTTCTCGGCCTGGGTTCGATGGGGTCGGCCCTGGCCGGCGCCCTCCTGGCGGCCGGCCACGAGACCACCGTCTGGAACCGCTCGGCGGGCAAGGACGAGGCGCTGGTCGCCCGCGGCGCCGCACGGGCCGCGACCGCCGCGGCGGCCGTGGCGGCGAGCCCCCTGGTCATCGCCTGCCTGTCCGACTACGACGCCGTCCACGGCGTCCTCGAACCGCTGGCGGACGACCTGCGCGGCCGCACGTTCGTCAACCTCACGTCCGGCACCCCCGAGCAGGCCCGCGAGAGCGCCTCCTGGGCCGCCGGGCACGGCGCCGCCTACCTCGACGGCGCGATCATGTCGACGCCGCCCGGCATCGGCAACCCGGCGGTCATGCTGCTCTACAGCGGCTCCTCGCAGGCCTTCGCCGAGCACCGGGACACCCTCGCGAGCCTGGGCGACCCGGTCGGCCTCGGCGACGACGCGGGCGTCGCCTCCCTCTACGACACCGCCCTGCTCGGCATGATGTGGTCGACGCTCGCCGGCTGGCTGCAGGGCGTCGCGCTGACGGGCGCGGACAAGGTGGACGCCACCGCCTTCACCCCCGTCGCGATCCGCTGGATGTCCGCGGTCAACGGCTTCATGAGCACGTACGCGCCCCGGATCGACGCGGGCGTCTACCCGGGCGACGACGCCACCCTCGACGTCCACCTCGGCGCGATCGAGCACCTCGTCCACGCGAGCGCCGCGCGCGGCCTCGACACCGGGCTGCCGGAGCTGCTCAAGGCCTCCATCGAGCGGGCGGTCGCGGCCGGCCACGGCGCCGACGGCTACGCCCGCCTGATCGAGTCCGTCCGGGCGGGGGGCCGGGCATGACCGCGCCCGTACGGGAGTCCGCCGCGCCCCGCACGCTCGCCGGCTGGGCCGCCCTCGTCGGCTACGCCGCCGATCACTGCTCCGCGGTCCTGGAGGAAGGCGCGGGCCTCGACTGGTCCCGGCCCGCGGCCGGCCTGGAGTGGTCCGCGGCCGCGACGCTCGACCACCTCGCGCTCGGCCTCGTCGGCTACGCGGGCCTGCTCACGGCCCGGCCCGCCGACCGCTACATCGCCCTCTTCGCCTCGCTCGACCCCAAGGCCCCGCTACCTGCCCGCCTGGAGGGCATCCGCATCGCCGCGTCACTGCTCGCCGCGACCGTCCGCGGCGCGGACGAGGGGGACCGCGCCTGGCACCCGTGGGGCCGCTCCGACGCGCCCGGCTTCGCCGCCATGGGGGTGACGGAGCTCGTGCTCCACACGGACGACATCGCGCGCGGCCTCGGGCTCGCCCCCGCGTTCCCCGGCGGCCACCGCCTGCCCGACGAGCTCTGCGCGCCCGCCGTCGAGCGGCTCTTCCCGGACGCCCCGGCCGGCCACGGCCCCGCCGAGACCCTGCTGTGGTGCACCGGCCGCACCGCGCTCCCCGGCCTGCCGCGGCGCACGGAGTGGGCCTGGGACGGCACCGTCCGCGGCTGACGCGGCCGCCGGCCCCTTGTCGCGCAGGAGGCCCCAGCACGCCATGCCGGTCAGCAGCGCTATGGGGTGGCCCCAGCTGGCGAGGGGGTCGGCGAACTCGACGAGGTCCTGGGCGCACATGAGGAAGGCGAGCCCCAGGACGGTCCACTTCGCGCGCGGGCCCAGCAGCCCGGCGAGGGCGCCCACGCAGGCCATCACGCCGAAGCTGATGCCGTAGTCGAGGCGGTGCAGGGAGGCCTCGGGCAGCTGCCCGGCGGCCACGGCGCCCGCGACGGGCAGCTCGGTGGCGAGCGTGGCCAGGACGTGGCCGAGGAGGAAGACGCCGGCGGTGCGGGCCCCGCCGGTCCGCCTCTCCAGGGCGGAGAGGACGAGGACGAAGAGGATCCCGTACAGCGAGTACAGGCCGCCGGCTATCCACAGGGCGCTGGCGAGCAGGACGACGAGGGGCTGTTCGGCCAGGTGCGCGGCGTCGGTGCTGGACTCGCGCAGGAGCTCGTTGACGGTGGCCTCGTCGCCGTAGTCCGTGTAGATCGCGGTGGCGAGCAGGACCAGCGCGTAGCAGAACGTGAACGGCGTGCCGGCGGGGCTGGGCAGGGCGCGGAGCAGCCGGCCCGGCCGGAGCGCCCCGGGGCCGCGCCGCGGGCGCCGCAGGGACATGCCGTCGGGGTCCACCTCGTTCACTCGGCCAAGCCCCTTCCTCGCGGGGTCCGTACCGGCACCCGGCGGGACGAAAAGCGATCCCGCTTCCGCCCCCTCCGAGATTAAGGTCCATCGAGGGCAGGGGAATCAAGCGAGTCCGTGACTCCGGTCACGCCCGTCAACCTCACATCCGCCTGCCGCGTCCGCCGAGTACCGACCGACCCGGAGGCCACCTCGTGACCACCCTCCAGCGCGACCCGTACGACACGCACGACGCTCCCGGCTCCCCCGGCGGGCCCGTCACCCTGGACCGCCGGGACGGCCCGTACGGAGAGGTGGTGCTGCGCCGCCGGGGCACGGGGGACGGCGCGGTCCACGAGATCATCGCGAACGGGTGCTTCCTGATGGACACCTCCGACGGGCGCTCGGAGCGCGTGCTCGTGGACGCGGCGCTGGCCGCGCTCCCCGCGGACCGCGCGGAGCCCGCCGTCCTCATCGGCGGGCTGGGCGTCGGCTTCTCGCTCGCCCGGGCCGCGGAGGAGCCCCGCTGGGGGCGGATCACGGTCGTGGAGCGGGAGCCCGCGGTGATCGGCTGGCACCGGGCGGGGCCGCTCGGCGGGATCTCGGCCCGGGCGCTCGCCGATCCCCGCACGGAGATCGTGGAGGGCGATCTCCTCGGCATCCTCGGCCACGCGCACGCGTCCCCGGCCGCCCGCTACGACGCGCTGTGCCTGGACATCGACAACGGCCCCGACTGGACGGTCACGGAGAGCAACGACGGCCTGTACTCCCCCGCCGGTCTCGCGGCCTGCCGGGAGCGCCTGACGCCCGGCGGTGTGCTCGCCGTATGGTCGGCCCGGCCGTCCGCCCGGTTCGAGCAAGCCCTCCGGAATGCCGGTTTCGAAGGGGTACGGACCGAAGAGATCGCGGTTGCCCGGGGCGTACCGGACGTAGTGCACCTCGGGCAACGTGCCGCGTAGCCGTCGCCCGCCGCGTGCCCGTACCCTGCTTGCCACAGCTGCCGAAGCCGGCGCTGCCGAGGCCGGCAAAGAACGACGCGACGAAAGACGCTAGGGGCGGGGCGCGCATGGAGCAGACACACATCGGCCCGAACGGTGCCGCCGCGTCCGCCGGGGCGCAGCGCCGGGTGCTGGTGGTCGAGGACGACCGGACCATCGTGGACGCCATCGCGGCCCGGCTGCGGGCCGAGGGCTTCCAGGTCCGCACCGCGGGCGACGGGCCGGCGGCCGTCGACACCGCCGAGGCGTGGCAGCCCGACCTGCTGGTGCTCGACGTGATGCTGCCGGGCTTCGACGGCCTGGAGGTGTGCCGGCGGGTGCAGGCGCAGCGGCCGGTGCCCGTCCTGATGCTCACGGCGCGTGACGACGAGACCGACATGCTGGTCGGCTTGGGCGTCGGCGCGGACGACTACATGACCAAGCCGTTCTCCATGCGCGAGCTGGCGGCGCGGGTGCACGTCCTGCTGCGCCGCGTGGAGCGGGCCGCGCTGGCCGCGCACACCCCGCGCAGCGGCATCCTGCGGCTGGGCGAGCTGGAGATCGACCACGCGCAGCGGCGGGTCCGGGTCAGAGGCGCGGACGTGCACCTGACGCCGACCGAGTTCGACCTGCTGGTGTGCCTGGCGAACACGCCGCGCGCCGTCCTCTCCCGCGAGCAGCTGCTGGCGGAGGTGTGGGACTGGGCGGACGCCTCGGGCACCCGTACGGTCGACAGCCACATCAAGGCGCTCCGCCGGAAGATCGGCGCGGAGCGGATCCGCACGGTGCACGGCGTGGGCTACGCGCTGGAGACCCCGGCGGCATGACCGGCGGCACGATATGACGGGCAGTGCGGGATGACAGGCGGCACGGCGTGACCGGCGGCACGGCCGGCCCACGGGGCGGCGCCGAGCGCCGCAGGGGCGTCGGCATCCCGGTGGCGGGCCTCGGCGGGCGGGTCTGGGAGGCGCTGCGGCCGCTGGACCCCTACCGGTCGGTGAAGGCGGCGCTGGGCGCCCTGGTCATCGGCTCGGTGGTGATAACGACCTTCCTGGTGTTCGTCGCGATCCGGTCGGCGACCGAGCTCCGGGTGATCACCGTCTTCTCGATCATCGCCTCGCTGCTGATAACGCAGTTCGTCGCGCAGGGCCTGACCGCGCCGCTGGACGAGATGACCGAGGTCACGCGCGCCATGGCGCAGGGTGACTACACGCGCCGGGTGGGCGCCGGGCGGCGGGACGAGTTCGGGCACCTGGCGAACGCGTTCAACCGCATGGCGGCCGATCTGGAGGCGGTGGACACCCACCGCAAGGAGCTCGTCGCCAACGTCTCGCACGAGCTGCGGACCCCGATCGCGGGCCTGCGGGCGGTGCTGGAGAACGTGGTGGACGGCGTGTCGGCCGCGGATCCGGAGACGATGCGGACGGCGCTGCGGCAGACGGAGCGGCTCGGCCGGCTGGTGGAGCAGCTGCTGGACCTGTCCCGGCTGGACAACGGGGTCGTGCCGCTGCACGCGCGCCGCTTCGAGGTGTGGCCGTACCTGGCGGGCATCCTGAAGGAGGCGAGCATGGCCAACGGTTCCAGCTCGTCTCCGCACGCCCGCAAGGACGTCCATCTGCACCTGGACGTGTCCCCGCCGGAGCTGACGGCCCACGCGGACGCGGAGCGGCTGCACCAGGTGGTGGCGAACCTCGTGGACAACGCCGTGAAGCACAGCCCGCCGCACGGCCGGGTCACGGTGCGGGCGCGGCGGGGCGAGGGGCCGCAGTCGCTGGCGCTGGAGGTGCTGGACGAGGGCCCGGGCATCCCCGAGGCGGAGCGGCACCGGGTCTTCGAGCGGTTCAACCGGGGCGGCTCGGGCCAGCAGGGCCCGGGCACCGACGGCGGCACGGGGCTGGGCCTGGCGATCGCGCGCTGGGCGGTGGATCTGCACGGCGGGTCCATCGGGGTGGCCGAATCCCCCCACGGTTGCCGCATCCAGGTCACTCTTCCGGGCGGACCTCGCGATCAATGTTGACGTATGGTCGATGGCGGAGGCACACATTCGAGGGAGTGTGGGGCGCGCTGGAGCGAACCCTGATGCACCCGGGGCGGTCAGAACCCCGTGTGTTTCCCGCCAAGTCATGCCCCGAAACCCCCGAGCAAATGTGACTTGCGCGACTGCTTGCCCGGGTGGCCTGCATCAACCGTGCAGACAGGCGTAGCCTTTATTCCCGCTGTCCATCACCTTGTGAAGCGGAAGAGGGCGGTTACCGCCGTGTCGCCACAGTCCCCCAACACCTCGAGCATCTCGACCGACCAAGACGGGCAGGGCAAGAGCCCTGCAGACGTATTCGGTCCCAATGAGTGGCTCGTCGACGAGATCTACCAGCAGTACCTCCAGGACCCGAACTCGGTCGACCGAGCCTGGTGGGACTTCTTCGCCGACTACAAGCCGGGCACGGCATCGGCTCCGCCGGGGCAGGCTGTGACCGCGGCCGGCGCCGCGCAGGCCCCGGCCGCGCCC
>NZ_PXWG01000129.1 GCF_003011965.1 Streptosporangium nondiastaticum
GGGCGCCCGAACGCCGGACGCCGCCCGTGCGGACGCCGCGACGGGCCGCCTACAGCCTGCGCCCCGGGACCGCCGACGTCTCCGCGTTCCCGCGCGCCGCGTGGCTCGCCGCGGCCCGCCGCGCGATGGCGGCCGCCCCGAACGACGCGTTCGGGCACGTCGACGAGCGGGGCCGGATCGAGCTGCGGACCGCTCTCGCGGGCTATCTGGCGCGGGCGCGCGGCGTGCACGCCGACCCGGAGCGGATCGTGGTGTGCGCGGGCTTCACCCAGGGCCTGGGGCTGGTGAGCCGGGTGCTGCGGGAGCGCGGGACGCGGGAGATGGGGGTGGAGGAGTACGGGCTGTGGTTCCACCGCGAGGCGCTGGAGCGGGCGGGGCTGCGGTGCCTGCCGATGCCGCTGGACGGGGAGGGCGCCGACGTCGGCGTGCTGGAGGGCGGCAAGGCGGGCGCGCGGTCGGTGCTCGTCACCCCCGCGCACCAGTTCCCGACCGGCGTCCCCCTGCACCCCGGGCGGCGCGCCGCGGTGGTCGACTGGGCGGCCCGCACCGGCGGAACGATCCTGGAGGACGACTACGACGGCGAGTTCCGCTACGACCGGCAGCCCGTGGGCTGCCTGCAGGGCCTCGCCCCGGAGCGCATCGTCTACTTCGGCACGGCCAGCAAGTCCCTCGCGCCGGGGCTGCGGCTCGCGTGGATGGTGCTGCCGGAGCACCTCGCCGGCGAGGTGCTGGCCCACAAGCAGGCGGGGGAGTGGAGCTCGGGGGCCCTGGAGCAGCTGACGCTCGCGGAGTTCATCACCTCGGGGGCCTACGACCGGCACGTCCGCGCGATGCGGCTGCGGTACCGGCGGCGGCGCGACCGGCTCGTCGAGGTCCTCGCCGAACGCGCCCCGCACATCAAGGTCACCGGCATCGCGGCGGGCCTCCACGCCGTCCTCGAACTCCCGCCCGGCACCGAGCACCCGACCCTGCAGGCCGCGGCCTGGGAGGGCCTGGCCCTGGAGGGCCTCTCCCCCCTCCGCGTCACCCCGCCGGCCACGTCCGCCCCCACCCCCGACGGCCTCATCGTCGGCTACGGCACCCCGCCGGACCACGCGTTCCCGGGCGCCCTGGAGGCACTGCTGAGGGTGCTGCCGCCCGCGGAGTGAGGGGCCGTCAGGCCGACCTGAGCGCCGCGACCGCGAGGGCCTCGTCCTCGCGGCGGCGGGCGTCCATCGCCTCGGTGACCCCGCGCAGCGCCTCCTTGCGGCGCTGGAGCTCGGCCATCTGCGCGTCCACCCGGGTGAGCTCGTCGTCCAGCACCTGGACGGTGTGCGAGCAGGTCTGCAGGCCGGGGCCGCCCTGGGCGCAGGGCAGCAGGCCGCGGATGGTCTCCGTGGTCATGCCCGCGTCGAGGAACTCGCGGATGCGCCCCACGCGGTCGGCGGCCTCCGGGTGATACCTGCGGTAGCCGTTGGCGTCCCGCTCGGAGCGGAGCAGGCCCTGCTCCTCGTAGTAGCGCAGGAGCCGGGGGCTCACTCCGGTGCGACGCGACAGCTCTCCGATGCGCATGGGCGGTTCTCCCCCGTCAGGACTTGACCTTGACACTGATGTCATACGGCAACCTCGTGGCCATGACACAGATTCCCGCGTTCTCCACCACCGTCCACGGCTCCGGTCCCGGTCTGCTCCTCGCGCACGGCGCGGGCGGCAGCATCGAGGGCAACTACGCTCCGATCATCCCGGCCCTCGCCGCTCACCACACCGTGGTCGCGCCCGACTACCCCGGCTCCGGGGCGACCCCGCGCTCGGCCGGCCCGCTGACCCTGGACGGGCTCGTGGACGGCGTCGTGGCCGCCGCGGACGAGGCGGGCCTGGACACCTTCACCCTCCTCGGCTACTCGCTGGGCACCCTGGTCTCCGTACGGACGGCGGCCCGCCACCCCGACCGCGTGCGCGGCCTGGTCCTGACGGCCGGCCTGGCCCGGCCGGACAACCGGACGCGGTCCTCCCTGGCGATGTGGCAGCGGCTGCTCGCGGCGGGCGACACCGAGGGCTTCGCCCACTTCGTCGCGCTGAGCGGCTTCGGCGAGGAGTTCTTCAACGCCGTGCCCGAGCGGGAGGTGCCGGCGCTCCTGAAGCTGATCGCCGAGGGCGTCCCGGCCGGTACGGCCGAGCAGGCCGCGGTGGTCGCGGCGACCGACAACACGCCCCACCTCGCCGGCATCTCCGTCCCCACGCTGGTGATCGCCACCCTTCAGGACACCCTCGTCTCCCCCTCCAACTCCCGTTTCCTGGCGGAGCACATACCGGGTGCGGAGTACACCGAGCTGGACACCGGGCACGTCCCGATGGCCGAGAAGCCGCGCGAGTGGGAGAAGCTGATCCTGGACTTCCTCGCCCGAAAGGAACTCTGACGATCACTTGCCCGAATCGCCGGACGGGCGCCCGTTCCTGTGTTTGAGTGTGGCGCATCACTGGGCGGAGGGGGCGCGGCGATGCGCGGGGTGCGGGCGGGAGCGGCCTTGGTGGCCGCCGTGGTGCTGGGCAGCGGATTGGCGGGGTGCGAGCTGATGCCCCTGGGGGACGACGACCAGGGGCCGATCAGCGTCGGCACCACGGACACCGTCACCACGCTCGACCCCGCCGGGGCCTACGACGCCGGCTCCTGGGCGCTGTTCAGCAACCTCTACCAGTCGTTACTGACCTACACGCCCGGCACGGGCGTCCCCGTGCCGGACGCCGCGAGCCGCTGCGGCTTCCACGGCGGTGACCTGCGGACGTTCCAGTGCGAGCTGCGCGAGGGGCTGAAGTTCGGGAACGGCCGCGAGGTGACCGTCAAGGACGTACAGTTCTCCTTCGAGCGCATCAAGCGGATCAAGTCCCCGCAGGGGCCGCTGTCACTGCTCGACACGCTGGAGACGGTCACGACCGAAGACCGGACCATCACCTTCCAATTACGGGTCCCCGACGCCACGTTCCCGTTCAAGATAGCCACCGGCGCCGGCGCCATCGTCGACAGCTCGCGCTACCCCGGCGACCGCCTCCGCACCGGCACCGAAGCCGACGGCTCCGGCCCGTACCGCCTGGAGAGCTACCGCCCCAAGACCGTCGCCGAGCTGCGGCCCAGCAAGAACTACCAGGGAGCCGTCAAGCACAAGGGCGGCGCCGTCAGCGTCCACTACTACCGCGACGCGGCGGCGATGAGCCGGGCCTGGAAGGAGCGGTCCATCGACGTCGCCGGCCGCCTGATGCCGCCGGCCGACATCGCCGGGCACTCCCTGTCGGACAGCGGCGTGAAGCTCATGGAGAGCGCCGGCTCCGAGACCCGCTCCCTGTTCTTCAACCTGCGCGCCGGCTCCCCGTTCGAGCAGCAGCCGGTCCGCGAGGCGGTCGCCGCCGTCATCGACCGCGAGGCCCTCGCGCGCGACGTCCACCGCCGCACCGTCGAGCCCCTGTACTCCCTGATCCCCCAGGGCCTCACGGGCCACTCCACGGCCTTCTTCGACCTCCACCCCCAGCCCGACCCGGAAGCCGCCCGCACCCTCCTCCGCCGGGCCGGCATCACCACCCCGGTCCGCTTCACCATCGCCTTCTCGCAGGGCGCCGCCACCCAGGAGGAGGCGGCCCTGCTGAAGAAGCAGCTGGAGGGCACCGGGCTGTTCGAGGTGGCGACGCAGTACGTGGAGTGGACCGAGTTCCAGAAGGGCTACGCCCGGGGCGCCTACGACGCGTACTGCGTCGGCTGGCTCGCCGACTTCCCCGACCCGGACAACTTCACCGCGCCCCTCGTCGGCCGCTCCTCCAGCTTCCGCTCCGGCTACGACAACCCCAGGGTCGAGCAGCTCATCCGCGCCACGCAGGGCAGCTACCAGCGCAGCCGCGTCACCAGGGAGTTCCGGGCCATCCAGGAGATCATCGCCCGGGACGTGCCCGTCGTCCCCCTGTGGCAGAAGAAGGACTACGTGCTGAGCTCGTCGACCGTCTCCGGGACGCAGTTCCTGTCGGACGGCACCGGCCTGTGGCGGCTCTGGGAGCTCGGCCGCATCTGACCCGGCCGCACCCGGCCCGGCCGCACGCCCTGCGAGGGGCGCCCTATGACGTGCGCCGCAGCGCCCGCACCCCGCGCAACCCGATCAGCCCCACAGCCGTCCCCAGAAGGAAAGAGGTGATTGCGAGCAGCAGATGCACCCAGAAGTACGCGGTCGGGTCGCCCGCGTCGTCGAAGGCGAGACCGCTGCCGTCCTTCCACAGATTCTTCGCGAAGGTGATCCAGATGACCCAGCTCCACACGCCGAAGGCGAGCAGGAACCAGGAGACGGGACGGGAGAGGACGGCGGGGGCGGGCGACGCGGCGGGAGCGGGGGCCGCGGCGGGCGCGTCAGGCGTAGTGCTCGGCATGGGTTTCAGTATGCGTTCGGGTCAGCGCAATAGTCCTATCGGGTCCCCGGCCGTCATCCGAGCCAGTGAGGCGGCGACTGGAACCCTCAGGTGGCGGGGTAGTTTCACGGACGTGCCGACGACGACATCACACCCCACGCGGGCCGCCGCGACGCGCCGCCGCCGCGGGGCCGCCGCGCTCGCGGCCACCGCCTCCCTGCTCGTCCCGCTGATGACCGCCGCCCCCGCCCTGGCCGACCCCACGGCCCCGCCGAGCCCGAGCCCGAGCCGCCCCAGCGTGAGCCCGAGCCCGTCCGGTGCCAGTGCGAACCCGGCCGCCTCGGCGAACGGCGGCGCGGCCGGCCGGGAGGACGACGGCAAGGGCAACGGCCGGCGCGCGCCCCGGACGCCGCCGTCCCGGATGTCCACCGTGGGCGGGGAGATGCTGGGCCGCCCCGGTCCGCAGGTGCAGCTCGGCCCGGGCGCCCCGCAGCTGCCCACCGAGCTCAGCGGCCGCTCCTGGCTCGTGGCGGACGCCGAGTCGGGCGAGATCCTCGCCGCGAACAACGCGCACTGGGAGCTGCCTCCCGCCTCCACGCTGAAGATGCTCTTCGCGGACACCGTGCTGCCGAAGCTGCCCCGGACGAAGACCCACAAGGTCGTCCCCGCCGACCTGGAGGGCATGGGCGCGGGCAGCAGCGCCGTGGGCGTCAAGGAAGGCTCCACGTACAGCGTCCACGACCTGTGGCTGGGCGTCTTCCTGCGCTCGGGCAACGACGCGGTACGGGTGCTGGCCTCGATGAACGGCGGCATCCCGAAGACCGTCAAGGACATGCAGGCGCACGCCGAGGAGCTGCAGGCGCTCGACACCCACGTCGTCACCCCCGACGGCTACGACGCCGACCGGCAGGTCTCCAGCGCGTACGACCTGACGCTGTTCGCCCGCTCGGGCCTGCAGAAGGCGGATTTCCGGGAGTACTGCTCGACGGTCTCGGCGCAGTTCCCCGGCGAGGAGCAGCCCGGCAAGCAGCGGGAGAGCTTCGCCATCGTGAACACCAACCGGCTGCTGACGGGCGAGGGCATGGAGCACGGCCCGTACAAGGGCATGGCGGGCGTCAAGAACGGCTCCACCACGAACGCGGGCAACACCTTCACCGGCGTCGCCCAGCACGACGGCCGCAAGCTGCTGGTGACGGTCATGAACCCGGACATCCAGGAGCCGCACGAGGTCTACAAGGAGACCGAGCGGCTGCTGGACTGGGGCTTCGAGGCCGCCGGGCGCGTCAAGCCGGTCGGCATGCTGGTTCCCCCGAAGGGGGGCACCGGGAACGCCAAGGGCGGCGGCGGCCAGGCCGGCGGCGACCACGCACAGGCCTCGGTGGCCGGCTCGGGCTCCGGCGGCATGTGGACGGCCCTGGGCATCGCGGGCGGCGCGCTGGTGGCCCTGGGCGCGGGCGCGTTCGTCGTCCACCGCCGGTGGCCTCGCCCGAAGGCGTAGCCGGGGCGTGCCGGGTCCGGTGGGCGCCTATTCCGCCGGACCCTCGCCGTCGTGGTCGCGCGCCGTCGCGGCGGGCTTCTCCGCAAGCGACGGCGTAGCCGTCCACGCCGCGCAGAACAGCGTCAGCTTCGCCATGAAGTTGATCCACAGGAGCAGGGCGATCGGCGTGCCGAACGCGCCGTACATGCTCTTCGCCGCCACGCCCCGCAGATAGCCGCCCAGCAGGAGCTTCAGCACCTCCAGGCCGATCGCCCCGATGAGCGCCCCGACGACGAGGCGGCGCACCGGCGGCTGCACGGCGGGCAGCCGCGACAGGACGTAGAGCATCAGCAGGAAGTCGGCGAGGACGGCGATGCAGAAGCCGGCCGCGGTCAGCAGCCCGCCGACACCGTCCAGCCCGGCCTTGCCGACCACCCAGTCCACGGCCGCCGACGCGAAGACGGAGCAGGCGAGCGAGAGCAGGACGACGCCGCCGAGGCCGAGCAGCAGCGCCCCGTCCTTGAGCCTGAGGAGGACGGGGTTGCCGGGGCTCTCCTCCTTCTCCCAGACCGCGCGCAGGCACTCCCGCAGCGAGCCGATCCAGCTGATGCCCGTGAACAGCAGCAGCGCTCCGGCCACGATCCCCACCGTGCCCGCGTTGTCGACCAGGCTGCTGAGGTCGAGCTGGCCGGAGATGCCGGGGACCTGCTCGGCGAGGCGCCGCTCCAGGTCCCGCATGCGCTCCTCGCTGAGGACGGCCGCGCCGACGGCGGCGCCCACGGTGAGCAGCGGGAAGAGGGCGACGAAGCTGGTGAAGGTGATCGCGGCGGCGAGCCGGGTCCACTTCACCCGGTCCAGGGTCTCGTAGGAGCGCCAGGCGTGGGTTCGCATCAGGCGGGAGGTCAGGGGCCCGATGCCGGGCAGCCGCGTCAGCCATTCCATGGCGTACGTCTACCACCCTGAGGTGGGCGTACGCCCATGCGGAGGGGGCGCTAGCGCGAGGGGGCGGGCGGCCGGACGCCCGTCTGGTGGGGGACGGCCGGCGCCGTCCCCTCCCCCTCCCCGAACGGATACTCGCGCTCCAGCCGCCACACGCCGTCCGGGCCCTGCTCGTAGAGGGCGAAGGCGTCGATCGTCCAGGCGGCCTCGAACCCGGCCAGCTCGGCGTAGGCCCGGTCCATGGCCTCCTCGGCGATGCCGTGGGCGACGGTGACGTGCGGGTGGTAGGGGAACTGCAGCTCGCGGGCGACGGGCCCGGAGTCGTCGCGGATGCGCTTCTGCAGCCAGGCGCAGGAGGCGGAGCCCTCGACCACGTTGACGTAGACGACGGGGGAGAGGGGCCGGAAGGTGCCGGTCCCGGCCAGGCGCATGGGGAAGGGGCGGCACTCGGCGGCGACGCGGGCGAGGTGCTCCTCGATCGCGGGCAGCGAGGACGCGTCGGCCTCGGTGGGCGGCAGGAGGGTGACGTGCGTGGGGATGCCGTGTGCGTGCGGGTCCCCGAAGCCCTCGCGGCGCTTCTGGAGGAAGCTGCCGTACGGCTCCGGGACCGCGATCGACACGCCGAGCGTCACGGTCCCCATTGCGTTCTCCCTCCTGTGCGCCTGTATGTCCCCGTGGCCAGTGTGACGGCTGTGCCGCACCCCGTGCCAGAGCTCCTGGTCTCTCCGTGCCCTCAGTGCTTGGCGGGCAGGAAACCGACCTTGTCGTACGCCTGGGCGAGCGTCTCCGCCGCGACCGCGCGGGCCTTCTCGGCGCCCTTGGCGAGGACGGAGTCCAGCGTCTCCGGGTCGTCGAGGTACTCCTGCGTGCGGGCGCGGAACGGCGTCACCCACTCCACCATGACCTCGGCGAGGTCCGTCTTCAGCGCACCGTAGCCCTTGCCCTCGTACTTCTGCTCCAGTTCGGCCATTCCCGTACCGGTGAGCGTGGCGTAGATGGTGAGCAGGTTGCTGACGCCGGGCTTGTTCTCGGGGTCGAAGCGGATCACCGTGTCGGTGTCCGTGACGGCGCTCTTGATCTTCTTGGCGGAGACCTTGGGCTCGTCGAGGAGGTTGATCAGGCCCTTGGGGTTCGGCGTCGACTTGCTCATCTTCGCCGTCGGGTCCTGCAGGTCGTAGATCTTCGCGGTCTCGCGGACGATGTGTGCGGCCGGGAGGGTGAAGGTGTCGCCGAAGCGGCCGTTGAAGCGCTCGGCCAGGTCGCGCGTGAGCTCGATGTGCTGGCGCTGGTCCTCGCCGACCGGGACGGAGTGCGCCTGGTAGAGGAGGATGTCGGCGACCTGGAGGATCGGGTAGGTGAACAGGCCGACCGTGGTGGCGCCGGCGCCCTGCTTGGCGGACTTGTCCTTGAACTGCGTCATCCGGGAGGCCTCGCCGAAGCCGGTGAGGCAGTTCATCACCCAGCCGAGCTGGGCGTGCTCGGGGACGTGGCTCTGCACGAAGAGGGTGCAGCGCTCCGGGTCGAGGCCGGCGGCGAGCAGCTGGGCCGCGGCGAGGCGGGTGTTGGCCCGCAGCTCCTTCGGGTCCTGCGGCACGGTGATCGCGTGCAGGTCGACCACCATGTAGAAGGCGTCGTGGGTCTCCTGCAGGGCCACGTACTGGCGGACGGCACCGAGGTAGTTCCCCAGGTGGAACGAGCCTGCGGTGGGCTGGATACCGGAGAGAGCGCGCGGTCGATCGAGGGCCATGCGCACATTCTCTCAGGTGCGGTGCCCGACTCCGTCCGACGGTGGGGCCGCGAGTAGTAGAAAGGTGGAACAGGGGGCACGGCAATGCCCGCACACGCATGCCCGTACACGAACGGAGCACACGGTGACATCCACGGAACGCAGCATCGCCGCCGCTGAGGCCCACAGCGCGCACAACTACCACCCGTTGCCGGTCGTCGTCGCGTATGCGGAGGGCGCCTGGATGACGGACGTCGAGGGGCGGCGCTATCTCGACATGCTCGCCGGGTACTCCGCACTCAATTTCGGCCATGGCAACCGGCGGCTGATCAACGCCGCGAAGGCACAGCTCGATCGGGTGACGCTGACCTCGCGCGCCTTCCACCACGACCGCTTCGCGGAGTTCTGCACCGAGCTGGCCGCGCTGTGCGGCAAGGAGATGGTGCTGCCCATGAACACGGGCGCGGAGGCGGTCGAGACGGCCGTGAAGACCGCCCGCAAGTGGGGGTACCGGGTGAAGGGCGTGCCGGACGGCCGGGCGAAGATCGTCGTGGCCGGAAACAACTTCCACGGCCGCACCACCACCATCATCAGCTTCTCGACGGACGAGGAGGCGCGGGCGGACTTCGGTCCGTACACACCGGGCTTCGAGATCGTCCCGTACGGCGACCTGGCCGCCCTGGAGGCGGCGCTCGACGACGACACGGTCGCGGTGCTGCTGGAGCCGATCCAGGGCGAGGCGGGAGTGCTCGTGCCGCCGGCCGGATACCTGCCGGGGGTGCGGCGGCTGACCGCCGAGCGCGGGGTGCTCTTCATCGCGGACGAGATCCAGTCCGGGCTGGGCCGCACGGGCAGAACGTTCGCGTGCGACCACGAGGACGTCGTCCCCGACGTGTACGTGCTGGGCAAGGCGCTCGGCGGCGGTGTGGTGCCGGTGTCGGCCGTGGTGGCGGACCGCGACGTCCTCGGCGTGTACCGGCCGGGCGAGCACGGCTCGACGTTCGGCGGGAACCCGCTGGCCTGCGCGGTGGCGCTGGAGGTCGTGGCGATGCTGAAGTCCGGCGAGTTCCAGCAGCGCGCCACCGAGCTCGGCGAGCACCTCCACCAGGAGCTGAACCTGCTGGTGGGCGGCGGCGCGGTCGAGGCGGTGCGCGGGCGTGGCCTGTGGGCGGGCGTCGACATCGCGCCGTCCCACGGCACGGGGCGGCAGATCTCGGAGCGGCTGATGGAGCGACGCGTCCTGGTCAAGGACACGCACGGCTCGACGATCCGCATCGCCCCGCCGCTGGTGATCAGCAAGGAGGACCTGGACTGGGGGCTGGACCAGCTGCGGGCGGTACTGGGCGGCTGAGCGACCGAGCGGTTGACGGAGCCGGGGCGGCGGGCCGATGGGCCCGCCGCCCCTCTCTTGATCTTCTGTACCTACTGGTATGTACACTCCTCTCATGATCACCTCGGACACCTCGGAACGCCTCATCGAGAGCACCCGCGAGCTGCTGTGGGAGCGCGGCTACGTCGGCACCAGCCCCAAGGCCATCCAGCAGCGCGCCGGGGCCGGGCAGGGCAGCATGTACCACCACTTCAGCGGGAAGCCGGACCTCGCGCTGGCGGCCATCCGGCGGACCGCCGAGGAGATGCGGGGCAAGGCCGAGGAGCAGTTCGGCGGGCCGGGCACCGCCCTGGAGCGGATCACGGCCTACCTGCGGCGCGAGCGCGACGTCCTCAAGGGGTGCCCCGTCGGGCGGCTGACGCAGGACCCCGACGTCATGGCCGACCCGGCGCTGCGGGCGCCCGTGGACGAGACGTTCGTGTGGCTGCGGGGGCGGCTCGCCGAGGTGCTCGCGGAGGGCGTCGCGCGCGGCGAGCTGTCCGCCGCCCTCGACCCCGGGGTCGCCGCCGCGACCGTCGTCGCCGTCCTCCAGGGCGGCTACGTCCTGGCCCGCGCGGCCGACTCGACCGCCCCGTTCGAGCAGGCCGTCGACGGGGTGCTCGGGCTCCTCGCCGCGCAGTCCACCGCTTCCTGACCGGAGCCGGCCATGCAGATCACGCGCACCGCAGCGACCACGTCCACGCCCTCGTCCGAGTGGGTCACCGGCACCGTCCACGTCACGTCGATCGCCGCCGCCGAGGAGGCCCCCTCGCGGCTTCGCATCGACGACGTCCGGTTCGAGCCGGGCAGCCGCACCCACTGGCACCGTCACCCCGAGGGCCAGTTCCTGCACATCACCGAAGGCACCGGGCTGATGCAGCGCCGGGGCGGCCCGGTCGAGGTCGTACGGGCCGGCGACCGGGTGCACATCGCCCCCGGCGAGTGGCACTGGCACGGCGCCGGGCCCACGACCTCCATGACCCACCTGGCCGTCCTGACGGCCGCCGAGGACGGCACCGAGGCCGAGCGCGGCGAGCCCGTCACCGGCGCCTGCTACCCGTCCGAACCCGTCGTCTGAGCACACACGCCGCCTGAGCACGCGAAAGGCACAACGCACCGTGTACGCAAAGCAGTACGAGATCACTCTCCCCGCCGACTACGACATGGGGATCATCCGCGAGCGCGTCGCCGCCCGCGGCCACATCCTCGACGACCGCGCCGGCCTGGCCCTGAAGGCCTACGTCATCCGCGAGCGCGGCGTGAACGGCTCGCCCGTCAACCAGTACGCGCCGTTCTACCTGTGGAACGACACCGCCGCGATGAGCCACTTCCTCGTCGGCGGCGGCGGGTTCGAGGGCATCGTCCAGGCCTTCGGGCGGCCCGTCGTGCGGCACTGGACGGGGATCGCCGCCGAGGCCGGGCCCGCGCGGGGCGCGCTGCCGCGGGCGGCGTCGCGGCGGCTGACCCCGCTGCCCGCCGAGGGACTGACCGAGGCGGTCGCGGCGGAGACCGCCGCCCTGCGCGAACTCGCCGCCCGCGACGGCGTGCACACGGCCGCCCTCGCCGTCGACCCGCACCACTGGCAGCTGCTGCGCTTCGTGCTGTGGGCGGAGGCCGTACCGCCCGGCGAGGACGCCACCGAGCGGTACGAGGTGCTCCACCTGTCCGCGCCCGAACCGGCCCGCCTGGACGGACTGCCCGGACCGGCCTGACGGCTCAGCCGTCGATCACGTGCGGGACGAACCGCGCGTACTCGTCCGTGATCAGGCCCGCCGACTCCCGGATGCCCAGCCCCGCCGGCTCCCCGTCGACGACCCACGCGCCGAGGACCGTGCGGTTGCCGTCGAAGTCCGGGAGCGGGCACAACTGCTGGTAGCAGCACGGCTCGTCCCGTACGACGGGGTCGGCCCCGGCCTCGTGCAGGGTGATGCCGGCGCCCTCCCGGCCCAGCAGCGGCTTGGCGGCCCAGCCGCCGCCGCGGGCGAGCTCCCGCGGGCCGTCGAGGTGGGCGGGGAGGAGATTCGGGTGGCCCGGGTGGAGCTCCCACAGGATCGCCAGGAGCGCCTTGTTGGACAGCAGCATCTTCCACGCCGGCTCGATCCACAGCGTGGAGCCCGTGCCGCCGCCGTTGTCGAGGGTGTCCAGGGCGTGCGGGCCGAAGCGGTCACTCGTCAGCCACTCCCACGGGTAGAGCTTGAAGCAGGAGCGGAGGAAGGAGTACCGCTCGTCGACGAAGCGGCCGGAGAGGGCGTCCCAGCCGATGTCCTCCACCGGGATGGCACGGGTCGTGAGGCCGGCCTGCTCGGCGGTCTCGCGCAGGTAGGCGACCGTCATCAGGTCCTCGCCGAGCTCGTCGGCGGCGGAGTGCGCGAAGTGCAGCGGCGCGCCGGGCGGCAGCAGCGGGGCCTGCCGCCGCCAGGCTTCGACCAGGCGCTCGTGGAGGGAGTTCCACTGGTCGAGGCCGGGGAAGCGGTCCTCCATCCAGAACCACTGGGCGCTCGCCGCCTCCACCAGGGAGGTGGGCGTGTCGGCGTTGTACTCCAGCAGCTTGGCCGGGCCGCCGCCGTCGTAGCGCAGGTCGAAGCGGCCGTAGAGCGAGGGCAGTTCGGCGCGGCGGCGCCAGGACTCGGCGACCAGGGCGGTCAGCCGCGGGTCGGTGAGGCCGAGTTCGGCGAAGCGGTCGTGCGCCACGATGTGCGCGGCGGCCTCCAGGCACATCTCGTGCAGCTCGGCGACGGTCTCCTCCAGGGCCTCGACCTCGGCGAGCGTGAAGGAGTAGTACGCGCTCTCGTCCCAGTACGGGCGCAGGGAACCGTCGGGGAGGCGGGTCAGGGGGTAGATGACCCCCTGCTCCTCCACGGTCGCCTGCCAGCCGGGGCGGGGCTCGGTGCGGTGGCGGCGCATGCGGTCAGCCGCCGGAGGAGCCCGAGCCGGAGCAGCCGAAGCCGCCGCGGTCGACGGCCTGGCTCTTGCTGAAGGTGCCGCTCTTGGCGTAGCCGTCGGAGCGGTTGGCGCCGTAGTACCAGCGGCCGGTGGAGGTGGTCGAGCCGCTGCCGCTGTTCTTGTTCGAGCAGGCCTTGGGGTCGAGGAGGCGGTAGCCGCCGCGCCCCGCGTCGTAGCTCTTCGGGTCGACGCAGCGCTTGTCCGGTTCGGAGCCGCAGGAGGTGAGGGCGGCGGCGAGTGCGCCCATGCTGCCGAGGACGACCGTGGAGGAGCGCAGCCGGCGCCGCGTCTTCCGGTTCTTCCCCGGCCGGTTCTTCCCCGGCGTTCCCGGTATGTCGTCTTTTTCCGCCATGCAGATGACCCCCGTCATGTACTGCTCATGTCGTGCAGGCTCCTCACCCTAAAGGGCGCATCCGGCCGGGGAACGGCGGGGAGCCCCCCGCGCGGCCCCGGGCGGCCTACAGTCGGATGGTGCTTCTCGGGATGCTGTGCGCGCTGGGTTCGGCGGTGTGTTTCGGCACCGCGTCCGTCCTGCAGGCCGTCGCCGCCCGGGCGTCCGCGCCGGGCAGCGGCTCGGGCGTGGATCCCGTCCTCCTGCTGCGGGTGCTGCGGCAGTGGCGCTATCTGGCCGGGCTCGCCCTGGACGCCGCGGGCTTCCTGCTGGAGCTCGTCGCGCTGCGCTCCCTGCCGATCTACGCCGTGGGCGCCGCCCTCGCCGCGAGCCTCGCGGTGACGGCGGTCGTGGCGTCGCGGGTGCTGCGGGTGCGGCTGAGCGGCATCGAGTGGGGCGCGGTCGCCGTGGTGTGCGGGGGTCTGGCGATGCTGGGCCTGGCCTCGGGCGCGGAGGGCAGCGGCACGGGCTCCACGGCCCTGCGCACCGGCACGCTGGCCGTCGCGGCCGGCGTCCTGGCCCTGGGCGGGGCCGCCGGGCGGCTGCCGGGCCGGGCCCGGGCGGCCGCGCTCGGCCTGGGCGCGGGCCTCGGCTTCGGCGTGGTGGAGGTCGCCGTCCGGCTGATCGACGACCTCTCCCTCGGCGCGCTGGTCCGCAACCCGGCGTCGTACGCCCTGCTGCTCGGCGGCGGTACGGCGTTCCTGCTGCTGACGTCGGCCCTGCAGCGCGGCTCGGTGACGGCGGCCACGGCCGGCATGGTCATCGGCGAGACCCTCGGCCCGGCCCTGGTCGGCATCGTCTGGCTCGGCGACCGCACCCGCCCGGGCCTGCTCCCCCTCGCCGCCGCGGGCTTCGCCTTCGCGGTCGCCGGCGCGCTGGCCCTGGCCCGCTTCGGGGAGGGCGGGGAGGGGGCTACGGTCGAGGCATGAGGCTGGGATCCGCCGAGGCGCGGGCGCGCTTCGCGGCGGCGCCGGTCGCCCGGCTGGCCACGGCCGGCCGGGAGGGCGTGCCGCACCTGGTGCCGGTCACGTTCGCCGTGGCCGGGGACACCGTCTACTTCGCCGTCGATCACAAGCCGAAGCGCACGCGCGAGCTGCGCCGCCTGCACAACATCGAACAGAACCCCCGCGTCGCCCTCCTCGCCGACCACTACGCCGGCGACTGGACCACGCTGTGGTGGGCGCGTGCGGACGGCCGCGCGACCGTCCGCACGGACCCGGCGCACTGCCGCACCCCGCTCGCCCTGCTGGCGGAGAAGTACCCGCAGTACCGGGACCGGCCGCCGGAAGGGCCGGTCGTGGCGGTCGAGGTGACGGAGTGGAGCGGGTGGGCCGCCGCCGATCCGGCGACCTGGCTCCGGCGACCTGGTCCCCGGGGTTCGGGCCGGTAACCGCCGACGCCCGGGACGAGCCGGAACGGCCCGGCGCCCCGGACGCCGGGGACGGCGCGCGCCCACAGCGGAACCGGCCCTCCGGTCACGCCGGACGCACGTGGGCCCCGCCTCCCCCGAAGGGGAAGCGGGGCCCACGCCGTGCGAACCGGACCGGAGGTCAGAAGCGGCGCGTGATCAGCGCCCGCTTCACCTCCTGGATCGCCTTGGTGACCTCGATGCCACGCGGGCAGGCGTCCGTGCAGTTGAACGTCGTGCGGCAGCGCCACACGCCGTCCTTGTCGTTGAGGATCTCCAGCCGCTGCTCGCCGGCCTCGTCGCGCGAGTCGAAGATGAAGCGGTGGGCGTTGACGATCGCCGCCGGGCCGAAGTACTGGCCGTCATTCCAGAACACCGGGCACGAGGAGGTGCACGCGGCGCACAGGATGCACTTGGTGGTGTCGTCGAAGCGCTCGCGGTCCTCGGCGGACTGCAGGCGCTCACGCGTCGGCTCGTTGCCCTTGGTGATCAGGAACGGCATGACGTCGCGGTACGCCTGGAAGAACGGCTCCATGTCGACCACGAGGTCCTTCAGGACCGTGAGGCCCTTGATGGGCTCGACCGTGATCGGCTTGGCCGGGTTGATGTCCTTGATCAGGGTCTTGCACGCGAGGCGGTTCTTGCCGTTGATCCGCATGGCGTCGGAGCCGCAGATGCCGTGCGCGCAGGAGCGGCGGAACGTCAGCGTGCCGTCGAGTTCCCACTTGATCTTGTGGAGACCGTCGAGGACGCGCTCCTTCGGGTCGATCTCGACCTCGAAGTCCTGCCACATCGCCTCGTCCGAGACCTCCGGGTTGAACCGGCGGATACGGAAGGTGACCGTGATGTAGGGCGAGGCCGCGGATTCGGCCTCGACCTTGTCGAGAGTCGCGGTGCTCATCAGTACTTACGCTCCATCGGCTGGTAGCGGGTCTGGACGACCGGCTTGTAGTCGAGGCGGATCGAGTCCTTGCCGTCCGCGTCGACCTCGCGGTACGCCATGGTGTGGCGCATGAAGTTGACGTCGTCGCGGTTCGGGAAGTCCTCGCGGTAGTGACCGCCGCGGGACTCCTTGCGCGCCAGCGCGGACACGGCCATCACCTCGGCCAGGTCGAGCAGGTTGCCCAGCTCGATGGCCTCCAGCAGGTCGGTGTTGAAGCGCTTGCCCTTGTCCTGGACGGACACGTTCTTGTAGCGCTCGCGCAGCTCGGCGATCTTCTCGACGGCCGTCTTGATGGTCTGCTCGGTGCGGAAGACCATGACGTTGGCGTCCATGGTCTCCTGCAGCTCCTTGCGGAGCTCGGCGACCCGCTCCTTGCCGGTGGAGTTGCGCAGCCGCTCGACCTGGTCGGCGACGAGCTGCGCCGGGTTCTCCGGCAGCTCGACGTAGTCGGCCTTCGCGGAGTACTCCGCGGCGGCGATGCCCGCGCGGCGGCCGAAGACGTTGATGTCGAGCAGCGAGTTGGTGCCCAGGCGGTTGGCGCCGTGCACGGACACGCAGGCGACCTCGCCGGCGGCGTAGAGGCCGGGGACGACGGTGTCGTTGTCGGCCAGCACCTCGCCCTCGACGTTGGTCGGGATGCCGCCCATGGCGTAGTGCGCGGTCGGCTGGATCGGGATCGGGTCCGTGTAGGGCTCGATGCCGAGGTACGTGCGCGCGAACTCGGTGATGTCCGGCAGCTTGGCGTCCAGCTGCTCCGGCGGCAGGTGGGTGAGGTCGAGGTAGACGTGGTCGCCCTCGGGACCGCAGCCGCGGCCCTCGCGGATCTCCGTGTAGATGGAGCGCGAGACGACGTCGCGCGAGGCGAGGTCCTTCATGACGGGCGCGTACTTCTCCATGAAGCGCTCGCCGTCCTTGTTGCGGAGGATGCCGCCCTCACCGCGGGCGCCCTCCGTCAGCAGGATGCCCATGCGCCAGATGCCCGTCGGGTGGAACTGGAAGAACTCCATGTCCTCCAGCGGCAGGCCGCGGCGGTAGCAGGCCGCCTGGCCGTCACCCGTGAGGGTGTGCGCGTTGGAGGTCACCTTGAAGAACTTGCCGGTGCCGCCGGAGGCGTAGATGACGGCCTTCGCCTGGAAGACGTGGATCTCGCCGGTGGCCAGCTCGTACGCGACGACGCCGGCGGACTTCTTGACCCCGTCGACCTCGGTGATCAGCTGGTCCAGGACGTAGAACTCGTTGAAGAACTCCACGCCCTCCTTGACGCAGTTCTGGTACAGCGTCTGGAGGATCATGTGGCCGGTGCGGTCCGCGGCGTAGCAGGACCGGCGGACCGGGGCCTCGCCGTGGTTGCGGCTGTGACCGCCGAAGCGGCGCTGGTCGATGGTGCCGTCCGGGGTGCGGTTGAACGGCAGGCCCATCTTCTCGAGGTCGAGGACCGCGTCGATGGCCTCCTTCGCCAGGATCTCGGCGGCGTCCTGGTCGACCAGGTAGTCACCGCCCTTGACCGTGTCGAAGGTGTGCCACTCCCAGTTGTCCTCCTCGACGTTCGCGAGGGCGGCGGCCATGCCGCCCTGGGCGGCGCCGGTGTGGGAGCGGGTGGGGTAGAGCTTCGTCAGGACCGCGGTCCGGCTGCGCTTCGTCGCCTCGATGGCGGCGCGCATGCCGGCGCCGCCGGCGCCGACGATGACGGTGTCGTACTTGTGGATCTTCATGGTGTCGTCAGCCCCGGGCTCTAGCGGATGTTCGGGTCGAAGGTGAAGATCACCAGCGTGCCCAGCAGGACGGTGAACACCGTGGCCGCGTACAGCAGGTTCTTCAGCCAGAAGCGGGTCGTCGCGCGCTCCGCGTAGTCGTTGATGACCGTGCGCAGACCGTTGGCGCCGTGGAGCATCGCCAGCCAGAGCATGACCAGGTCCCAGGCCTGCCAGAACGGCGAGGCCCAGCGGCCGGCCACGAAGGCGAAGCCGATCTTGCTGACGCCGCCGTCGAGGACGAGCTGGATCAGCAGGTGGCCGAGGACCAGGACGACCAGGACGATGCCGGACAGCCGCATGAACAGCCAGCCGTACAGCTCGAAGTTGGTGCGGGTCGTCTTCGGGGTCTTCTTGGTGCGCTTGCGGGGCGCCTCGATGACCGGGGCGGGGTTGTCGACGTCGTAGAGGGAGACGTCGGCCGCGGCGGCGGTGGCGGGGGTGGTTTCAGCAGACATTTCGCGACTCAGCTCCCGAACAGCGTGCGCAGCGTGTGCTGGAGCACGGGGTAGAAGGCGCCGCCCATCAGCACGACCCAGATACCGACGACCCACCACAGCATCTGCTTCTGGTGCCGCGGTCCCTTGGACCAGAAGTCCACCGCGATGATGCGGAGGCCGTTGAGCGCGTGGAAGAGGATGGCGGCGACGAGGCCGTACTCCATCACATTCACGACGGGCGTCTTGTACGTCGCGACGACGTCGTCGTACGCCTCGGGGGAGACGCGGACGAGCGCGGTGTCCAGGACGTGCACGAACAGGAAGAAGAAAATGAGGACGCCGGTGACTCGATGAGCCACCCAGGACCACATGCCTTCCCGGCCGCGGTACAGCGTTCCAGCCGGCACGGAAAACCCTCCGGGAGCGGGGATCAGGGCCTGCCGGCTTCTCTGTCGGTCGGGCCCGGCCGGGTACGGTCCACCGGCCCTGGCCATCGTAGCGACGCCTTGTCGGTTCGGCGTCCCGGGGTCCGCAGGTGTGATCAAACAGGCATGTGCGCGCCGGTCAAGGGCCGGAAGGGGTGCTTCCGGGGAGCTGGGCGCCCCGCTTGTGACCTGCGATGTTCGGCTGAATGGGTGTTATGTCCCACCGAGTGGGGCCTGTTATGTCCCACAGGGCCGGGGAGTGCGCGGCCGCACGGGCGGGGTGTCCGGCGCGAGCCGGGCGAGCCGGCCGCGGGCGAGCCGGGAGAGCTCGGCGGCGGTCACGGCGGCCTCGTCCGCCGGGGTGGCGGCCAGCCGGGCGCGCAGGGAGGCCAGGCAGCGGTCCAGCGCCTCGTCCGGACGGCAGCCGTCCAGGCACAGCACGAAAACATGGCCGAATCTGTGCTCGTAGGCGGCGTGGGCCCGGCGTAACGCGCGGCGGGCAGCCTCGGTCGCGGGGGAGGGCGGTGCGGCCGGGGAGCCCCGGGGGACCGTGCGGCCGGAGCCCGTGAACAGGTGCTGGGGGACCGTCTCGTCGGCGAGCGCCTCGGCCAGGTCGGCCGGGGTGAGCTCGCGGGCGGCGTGCTCCGCCGTGCTCAGCAGGGTGCGCAGGTCGGGGTAGGGCCGCAGGTCGGCGAGGCGGCGGGCCCAGCGGCGGCTCCCGCAGCAGGCGAGGAGCGCGGCTTCGGCGGCGCCCGGTGCGGCGGAGTTGAGCCGGTCCAGGCCGTGGCGTTCGAAGCCGTGACGTTCGAAGCGGGACAGCGCGGGCCCCCGATCTCCGGCGAGTCAAACTGGGCCGCCACCGTAGCGACGCTTATCGGACAGCGTCCGAGCGATGCAGGAATTTCATTCGGACGGGGGCGGTTTCCGGCGCGCAGTGGACACAGGCGGTCCTTTTATGGACAAAAGCCATTAGTTTTGGGGCAAGCGGACCGAAAGGTCTCATAAGAGGAGGCTTGCTCCATGGGACTGCGCCTCAGGACGACCAGGGCATCGGCGGTCCGCGGGACCGTCTGCGCCGGCGTCCTCCTCGTCACCATGACGCTGATGGGCTGCCCCCGCGAGGGCGGCGCCGACCGGCCCCGCCAGGACGACTCGCGCTCCCCGCGGGCCTCCTCCCCCTCGGCCGCGGCGTCCAGCCCGCCCGCCCGGCAGTCCGCCGCGCAGGCCCCCGTCCCCGCC
>NZ_PXWG01000012.1 GCF_003011965.1 Streptosporangium nondiastaticum
CCCCGGCCGCCCCCGCCCCGCCGCCCGCAGAAACGCCCGCCGAAGCCCCCCGCTACGACTGGAAGCAGGCCGAGGACGAGCTCTCCGACGTCATCCCTCCCCGCTTCGTAGAGACAGAGGCAGGAGCAGATGCAGAAGCAGAGGCAGCGGAGGGTAAGCCCACCCCCCTCTCCGCCCACGGCGACGACGACCCTGCCGGCGTCAGCGCCTGGGACGTCGAGACCGCCGGCCTCTCCCTCTCCGACGTCGGCGGCATGGAGCAGGTCAAGGAGCGCCTGGAGGCCGCCTTCCTGGCCCCCATGCGCAACCCCGAGCTCCGCAAGCTCTACGGCAAGAGCCTGCGCGGCGGGCTGCTGATGTACGGGCCGCCCGGCTGCGGCAAGACGTACATCGCCCGCGCCGTCGCCGGCGAGCTGGGCGCCCGCTTCATGACGGTCAGCATCACCGACGTCCTCGACATGTGGATCGGCAACTCCGAGCGCAATCTGCGCGAGCTCTTCGAGACGGCCCGCCGCAACGCCCCCTGCGTGCTCTTCCTCGACGAGCTGGACGCCCTGGGCGCCAAGCGCAGCCAGATCCGCCACTCCGGCCTGCGCACCACGGTCAACCAGCTGCTGACCGAGCTGGACGGCGTGGACGCCCAGGCCAACGAGGGCCTGTTCGTGCTCGCCGCCACCAACCATCCCTGGGACGTCGACCCCGCCCTGCGCCGCCCCGGCCGCCTCGACCGCACGGTCCTGGTGCTGCCGCCGGACGAGCCCGCCCGCGAGTCGATCCTGCGCCACCACCTCAAGGACCGTCCGGTGGCCCGCATCGACCTGCGCAAACTGGTCAAGCGCACGGACGGGTTCTCCGGCGCGGACCTGCGCCACCTGTGCGAGAGCGCGGCCGAGCGCGCCCTGATGGACTCGGTCCGCACCGGCCAGGCCCGCATGATCGAGACCGACGACCTGCTCGCGGTCCTCGCCCAGGTGCGTCCGTCGACCGGCCCGTGGTTCGACTCGGCTCGCAGGGTCGCCCAGTTCGCCAACGAGGGCGGGCAGTACGACGAGCTGCTCGCGTACCTCAAGAAGAAGAGGATGTTCTGAGCGTGAGTGACACCCCGTACGGCGGCGGGCACCCGACCGTCGCCCGCGCGGAGGCGCTGCTGAGCGTCGGCCGGACGGAGGACGCCCGTGACCTCCTCTTCTCGTACCTCAACGAGGTCTCCAACAAGGACGCCGACGCCTACGCCCTGACCGCCAGCTGCTTCTTCCGGTTGCGGAAGTGGCAAGCGGTCCTGGTCATGGCGGAGGCCGCGCTCCAGCTCAACCCGGACCACACCGACGGTCACGTCTTCCGCAGCGAGGCGCTGTGGCGCCTCGGCCGTGCGGACGAGGCCGTCACCGCGGCCCGCGAGGCGATACGGATCTCGCCGTACCACCAGACGCCCTACCAATCGCTGTCGGCGGCGCTGCGCGCGACGGGCGACCTCGACGGGGCGCTGGCGGCCGCGAACGAGTCCGTGCACGTCAGCCCGGACTCCGTGAACGCGCACTTCGCCCGCTACGCCGTCCTGCGGGAGATGGCGGACAACGCCGGCGCGCAGCAGGTGATGCGCGACGTGCTGAGCTTCGCCCCCGAGGACGCCGACGCGCGCGCCGTGCTCGCCGGGCTCAAGGACGAGGCCCGCGAGCTCCGGCTGCCGGAGCTGGTCAGGGAGTACTCCGCCGCCCTGGGGTCCGACCCCACGAACGCGTTCATCACGGCCAAGCTGGAGGACGTCGCCCTGCGTCTGGTGCGCCGCACCCGCTGGGTCGCCCTGCTCTGCCTCGTCTACGCCGCCGTCACCTCCCGGGCCTTCCCGACCGGTGACGACCCGGTCTCCCTGCCCGCGCCGCTCGGTCCCCGCATGTGGTTCTTCTTCCTCATGTGCGTGGGGTGGGGGCTGTGCGTGTGGCGCACGTACTTCACGCTCCCGAAGGGCGCCCAGCTCACCCTGCTGTCGGTGGTCCGGCGCGCCTTCGCCGCGAAGCTGGCCGTGCTGCACTCGCTGTGGGGGACGCTCTGCGCGGTGCTGCTGGTGACCGTGCCCTGGACGGACCGCGGCTACGAGCAGGCGCTCGTGTGGATCGGCGGCGTGCCCGTCGTGCTCGCCATGTGGTACGGGGCCGCCCAGCGGCGGAACGAGCGCGACGCCGCCGAGAAGGCGAAGGAGAAGCGGCTGAAGGCCGCCCGCGAGAGGGAATCGGAGGCCGCCCGGTAACATCCGGACCGTAGGAGCCGAGACCGAGCCGACGAGCCGACGACCCGTGAGGAGCCCACCGGTGGCGGGAGAACCGCAGGCGGACTGCCTGTTCTGCAAGATCGTCAAGGGGGAGGTGCCCGCGACCGTCGTCAAGGAGACGGAGACCACCGTCGCCTTCCGCGACATCAACCCCCAGGCGCCGGTGCACGTCCTGGTCATCCCCAAGGTGCACTACCCGGACGCGGGCTCTCTCGCCGCGGCCGAGCCCGCGATCGCCGCCGACGTGCTGCGCGAGGCGGGCGAGGTGGCCCTGCAGGAGAATGGGGAGAAAGGCTTCCGCATCGTCTTCAACACCGGCGCCGGCGCGGGCCAGACCGTCTTCCACGCGCACGCCCACGTCCTCGGCGGCCGCGGCTTCAACTGGCCCCCCGGGTAGGCAGCGCTCCTTGTCCGTACGTGAACTGGTCGTCCTGGGCACCGCCAGCCAGGTGCCCACGCGCCACCGCAACCACAACGGCTACGTGCTGCGCTGGGACGGCGAGGGCCTGCTCTTCGACCCCGGCGAGGGCACGCAGCGGCAGATGCTGCGCGCCGGGGTGGCCGCGCACGACCTGAACCGGCTGTGCGTCACCCACTTCCACGGCGACCACTCCCTCGGCCTCGCGGGGGTGATCCAGCGCATCAACCTCGACCAGGTGCCGCACCCCGTCACCGCGCACTACCCGCGCAGTGGCAAGCGCTTCTTCGAGCGCCTGCGGTACGCGACGGCCTACCGGGAGACGGTGCAGCTCGCCGAGGAGCCCGTCTCCGGCACGGGCGGGGTCCTGTACGAGGGGCCCGCCTACCGCCTGGAGGCGCGCAGGCTCTCGCACCCCGTCGAGTCGTACGGCTACCGCCTGGTCGAGCCCGACGGCCGGCGGATGCTCCCCGAGCGGCTCGCCGCGCACGGCATCAGCGGGCCGGACGTCGGCCGGCTGCAGCGCGAGGGCGCGGTCGGCGGGGTCACCCTGGACGAGGTGAGCGAGGTGCGCCGCGGGCAGCGGTTCGCGTTCGTGATGGACACGCGGCTGTGCGACGCCGTGGACGAGCTGGCCGAGGGCTGCGACATGCTCGTCATCGAGTCCACGTTCACCGACGAGGACGCGGCCCTCGCCGCGGACCACGGCCATCTGACGGCGGGTCAGGCCGGTCGCGTCGCGGCCGGCGCCGGGGTCCGTCACTTGGTCCTGACGCACTTCTCGCAGCGGTACGACGACCCGGCGGTCTTCGAGCGGCAGGCCCGTGCGGCGGGCTTCGAGGGTGAGCTCACGGTGGCCCGGGACCTCATGCGGATCCCGGTGCCGAAGCGGCGTTAGCCCGTCCGCGGACGGCATTCCGCAGCCCGTCCGCGGACGGCATTCCGCAGCCCGTCCGCGGTCGGCATTCCGCCGGAACCGGCGAGGCCGCACCGGGCCGGAGCACCGGTGAAGCCCCGCCGGCCTCACGGCCTTACGGCAGGAAGTACATCGGGTTCGGCAGCTTGTACGTGTGCTGCGCGTACCCGCCCTGCAGGTCGCTGTACTGGTCGCCGAAGTTGCCGATGATGCGGTAGCCCTGCGACTCGATGTGCTTGCGCGTGCCCGCCTTGTACTCGACGGTGGTGCACTTGGCGCCGCACGGCAGGTACGCCGGCGGCGTCTTCTTGTTCTTCAGGTAGAAGTGCGCGGTGTCGGCGGCGGGCTTGTAGCCGGCGTTCTTGAGGTTGCGCACGCTCCAGTCGCGCTGGTGCTCGTCGCGCCCGGTGACGTAGAAGACCGTGATGCCCTTGGACTGCGCCCAGTTGACGAGCTGCGGCATGCCGAAGACCGGGCCCATGTCGGTGGACTTCAGGTAGGCGTCCTGCGACTCGGGCGTGAAGTGGAAGCCCTGCTGGAGCTCGTAGTTGTAGGTCAGCAGGGTGGTGTCGTCGACGTCCAGGACGATGGCGGGCTTCGCCGCGCCCTTCTTTCCGGAGCCGGACTGGTTCCGGACGGCCTTCTCCAGCTGCGCCTTCGCCTTCTTCTCGATGTCGGCGACCTGCTTGGCGTAGTTGCTGTCCGGCGACGCGTAGTGCTGGCCGTCCTTGTCGACGGTGTCGCCGTAGTAGGCCTTGATCTTGTCCGTCACCTTGGTGAGGTTCGGGATCTCCTTGTCCGTGCGGGGCACGGAGTGCTCGGCGCTGGCGGCGCCGGCCGTGTAGAGGCCGGCGCCGACGGCGAGTGCGGCGCCGGCCGCGGCGATGCGGGCGCGCTTGGACGCAAGGCTGAGCTGCACGTGTGTACTCCTGAGTAGCAAAGGCGGTGCAGCGCGAAGCTAGGGCCTTGGCGAGTGCAGGTCAAGCACTGTCTACGCGGGTAGGGGTGATGTGTCCCCTCCGGTACGCCGAACGGCCCCACGCCCGGCCCGCTCCAGGATCCGCGCGGCCACCGCGGGCGAGTCCACCAGCGGGTGCAGGGCGAGGGCGCGCAGGGCCGCGTCGCGGTCCTCGTGCACCGCCGCCGCGATCGTGGCCCGCTCGACGGCCTTGAGCTGCAGCATCAGCCCCAGCTGGTCCTCGCGCAGCGGCGGGCACGGCAGGGGCCGGGCGCCCTCGCCGGTCACCTCGCACACCGTCTCGATGATGGCGTCCGCGGACAGCCCGGGGACGGTCGTTCCGTTGGGCACGTTGAGGATCAGGCGCGTCGGCTCGTCCCGGGCGATGGCCGCCATCAGCGCGAGCGCCACCTTGTCGTAGCCGCCGCCGTCCAGGTCGCAGGAGTCCCGCTGCCAGCCGCCGCTCGCCGCGCGGCTCTCGGCCATGTAGGTGGACTCGCGCTGCAGCCGGGTGCGCTCCCACAGCTCGTACGAGCGGTCCGGCGCGGCGGCCGCCTGGGCGAAGAAGCCGCTCTGCTGCTCGTCGAGGAACTGGCCGCGGGTCTCCGGCGACTCCAGCACCGAGCGCAGCGTCTCGCGGCGGAAGTAGTAGTAGTGGAGGTATTCGTTGGGCAGGCAGCCCAGGGCGCGCAGCCAGTCCGCGCCGAAGAGCTTGCCCTCCTCGAAGGAGCCGAGGGCCGCGTCGTCCGCCAGCAGGCGCGGCAGCAGGTCGGTGCCGTCGACGCGCAACGACCGCAGCCAGCCCAGGTGGTTGAGGCCCACGTAGTCGAAGCTCACCCGTTCGGGGTCGGCTCCGGCGGCACGCGCGGCCCGCCGCACCAGCCCCACGGGGGAGTCGCAGATGCCGATCACCCGTCTGCCCAGGACGGCGGACATCGCCTCCGTCACCATGCCCGCCGGGTTGGTGAAGTTGATGACCCACGCGCGGGGCGCGACCGCCGCCACCCGTTCCGCGATCTCCAGGGCCACCAGGACCGTGCGCAGCCCGTACAGGACCCCGCCGGCGCCGACCGTCTCCTGCCCCAACACCCCTTCGCTCAGGGGGATCCGCTCGTCCAGCACCCGGCCGGCCGTGCCGCCGACGCGGATCGCGGAGAACACGAAGTCGGTGCCGCGCAGCGCGTCGTCCAGGCTGTGCGCGAGGCGCACGGCAGGGGCGCCGGGCACCCCTTCGGCCTGGGCCGCCAGCACCGAGGAGATCACTCTCATGCGCATGGAGTCGGTGTCGTAGAGCACGAGTTCCGTACAGCGGCCCGGGGTGTCGCGCCGCGCGTCGTCAAGGAGGGCCCGGTGCACCAGAGGCACCCGGAACCCGCCACCGCCGAGAATCGTCAGCCTCATGTTCCGGAAGGTACCTCAGCATCGGGCACACTGTCCGGATCCGCACCCGTGAGAGGAGCAGCGAGCGCGTATGACGACCTCTTCGCCCCACTCGGCCCCCCGGAAGGACCTACGGAACGGGCACTGCCCGGGCGAGCGCACGGAGGGCTTCGAGGGGTTCCGGGGCGCGGCTCCCGTCCTCGACCCGCTGGCCGCGGTCCGTACGGACGCCGATCCGCCCACCGACGTGTACCTCACCGGAACGGTCTTCCTGGACATCATCTTCACGGGCCTGGACTCGGCGCCCGTGCGCGGCACGGAGTCCTGGGCGCGGGGCATGGGGTCGAGCCCCGGCGGCATCGCCAACATGGCCACCGCCCTGGCCCGGCTGGGCCTGCGCACCTCCCTCGCCGCGGCCTTCGGCGACGACATGTACGGCGAGTACTGCTGGGAGGCGCTCGCCCAAGGGGAAGGGATCGATCTCGGCCTCTCCCGCACCGTGCCCGGCTGGCACTCGCCCGTGACCGTCTCCATGGCCTACGAGGGCGAGCGGACGATGGTCTCCCACGGGCACGAGGCGCCGCCGCCCGGCAACGGGGGAGGGGTGCCCGCCCCCGAGTGCCCGCCGGCCTCGCGCGCCTGCGTGGCGCTGCTCGTGCCCGGCCGCCAGGAGGAGTGGATCGCCCGCGCCGCCGCCCGCGGCAGCAGGGTCTTCGCCGACGTCGGCTGGGACGAGACGGGCCGCTGGGACCCGGCCGACCTCGCCGACCTGGAGCACTGCGAGGCCTTCCTGCCCAACGCGGAGGAGGCCATGCGCTACACCCGCACCGACTGCCCCCGCGCCGCCGCCCGCGCCCTCGCCGAGAAGGTGCCGGTCGCCGTCGTCACCATGGGGGAGAAGGGCGCGTTCGCGGTCGACAGCAGCACGGGGGAGAGCGCCGAGGTCCCCGCGATCGCCGTCGAGGCGCTCGACCCCACCGGCGCCGGCGACGTCTTCGTGGCGGGCTTCGTCACGGGCACCCTGGCCGGCTGGCCGCTCGCCGACCGGCTCGCCTTCGCCGGGCTGACGGCCGCCCTGTCCGTACAGGAATTCGGAGGGTCACTGTCCGCACCCGGGTGGGTCGAGATCGCCGCCTGGTGGAAGCACGTGCGCTCCTACGACGACCAGGCCCCGGCCGTCCGCCGCCGCTACGCCTTCCTCGACGGCCTGCTGCCCGCGGCCGTCCGCCCCTGGCCCCTGCGCCGTGCGGTCCCCACGCTCGGCTTCCGCCGTCCGTAGGCCCCGGGAGGCCCCCGCGAGGCCCGTCCGCCGCCGGGCCGCCCGGGGGCCGGGCCCCGGGCACGAAAACCCCTCGGGCCGCCGGAGGCCACGTCGTACCCTGGTATTCCAAGGATCTCCGGACACCGGAATGCAGAAAAGAGGCGATGAGCAGGCCAGAGTGCCGGCCCATGACTCAGACACCCACACGACCGCAGGCGACGGCGCAGTTCACGGTCCCGGCCAAGCACCCCATGGTGACGGTCCTGGGCTCCGGTGACTCCCTCCTGCGGGTCATCGAGAGAGCTTTCCCGTCGACGGACATCCACGTACGGGGCAACGAGGTCAGCGCGACGGGCGACGAGCGGGAAGTGGCCCTCGTCCAGCGTCTGTTCGCAGAGATGATGCTGGTGCTCCGCACGGGTGCGCCGATGACGGAGGACGCGGTGGAACGCTCGATCGCCATGCTCAAGAACGAGGAGCAGGGGGCCGAGACCGAAACCCCGGCAGCGGTCCTCACCCAGAACATCCTCTCCAGCCGCGGCCGCACCATCCGCCCCAAGACGCTCAACCAGAAGCGCTACGTCGACGCGATCGACAAGCACACGGTCGTCTTCGGCATCGGCCCCGCGGGCACCGGCAAGACCTACCTGGCCATGGCCAAGGCCGTCCAGGCCCTGCAGTCCAAGCAGGTCAACCGGATCATCCTGACCCGTCCCGCGGTCGAGGCCGGCGAGCGGCTCGGCTTCCTGCCCGGCACGCTCTACGAGAAGATCGACCCGTACCTGCGCCCGCTCTACGACGCGCTGCACGACATGCTCGACCCCGACTCCATCCCGCGCCTGATGGCCGCGGGGACGATCGAGGTCGCGCCGCTCGCATATATGCGCGGCCGGGCGCAGCCGCGCTTCACGAACGTCCTGACCCCGGACGGCTGGCGCCCCATCGGCGACCTCCAAGTTGGTGACCTGGTCATCGGCTCGAACGGTGAGCCGACTCCGGTTCTTGGTGTCTATCCGCAGGGTGAGAAGGACATCTACCGTGTCACCGCGCAGGACGGTTCCTGGACGCTGTGCTGCGGTGAGCATCTATGGACGGTCCGTACCGCCTCGGACAAGCGTCGCGACAAGCCGTGGCGGGTCCTGGAAACCCAGGAGATGATCGGCAATCTCCGCGCGGCGCACGCCCGCCGCTACGAGCTGCCGCTGCTGACCGCACCTGTGTGCTTCCCCGAGCGTGACGTTCCGATGGATCCCTACGCTCTGGGCCTGCTGCTCGGCGACGGCTGCCTCACGGGCCGTACGACGCCTTCGTTCTCTACCGAGGACCCGGAGCTCGCCTCTGCCCTGGAAGCGGTTCTGCCCGGCGTCGAGGTGCGCTGGAAGAAGGGGCCCGACTACACCCTGAGCAGGGTAAAGGCTCCGGGTGACGTGGTCACGCTGGAGAATCCGGTCACGCGAATGCTGCGCGCCCTGGACCTGATCGGTAGCCGGTCGCACACGAAGTTCATCCCCGACGAGTACCTCCACAACTCCGCCGAGGTCCGCCTGGCTGTCCTCCAAGGGCTGCTGGACGCGGATGGCGGTCCTGTCACGCAAGCCGCCCGTACCTGCCGCATCCAGTACGCGACGACGTCGATCCTGCTCAGGGACGATGTGATCGCACTGGTGCAGTCGCTGGGGGGTGTCGCGTACACCCGTCGCCGGGGCGCCGACGGCAGGAAGCCGGGGAGGTCGAGGGGCCGCGATGTGGAGCACCGCCACGACGCGCACATCGTCGACATCCGGCTCCCCGAGGGCATCGAGCCGTTCCGTCTCGCCCGTAAGGCCGAGAAGTATCGTGCAGCGGGAGGCGGTGGCCGCCCGATGCGCTTCATTGACAGCATCGAGCCCGCAGGCCGGGAGGAGGCCGTCTGCATCCAGGTCGCGGCAGAGGACTCGCTGTACGTCACGCAGGACTACCTACTGACACACAACACCCTCAACGACGCCTTCATCATCCTGGACGAGGCCCAGAACACGAGCCCCGAGCAGATGAAGATGTTCCTGACCCGGCTCGGCTTCGACTCCAAGATCGTCATCACGGGTGACATCACCCAGATCGATCTCCCCGGCGGCACGAAGAGCGGCCTGCGCCAGGTCCGGGAGATCCTCGAAGGGGTGGACGACGTCCATTTCTCGATGCTCACCAGCAACGACGTCGTCCGGCACAAGCTCGTCGGCCGTATTGTCGACGCGTACGAGCAGTACGACAGCCGAAACGAAAGCACCCCCCGGTAAGAACACGATGGCAATCGACGTCAACAACGAATCCGGCACGGACATCGACGAGCAGGCGATCCTCGACATCGCCCGCTACGCCCTCGCCCGGATGCGCATCCACCCGCTCTCCGAACTCTCGGTCATCGTTGTCGACGCCGAAGCCATGGAGCAGCTCCACATCCAGTGGATGGACCTGCCCGGGCCCACCGACGTGATGTCCTTCCCGATGGACGAGCTCCGTCCCCCGGCCAAGGACGACGACGAGCCCCCGCAGGGCCTCCTCGGCGACATCGTGCTGTGCCCCGAGGTCGCCAAGAAGCAGGGCGAGGACGCGCCCACCGGGCACTCCATGGACGAGGAGCTCCAGCTGCTCACGGTCCACGGCGTCCTCCACCTGCTGGGCTACGACCACGAGGAGCCCGACGAGAAGGCCGAGATGTTCGGCCTCCAGGCCGCCATCGTCGACGGCTGGCGCGCCGAGCGCGGGATCGAGGGGCCCTCCCCGGCCCCGACGATCACGTGACCGGGCGCCTGATCGCGGTCGCGGTCCTGCTCCTCGTCGTCGCCTGGCTCGCCGCCTGCGCCGAGGCCGGCCTCGCGCGGACCACCCGGTTCCGCGCCGAGGAGGCCGTCCGGTCCGGGCGGCGGGGCAGCGCCCGGCTGATGGCGGTCGCCGCCGACCCCACCCGCTACCTCAACGTGGCGCTGCTGGTCCGCGTCGCCTGCGAGATGGCGGCCGGCGTGCTCGTCACGTACGTCTGCCTGCAGGGCTTCGAGCAGACCTGGCAGGCGCTGACCGTCGCCATCGCCGTGATGGTCCTCGTCTCGTACGTGGCCGTCGGCGTCTCCCCGCGCACCATCGGCCGGCAGCACCCGCTGGGCACGGCCACGGCCGCCGCCTACGTGCTGCTGCCGCTGGCCCGGATCATGGGCCCGGTGCCGCAGCTGCTGATCCTGCTGGGCAACGCCCTCACGCCCGGCAAGGGCTTCCGCAAGGGCCCCTTCGCCTCCGAGGCCGAGCTGCGGGCCATGGTCGACCTCGCCGAGAAGGAGTCGCTCATCGAGGACGAGGAGCGGCGCATGGTCCACTCCGTCTTCGAGCTCGGCGACACCCTGGTCCGCGAGGTGATGGTGCCGCGCACCGACCTCGTCGTCATCGAGCGCGGCAAGACCATCCGCCAGGCCCTCACCCTCGCCCTGCGCTCCGGCTTCTCCCGGATCCCGGTCACCGGCGAGAGCGAGGACGACATCGTGGGCGTCGTCTACCTCAAGGACCTCGTCCGCAAGACGCACATCAGCCGGGACGCGGAGTCCGAGCTGGTGTCGACCGCGATGCGGCCCGCCGTCTTCGTGCCCGACACCAAGAACGCCGGCGACCTGCTGCGCGAGATGCAGCAGCAGCGCAACCACTGCGCCGTCGCGATCGACGAGTACGGCGGCACCGCCGGCATCGTCACCATCGAGGACATCCTGGAGGAGATCGTCGGCGAGATCACCGACGAGTACGACCGCGAGCTGCCGCCGGTGGAGGAGCTCGGCGAGGGCCGCTACCGCGTGACCGCACGGCTCGACCTGGGCGATCTGGGCGAGCTCTACGGCCTCGGCGAGCTCGACGACGAGGACGTCGAGACGGTGGGCGGCCTGCTGGCGAAGTCCCTGGGCCGGGTGCCGATCGCGGGCGCCGTCGCCGAGGTGGACCTCGCGGACTACGGCCTGGCCGAGCCGGGCGGCCTCACGGGCCTGCGCCTGACGGCGGAGGCGTCCGCGGGCCGGCGGAACCGCATCGTGACGGTCCTGGTCGAACCGGTCCGCTGACCCCGTAGCCCCGCTCGCGAAGCCCCCCGCGTTCCCGCGGGGGGCTTTGTGAGCATTTCGTATCAGGAGCGGGTTGAGGGGACGATTCCGGAACCTTCGGCCCTGGTTCCTTCATCTGCAGGCACAGAACTGACCGCCTTTGTCTGCCGGAGCACCACGATGACGAATCCCTCCACCGGGGCCTACCAGTCCCGCGGCCGCAACCGTGCTCGCCGTGCCCGACGATGGCTCGTTGCGGTGGCGTCCGTAGCCACGCTGGGGCTGATCGCCTGGCCGGTGATGAGCTACTTCGAGATCCCGCCGTTCACCGACAAGGGCGACCCCGTCAGCTACGGCCAGGCCGGTGGCGGGGAGGGCGGCAAGGGCGGCGACGCGAAGACGCTGATGCCCACGGGCCCGCAGGCGTCCTTCAAGAACGTCAAGACGCTCTCCGACGGCACGCACGTCAGCGTCGTCACCCTGGACGGCAAGAAGTCCGGGTTCAAGGGCAAGGTGTGGGTGTGGGCGCCCAAGGAGTACACCGACGACCCGAAGTTCGCCTCCAGCGGCTTCCCCGTCATGATCGCCCTGCCCGGCGGCCCGGGCAACGACAGCAACTACTGGTCGGTGGGCGAGTTCAAGCAGAGCAAGACCTCGACGGAGTCGTACTCGCTGGAGAAGAGCATCTCCACGTGGTACCAGCAGGGCAAGAGCAAGCCCTTCCTGCTGGCCATGCCCATCCTCAACCCCGGCCCGGACGACAAGGGCATCTACTGGGACGGCAGCGACATCCCGGATCAGCCGAAGATGGGCACCTGGCTGACCGAGGACGTCCCGGACCTGATGAAGGCCAACTTCCGCACGATCAAGTCGCGCGACGGCTGGAGCTACATGGGCTCCTCCACCGGCGGCTTCGCGAGCCTGAAGTCCGTGCTGAAGCACCCCGACAAGTTCAAGACCGCGATCGCCAACGGCCCGGACATCGTGCCCGACTCGCCGCTGTGGCGCGGCCACGAGAAGGAGAAGGCGGAGAACAACCCCGAGGTGCTGGCCAAGCAGCTGGCGGCCACGAAGGGGCCCGACGTCTACATCGCCTTCCAGTACGGGACCAAGGAGAACGCCAAGATGATCGCGGACGTGAAGAAGTTCATGGCCACGTACGGCAAGGGTCCCGTCCACACCAAGCTCTGGGAGATACCGGGCGGCACCCACAACGCCGGCACGTACCTCTCCAACATGGCGGAGCCCACGAAGTGGATCAGTGACCAGATGGAGGGGCCGACGCCCTCCTCCTGATCACCCGTTCCCCCCGCACGTGGAGGGGGCGGGCCGGAATCCCCGGCCCGCCCCCTCCACGTGCGTTCTCAGGCCGCGCGCCGCTTCCGCAGGCCCACCGCGACCGCCGCCGCCACCACCGCGACGATCAGGGCGTCCACCCCCAGCCCCAGCCGGACGCCGCCCAGCGTGGCCGCCGCGAAGCCCGAGCCGCCCTCGGAGAGCGCCGCGCTCCGGGCCGAGGCCACCGCGCTCAGCAGCGGGATCCCGATCGTGAGCCCGACCTGCTGCGAGCTGGTCACCAGACCCGTGGCCAGGCCCTGCTCGGTGTCCGGCAGGCCCGACGTCGCCGTCACCCCGTAGGCGACGATCGCCCACAGGTGCCCGACACAGGCGATGCTCGCCGCCACCAGGGCCAGCCACGCGCCGGAGGAGTCCCGCCCCAGCGCGAGCAGCGCGGCCGTGAACACGGCCTGGACCGCCAGACCGGCCAGGAGCGTGGTGCGGGCGCCGAAGCGGGCGATGACCTTCGACGCGGTGAGGCCGGCGGCCACGGCGAAGAGCCCCTGCACGCCGAAGACGAGCCCGGTGCGGAACGCCGACAGCTCCAGCACCTCCTGCAGGTAGAGCGTGAGCAGGAAGACGACGGTGGTCGGTTCTCCTTCGCGGATACCCCCGGCTTCAGCCGGGGGAGGGAACGAAGCTCCCGTGTGAGCGGGGCAGGGAAGGCCGTTTCGCCGCCGGGGCGGAACGGCGTACACCAAAAGCGCGGGTGAGGGGCGCCAAAGTGAGCAATCGGGCTCAACTGTCAGTCTCCCCGGATAGGTTTGGGTGCATGACGGCAGGAGCGATTACGGAGGTGGCCGGGCATGCCCGGTACACCTACCGTGTGCGCTTGTCGTCCACGGCGCGGCGGTCGCTCGAAGCCGAGTGGGACCGGTGCCGCTGGGTCTGGAATGAGTCGGTGGCCAAGTCCAGGGCCGTGCATGCGCACAACAGGGCAACCGGCGAGAAGACGACGTGTGGCCCGGTGCAGCTTGCGGCGATGCTGACCGAGGCTCGCGCCCGTACACCGTGGCTGGCCGAGGGCGCGTGTGTGCCGCAGCAGCAGTTGATACGCGACTTCGGCAAGTCCCGCGCCAAGGCGCTGAAGGACATCAAGGCACGGTTGCCGATGCGGCAGCGGGCCGGGATGCCGAAGTACAAGAAGAAGCGCGAGGCGCTGCCCACCCTCGAATACACCAAACGGGGTTCCGTCTCAAGGACGGCCGTTTGCACCTTGCGGGCGGGATCGTCGTACGCCCGGTGTGGTCGCGGGAACTCCCCGCCGGTCCGTCGAGCGTGCGCGTGTACCGCGACGCGGTGGGCCACTGGTGGGCGTCGTTCGTCGTCGCCACGGTGGCCGGGGAACTTCCCGTCACCGGGCGCGTGATCGGGATCGACTGGGGTGTCAAGGAGACCGCGACCACGACATCCGATGCCCATGACCTGCCCCACCCGCAGCACGGGAAGACCGCAGCGCAGAAGCTGGCGAAGTATCAGCGGATGATGGCCCGGCGTCGGCCGCCCAAGGGACAGGCTGGATCGAAGGGCTACCGCGAGGCGAAGCGGCAGACTGTGAAGCTGCACCGTAAGGTGGCCGCCCAGCGGACCGACACCGCCCGTTAAGTGGGCCAAGAGGGTTGTCCGTGACCACGATGTTTTGGCGGTGGAGGACTTCAAGCCGAAGTTCCTGGCGAAGTCGGCCATGGCCCGCAAGGCCGCTGACGCGGCGATCGGCGCCACGAAGAAAGCCTTGGTGGAGATGGCCCGCAAGCACGGGCGCATTGTCCACCTGGTGCATCCCGCGCACACCACGATGGACTGCGCACAGTGCGGAGCGAGAACCAAGCACCGCCTACCTCTTTCCGAACGAACGTATGCCTGCACCGCGTGTGGCGCCGTCTCACCCAGGGACAAGAACTCCGCGCGCGTGATGCTGGTCCGGGCTGGTCTGCAACCCGGCTAGTGCTGATCGTGTAAGACCTGCACCCCCGCCGGGGGCCAGGCGACGTGAGCTAGGAATCCCCCTCGTTTACGAGGGGGAGGAGTCAAGGACCCGTACTGGAACCTGGTCCTGGTCGACTTCTTCACCGACCCCGCCTACCGCAGCCGCACGGCCAACTGGGAGCAGAACGCCCGGCTGCTCGTCGCCCAGTACCGCGCCGCGTGCTCGGAGCGCCCGGACGACGAGGGGTTCCAGGAGATCGCGGCGGAGGTGTCCGCGGCGAGCCCCGAGTTCGTGGAGCTGTGGGCGCAGGGCGACGTGCAGGCGGGCGGGCAGCTCGTCAAGGAGTTCGACCACCCGGTGGCCGGGGCGCTGTACCTGGAGAGCACGCAGCTGCGCGTGCCGGCCAGGCCCGACCTGACCATCGTCATGCACAACCCGGTGGCGGACACGGGCACGGCCGCGAAGCTGGAGTGGCTGGTCTCGCCGGAGGCCCGGCGCGGCGGGATGTACTCGGTCGCGGGCTGAGCCCCCGGGACCGTCGGCGAGCCGTCCGGGCCGGGGTGATCCCGGCACGGACCGCCGCCCCCGGGCTCTCTATGCTCCCCGGTATGACGGAGACCACGCTGGACCCCGAAGACCGGAAGATCATCACGCTGGCCCGCTCCGCGCGCGCCCGCAACGCCGTGCCCGAGGGCGCCGCCGTACGGGACGAGACGGGCCGGACGTACGTGGCCGGCACGGTCGCGCTCGACTCGCTGCGGCTCAGCGCGCTGCGGACCGCGGTCGCCATGGCCGTCGCGAGCGGCGCGAAGTCCCTGGAGGCCGCGGCCGTCGTCTCCGAGGCGGGTGCCGTCTCCGACGAGGACCGGGCCGCCGTACGGGATCTGGGCGGGGCCGCGGCCCCGGTGTTCCTCGCGGGGCCGGACGGCGCGCTGCGCAGTACGATCACCGCCGGCTGAGCCGGCGCGGCCCGGGGGCGCCGCCTCCGGGCCCCGGTTCCGCGCCGGACGCGCGCCGGCCCCGGGCGCGGACCGGGCTTGATCGGCCGGCCGCTGGTCGGCGTGTCCCCGGCGATCGGGGAGAATGGCCGGTATGGATAACGCCTCGTCCCCCTCCCGGGCCCCCCACCGCGCGGGCTTCGCGTGCTTCGTCGGCCGCCCCAACGCGGGCAAGTCGACCCTGACCAACGCACTGGTGGGGACGAAGGTCGCGATCACCTCCAACCGTCCGCAGACCACGCGCCACACCGTGCGCGGCATCGTGCACCGGCCCGACGCCCAGCTCGTGCTGGTCGACACCCCCGGCCTGCACAAGCCCCGCACGCTCCTGGGCGAGCGGCTCAACGACGTGGTCCGCACCACGTGGGCCGAGGTCGACGTCATCGGCTTCTGCCTGCCCGCCGACCAGAAGCTCGGCCCGGGCGACCGCTTCATCGCGACCGAGCTGGCCGGGATCAAGAAGACCCCCAAGGTCGCGATCGTCACCAAGACCGACCTGGTCGACTCCAAGGCGCTCGCCGAGCAGCTGATCGCCATCCAGAAGCTGGGCGAGGAGCTCGGCATCGAGTGGCGGGAGATCATCCCGGTGTCGGCCGTCGGCGACAAGCAGGTGGGCCTGCTGGCCGACCTGCTGGTGCCGATGCTGCCGGAGAGCCCGCCGCTCTACCCCGAGGGCGACCTGACCGACGAGCCCGAGCAGGTCATGGTGGCCGAGCTGATCCGCGAGGCCGCGCTGGAGGGCGTGCGGGACGAGCTGCCGCACTCCATCGCCGTCGTGGTCGAGGAGATGCTGCCGCGGGAGGACCGGCCGGCGGACAAGCCGCTGCTGGACATCCACGCGAACGTCTACATCGAGCGCCCCAGCCAGAAGGGCATCATCATCGGCCCGAAGGGGGCCCGCCTCAAGGAGGTGGGCATGAAGTCCCGCAAGCACATCGAGGCGCTCCTCGGTACCCCGGTCTACCTCGACCTGCACGTGAAGGTCGCCAAGGACTGGCAGCGCGACCCGAAGCAGCTCCGCAAGCTGGGGTTCTAGCGGGGGGCGGGCACCGGCGGCCGGAGATCGGCGGCGCCGTCCGAAGCCAGCGAAGCGCCCGCGAGGGCGGCCGAGAAAGAGGGGTATCGGCTCGAAGGGGGCCCGTCTCAAGGAGGTGGGCATGAAGTCCCGCAAGCACATCGAGGCGCTCCTCGGTACCCCGGTCTACCTCGACCTGCACGTGAAGGTCGCCAAGGACTGGCAGCGCGACCCGAAGCAGCTACGGAAGCTTGGTTTTTAGACGTACGGGTCCGGTAGCCGCACATTCCGCCGGACCCTCGCCGCGGTGGCTTGTGAAGACCGCCGGCTACGCGCCCTCCCTGAGGACCAGCCTGATCAGTTCGCGCTGGTCGTGGCTGACGTGCGGGTCCGCGCAGTGGACCGTGCGGCCGTCCACGTCGATCTCGTAGCGGAAGCCGTCCGGCACCCCCCGCACGGCCGCCGCCTCGGCGGGCGACGCGGCGAGCGCGCGGTGGGCCAGGGCCTGTACGTGGGTCGCGTCGGGCCGGCCGTTCGTGTCCAGCTCGGCCCTCCGCTCGATGCCGGCGAACCCGCCGGTCCGGGTGATGACGATCCGCATGGCGCCATTCTCGCCCCGGCGGGCGGCCCTTACGAGGTGGGTACGCCCACCTGCGACCACGCCTTGAGGACGGCCTGGACCTCGTCGCCTTCGCCGTAGAGCGTCCGCGCCGTCGCCGCCGTCAGCCGGGCGAAGTCCGCGAACTGGGCGTCCGACGCCAGCTGCCCGCCGGTCAGCGTCGCGTACCAGACCTTCCCGGCCCGCTCCCAGGCGTGCCCGCCGAGCGCGCCGGCCACGAGGTAGAAGGCCCGGTTGGGGATGCCCGAGTTGATGTGCACGCCGCCGTTGTCGCGCGAGGTGCGGACGTAGTCGTCCATCGTCGCGGGCTGCGGGTCCTTGCCGAGGACGTCGTCGTCGTAGGCCGTGCCGGGGGCCTTCATGGAGCGCAGGGCCACGCCGTGGTCGATGCCGGGCCCCAGCAGGCCCTGGCCGATCAGCCAGTCGGCCTGGTCGGTGGTCTGCCCCAGGGCGTACTGCTTGATCAGCGAGCCGAAGACGTCCGAGACGGACTCGTTCAGCGCCCCGGACTGGCCGTAGTACTCCAGGTTGGCCGTGTGCTGGGTGACACCGTGGGTGAGCTCGTGGCCGATGACGTCCACCGGGATGGTGAAGTCGAGGAAGATGTCCCCGTCGCCGTCCCCGAAGACCATCTGGCTGCCGTCCCAGAACGCGTTGTTGTAGCCCTGGCCGTAGTGGACCGTGGCGTCCAGGGGCAGGCCCGCGTCGTCGATGGAGTGCCGGCCGTAGACCTTGAGGTAGAGCTCGAAGGTGGCGCCGAGCCCGGCGTTGGCCCGGTTGACCGTCGCGTCCTTCGAGGGGGCCTCGCCCTCGGAGTGGACCTTCTTGCCGGGCTGGGTGGCCCGGTGCTGGGCGTCGTAGATCGTCCGCCGCGGGCTGTCGGAAGGGGTGCCCGCCGAGGGGGCCGCGGTCGTCTGCAGCGCGGTGACCCGGCGGCGGGTGCGCAGGGCGCCGTCGTGCTCCAGGGTGCTGCGCGCGGGTTCGTGGTGCCGGGGGTCCTCGGACTGGGCCAGGCGGTCGAGCACGTGCGGCGGGACGATGCCGCAGAAGATCCCGTGGTTCTGGGTAGTCATGGCCCGAATCTGGCAGCGGCCCCCGGCCTTGTCAGGCCCCGGCGCACCGATTAACACAATCGAGTGGCACCGTTCCGTGTCCCGCATGCTGGAACGCCCGTACCGCATCCCGTCCGGCTCGGCTACGGTGCTGTGCATCATGCGTTTCGGGCTGCTTCTTCTTAGCTGCCGCGGCGAGGGCCTGTAGTCGATCGGCCGACCCCCTCCCCGCGGAGTGAGGCGTTGCGGTCACCCGGTGACCCGCCCGTCGGCCGTTCCCAAGGTCCCAGAAGGACATACGAGGAGCCCCCGCAGATGCCTGAGACGACCCCCGCTTCCGTCGGCCGTCCCACCCCCCTGACCGCCGCCACGGTCACCCAGCGCCCTTCCGGGATGCCGGTGCACAAGTACCGCCCCTACGAGGCCGTGGAGATCCCCGACCGCACCTGGCCGGACCGGCGGATCACCAAGGCGCCCCGCTGGCTCTCCACCGACCTGCGCGACGGCAACCAGGCCCTGATCGACCCGATGTCGCCGGCCCGCAAGCGCGAGATGTTCGACCTGCTGGTCCGCATGGGCTACAAGGAGATCGAGGTCGGCTTCCCGTCCTCCGGCGCCACCGACTTCGAGTTCGTCCGCTCGATCATCGAGGAGGACGCGATCCCGGAGGACGTGACGATCTCCGTCCTCACCCAGGCCCGCGAGGAGCTGATCGAGCGCACGGTGGAGTCCCTGCGCGGTGCCCGCCGCGCCACGGTGCACCTCTACAACGCCACCGCCCCGGTCTTCCGGCGGGTCGTCTTCCGCGGCTCGCGCGAGCAGGTCAGGCAGATCGCCGTCGACGGCACGCGCCTGGTCGTGGAGTACGCCGACAAGATCCTCGGCGACGAGACGGTCTTCGGCTTCCAGTACAGCCCGGAGATCTTCACCGACACCGAGCTGGACTTCGCCCTGGAGGTCTGCGAGGGCGTCATGGACGTCTGGCAGCCCGAGGACGGCCGCGAGATCATCCTGAACCTGCCGGCCACCGTCGAGCGCTCCACGCCCTCCACCCACGCCGACCGCTTCGAGTGGATGTCCCGGCACCTGTCCCGCCGCGAGCACGTCTGCCTGTCCGTGCACCCGCACAACGACCGGGGCACCGCCGTCGCCGCCGCCGAGCTGGCGATCATGGCCGGGGCCGACCGGATCGAGGGCTGCCTGTTCGGCCAGGGCGAGCGCACCGGCAACGTCGACCTGGTCACCCTGGGCATGAACCTGTTCTCCCAGGGCGTCGACCCGATGATCGACTTCTCGCAGATCGACGAGGTGCGGCGCACCGCCGAGTACTGCAACCAGATGGAGGTCCACCCGCGCCACCCGTACGCGGGCGACCTGGTCTACACCGCCTTCTCCGGCTCCCACCAGGACGCCATCAAGAAGGGCTTCGAGGCGATGGCGGCCGACGCGGCAGCCGCGGGGAAGACCGTGGACGACATCGAGTGGGCGGTGCCGTACCTGCCGATCGACCCCAAGGACGTCGGCCGGTCCTACGAGGCCGTCATCCGGGTGAACTCGCAGTCCGGCAAGGGCGGCATCGCGTACGTCCTGAAGAACGACCACAAGCTGGACCTGCCGCGCCGGATGCAGATCGAGTTCTCGAAGATCATCCAGGCCCGGACCGACGCCGAGGGCGGCGAGGTCACCCCGCAGGAGATCTGGGCGGTCTTCCAGGACGAGTACCTGCCCACGGACGCCGACCCGTGGGGCCGGATCGCCCTGCGCAGCGCCCAGGCCTCCACGACCAGCGAGGGCACGGACGCGCTGACCGTCGAGGCGGTCGTGGACGGCGTGGACACGGTCCTGACCGGTACGGGCAACGGCCCGATCTCGGCGTTCTTCGACGCGCTGGGGGCCACCGGGGTCGACGCCCGCCTGCTCGACTACACCGAGCACACCATGAGCGAGGGGGCCAGCGCGCGGGCGGCCTCGTACATCGAATGTGTGATCGACGGAAAGGTGCTGTGGGGGATCGGCATCGACCCGAACACCACGCGTGCGTCGATCAAGGCCGTGGTCTCGGCGGTGAACCGGGCCTACCGGGCCTGAGCGGGCGGTACCGCGCCCCGGGACGGCCCGCCGTCAAGCGCTCCGGGGCGAAACCACCGTATCCGGTGGCCTCGTGGCGAGATCCCCCGTATGACGCCCGTCGTCTGCGCACGGGGTACTGACGTCGCATCATCGATGTGGCTAACATCACGTCAACGCGGCGACGAGGCCGTGCGGTTATGGAGGTGTGCGCCGTGATGCACGCGCAGGGCCGACCCGGCCGGGACCGGTGTGTGGTGGGCGTACGCACCGTGTGGCGCACGGTCGGCGACGGCGAGTTCTACTGCCCCGGCTGCGGCGGCGACCGTAACTACCGCCGCCGCACCGGGCGCCGCCGCCTCGTCGCCTTCGGCCTGCCGCTGCTGCCGCGCGGCCCCGTCGGGCCGGTCGTGGAGTGCTCCGCGTGCCGCGCCCGCTACGGCACGGACGTCCTCGACCACCCCACCACCACCCGCTTCTCGGCGATGCTGCGCGACGCCGTGCACACCGTCGCGCTCGCCGTCCTCGCCGCGGGCGGCACCGAGGCCCGCACGGTCCGAAGAGCCGCCGTGGGCGCCGTCCGGGCGGCGGGCTTCGTGGACTGCAGCGAGGAACAGCTGATCACCCTGATCGAGGCCCTCGCCGCCGACACGGGCCGCCTCCCCGGGGCGTACGGCACGGACCTGGGCACCCCCTCGCCCTACGCCGGCCGGGACGGCTTCGACCCCCGGGGCACGGCGCTGGCCATCGAGCTCCACGAGGCCCTGGAGCCCCTCGCCCCCCACCTCGCGCCCGCGGGCCGCGAATCGATCCTGCTGCAGGGCGCCCGCATCGCCCTGGCCGACGGGCCCTACCGGCCCGCCGAGCGCGAGGTCCTCGCCACGGTGGGCCGCGCCCTCATGCTCCCCCCGGAGGACACGGACCGGCTGCTGGCCGCGGCGCGGACCCCTTCGTAGCGGCGGCCCCGCACCCCCTGTCCGCGGCGCTACGCCCGGCTCTCCGAGGCGGTGGCGGGCGCCTGCGGCTCCCCGGGCGCCGCCGGCCCCTGCAGCGCGCCCAGCACCCACGGCACGTGCTTGCGCTGCACGCCGATGAGCACCTCGTCGTCGCCGTCGCGGCAGACGAGGACCACCTGGCGGAGCGCCTTCCGCCAGCCGCGGGTCTCCGCGGTGACGCCCGACGGGTCCGACCAGTACGGCACGCGGACGCGCTCGACGACCAGCGTGCGCGGCAGGACCCTGCGCAGGGCGCGGCCCTCCGGGTCGGGGGTCACCGCCAGCAGGCCGGGGCCCACCACCAGGTACGCGCCGATGAGCTCGCCGCGGTACGGGGTGCGCGCCGCGACGCCGCCCTCGACGCACTCCTCCCGCTCCGGCACGACCGGGGCGATCTCGAACTCCTCCGACTGCCGGCGGCGCACCCTGATGCGCCACAGGGCGCCCAGGACGACCGGCACCGTGCCCGCCCCGGTCAGCACCAGGGCGGTCGGCATCGTGTCCGTGACCATGGGGGCGAGGAAGGCGACGATTCCGGTCAGGACGCCGGCGCACGGCAGCACGGTGGCCTGCCAGGCGTAGCGGGCGGGGTGGCGGCCGACCTGCCGGACCATCCAGTAGGTGAGCCAGGCGAAGGTGCCGCCCAGCGCGAGCAGCCCCATGCCGCAGGCGAACGGCAGGCGGTAGGCGTCCTTCGGCTGGTCGGCGGTGAGCTGCACGGTGCCGCGGAAGTCGACGAAGCGGATCTTGCCCCGCCAGTAGGTCGCCTTCACCGGGTCGCCCGGTTTGACCCTGCCGAAGACCGAGGCCGGGCCGTTCATCTCGGCGCGGTGGGTGTCGCCGCCGCGGCCGGTGATGGTGAGCCAGTAGTGCGTCGTCTTGCCCCGGGGCACGGTCTCCGTGCCCTTCACCGTGCCCTCGATCGTCTTGCGGCACTCCAGGGCCGGCTCGTCGCCCACGCACGCGGACGCCGTCGCGAAGGCCCGGCTGTCGGCGCGCTTGCCGGGCACGGTGACGAACAGCAGGAAGAGCGCGGCGAGCACGCACACGAGGCTCGCGGCGGCGGCGGAACGGACGGGATGGCGGCGCCTGCGGCGCCGGCGGCGGGAGGAGGTCACCGGGTACTCACTGGGGGGAGGAAGATCGACATGGCGCTCACATTGTGCCCTCGTCAGGCGCGGGCGCTGACGCCCTCGTGGGTACGGGAGAATAGCCCTATGAGCCTCTTCCGCGACGACGGCATCGTGCTGCGCACGCAAAAGCTGGGCGAGGCCGATCGCATCATGCTGCTTTCTCCCGGGGGGCAACCCCCGGACCCCCGGCCGGAAACCCGTGGGGGTGCGCGATGAGTCTTTTCCGCGACGACGGCATCGTGCTGCGCACGCAAAAGCTGGGCGAGGCCGATCGCATCATCACCCTCCTCACGCGCGGGCACGGGCGGGTGCGGGCCGTGGCCCGGGGCGTGCGGCGGACCAAGTCGAAGTTCGGGGCGCGCCTTGAGCCGTTCTCGCACGTCGACGTGCAGTTCTTCGCGCGGGGGAGCGAGCTCGTCGGGCGCAGCCTGCCGCTGTGCACGCAGAGCGAGACCATCGCCGCGTACGGCGGCTCCATCGTCACCGACTACGCCCGCTACACCGCCGGCACCGCCATGCTGGAGACCGCCGAGCGGTTCACCGACCACGAGGGCGAACCGGCCGTCCAGCAGTACTTGCTGCTCGTCGGCGGGCTGCGCGTGCTCGCCGCGGGCGAGCACGCCCCGGGCCTCGTCCTGGACGCCTTCCTGCTGCGCTCCCTCGCCGTCAACGGCTACGCGCCCAGCTTCGGCGCCTGCGCCCGGTGCGGAATGCCCGGTCCGAACCGGTTCTTCTCGGTGGCCGCGGGCGGTGTGGTCTGCGGTGAGTGCCGGGTGCCCGGAAGCGTCGTACCCTCCTCGGAGGCGATCGGGCTGCTCGGTGCGCTGCTGACCGGCGACTGGGCTACGGCGGACGCCTGCGAGCCGCGCCACGTCAGAGAAGGCAGCGGCCTGGTCGCGGCATATCTGCACTGGCACCTGGAGCGGGGCCTCCGCTCGCTCCGGTATGTCGAGAAATAGGGAAAAGGGACCAAGGAGTAGTGGCACGCATGGCACGACGCGGGATTCTGGGCCGTTCCCGACGCGAGTACCGCACACCCGACCCGCACCCGACCGGGGCGCGGCCGCCGAAGATCCCCGGTGAGCTGGTCCCCGAGCACGTGGCGATCGTCATGGACGGCAACGGCCGCTGGGCCAAGGAGCGCGGCCTGCCGCGCACCGAGGGCCACAAGGTCGGCGCCGAGCGGGTGCTGGACGTGCTGCAGGGCGCGATCGAGATGGGCGTCGGGAGCATCTCCCTCTACGCCTTCTCCACCGAGAACTGGCGGCGCTCGCCGGACGAGGTGCGCTTCCTGATGAACTTCAACCGCGACTTCATCCGCAAGACCCGCGACCAGCTCGACGAGCTCGGCATCCGGGTGCGCTGGGTGGGCCGCATGCCCAAGCTGTGGCGCTCGGTGGCCAAGGAGCTCCAGATCGCCCAGGAGCAGACCAAGGACAACGACAAGCTCACGCTGTACTTCTGCATGAACTACGGCGGGCGCGCGGAGATCGCGGACGCGGCGCAGGCGATGGCGGAGGACGTGCGGGCGGGCCGCCTCGACCCGTCCAAGGTCACCGAGAAGACCTTCGCGAAGTACCTCTACTACCCGGACATGCCGGACGTGGACCTCTTCCTGCGGCCCTCCGGCGAGCAGCGCACCTCCAACTACCTGATCTGGCAGAGCGCGTACGCCGAGATGGTCTTCCAGGACGTGCTGTGGCCGGACTTCGACCGCCGCCACCTGTGGAACGCCTGCCTGGAGTTCGCGCAGCGGGACCGCCGGTTCGGCGGCGCGATCCCGAACGCCGTGGAGGACGGCGGCGCTTCGGAGTAGCGCGCGTGACTTCGGAGTAGCACGCGCGAAGGGCCCCGGGCGATGCCCGGGGCCCTTCCCATGCGTGCGTCAGCGCTTCGCCGCGCAGTCCCCGCAGGTGCCGAAGATCTCGATCGTGTGCGCGACGTCCACGAAGCCGTGCTCCTCCGCGATGGAGTCGGCCCACTTCTCTACGGCGGGGCCCTCCACCTCGACGGCCTTGCCGCACAGCCGGCAGACCAGGTGGTGGTGGTGCCCGCTGGAGCAGCGGCGGTAGACCGCCTCGCCCTCGCTGGTGCGCAGCACGTCGACCTCGCCCGCGTCGGCGAGGGACTGCAGCGTGCGGTAGACCGTGGTCAGGCCGACCGAGGCACCGCGGTGCTTGAGCATGTCGTGGAGCTCTTGCGCGCTACGGAACTCGTCCACCTCGTCGAGCGCGGCCGCCACCGCTGCCCGCTGCTTGGTGGACCGGCCGCGTACGGGGGGACCCGCCGTCGCCACAGTTGCCTCCTCCAGCTCGCATGAACACCCATCCGCACATGTCGCACGGCAATTGTGCCAGTCCGCGAGAGCGGGTGGGCAAGCCCCGACGGGCCCCGGCGGGCGTCAGACCCTGACGTCGTCCGCCGCCGTGCGCTCCCCGGGCGCCTCCAGGGTGCACTCCTCCGCGGCCGCCGTCCTCCCCGCCCGCCGCTTCGCCAGGGGCGTGGCGAGCGCCGTGAGGACGACGAACAGGCCGATGGCGAAGAGCACGATGGTCGCGCCGGACGGCACGTCGGCGTAGTAGGACGTGGCGGTGCCGGACACCGTCACGGTGACGCCGATGCCGACCGCCAGGGCGAAGGTCGCCTTGAAGCTGCGGGCGATCTGCTGCGAGGCGGCCACCGGGATCACCATCAGGGCGCTGACGAGCAGCAGGCCCACGACGCGCATGGCGACGGTGACGGTGACGGCGGCGGTGACGGCCACGAGCAGGTTCAGCATCCGCACCGGCAGCCCGGTGACGCGCGCGAACTCCTCGTCCTGGCAGATGGCGAAGAGCTGGCGGCGCAGCCCGACCGTGGTGAGGATCACAAAGGCGGCCAGGATGCAGATCGCGACGAGGTCCTCCTCCGAGACCGTGGCGATCGACCCGAAGAGATAGCTGCTCAGGTTGGCGCTGGAGCCGCTGTCGGAGAGGTTCATCAGCATCACGCCGCCGGCCATGCCGCCGTAGAAGAGCATGGCCAGCGCGATGTCGCCGCGCGTCCGCCCGTACCAGCGGATCAGCTCCATGACGACGGCGCCCGCGATGCACACCGCGGTGGCCATCCACACGGGGCTTTCGTTCAGCAGGAAGCCGAGGCCGACGCCGGTGAGGGCGACGTGGCCGAGGCCGTCGCCCATGAGGGCCTGGCGGCGCTGGACGAGGTAGGTGCCGATGGCGGGCGCGGTGACGCCGACGAGGAGCGCCGCGAGCAGCGCCCGCTGCATGAAGGCGAGGTCGAGGATGTCCATCAGGTCAGCAACCCTGTCCGAATCGGTTCCGCAGCCGGTCCGGCGTGCGGGTGTACGTGGTCGTGGCCGGGGAGCGCGTGCTGGCCCACGGCCTCCGGCGGGGGCCCGTCGTGGACGACGCAGCCGTCGCGGAGGACGACCGCGCGGTCGATGAGCGGCTCCAGCGGGCCGAGCTCGTGCAGCACGAGCAGGACGGTCGCGCCGCGGGCGACCTGGGCGCGCAGGGCTTCGGCGAGCACCTCCTGGCTCGCGAGGTCCACGCCGGCCATCGGCTCGTCCATGATCAGCAGTTCGGGTTCGCCGGCCAGGGCGCGGGCGATGAGCACCCGCTGGTGCTGGCCGCCGGAGAGCGCGTCCACCGGGTCGCCGAGCCGGTCCGCCATGCCGACGAGCTCCAGGGCGCGTATGACCGCCTCCTTGTCGGCCCTGCGCATCATCCCGAACCGGGTGCGGGCGAGCCGCCCGGACGAGACGACCTCGCGGACGGTCGCGGGCACCCCGCCGGCGGCGGTGGTGCGCTGCGGGACGTAGCCCACGCGGGCCCAGTCGCGGAAGCGGCGCTGCGGGGTGCCGAACAGCTCCAGCTCGCCGCCGGTGAGCGGCACCTGGCCGACGATGCTGCGCACGGCGGTGGACTTGCCCGAGCCGTTGGCGCCGAGCAGGGCGACGACCTCGCCGGGGCGCACGGCCAGGTCCACGCCGCGCAGCACGGGGCGGCCGCCGAGGCTCGCGACGCCGCCCCGCAGGGCTATGACGGGCTGCTCCATGGTGATCTCCTCCCGGGCGCTCACTTGGTGCCCAGCGCCTTCTGCAGGGCGGCCAGGTTGGCCTCCATGACCTCGACGTAGTCGTGGCCCCTGGAGTCGTCCGTGATGCCCTCGATGGGGTCCAGGACGTCGGTCTTCAGCTTCAGGTCCTTGGCCAGCGTCTTCGCGGTCGCCGGGTTGGCGAGCGTCTCGAAGAAGATCGTCGAGACGTGGTGCTCCTCCGCGAGCGCGTGCAGGTCCTTGATGCGGGCGGCGCTGGGCTCCGACTCGGGGTCGAGGCCACTGATGGACTCCTCGGTGAGGCCGTAGCGCTCCGCCAGGTAGCCGAAGGCCGCGTGGGTGGTGATGAAGGTGTCCGAGGCGCGGTTCTTCAGGCCGTCCCTGAACTTCGCGTCGAGGGCGCCGAGCTTCTTCGCCAGGGCGGCGGCGTTCTTCTCATAGTCGCCCTTGTGCTCCGGGTCCGCCTCCGCGAGGGTCTTCGCGACGCCCTTGGCGGCCTCGGCGTACTTCACCGGGTCGAGCCAGATGTGGGGGTCGGAGCCGCCCTCGTGCTCGGAGTGCGAGTGGTTGTCGCCCGTGGTGTGGTGGTGGCCGTCGACCTCGGTGCCGTGCTGCTCCAGCGCGGTGAGGGAGGCCACGTCCACGGCGTGCTCGTTCTTCGACTGCTTGATCGCCTCGTCGACGGCGGGCTGGAGGCCCTTGAGGTAGACGATGGCGCCCGCGTCGGCGAGGGAGCCGATCTGCCGGGGCTTGAGCTCCAGGTCGTGCGGCTCGACGCCGGGCTTGGTCAGGCTGGTCACGCTGACGTGGTCGCCGCCGATCTGCTCGGCGAGGTACTGCATCGGGTAGAACGACGCCACCACGGCGAGCTTGCCGTCCGCCGCCTTGCCCGCGCCGTCGGCGGAGGAGCAGGCGGAGAGGCCGAGCAGCCCCAGAGCGGCGGCCGTGGCGACGGCGGCGGTGCGTATTCGGGGAGCGCGGGCACGGAGCGGACGACTTACGTTCATGACAGTCATTTTCAACAAAGATGGAAACGATTGTCAACAAGAGGCGTTCAAAGAGGCCCAAAAAGGGGCCCGCGGGTGATCGCGGAACGGCGTGGTCAAGCCAAGGCCAGAGCCGATTTGATGAGAGGGGGTGCAGCGCCGGTAACCTGAATCATTCGCTGTTCGTCGTCGCAATGAAGAGAGCACCGTGGCCGCCGACAAGATCGACACCATCGTCAGCCTGAGCAAGCGCCGTGGCTTCGTCTATCCGTGCAGTGAGATCTATGGCGGACAGCGTGCCGCCTGGGACTACGGTCCGCTCGGTGTGGAGCTCAAGGAGAACATCAAGCGCCAGTGGTGGCGCTCCATGGTCACCTCGCGCGACGACGTCGTCGGTCTCGACTCGTCGGTGATCCTGGCCCGCGAGGTCTGGGAGGCGTCCGGCCACGTCGCGACCTTCACGGACCCGCTGACCGAGTGCACCTCCTGCCACAAGCGCTACCGCGCGGACCACCTGGAGGAGGCGTACGAGGCCAAGCACGGCAAGCTGCCCGAGAACGGCCTCGCCGACATCAACTGCGCCAACTGCGGCAACAAGGGCGCCTTCACCGAGCCCAAGCTGTTCTCCGGCCTGCTCTCCACCCACCTGGGCCCGACCCAGGACTCCGGTTCGGTCAGCTACCTGCGCCCCGAGACCGCGCAGGGCATCTTCACCAACTTCGCCCAGGTCCAGCAGACCTCCCGGAAGAAGCCGCCGTTCGGCATCGCCCAGACCGGCAAGTCCTTCCGCAACGAGATCACGCCGGGCAACTTCATCTTCCGCACCCGCGAGTTCGAGCAGATGGAGATGGAGTTCTTCGTCAAGCCGGGCGAGGACGAGAAGTGGCACGAGTACTGGATGGAGCAGCGCTGGAGCTGGTACACCGGCCTCGGCATGCGCGAGGAGAACATGCGGTGGTACGAGCACGCCGCGGAGAAGCTCTCCCACTACTCGAAGCGCACCACTGACATCGAGTACCGCTTCAACTTCGGCGGCACCGAGTTCTCCGAGCTGGAGGGCATCGCCAACCGCACGGACTACGACCTGAAGGCCCACTCCCAGGCCTCCGGCCAGGACCTCACCTTCTTCGACCAGGAAGCCGGCGAGCGCTGGTTCCCGTACGTCATCGAGCCGGCGGCCGGCCTCAACCGCGCCATGCTCGCCTTCATGCTCGACGCGTACAACGAGGACGAGGCCCCCAACGCCAAGGGCGTCATGGAGAAGCGTGTCGTCATGCGCCTCGACCCGCGCCTGGCCCCGGTCAAGGTCGCCGTCCTGCCGCTGTCCCGCAACCCGCAGCTCTCCCCGAAGGCCAAGGGCCTCGCGACGGACCTGCGCAAGAACTGGAACATCGAGTTCGACGACGCGGGCGCGATCGGCCGCCGCTACCGCCGCCAGGACGAGATCGGCACGCCGTTCTGCGTCACGGTCGACTTCGACACGCTCGAGGACAACGCGGTGACCGTGCGCGAGCGCGACACCATGAAGCAGGAGCGGGTCTCCCTCGACCAGATCGAGGGCTACCTGGGCTCCCGTCTGCTCGGCTGCTGACGACCGCCCGTCACGGCCCGACGGCCCCGGTCCCCGCTCGGCGGGGGCCGGGGCCGTCCCCGTTCCCGTTCTCGGGGTGGTGACAGCACCACCCCGAGAACGGAAAGCAGCGCCATGGAACGGCCCTGACCTGCGGCCTTACCGTTTGGGCATGCGAATCACCAGCGTGGCCCGGGTCCTGCGCAAACCCTTCGACGGCGTGGGCCGGGCCGTCGCCTTCCTGACGACCGGCATCCTCGTGCAGCTCGCCCCCCTGCTCGTCCTCGCGGTGCCGTGGCTGAACGGCGGGCCCACCGAGGCGCTCAGCGTGATCGTCGCCGTGCTCGTGCCGCTCAGCGCCGTCGCCCTGGCCACGCCCGTGCTGACCGCGGCGCAGACCGCCCGCTTCCGCACCCGCCTGGGCGTGGCCATCCCCCGGCTCCCCGCCGTGGCCGGCGCGTCGCGGACGGACCGCGCCCGGCAGTGGCTGCGGACCCCCGCGACCTGGCGGCAGATCGGGTACCACCTGCTGGCCGGCCCCCTGATCGCCCTGGCCGGCGCGCTCACGCTCCTGCTGTGGGCCGCGGCCGGCGTCGCCGCCGGCGTCTACGTCTGGATCTGGGCGCTGCCCCCCGAGACGCGCGTCGAACACCTCGGCTACACCACCCAGGCCGTCTACGTGACCGCCACCGGCCTCGCCGGGCTGTACGGCGCGGCCTGGCTCTCCCGCGCGCTCACCCGGCTCGACACCCGCACCGCCACCGCCCGGCTCGGCCCCAGCCGCGCCGAACTCCTCCAGATGCGCGTCGAGGAGGTCACCGAGAGCCGCGCCGGCGTCCTGGACGCCGCCGACGCCGAACGCCGCCGCATCGAACGCGACCTCCACGACGGCGCGCAGCAGCGGCTCGTGTCGATGGCGGTCAACCTGGGGCTGGCCAAGGTGACGCTCAAGGACCTGCCCGACGACGCCCGCAAGGTCATCGACGAGGCGCACCGCGAGGCCAAGGAGGCCATCGCCGAACTCAGCAACCTCGTCCGCGGCCTGCACCCCGCCGTGCTGGAGGACCGCGGCCTCGACGCCGCGCTGTCCGGCATCGCCGAACGCGCGCCCCTGCCCGTCGGGCTGACGGTCCACCTGCCTGTCCGGCCCGCCCCCGCGGTCGAGGCCGTCGCCTACTTCGTCGTCTCCGAAGCGCTCGCCAACGTCGTCAAGCACGCGCGCGCGGGCCGGGCCGATGTCCGCGTCGAAACGCGCGGGGGCATACTTCTTGTCGTCGTCACCGACGACGGCGTGGGCGGAGCCGCCCCCGAAGGCGGCACCGGGCTGGCGGGGCTGGCCAAGCGGGTCGCGTCGGTCGACGGCACGTTCTCGATCAGCAGCCCCGCGGGGGGCCCGACCGTAGTCACCGTGGAGCTGCCGTGCGCGCCGTGATCGCCGAAGATTCCGTCCTGCTCCGGATCGGCCTGGTGAAGGTCCTGGAGACGGCCGGATTCGACGTGGTCGCGGAGACCGGCGACGCGGAAGCGGTGCTGGCCGCGGTGGAGGAGCACCGGCCCGGCCTGGTCGTCCTCGACGTCCGCATGCCGCCCGGCTTCACCGACGAGGGCGTACGAGCCGCACTTGTCATCCGCAAGCAGTGGCCGGACACGGCCGTGCTGCTGCTCTCCCAGTACGTGGAGGAGCGCTACGCCGCCGACCTGCTCTCCGGCGACACGCGCGGCGTCGGCTACCTGCTCAAGGAACGCGTCGCCGACGTGGAGGAGTTCATCGACGCGCTGCGGCGTGTCGCGGGCGGCGGCACCGCGCTCGACCCACAGGTCGTCTCACAGCTGCTGCTGCGCCGGCACAGCGATCCGCTCGACCGGCTCACGCCGCGCGAGCGGGACGTGCTGGAGCTGATGGCGTCCGGGCGGTCCAACGCGGGCATCGCGCAGGCGCTGGTCGTCAGCGAGAGCGCCGTGGCCAAGCACATCAACTCGATCCTGGCGAAGCTGGACCTGCCGAAGGCGGACGCGGACCACCGGCGGGTGCTGGCGGTGCTGCGGTTCCTGGGCGTGGGCTGACGGGTCCGCCCGGTCTAGCCCTGCAGGCCGCGCAGCAGCAGATCGCACACCGCGTCGAACGCGGCGTCGATCCCCGGGAGCGACCAGTCCGCGGCGTACGCCGGGTCGTGGAAGCGGTTCGTGGCGTCCCAGAGGGCGCGGGCCGTGGCCGCGGCGCCGCTTCCCGGCTCCGCGAACTCTCCGCTGCGGATGCCGCTTTCGATGATCTGCGCGAGCTGGCCGATCATCGTCTCGATGTGCCGGTCGACGGTGGCGCTGTTCTCGCCCACGAGCACCATGTACGTGGCGAACAGCTCCGGGTCGTCCCCCGCCTTGCGCCGCTTCGCGGCGAACAGCGCCGCCAGCCACGCGCGCAGGCGCGGCCCGGCGGGGCCCTCCGCGCCCGCGACGGCCGACAGCTCCGCGTGCGACAGGTCCAGCCAGCGCTGCGTGACGGCCTCCCGCAGGGCGGCCTTGCTGCCGAAGTGCCGGTAGACGCTCCCGTGACTGACGCCCAGAGCCCGGGCGACGTCGACCACGGTGGCCTTGGCGGGGCCGTAGCGGCGCAGCACGTCCTCGGTGGCTTCGAGAATGCGCTCGGGAGTCAGCGGCTCGGGCGGCATACGGGCTCGTACCTTTCGACGGGGGCGGGCGGTCCCGGTGATGCGCCCATATGGACGGTACCGGGCCGGTCCCCGGTGGGGGCCGCCCCCTCCGGCCGTTCCACCACGTTGTGCCTGGCGGCAGGCGCGGCGCCTCCCCATTCCGCCGCCGGGCCGGCCTCGGGCCGGGGAGCGTGGAGAGGCCGCGCCTCTCCCCACCGCCGCCGTGGCGCGCAACCCCCACCGGAGGTGACCGGCGGTGCCGGACCGGGCCTCGGGTCGGGGCGGCATGGCACCGCCGGGTCGCGCCGTCCGGGTTCTCGCCGTTGCGGCGGGATTTTTTGCCGGGCCGGCAGGGAGCGTGGGGCGCGGCTCCCTTCCGCCGCCCTGGCGCGCAACCACCGTGGTGGATCCCGGCGGTGCCGGGCTGGCGTCGGGCCGGGGGGCGTGGAGAGGCCGCGCCTCTCCCCACCCCCACCGGAGGTGACCCGGCTCGGGACGTAGGTCGGCGGAACCGCCCGTAGGGCTCACCGTTCGCTGTCGAGGTGGGCCATCTGCGAGTCCGGGTAGCGGGCACCCGCGGCCGCGCCGGCGGGGACCGCCTCCTCGATCGCGGCGAGGTCGGCCGCGTCCAGGGTGAGGTCGAGCGCGCCGAGCGCCTCCGTGAGGCGGTCGCGGCGGCGGGCGCCGACGAGGGGGACGATGTCCTCGCCCTGGGCGAGGACCCAGGCGATGGCGGTCTGCGCGACGGACGCGCCCTTGCCCTCGGCGACCTTGCGCAGCGCGTCGACGAGGTCGAGGTTGCGCTGGAGGTTCTCGCCCTGGAAGCGGGGGCTCATGCCGCGGAAGTCGCCCGCGCCGAGCTGCCGGTCGCGCTCGAAGTGGCCGCTGATCAGGCCGCGCGAGAGCACGCCGTACGCGGTGACGCCGATGCCGAGCTCGCGCGCGGTGGGCAGGATCCGGTCCTCGATGCCGCGGGAGATCAGCGAGTACTCGATCTGCAGGTCGGAGATGGGCGCGACGGCCGCGGCCCGGCGCAGGGTGTCGGCGCCCACCTCGGAGAGGCCGATGTGGCGCACGTGGCCGGCCTGGACGAGCTCGGCGATGGCGCCGACGGTCTCCTCGATCGGCACGTCGGGGTCGACGCGGGCGATGCGGTAGATGTCGATGTGGTCGACCCCCAGCCGCTGCAGTGAGTACGCGGCGAAGTTCTTCACGGCGGCGGGGCGGCCGTCGTAGCCGGACCAGCCGCCGTCCGGGTCGCGCAGGGCGCCGAACTTGACGCTGGTGAGCGCCTTGGCGCGGGCCGGCTCGCCGGCGGTGCGCAGGGCCTCGCCGATGAGCAGTTCGTTGTGGCCCATGCCGTAGAAGTCGCCGGTGTCGATCAGGGTGACGCCGGCGTCGAGGGCGGCGTGGATCGTGGCGATGGACTCGGCGCGGTCGGCTTCGCCGTAGAGGGCGGACATGCCCATCGCGCCGAGGCCGAGCGCGGAGACCCGGGGGCCGGTGGTGCCGAGGGTGCGGTGCTGCACGGGAGCTCCTTCGGAAGGGAGGCGGGGAGGTGGAAACGCGAAATAGCGGGGCAATCCACCCGTGAGCGGGTAAGCAGGATTGCGGCTCCCTTGAAGAGTGACACATGGACTGACAGATTTCAATATCCGTCAGTCCATCCCCGTGTCGGCTCGCCGGTCCGGGCCCCACCGGTCCGGGCCCCGCTCAGGCCTCCACGCGCGGCATCCGCAGCGTGAGCAGCGCCGCCACCGCCACCGCCACCACCTGCACCCCCAGCGTCACGGCGAGCGCGTCCCGCATCCCCAGCGACTCCGACAGCGTCAGGAACAGTGACCCGAGCGTGGCCACGCCCAGCGCCATGAACGACTGCTGCGTGGTGACCATGACCCCGCCGCCCACGCCCGCCTGCGCCACCGGCACCTCGCTCAGCACCGTGCGCAGCGTCAGCGGCAGCAGCAGGCCCTGGCCCAGGCCCTGGACGGCCATCGCCGCGCACGGGCCCCAGACGTCCCGCCCCTCCCAGCCCCAGTAGAAGGCCGCGGCCAACCCGAGCAGGCCCACGCCCTGGATGAGGGCCCCGGCCGTGATCGCCCGCCGCCCGTACCGGCTGAAGAGCCGGGGTCCGGCCAGCGAGCCCGCGAAGAACGTCACGCACATCGGCACGAGTGCCAGCCCCGCCGCCAGCGGGCCCAGCCGCAGCCCCTCCTGGAGCACCACCGCGAGGACGAACATGAAGCCGCCCCAGCCCAGCGAGAACGGCACCACCACGGCCAGCCCCGTCCGCACCGACCGCACCCGCAGCAGCGACGGCGGCACGAGCGGCGTCCGCCCGTCCTTGCCCGCCCGCTCCAGGCGCCGTTCCGTGACGGCGAACGCCACCGTCGCCACGGGGAAGACCGCCAGCAGCACCCACGACCACACCGGCCAGCCCGTCGCCCGGCCCTCCGTCAGCGGCACCAGCAGGGAGATCAGCGACAGCGACAGCAGCACCGTGCCGAGGCCGTCCACCCGCGTCGGGCGCGGGGAGCGGGTCTCGGGCACCGCGCGGGCGGCCAGCACCAGGGCCATCGCCGCGACCGGCGCGTTCACCAGGAAGATCGACCGCCAGCCGGTGCCCGCCACGTCCGCGGCGACCAGCACCCCGCCCAGCACCTGGCCGACCGAGGCGGAGATCCCGGACGTGCCGCTGTAGAAGCTGAGCGCCCTGGCCCGGCCCGCCCCGCTCGTCGTGGCCTGGATCGTCGCCAGCACCTGCGGCAGCATCAGCGCGGACGCCGCGCCCTGCGCGATCCGCGCGGCCACCAGCCACCAGGCTCCCGGTGCGAGTCCGCACGCCACCGACGTCACGCCGAACGCCGCCGTGCCCCACATGAACAGCCGGCGCCTGCCCACCATGTCGCCCAGCCGCCCGCCGAGCACCAGCAGCACGGCGTAGGCGACCCCGTAGCCGCCCACGACCATCTCCAGCAGGGCCGGGCCGGCGTGCAGGTCGTGGTCGATGGCGGGCAGGGCGACGTTGACGATAAAGAAGTCGATCATCGGCAGCGCCGCGCCGGTCAGCACGGTGAACAGGCCGAGGGGGGTGAGGGCGGGGGACCGGGGAGGGGCCTCGGCGGGCTTCGCAACGGATTCGGCGGCAGGGGAAGTAGTTCGGGTATCGCTCACGGGATCGACGATGGCCGCCCGCCCAGCCCGGTACCAGAGCGTCCTTATCCTGGTATCGGCACTACCTGGAACAGGCCGCAGGCCTCGCGCACGCTGGAGGCATGACCACGATGCTGCAGGAGCCCCGGGCCCTGGCCGCCCCGCGCGCGCCCGCCTCCCCCGCCCCCACCGCCGACGACGTCCGCCGCGGGGAGCTCGCCGCGTTCCTGCGCAGCCGCCGCGAGCGCGTCTCCCCCGAGCAGGCGGGCCTGCCGCGCGGGCCGCGGCGGCGCACGCCCGGCCTGCGCCGGGAGGAGGTGGCGCACCTCGCCGCGGTGGGCGTCACCTGGTACACGTGGCTGGAGCAGGCCCGCGACATCAAGGTCTCGCCGCAGGTCCTGGACGCCGTCGCCCGCGCCCTGCAGCTCGACCGCAGCGAGCGCAGCCACCTCTTCGCGCTGGCCAACGCGGTCGACCCGATGCCGGAGACCGACTGCCCGGGGGTCTCCGCGGACCTGCGGATGATGCTGGAGCAGCTGGAGCCGTTCCCCGCCGTCATCCAGAACTCGCGGTACGACCTCCTCGCCTACAACCGCACGTACAGCGCGCTCATGTGCGACCTCGACAAGCTGCCCCGCGAGGAGCGCAACTGCATGTGGCTCGCGTTCACCAACGCCGAGGTCCGCGCGACGCTCTGCGACCGGGAGGAGACGACCCGCGCCATGGCGGCCAGGTTCCGCGCCTCGATGGCGGAGCACCTGGGGGAGCCGGCGTGGGAGCGCTTCCTGGCCAAGCTGCTGGCGGCCTCGCCGGAGTTCCGCATGATGTGGGCACGCCACGAGGTCGCCCCGGTCGCGTCGCCCCGGGTCCGCGGCCACCGGCACCCGGCGGTGGGCGAGCTCCGCCTCAACTTCACCAGCCTGTGGACCGGCCCGCACCCGGGCGGCCGGCTGCTCACCCTCACCCCGGCGGACGAGGTCACGCGCGAGCGGCTGGAGCGGCTGGACGCGCTCACGCGGAGCGGGCCGCCGCGGGGCGCGTAGCCGTTCCACGGGCCGGGGCGGTCCGGCGCCGCCGCGCCGGCCGGGCGGCCTGCCCGGCCGCCCCGTAGCTCACGACCCGTGGCCCGCCAGCCGCGAGGTGATCCGCTCCAGCTCCGCCAGGTCCTCCGCCGGCAGCGCCAGCAGGGCCGGCGGCGGCGTGCCCAGGATGCGCTCCGCCCGGGCCGCCGTCTCCTTGCCCGCCGGTGTGGCCGAGACGATCTTCGAGCGGCGGTCGGCCGGGTTGGCGGTGCGTTCCACCAGGCCGCGGGCCGCCAGGTCGTCCACGACCAGCGTCGCGTACGGGCGGTCCGTCAGCAGCTGCTCGGCCAGCTCGCGGAGGGTGAGGGGGCCGCGGGCGATGCGTCGCAGGGCCTTGATGCGGAAGAAGCTCATGCCGAGGGCGTCGACGACCTCCTTGCGGCGTTCGTTGCCGCCGAGGACGATCTCCCGCAGCTGCCCCCAGGCGCGCTCCGCCGTCGCGGCGTGGGTGTCGTCGTGCGCGGTCATGGCGATACCGGGATCCTGCTCTGCTCGGAGGGGAGGCCGGTCCGGGCCGCGGCCCGCTCGGCGGTCCGGGCGGCCCAGCGGCCGGTGGTGATCGTACCGACCACGAGCACGGCCGCGCCGCAGCCCGTGACGATCCACCAGCCCGTCTCCCGCATTCCCGCCGCGACCGCCGCGCCGATCACCGCGACGCCCAGCGAGCTGCCGACCTGCCGGCTGGTCGAGGCGACGGCGGCCGCGACGCCGGCCCGGGCGCGCGGCAGGCCGGAGACGGCCGTGTTGGTGATGGGCGCGTTCACCAGCCCGAAGCCGATGCCGAAGAGGACGTACGCGGAGAACAGCAGCAGGTCGGAGGAGCCGGCGGAGGTGCCCGTGCCGCTCGCCGCCACCAGCACGCCGCTCGCCGTCATCGCCGTCCCCGCGAGGACCAGCGGCAGCCGCGGCCCGCGGGCCCCCACCAGCCGGCCCGACAGCGGCGCGAACACCAGGCACATGAGGGCCATGGGCAGCATGTACAGGCCGGCGTCCAGCGCGGACAGGCCCCGGTCGTCCTGCAGGTAGAGCGTGTTGAGGAAGAGGAAGCCGCCCAGCGCCGCGAAGGCGCACACCGCCACCACCGTGGCCCCGCTGAAGGGCGCGCTCCGGAAGAGCCTCGGCTCGATCAGCGGCTCGTCGCGCCGCCGCTCGTAGGCGACGAGCCCGGCCAGGGCGCAGCCGGCGGCGGCGAAGCAGCCGAGGATGAGCGGCGAGCCCCAGCCCGCCGCGGAGCCCTCGATGATCCCGTACGTGAGCGAGCCGAGCAGCACGATCATCAGCACCTGGCCGACGGGGTCGGGGCGGCGCGGCCGGGGCGCGCGCGACTCGGGCACGTACCGGGCGGTCATCGCGAGCGCGGCCAGCCCCACCGGCAGGTTGATCCAGAAGATGGCCCGCCAGCCGGTGGTCTCGACGAGCGCCCCGCCGATGACCGGCCCGGCCGCCATGCTGATGCCGACGACGCCGCCCCACACCCCTATCGCGCGGGCCCGCTCCCGCGGGTCGGTGAAGGTGTTGGTGATGATCGACATGGCGACGGGGTTGAGCATCGAGCCGCCCACGGCCTGCACCATGCGGAAGACGACGAGCCAGCCGAGCCCCGGCGCCAGGCTGCACAGCACGGATCCGGCGGTGAAGAGCACCAGCCCGGCCTGGAAGACGCGTTTACGGCCCAGCCGGTCGGCGGTCGAGCCGGCGAGCATCAGCAGCGAGGCGAGGACGAGCGTGTAGGCGTCGATCGTCCACTGCAGGCCGGGGACCGTCGTGTGCAGGTCGCGCCGCATGGACGGCAGCGCCACGTTCAGGATCGTGTTGTCGAGGCTCACCATCAGCAGACTCGTGCAGCAGATGGCGAGGACCAGCAGCCGGCGGCGCCGGGAGAGCTCGGGCACGGGACCCCCTGGGGTACGGGCGCACAACAGATAGTTGTACATCTCCAATGATTTAAAGAGTACAACTAAATGCTCCGTGGCGGTACGCGACAATGGATCCATGACGCATGACGCCGCCACGCCGCTCCAGATCGGCCCGCACACCGTGTGGCCGCCGGTGGTCCTCGCCCCCATGGCGGGCATCACGAACGCGCCCTTCCGCACGCTCTGCCGAGAGTTCTCGGGCGGCAAGGGGCTGTTCGTCAGCGAGATGATCACCACCCGGGCCCTGGTCGAGCGCGACGCCAAGACCATGCGTCTGATCCACTTCGACGGCACCGAGAAGCCCCGGTCGATCCAGCTCTACGGCGTCGACCCGGTCACCGTCGGCAAGGCCGTCCGCATGATCGTGGACGAGGACCTGGCCGACCACATCGACCTCAACTTCGGCTGCCCCGTCCCCAAGGTCACCCGCAAGGGCGGCGGCTCGGCGCTCCCGTACAAGCGCAACCTGCTCCGCTCGATCCTGCGCGAGGCCGTCGGCAACGCCGGCTCCCTGCCCGTCACCATGAAGATGCGCAAGGGCATCGACGACGAGCACATCACCTACCTCGACGCCGGCCGGATCGCCGTCGAGGAGGGCGTCACGGCCATCGCCCTGCACGGCCGCACGGCGGCCCAGCATTACGGCGGCACCGCCGACTGGGAGGCCATAGCCCGCCTGAAGGAGACCGTGCCGGAGATCCCCGTGCTCGGAAACGGCGACATCTGGTCGGCCGAGGACGCCGTGCGGATGATGCGCGAGACCGGCTGCGACGGCGTCGTCGTCGGCCGCGGCTGCCTCGGGCGCCCCTGGCTCTTCGGCGACCTCGTCACGGCCTTCGAGGGCGGCGGCGCCCCCGCCGCGCCCACGATGCGCGAGGTGGCCCGCGTGATGGTGCGCCACGCGACGCTCCTCGGCGAGTGGCTGGAGAGCGAGGAGCGCGGCGTCATCGACTTCCGCAAGCACGTGGCCTGGTACACCAAGGGCTTCTCCATCGGCTCGGACATGCGCAAGAAGCTGGCGATCGCCTCGTCCCTGGACGAGCTCGGCGCTCACTTGAGCGAGCTCGACCTGGACCAGTCCTGGCCGATCGGCGCCGACGGGCCCCGCGGGCGCACGTCCGGCCGCAACCGCGTGGTGCTCCCGGACGGCTGGCTGAACGATCCGTACGACTGCGCGGCCGTCAGCGCCGACGCCGAACTCGACACATCCGGCGGCTGATGCGCCGTCCGGCGGCGTGATTCTCGCCACCCCTGATCAGTGGCTCGCTCAGATGAGCGGTATACACAGGGGTGCATCTCTTGAGGGGTGGCACTGCGTGCCACCCCTCTTGCGTTCACGACTTGACCCCGCATCCGCCATTCGGTCGACGCTCCGTGATGCCGCGACTTCTGTTTGTCATTCTGTCTTCAGAAGTCGAACAACCGGCTTCCGGACCCTTTACCGGGGCGTGACTTTCGATCTGCTGGCTGACAGGCGGTTACGCCCATATGGCCGGGGGGTGGACCTCCCTATAAGCCTTCGATCTGGGTACGCTCCCCGCCGTCAGCACGTTTGAGCACGCCTTCCCCCAACTGTGTACGGGGGGACCCCAGTGAGGAGTCGAGTCCCGTGCCGGAAACCACCAGTCAGCAGAAGTTCGTCTACGACTTCACCGAGGGCAACAAGGACCTGAAGGACCTGCTCGGCGGGAAGGGCGCCAACCTCGCCGAGATGACCAACCTCGGCCTGCCCGTTCCCCCCGGCTTCACCATCACCACCGAAGCCTGCAAGGTCTACCTCGACAGCGGCAGCGAGCCCACGGCCCTGCGCGACGAGGTCTCGGCCCACCTCGAGGCCCTCGAGAAGCGGATGGGCAAGAAGCTGGGGCAGGCGGACGACCCGCTGCTGGTCTCGGTCCGGTCGGGCGCCAAGTTCTCCATGCCCGGCATGATGGACACCGTCCTCAACATCGGGCTCTCCGACGCCTCCGTGGCCGGCCTCGCCGCCCAGGCCGGCGACGAGCGCTTCGCCTGGGACTCCTACCGGCGCCTCATCCAGATGTTCGGCAAGACCGTGCTCGGCGTCGACGGCGAGCTCTTCGAGGAGGCGCTCGACGAGGCCAAGCGCGCCAAGGGCGTCACCACGGACGTCGATCTCGACGCCGCGGACCTCAAGCGCCTGGTCGAGGACTTCAAGGCCACCGTCGCCAAGGAGACCGGCCGGGACTTCCCGCAGGAGCCGCGCGAGCAGATGGACCTCGCCATCCGGGCGGTCTTCGACTCGTGGAACGGCGACCGCGCCAAGCTCTACCGCCGCCAGGAGCGCATCCCCGGCGACCTCGGCACCGCCGTCAACATCTGCTCCATGGTCTTCGGCAACCTCGGCCCCGACTCCGGCACCGGCGTCGCCTTCACCCGCGACCCCGCCAGCGGCCACCAGGGCGTCTACGGCGACTACCTGCAGAACGCCCAGGGCGAGGACGTCGTCGCGGGCATCCGCAACACCGTGCCGCTCGCCGACCTGGAGCGCATCGACAAGGCGTCCTACGCCCAGCTGATGCAGATCATGGAGACGCTCGAAACGCACTACAAGGACCTGTGCGACATCGAGTTCACCATCGAGCGCGGCAAGCTGTGGATGCTGCAGACCCGCGTCGGCAAGCGCACCGCGGGCGCCGCCTTCCGCATCGCCACCCAGCTGGTCGACCAGGGCCTGATCGACGAGGCCGAGGCGCTGCAGCGCGTCACCGGGGCCCAGCTCGCGCAGCTGATGTTCCCGCGCTTCGACGAGAAGGCGAAGACCGACCTGCTCGGCCGGGGCATCGCCGCCTCGCCCGGCGCCGCCGTCGGCAAGGCCGTCTTCGACTCGTACACCGCCGTGAAGTGGTCCCGCTCGGGCGAGAAGGTCATCCTGATCCGCCGCGAGACCAACCCCGACGACCTCGACGGCATGATCGCCTCCGAGGGCATCCTCACCTCCCGCGGCGGCAAGACCTCGCACGCCGCCGTCGTCGCCCGCGGCATGGGCAAGACCTGCGTCTGCGGCGCGGAGGAGCTGGAGGTCGACACCAAGCGCCGCCGGATGACCGCCCCTGGCGGGATCGTCATCGAGGAGGGCGAGGTCGTCTCCATCGACGGCTCCACCGGCAAGGTCTACCGCGGCGAGGTGCCCGTCGTGCCCTCCCCGGTCGTCGAGTACTTCGAGGGCCGCGCGGACGGCGCCGCGGAGGACGCCGACGAACTCGTCAAGGCCGTGCACCGCGTGATGACCTACGCGGACGGCGGGCGCCGGCTGCAGGTCCGCGCCAACGCCGACAACGCCGAGGACGCCGCCCGCGCCCGCCGCTTCGGCGCCCAGGGCATCGGCCTGTGCCGCACCGAGCACATGTTCCTCGGCGAGCGCCGCGAGATGGTCGAGCGGCTGATCCTGGCCGACCACGAGGACGAGCGCGACGAGGCCCTCAAGGCCCTGCTGCCGCTGCAGAAGTCCGACTTCGTGGAGCTCTTCGAGGCCATGGACGGGCTGCCCGTCACCGTGCGCCTCCTCGACCCGCCGCTGCACGAGTTCCTGCCCGACATCACCGACCTGTCGGTGCGGGTCGCGCTCGCCGAGGCCCGTCACGAGCCGCACGAGAACGAGCTGCGCCTGCTGCAGGCCGTGCACAAGCTCCACGAGCAGAACCCGATGCTGGGTCTGCGCGGCGTCCGCCTCGGCCTCGTCATCCCGGGCCTGTTCGCCATGCAGGTGCGGGCCATCGCCGAGGCCGCGGCCGAGCGGCGGAACGCGGGCGGCGACCCGCACGCCGAGATCATGATCCCGCTGGTGGGCACCGTCCAGGAGCTGGAGATCGTCCGCGAGGAGGCCGAGCGGGTCATCGCCGAGGTCGAGCAGGCCACCGGCACCGACCTGGGGCTCACCCTCGGCACCATGATCGAGCTGCCGCGCGCCGCGCTCACGGCCGGTCAGATCGCCGAGGCCGCCGAGTTCTTCTCCTTCGGCACCAACGACCTCACCCAGACCGTGTGGGGCTTCTCCCGCGACGACGTCGAGGCGAGCTTCTTCACCGCGTACCTGGAGAAGGGCATCTTCGGCGTCAGCCCCTTCGAGACCATCGACCGGGACGGCGTGGGCTCGCTCGTACGGGCCGCCGCCGAGGCCGGCCGGGCCACTCGCCCCGACCTCAAGCTCGGCGTCTGCGGCGAGCACGGCGGCGACCCCGACTCGGTGCACTTCTTCCACGAGGTGGGCCTGGACTACGTCTCCTGCTCCCCCTTCCGCATCCCCGTCGCACGCCTGGAGGCCGGCCGCGCGGCCGCGCTCGGCAAGGGGGGCTCGGACAGCCGCTGATGCGGCTGCCGCACCGGCCCGGCACGAACCGGGCCGGCGCGGCGGAGCCGCCGCCCGGGCGACCCCGACCCTCAGCCCCGGCGGCGGCTCCAGCACCTGGAAGGGGCGGCACCCGTGCGGGGGGCCGCCTCTTCGCGTGGGCGCCCTTCGCATGGGTGCCCTTCGCGTGGGGGCCGCCCCTTCGCGCCGGCGCCTCTTCGTACGGGGGCGCCCTTCTCGCACGGACCGTCCGGTACGGACCAAGGCCCTTCATCCGGAACCCCGTTGGCCGGAAAACGCCGCTCCGCTGGGGCCCGTGAGGCGCGAGGTGGTACGGCAGTGTCTCCGGCACATGACGCCGGGGTTACCGGTACGTGGTCTTCCTGTGGTGATCCTGCGCCCGAGATGTGCCCGACCTGTGGCTTCCCTGTGCCGGGCAGGGCGGAGGGGCGGCGCTCGTGCGGGAGCGCCGCCCCTCTTTACTCCCCCACCGGGAGTTGTTGCCGCCCGCATCGGCTCGGGCGGCAACTCGCATACTCAGCGGCCGCTTTTTCGCTCGCCACCCCCCACGGGAACGAGCGGGGCGCGGCCCCGAGTGCGTGAATAGCATTTCGCTTCCCCCACGTTCCCCGCGAGTCCTTTCAACTGTGGCCAAAAGGGCGTGGTAACAGCTCGTATCGGTGTGCATACTCAGTGAGCGGGGGGTGGTTGCGGATGTCTCATGTGGGGGTTTGGTGCTGCGCGTCCATTTCACTGGACTCGATCTGGCCCGGTTGCGCCTGGCCGGAGACCCGGACGCACTCTGGGAAACCGTATTGAGCCTCCACCGGCTCCGGGACAAACAAGGCGAGTCGATCTTCGGGGATTGGCGCTCGGAAACCCGCGCCAGGTTGAATGGTGAAACTCGGCTTCTCGCCCCGCTGGTGCCATCCCGCGGGTATTTTCCGGACTTCCTCACGCCCCCCGAAGGGGTACTCGGACTCGACTCCGGCATGCAGGCCCTGCGCGAGACGCCGGGCGAGCGGGTGCACCGCGAGCTCGGCCGGCTCTCCACGGCCCGGACGCTCCCCGCTTGGATACGATCCATGGCCGAGGGCGACGAGCGTGCCTTCGCCAAGCTCACCGGCGCGCTCCAGGCCTACCACGAGGCCGCGATAGCACCCTACTGGCAGCACATCCAGGCCCAGATCGAGGCCGACCGGGCCGTGCGCGGCCGGGCCCTGCTGGACGGCGGCGCGGACGCGCTCCTCTCCTCACTGCCGCCGATGATGCGCTGGCGCGCGCCCGTCCTGGAAGCCGACTACCCCGTCGACCGCGACGTCCACCTCAACGGCCGGGGGCTGCTGCTGGTTCCCTCCTTCTTCTGCCGCCGCACGCCCGTCACGTACCAGGACCCCGAGCTCACCCCGGTCCTCGTCTACCCCGCCCGGCACATGTCGGAGTCCGCGCCCGCCGTGCAGACCGCGCCGCGCTCCCTCGGCAAGCTCGTCGGGCACACCCGCTCGGCGGTCCTCGGCTCCATCGGCGGCGGCTGCACCACCAGCGAACTCGCCCGCCGCGTCGGCGTGTCCGCGGCCTCCGCCAGCCAGCACGCGGGCGTGCTGCGCGAGGCGGGCCTGGTCCTGACGCTGCGCAACGGCAGTGCGGTGATGCACACCCTGACGCCCCTGGGCGCGGCCCTCCTGCGCGGCGGCCACAAGACGACCCAACTGGCGCCGAGGCCGCCTCAGCCGTCGATCCCCGAGCGCTCCACCCCCGCCACGATGCTGCAGTCTCCCGGGGGCTGAGACATCAGCGGCTGCCGCCGCGGGCCCCCGGACCCCCAGCCGGGGGCGGGCGGGCGCTCGCCGCCTCAGCCGTCGATCCCGGAGCGTTCGACCCCCGCGACGATGTACCGCTGCAGCACCAGGAAGACCAGGAGCAGTGGCGCTACCGACACTGCCGCTGCCACGAACAGCTCGTGGAGGTTGACGGCCTGGGCCGTCGTGAAGGTGGACAGGGCCACCTGTACGGTCCAGGCATCGCGGTCCTGGCCGATGACCAGGGGCCACAGGAACGAGTTCCACGCCCCGATGAACACGATCGTGCCGACCGCGGCGAACACCGGCCGCGCGTTCGGCACGACCACGAGCCAGTACGTCCGCCACGGCCCGAGGCCGTCCACCTGCGCCGCGTCCTCCAGCTCCCGCGGGAAGCCCAGGAAGTACTGCCGGAAGACGAAGCACGCGAAGGCGCTGAAGAGCGTCGGCACGATCAGGCCGCGCAGGCTGGAGACCCAGCCCAGCGACGACACCAGCACGAACGACGGCACGAAGGTGACCGCCGCCGGCACCAGCAGCGTGCCCAGGACCGCGGTGAGGACGGCGCCCGCGTACCGGTAGGGGATCCGGGCCAGGCCGTAGCCCGCGAGCGAGGCGAGCAGCACCGTGCCGAGCGTCGTCGCCACCGCGATCAGCGTGGAGTTCAGCAGGGCGTGCGCCATCGGCACGTCCGGGTCGGCGAACAGCTCCCGCACGTTCGACCAGTGCAGCTCGGACGGGAAGAACGTCCAGTCCGGCGAGGTGATGTCCGCCTCCGCGGCGAGCCCGTTCCGCACGAGCAGGTAGAAGGGGATCAGGAACAGCACGGCGAGCGCGATCAGCAGCACCAGCCGCAGCGCCCGCCCGGCCCGTACGAGGGCATCGTCCGTCTGTCTCACGGCTCCCATCCGCCTCACGCCTCCCGCCTGCCCAGCCCCGACCACCGCGACTGCACCACCGTCACCACCGCGATCACCAGCGCCAGCACCACCGCGCCCGCGCTGCCCACCCCGAGGTTCTGCCCCTGCCCGAGCGCCGTGTAGTAGAGGTACACGAGCGGCGGCCTGGCGTACGGCGGGTAGCCGCGCGCGTCCGACAGCAGGTTGTAGAACTCGTCGAACGCCTGGAAGGCGTTGATGACGAGGAGCAGCACCACCGCCACCGACGTCGCCCGCAGCGCCGGGAAGGTGATGTGCCGGAACGTCTGCCACCCCGGCCGCGCCCCGTCGACGGCGGCCGCCTCGTACAGCTGCGGCGGGATCCGCTGCAGGCCGGCGAGGAACAGCACCATGTAGAAGCCCGCCTGGAGCCACAGCCGGACGGTCACCACGACCAGCCAGTACCAGGGCGGGTCGGTGACCGACAGCCACGCCACCGGCTCGGCGCCGAACCAGCCCAGCACCGTGTTGGCCAGCCCGAACCGCACCCCGTTGAACACCGACAGCTTCCACACCAGCGCGGCGACCACGTAGCTGCACGCCGTCGGCAGGAAGAACACCGACCGGAAGAACGCCTGCGCCCGCCGCAGCCGGCTCACGGCCAGCGCGAGCCCCAGTGACAGGGCGTACGTGGCGGGCACGATGAAGGCCGTGAACAGCGCGAACGTGCCCAGCGCGGAGCGGAACGCGGGGTCCCCGAGCACCTGCCGGTAGTTGTCCAGGCCGGTGAAGTCCGTGGGGGAGACGGTGTTGTGCGCGTCGAAGAAGCTGAGCCACACGCTCCAGCCCAGCGGCACGTACGTGAAGAGGACGAGGCCCAGCACGAAGGGGCCGGTGAAGACCCAGAACCACAGGGCCTGCCGCCGCCGGCGCACCGCGCCGTACGCCGCCACGTCAGGCCTTCTTCCCGGCGCGCTTCAGCTCCTCCGCGGTCCGCCGCACCGCCGCCCGCACCTCGCGCTCCGGGTCGGCGCCCTCCTTGATGATCCGGCTGAGCCCGTCCTGGTACGCGGTCTGCGCGGCGACCGTCCACAGCAGCGGCTGGGCGTAGCCGTGGTCGGCGGTGAACCGCACGGCCTCGGCCGCCGCGCCCTCCTTGAGCTTGCCCGCCTTCGCGGCCAGGGAGCGGCGGGCCGGGATGTGGAAGCCGTAGGACAGCGCGAAGTCCTCCTGGTAGTCGCTGCGGTCGACCCACAGCCACTTCACGTACGCCTTCGCCGCCTCCTGTCGCCCGCTGCGCGTGCTGACGGCCGCGCCGTACGCGCCGACGGGCACGGCCGGTCTGCCGGCGGGCCCGTCGGCGGGGAAGGGCAGCACCCCGAAGTCGTAGCCGAGCGCCTTCTTCACCACCGGCAGCGCCCACAGCCCGGACCACTGCATCGCGGTCAGCCCCTGGAGGAGGGCGGACGGGTCGGACCAGTCGGCGGGCGCGCCCAGCAGCAGGGACTTCTCCGCGTAGAGCCGGTGCAGCTTGCCGAGGGTGCGGGCGGCGGCCGGGTCGTCGAAGCCCGGCCTGCCGTCGGCGGTGACGAGCGAGAGGCCCGCCGCGTACAGGGGCGTGCCGCCGAGGACGCCCGCGCCGCCGTCGTTGCCGAGGAACAGGCCCTTGACCGTGCCCCGGGTGAGGCTGCGCGCGGCGTCGACCAGCTCGTCCAGGGTGCGCGGCGGCCGCACTCCGGCCTGCTCCAGCAGGCTGCGGCGGTAGTAGAGCAGCTGGGTGTCGACGACCTGGGGGATCGCCCACACGCGGCCGTCCCAGGTCTTCGGCGCGAGGACGGCCCGGTCGAAGTCGTCCTTGACGCCGTCCAGCAGGCCGGTGAGGTCGGCGACCTGCCCGCCGCGGATCTGGTCCAGGCTCGGGCCGTTGACCTCGAAGACGTCCGGCCCGGAGTTCGTCAGCAGGGCGGCGGCGGTCTGCTGGTCGTAGTTCCCGGGCCGCCACTCGATCCGCACGTCGGCGCCCTCGTACGCGGCGGCGTACCGGCCCACCGCCTGCCGCGTGCCCGCCTCGCCGTACTGGTGGTACCAGTGGGAGAGCCGGGGCCGTCCCGAACCCTCCCCGCCGCGCCCCGTGTCGGACCCGCACCCGGTCAGTGCGAGCGCGGCACCGCCGGACAAGAGCAGTCTGCGGCTGATCGGCATGTCGGTTCTCCCCCTCGCGGTCGGGACCGTACGGACCAACGATCAACGATGGGGGAGGATTACGACAGGGCCATTACCGCCGCGTGTCCGTCTTCCGGGCCGGTTCCGCGCCGATGCGGAAGCGGAGGCGGCAGATCACCGCGTCCGTGTCCCGCCGCACCGCGTGGGCCACGACCGCGCCGCGCTGGTTCTGCAGCAGCCGCTGCCAGACGTGGGCGGGCTCGACCTCGGGGATGAGGACCGTGACGCGGTTGTCGGGGTGCCGGTCGGTGAGTTCGTGGACGTAGGCGACGATCGGGCGGCCCAGGGCCCGCGTGGGCGCGGGCAGTTCGACGAGGTCGACGCCCGGGTTCCACAGCTCCCAGTCGCGCCGCAGCGTCTCGGCGGCCCGCGCCCCCTCCGCGTCGGGCTGGACGGCGGTCACCGCGATCACCTCGTCGCCCAGCGACACGGCGGCCGTCAGGGCCTTGCTGGTCAGCCGGGAGAGGGAGGAGACGGGCACGACGACCACGCTGTGGCAGCGGCGCGGCGCCTCCGGCACCCGGCCCAGCCCCAGCCGCTCGCCGATCCGCCCGTACGAACGGTGCACGGCCTCGAAGACCAGGACCATCAGCGGCAGCGCCAGGGCGATCAGCCAGGCGCCCTCCTCGAACTTCGTGGCCGTGACCACGACCGCCGACACGCCCGTCAGCAGCGCGCCGGAGCCGTTGAGGAGCGCCTTGCCGCGCCAGCCCGCCGAGCGCTCCAGCCGCCAGTGCCGCACCATGCCGACCTGGCAGATCGTGAAGCCCACGAACACCCCGATCGCGAACAGCGGCACGAGCGTGTTGACGTCGCCCCCGGAGAAGACCAGCAGCAGCGCGGAGACCGCCGCGAGGGCCAGCACGCCGTGCCGGTGCACCTGCCGGTCCGCCTTGAGGCCGAAGACGTGCGGCAGGTAGTTGTCCCGGGCCAGCAGGGCCATCAGGACGGGCAGCCCGCCGAAGGACGTGTTCGCGGCCAGCGCCAGCAGCACGACGGTCGCGAACTGCACCACGTAGAAGGCGCCGTTGTGGCCGAGCGAGGCGTCGGCGAGCTGCGCGAGGACCGTGACGCCCTCCACCGGCTGCAGGTGGAAGCGGCCGATGAGCACCGCCAGGCCGATCAGCATGACGCCCAGCAGGGCGCCCAGCGCGACCTCCGTCCGCTGGGCCCGCCGCTGCGCCGGGGCCCGGAAGGCCGGCACGGCGTTGGCCACGGCCTCCACGCCGGTGAGGGCGGAGCAGCCGGCGGCGAAGGCCTTCAGGAGCAGCAGGGCGCCCACGGCCGTGGCGTTCCCGGCGAGCGCGGACGCGTGCCCGGCGGCGGCCTCGGTGCTCGCGGGCGCGTCCCGCAGCAGCCCGGCCACGATCATCGTCAGGACCGAGCCGACGAACACGGCCGTCGGCACCATGAACCACTTCGCGGACTCCACGATGCCGCGCAGGTTCACCCCCGTCACCAGGGCCAGCACGCCCAGGCAGATCCACAGCCGGTCCGCGTAGAGGGAGGGGAAGGCCGAGGTCAGGGCGGCGACGCCGGCGGTGACCGACACCGCCACGTTCAGCACGTAGTCCAGCACCAGGGAGGCCGCGGTCACCAGCGCGGTGCGCCGCCCGAGGTGCCGCTTGGCGACCGCGTACGAGCCGCCGCCGTCGGGGAACGCCGCGATGACCTGCCGGTAGGAGGCGACGAGGACCGCCAGCAGGGCGGCGATCGCGAAGGTGACGGGGAGCGTGAAGCCCAGCCCGTACGCGCCCGCCGCGGCCAGCACCAGGACGATCGACTCGGGCCCGTAGGCCACCGACGCCATCGCGTCCAGCGAGAGGGCCGCGAGCCCCTGAGGGGCGGTCAGCCGGTGCCGGTCCTCGGCGGACGGCCGCGCGGCGCCGGTATCCGGGGGCTCCTCGCCGGCCCCTTCGGGCCGCTGGTTCGCGTGCGCGAGCAGGGACATTCTGTTCGTACCTCCGTGCTTGGGACGCCCAGCGTGCGGCCGGTCCCGCGCGCCCGCGCACGTCCTTGGCGGGCTCTTGGCGCGTTCCGGAGGGATCTTCACGCGTTCTTGACGGCCGGGCTCCGGTTACGTCAGCGGGGCGTAAGGGTTGGCCCAAGTGGCGTCAGCACCCCGTCAACACCCGGCGTTCCGCCCTTGGTACGGGCCTAGCGTCACGGGCATGGGACGGCGACAGCTCTCGAAGGCGCGGGCGGGCGGCCCCGTCGCGCAGACGGCACGGACGAAGGCGCAGCCGCCCGGCGGTGCGGTCCTCGCCCACGACCGGGACTGGCGGCGCGAGGCGCGGGCCGCCTGGTACTGCGGCGCAGCCCTCGCGGGCGTCCTCGTCCTCGCCGACCTCGCCCGCGGCGGGCTCGACGGGCCGCGCGCCGCCTGCTGGACCGGCCTCGGGGCGCTCCTGCTGGCCGTCCTGCTGCCGCAGAAGGTCACCGCCGGCGACGGCTGGCTCGCCGTGCGCGGCCTGCTGGGCGAGAAGCGCGTCCGCACGGACCTGCTCACGCAGGTGCGCCGCGCGGACGGCATGACGCCGCGGCTCGTGCTGCGGGACGCCGGGGGCAACCGCGTGGAGTTCGACCCGGAGGTCCTCGTCGCCAACCCGCTGCTCTGGCACCGGCTGGACACGGGCGTGCGGCGCGCCCGCGAGAGCGGCCTGCTGCGGGAGGGCGGGGCGCCGCTGGCGGAACTCGCGGAACGCATCGACGGGGAGGGGGCGCGGCGGCTGCTGGAAGAGTGGTGAGGCCCCGCCTACAGCCAGTCGTACGTCACGCCGGTCAGCCTCTCCGACGCCGCCCAGAGCCCGGCACCGGCACGGTCGTTCCGCGTCCAAGGAGCCCGCACCGTCCGCCGCGTGGGCGTCCCCGAACTGCGGTACTCGAAGCGCGGACCGAAGTAGTCGTCCTGCCGCACGTCCTGCGCGGTCGCCGCGTACAGCGTCGGCCGCGCCCCGTCCTCCGGGCTCTGGGCGAAGAGCCGGTTGGCCAGCTCGGCGAGGCGCGCGGCGGCCTCCCGGCCCTCCATCCGCGCCCCGGCCGTCTGCAGGTTCGTGGCCGCGTAGCCGGGGTGCGCGGCGACGGCGACGACGCGCGAGCCCTCCGCCGTCAGCCGCTGCGCCAGCTCGTGCGTGAACAGCAGGTTGGCGCTCTTGGAGCGGCCGTACGCGATCCAGCGGCGGTAGCGGTGCTCCATGTTGAGGTCGCGCGGGTCGACCGTGCCCAGGACGTGCAGCCCGCTGGAGACGGTGACGACCCGCGCGCCGTGTCCGGCCTCCCGCAGCCGCGGCAGCAGCAGCCCGGTCAGCGCGAAATGGCCGAGATGGTTCGTGCCGAACTGCATCTCGAACCCGTCGACCGTGCGGCGCTGCGGCAGCGCCATCACCCCGGCGTTGTTGATCAGCAGGTCCAGCCGGTCGCCGGGCAGGTCCGCGGCGAAGGCCCGCACCGAGGACAGGTCCGCGAGGTCGAGCGGGGCGAACTGCACGTCGGCGCCGGGCGCCGCCGCGCGGACCCGCTCCTCGGCGGCCTTGCCGCGCGTCGCGTCGCGGCAGGCGAGGACGACCCGCGCGCCGCGCCGCGCCAGCTCGCGGGCCGTGACGTAGCCGATGCCGCTGTTGGCGCCCGTGACCACCGCCGTGCGGCCGCTCTGGTCGGGGATCTCGCTCGCGTTCCATCCAGTCACGTCTGCTGCGCTCCTCTGCGGTCCGCACCCGGCACATACGCGTCAGTAGCCCTCTTCGGTCCCAGCGTAGGCGAGGGGGTGCGGGTGCCGGGCGGGCATTCGCCCGATACGGTGGCCCGCGCGCGGGGCGCCCCCGCTCAGCGCAGCCGGACCGTATACGCCGGGACCGACACGGCGGCGTCGTCCAGGCACCGGCCGTCCGTCAGGTCGAACCGCCGCCCGGCCGGCGGCGAGGTGACGTACGGCCGCCCGCCCGCCGACCCCAGCGGGCCCCGCGCGAGGACGAACGCCCCGCTGAACGGGTCCTGATTGCCTATGGCGTACGCGCGTCCCGCCCGGTCGACGAAGACGGCGGCCTGCTGGCCGTCCGGCAGCAGCACCGCCACCCCGCGCCCGGGCGTCAGATCGCCCAGCTCGCAGAGGGCGTGCCAGCGGCGCCCGAGGAGCGCCTCGACGCGCAGGGAAGCGGGCACGGAGGCGCGTGCGGGCGCGGGCGCGGAGGCGGGCGCGGGCGGGAGCTGCTCGGGAGCGACGGTCATCGCGGGAGGTCCCTTCGGGAGAGCGGACAGGGACGGTGGGGGAGCGGGCCGGGCTGCGGAGCGTCCAGCACTGTGGCACAGCCGCCGCCGTCTGTCGCCACCGTGGCACACGTTTTCACCACACCTGTGACCGCTGTGTGTCCGGCTTCGGCACGGCCTGCCGCCGTCTTCCGCAAGCGAGTTGGGCGGAGCCCGTACGATCGCCGGGGTGACCACCGACATATCGCTGACGACGCTGCTCGTGCTCTGCCTCGCCGCGGCCGCGGCGGGGTGGGTCGACGCCGTGGTGGGCGGCGGCGGCCTCCTGCAGCTCCCCGCGCTGATGGTGGCCCTGCCGCACGTACCCGTCCCGCACGCCATCGGCACCAACAAGGCCGTCGCCATCTGCGGCACCGCGGCGGCCGCCGTCACCTACACCCGCCGCGCACCGGTCAACCGGCGCACCGCCCTGCGCATCGGCCTCGCCGCGCTCGGCGGCTCCTTCGCGGGGGCCTTCTTCGCCTCCGCCATCAGCAGCGCCGTCCTGCGCCCCCTGATCATGGCGATCCTGGTGGCCGTGCTGGCCTTCGTGCTGCTGCGCCCCTCCTTCGGCACGGGCGCGCTCCCCGACGCCGGGCCGGTCTCGCGCCGCCGCACCCTCGCCGCGATCGCCGTCGCGGGCCTCGGCATCGGCTTCTACGACGGCCTGATGGGCCCCGGCACCGGCACGTTCCTCGTGCTCGCCCTCGCCGCGATCCTGCACATGGACCTGGTGACGGCCTCCGGCACCTCCAAGATCGTCAACGTGTGCACCAACGTGGGCGCGCTCGTCACCTTCTCCTTCCAGCACGCCGTGATCTGGCAGATCGCCGCCCCCATGGCGCTGTTCAACCTCACCGGCGGCGCGCTGGGCGCCCGCATGGCCCTGAAGCGGGGCAGCGGCTTCGTCCGGGCGGTGCTCGTCGTGGTGGTCCTGTCACTGGTGTGCAAGCTGGGCTACGACCAGTGGGGCGGCTGACCGCCCGGGCCGTCCGGCGTGCCTGAGCTGCGCAAAGGCGCGCGGCTGCCCCGAACGGCTGGCGCTTGCATAAGAAATCCCTTAAATAGGCCCGGCGCGAACCGGTGCGCCCGCGAATGGGGCTAGCCTGACCACTACCTTCCTGACGTGGTGGGGGTTCTCGTGCGTTTCTCCCGGTGGGGCCGGGCCCGGTGGGTCCGGGCCGTGCTCGCGGGGCTCTATGTCGTCACCCTCGCGGCGGCCGTGCCGCGCGGGGCCGGTGGCCACGGCCGGGAGGGCAGCTGGTCCAGCGAGGAGGCCCGGCGGTTCTGGGGCCCGACGCGGATGGAGCAGTCGGCGCGGGACGGGTCCGACGGCGAGAACGGCGACGCCGTGCCCGACGCGCAGCGCATCACCGGCAGCGCCCGCCACTTCGACGGGGTGCCGTCCGTGGGCATGCTCTTCTCCGTCGGCGAGGACATGCGCGACCACCACTGCACCGCCAGCGTGGTGCACAGCCCCAAAGGGAATCTGATCATCACGGCCGGGCACTGCTCCATCGGCGACGACGCCGCGTTCGTGCCCGACTACCGGGCCGGGGCGGGCAAGCAGCCGTACGGGGTGTGGCCCGTGGACCGCGTCTACGCCGACCCCCGCCGCAGCGACACGGGCGCGGGCTCCGACCTGGACTTCGCGTTCGCCACCGTCAAGGCCGACGGCCGAGGCCGCCAGATCGAGCGCGTCACCGGCGCCAACCGGCTGGTCCGCACGCCCGGCTACGTCAACCGGGTCACCGTCATCGGCTACCCCGACGCGGACGACGACCCGGCCGACAAGGCCATCCGCTGCACCGCCATGACCGCCCGCCTCGAAGACCGCAACCAGCTGCGGATGCGCTGCGACGGCTTCGTCTCGGGCACCTCGGGCAGCCCGTGGCTCACGCACTTCGACGAGCGCACGCGCACCGGCGACCTCGTGGGCGTGCTGGGCGGCCTCAACGGCGGCGGCCCGGACGGCGACGAGAGCGCGCGGATCTCGTACAGCCCGGTCAACGACGACGAGATCTTCAAGCTCTATCTGGACGCCATAAACGACCGGCAGCCCGAGCGCGGCTAGCGCGCCGGCTCGTCCGCCAGCGCCTGCTCGATGCCCGGCTCGTGCGGCCCCAGGAACCGCGGCCCGGGCCGCACGAGCGCGTCCAGCGCCGCCTTCCCCGACGCGAACACCTCCCGCGCACCCCCCGCGTACCAGGTCACGTCGTGCTTGGCGGCCACCCCTACCCCGTACGCGTCGATCCCCGCCGCCCCGCACAGCGCCAGCGCCCGCCGGACGTGGAAGCCCTGCGTGATGAGCACCGCCTTCTTCACGCCGAAGACGCGCACGGCGCGCGTGCACGAGTCCCACGTGTCGAAGCCCGCGTAGTCGGTCACGACGCGGTCCTCCGGGACCCCGCGCTCCGTCAGATACGCCCGCATCGCGTCCGGCTCGTCGTACTCCTCGCGGCTGTTGTCGCCGGTGACCAGCACCACCCGGACCTTGCCCGCCCGGTACAGCTCGACCGCCGCGTCGAGGCGGTGCGCCAGATACGGGGACGGCTTGCCGTCCCACAGGCCCGCGCCGAAGACCATGGCGACCGGGGCGGCAGGCACGTCCCGGGCGGTCCGCATCCGCGGCTCCGCCGCCGCGTACACCCACGTCGCCGGCAGCAGCCCGAGCACGCAGCCGACCACGGCGGCCCACAGCAGCCGCCGTCGCTCCCGACGCGTCCGCGGCAGCCGTACCCGCATCCGCAGCACGCGGCCCCGCATCATGTCGATCACCCTCCCCGTCGACCGGTAAGAACGCGCCGGACACCCGGCCGGTTCCCGGCTCCCGCAGCTCAGGGACGTGCGCTCCGCGCCGCGTCCGGAACCGTGACCCGCGGCCGTCCGCGCCGTCGCTGCTGTCAGACCCGGCGGTTACCGTCAGGAGTATGAACGGAACGGCACGCACCGCGGGCGAGCGCCCCCCCATCGCCGGATACGACGAGCAGGACCTGGAGCGCTGGGCCCCCGAGCCCGACAAACGCCCGGGGCGCACCGCCTTCCAGCGCGACCGGGCCCGCGTGCTGCACTCCGCCGCCCTGCGCCGGCTCGCCGGCAAGACCCAGGTCGTCACGCCCGGCGTCAGCTCCCAGGCCTGGGACGCCAGCCCCCGCACCCGCCTCACCCACTCCCTGGAGTGCGCCCAGGTCGGCCGGGAGCTCGGCGCGGCCCTCGGCTGCGACCCCGACCTCGTCGAGGCCGCCTGCCTCGCGCACGACCTCGGCCACCCCCCGTTCGGCCACAACGGCGAGGAGGCGCTCAACGAAGTCGCGGGCCTGTGCGGCGGATTCGAGGGCAACGCCCAGTCCCTGCGCCTGCTCACCCGCCTCGAACCCAAGCGGTTCGTGCCCGCGGGCGACGGCAGCGGCGAGCTCGTCAGCGTCGGCCTCAACCTCACCCGGGCCGCCCTCGACGCCGCCACCAAGTACCCCTGGCCGCGCGGCGGCCACCCCACCGACCCGGCCTCCCGCAAGTTCGGCGTCTACGCGGACGACCTGCCCGTCTTCACCTGGCTGCGGCAGGGCGCCCCCGAGGGGCGGCAGAGCTTCGAGGCCCAGGTCATGGACTGGGCCGACGACGTCGCCTACTCCGTCCACGACGTCGAGGACGGCCTGCACGCCGGCCACCTCGACCCCAACGCGCTGCTCGCCGCCCCCGAGCGGCAGGACGTCTTCGCCGTCGCCGCCGGCCGCTACGCCCCCGGCGCCGCGCCCGACGAGCTCGCCGAGGCCCTCGACCGGCTCCTGGAGCAGGAGTGGTGGCCGCACGGCTACGACGGCTCGGCCGTGGCCCAGGCCCGCCTCAAGGACGCCACCAGCCAGCTCATCGGCCGCTTCTGCCTGGCCGCCGAGACCGCCACCCGCGCCGCCCACGGCCCCGGCCGGCTCACCCGCTACGGCGCCGAGCTCGTCGTCCCCCGCGAAACCCGTCTCGAATGCGCCGTCTTGAAGGCCGTCGCCGACCGCTACGTGATGCAGCGCGAGGACCAGGAGAAGCTCCGCGCCGAGCAGCGCGTCGTCATCGCCGAGCTCGCCGCGGCCCTGGCCGCCCGCGCCCCCGACGGCCTCGACCCGCAGTTCCGCACCCTCTACGCCGCCGCCACGGACGACGCCGGCCGCCAGCGCGCCGTCGTCGACCAGATCGCCGCCCTGACCGATGTCTCCGCGCGCTCCCTGCTCGCCCGCCTCACCGAAGGGCGCCGTGTGTCAGAAGGGTGACCGAATGTCCACAGGATCCGAGGACTTCCCCCACACCTTGCGGGTACTGACCCGTCCGGGGTAGTCCCTCTTCCGGCGGCGGGCCCCGTGCGGCAACCTCTGCACGGGCCGATTCCGGCCGGGGGCGGTTCACCGCAGACGCACTGCAGACGCAGCGCGTGGCAGCGAGGAGGCAGCAAGTGGTCGACGCGAACCAGACGTTCGTCATCGTCGGAGGGGGCCTGGCCGGGGCGAAGGCCGCGGAGACCCTCCGCGCGGAGGGCTTCACCGGCCGGGTGATCCTCATCTGCGACGAGCGCGAACACCCCTACGAGCGCCCGCCGCTCTCCAAGGGCTACCTCACGGGCAAGGAGGACCGCGACAGCGTCTTCGTCCACGAACCCGCCTGGTACGCCCAGGCCGACATCGAGCTGCACCTCGGCCAGCCCGCCGTCCACCTCGACCGCGCGAACCGCTCCGTCCGCCTCGGCGACGGCACCCGCGTCCACTACGACAAGCTGCTGCTCGCCACCGGCGCCGAGCCCCGCCGCCTCGACATCCCCGGCACCGGCCTCGCCGGCGTCCACCACCTGCGCCGCCTCGCCCACGCCGAGCGGCTGCGCGGCGTCCTCGCCTCCCTCGGCCGCGACAACGGCCACCTCGTCATCGCCGGCGCGGGCTGGATCGGCCTCGAAGTGGCCGCCGCCGCCCGTTCCTACGGTGCCGAGGTGACCGTCGTCGAGCCCGAGCCCACGCCGCTGCACCCCGTCCTCGGCCCCGAGCTCGGCCAGCTCTTCACCGACCTGCACAGCGAGCACGGCGTCCGCTTCCACTTCGGCGCCCGCCTCACCGAGATCACCGGCCAGGACGGCATGGTGCTGGCCGCCCGCACCGACGACGGCGAGGAGCACCCCGCCCACGCCGTCCTCGCCGCCATCGGCGCCGCCCCCCGCACCGCCCTCGCCGAGGCCGCCGGCCTCGCCCTCGTCGACCGCGCCGACGGCGGCGGCATCGCCGTCGACGCCTCCCTGCGCACCTCCGACCCCGAGATCTACGCCGCGGGCGACGTCGCCGCGGCCGAGCACCCGGGCCTGGGCACGAGGCTCCGCGTCGAGCACTGGGCCAACGCCCTCCACACCGGCCCCGCCGCCGCCCGCGCCATGCTCGGCCAGGAGGTCGCCTACGACCGCGTGCCCTACTTCTTCTCCGACCAGTACGACATCGGCCTGGAGTACTCCGGCTACGCCCCGCCCGGCTCCTACGACCAGGTCGTCTGCCGCGGCGACGTCGGCAAGCGCGAGTTCATCGCCTTCTGGCTCGCCGAAGGGCGCCTCCTCGCCGGGATGAACGTCAATGTGTGGGATGTCACGGAGAACATCCAGAAGCTCATCCGCTCCGGCGCCCCCCTGGACCCCGAGGCCCTCGCCGACCCCGCCGTCCCCCTCGACGCCCTGCTGCCCAGCCCGGCACAGTCCTGACCGGTCCGTGCCGCCGCCCCCCGCCCGTAGAATTCACGCGTGGCAGGACGGATCAACGATGACGACGTGAAGGCGGTGCGGGACGCGGTCCCGATCGACGCCGTCGTGTCCGAGTACCTCCAGCTGCGCAACGCGGGCGGCGGCAACCTCAAGGGCCTGTGCCCCTTCCACGACGAGAAGTCCCCGTCCTTCCAGGTCAGCCCGGCCAAGGGGCTCTTCTACTGCTTCGGCTGCCAGGAGGGCGGGGACACCGTCGACTTCGTCATGAAGATCGACCACCTCTCCTTCGCCGAAACGATCGAGCGGCTGGCCGCCCAGGCCGGCATCACCCTGCGCTACGAGGAGGGCGGCTACACCCCCGGCCGCCAGCAGGGCGAGCGCATCCGCCTCGTCGAGGCCCACAAGCACGCCGCGAAGTTCTACGCCGAGCAGCTCGGCAGCCCCGAGGCGGAGATCGGCCGGCAGTTCCTCGCGAGCCGCGGCTTCGGCCAGGACGCCGCCGAGCACTTCGGCGTCGGCTACAGCCCCGCCGGCTGGGACCATCTCACCCGCTTCCTGCGCGGCAAGGGCTTCAGCGACAAGGAGCTGATCCTCTCCGGCCTCGCCCAGGAGAGCCGCGGCGGCCGCCCCATCGACCGCTTCCGCGGCCGCCTGATGTGGCCCATCCGCGACATCACCGGCGAGGTCGTCGGCTTCGGCGCGCGCAAGCTCCGCGACGACGACAACGGCCCCAAGTACCTCAACACCCCCGAGACGCCCCTCTACCGCAAGTCGCAGGTCCTCTACGGCATCGACCTCGCGAAGAAGGACATCGCCAAGACCAGCCGCGCCGTCGTCGTCGAGGGCTACACCGACGTCATGGCCTGCCACCTGGCCGGCGTCACCACCGCCATCGCCACCTGCGGCACCGCCTTCGCCGGCGACCACATCAAGATCCTCCGCCGGCTGCTGATGGACAACTCCGGCGCCGAGGTCGTCTTCACCTTCGACGGCGACGCCGCCGGCCAGAAGGCCGCCCTGCGCGCCTTCGAGGACGACCAGAAGTTCGCCGCCGAGACCTCCATCGCCATCACCCCCGGCGGCATGGACCCCTGCGAGCTGCGCCTCGCCGAGGGCGACGCCGCGGTCCAGGCGCTCGTGGACTCCCGCACCCCGCTGTTCGCCTTCGCCATCCGCCACGTCGTCGGCCGGCACAACCTGGACACCGCCGAGGGGCGCGCCGCCGCGCTCGAAGCGGCCGCGCCCATCGTCTCCAACATCAAGAACAGCTCCATCCAGCACGAGTACGCGGTCCAGCTCGCCGGCATGCTCGGCATCCTCGACACCCAGTTCGTCGTCCGCCGCGTCGGCCAGCTCGCCAAGTGGGCCCGCGACCGCGGCCAGCAGCCGGCTCCGGGCCGCGGCCGGGCCGCGGCGCCCCCCGCCCCCGCGGCGCCGCAGGAGCCCGTGCGGCGCGGCCCCGCGCTCAACCTGCGCAGCCCCGTCGCGCTCACCGAGCGCGAGCTGCTCAAGCTCGCCCTGCAGCGGCCCGAGCTCGTCGCCCCCGCCTTCGACGCCTACGGCGAGGACGAGTTCACGGCCGCGCCCTACGTGGCCGTGCGCCGCGCCATCGAGGAGGCCGGCGGCGTCACCGGCGCCCCCGCCGACTACCTCACCCGCGTCCGCGACGCCGCCCCCGACGACACCGTCCGGGCGATGATCACGGAGCTGGCCGTCGAGGCGATCCGGCACAAGAACGTGGACGAGGTCTACGCGGGAATACAGCTCGTCCAGGTCCGGCTGCGCGCCGTCGAACGCCGCATCCAGGAGGTCCAGGGCAGCCTGATCCGCCTGGGCAGCCGGCCGGACCCCGAGCACCTGGCCGCCGTGCAGAACGAACTGTGGGTCCTGGAGCAGTACGCCCGCTCCCTGAAGGACCGCGGGGCGGCGGCGCTGTAGGGCCCGCCCTGAGGGGGGCCCGGGCCCGGCGCCGGGAACCGGCGGGTGAAGGGCGCGCGCCCTTCAACTCCGCCGCGACGGCGAGGGACCCCCACAGAGTGGTCCGGCGGTGCCAAGCCGCCCAGCAGCTTCGTCCGGCACCGCCGGTCCGCGCCGTATCGGCTGATCGCCGCGGCGGCGGATCCGAGGGAGCGGTGCTCCGGGAGCGTCGGGCCCGGTCCTGCCGGCCCACCGCCGCGGAAGCGGAGGTCGTAACCCCCGGTCACGGAACGGACTCAGAAAGTGCCCGCAAGCCCCTCGTGGCGGGCCCGCGTCGTACCCCACACTGGTGGGCGGTGCCTGAGTCCTCGGACGCGGCAGGCCCGGCCGCTCGGACCCGGAACTCGGAACCCTTCGCGAAGCCGCTCCTGATCCCCGGGACGGCCGGCGGCCAGGCCGCTGCCGCCCCTCCGGCGCATGCCGCCCCGAACCGGCAGCGATCACCTTGGAGGTCGCCCCCGTGCAGACCCGGACCCCGACCAGGCCCCAGCCACGGCCCCCGGCAGCAGCCCCGGCCCCGGGCGTGCCCCGGCAGCCCGCCGCTCCGCAGGCCGAGAGCCTCCCCGACGAGCCGCTCCTGCCGGATCCGGCCGCGAGCCGGGCAGCGGAATCCGAAGCCGAGAACGAGAACGAGAACGAGGCCGAGACCGAAGCCGCGTCCGAGGCCGCCGAAGCCGCCGCCGAGGCCGAACCCGAGGCCGAATCGGAGGCCCCCCGGGCCGACTCCGTACGCCCCGACACCGGCGGCGGCCCCTCCTCCGACCTCTTCCGGCAGTACCTGCGCGAGATCGGCCGCATCCCGCTGCTCTCCGCCGCAGAGGAGGTCGAGCTGGCCCGCTGCGTGGAGGCCGGCCTGTTCGCCGAGGAGAAGCTCGCCGGCGCCCCGGACCTGGACTCCCAGCTCGCCCTCGACCTGGACCGCCTGGTCGTCCTCGGCCGGATGGCCAAACGGCGCCTGATCGAGGCCAACCTGCGCCTCGTCGTCTCCGTCGCCAAGCGCTACATCGGCCGCGGCCTGACCATGCTGGACCTCGTCCAGGAGGGCAACCTGGGCCTGATCCGGGCCGTGGAGAAGTTCGACTACGCCCGCGGCTACAAGTTCTCCACGTACGCGACGTGGTGGATCCGCCAGGCCATGTCGCGGGCCCTCGCGGACCAGGCCCGCACGATCCGCGTGCCGGTGCACGTCGTCGAGCTGATCAACCGTGTGGTGCGCGTCCAGCGCCGCATGCTCCAGGAGCGCGGCTACGAGCCCACGGCCGACGAGGTCGCCGCCCACCTCGACCTCACCCAGGAGCGGGTCAGCGAGGTGCTGCGGCTGGCCCAGGAGCCCGTCTCGCTGCACGCGCCCGTCGGCGAGGAGGACGACGTCGCCCTCGGCGACCTGATCGAGGACGGCGACGCGGCCTCCCCCGTGGAGTCGGCCGCGTTCCTGCTGCTGCGGGAGCACCTGGAGGCCGTCCTGTCGACGCTCGGGGAGCGCGAGCGCAAGGTCGTGCAGCTGCGCTACGGGCTGGTCGACGGCCGCCCCCGCACGCTGGAGGAGATCGGCCGCATCTTCGGCGTGACCCGCGAGCGGATCCGCCAGATCGAGTCCAAGACCCTCAACAAGCTCCGCGACCACGCGTTCGCCGACCAGCTGCGCGGCTACCTCGACTGACCCGGCGGGCCCGGCTGATCCGGCGGGCCCGACTGATGGCGGGCCGGGGCCGGGCTAGCCGGCCTGGAACGCCCCCGGGTGCGTCTGCTCGCGCACGGCGGCGTACTGCTGCCGCACCGCCTGCCCCACGGCGAGGTCCTCCCCGGGGTCGAACGCCTGACCGGCGGCCGCGGGCCACATGGGCGGCTCGTGGGGCGCCAGCCCCCCTTGCTGGACGCCCAGCGCCCAGGCGGCCTGCCGGGCCGCGCCCAGGGCCGCGTAGTCCGCGGGCTGCGGCACGACGACCTGCGTGCCGAACAGCGCCGGCGCGATCACCTGCACGGCGGGCAGCTCCGCCGCGGGCCCCAGCAGGAACACCCGCCGCACCTGCACCCCGCGCGTGCGCAGCACGTCAAGGGCGTCCGTGAGCCCGCACAGCATGCCCTCGAACGCGGCCCGCGCCAGGTGCTCGCGCTTCATGCTCTCGCGCCGCAGCCCCGCGAGGGTGCCCGCCGTGTGCGGCAGGTGGGGGGTCCGCTCGCCCTCCAGGTACGGCAGCATCACGAGCCCGTACGAGCCGGGGGAGGACTGCAGGGCCAGCTCGGACAGGCCGGGCAGGTCCGTGCCCAGCAGCTCGGCCGTGCCGCGCAGCACCCGTACGGCGTTGAGGGTGTGCACCACGGGCAGGTGCATGCCGGTCGCGTCGGCGAGGGACGTGATCGTCCCGGTGTCGTCGACGAGCGCCTCGTGGTGCACGGCGAACACCGAGCCCGAGGCCCCGAGCGAGATCACCGCGTCGCCCGGCCCCACGCCCAGCCCGAAGGCGGCGGCCATGGTCTCGCCCGTGCCCGCGGAGATCAGCAGCCCTTCGGGGGTGTGCCCGGCGGGCTCGGCGGGCGCGAGCACGTCGGGGAGCACCGCCTGGCGGCCCAGGGCGAGTTCCACCAGGTCCGGCCGCCAGGAGCCGGTCGCGGCCGACCACAGGCCGGTGCCGGAGGCGTCGCCGCGGTCGGTCGTGCGCCGCAGCGGACGGCCCAGGAGCTGCCACACGAGCCAGTCGTGGGGCTGCAGCAGGGCGGCGATGCGCTGGGCGGACTCGGGCTCGTTGCGGGCGAGCCAGCGCAGCTTGGCGACCATGTGGCCGGGCTGCGGCACGGAGCCGACGGCCTGCGCCCACGCGGCCCGGCCGCCGAGCGCGTCGGTCAGGTCGGCGGCGGAGGGCTGCATCCGCTTGTCGTTGCCGAGCATCGCGGGCCGTACGAGCACCCCGCCGGCGTCCAGCGCGAGCAGGCCGTTCTGCTGCGCGGACACCCCGATGGCCTGGACGCCCTCCAGGAGCCCGCCGGCGGCGGCCTCGCCCAGGGAGATCAGCCAGGCCTGGGGGTCGCCTTCGGTGTGCGGATGGGGGGCGTACCCCTGCCGGAGAACGGCACCCGTGTCCGCATCGCAGACGACGATCCGTGTGCTCTCGGTGGAACTGTCCAAGCCCGCGACTATGCCCATGCCGAGATGATGCCAAACCCCGGGGCATGCTCCGTGCCCCGGAGGGGTGTTAGCCCGTCGGCCGGCGCACCGGGTCAGGAGTGAACCGCCGGGACGGGTGTGACCGCGGCAGGGGCGGGCGGAACAGCCCGGTCAGGTGTTGCTGGTGCCCCAGTCGTCCTCGGCGTCCCGGCCCCGCTCGCGCAGGGACCGCACACGATCGGCCACGGACTCCGGCATCCGGTCGCTCGCCTTCGCCACGGCCCGGGAGGCCAGCGCCCGGCCGTTCTGCGCGGCGGACTCGACCGTGTTCCGGACGGCGGGGTTCTGCGCGATCTGCCGGGCCCCCTTGCGCAGCTGCTCGTAACGGTCCCGGCCGGCCCGCGCCCCCAGGACGTATCCGACGGCTGCTCCCAACATGAACGTCAGCCGGTAGCGCATCCCGCTCCACCCTTCCTCGGATCCCTCGGACACCGTCGTCGCACCGTGGTCGCCGCCTACCCGCCGGGTGCGAAGGTCACTCCCGGGGTACCGATTGGCGGAGCACCCCCCTGCTTGCGCTAATGTATGTCTCGCAGCGAGCGCCCGCCGCCCGGAAGACCGGTCGGAAGAGCATTCGAAGCAAACGCAGCAATCCCCTGTAGCTCAATTGGCAGAGCAGCCGGCTGTTAACCGGCAGGTTACTGGTTCGAGTCCAGTCGGGGGAGCGCGATCCTCTGTAGCTCAATTGGCAGAGCAGCCGGCTGTTAACCGGCAGGTTACTGGTTCGAGTCCAGTCGGAGGAGCAAACGATCGAGGACCCCTTCGGGGGTCCTTTTTCGTGTCCGGAAGTGCTTCCGGAGGGAACCGTCCCGCCGTGATCGAAGTCCTCATGGTCAGGTAGGTCACGCAATACGCCCCCTCAGGGGCAGCAGATCGTATGAGCGGCTATGCTGCGGCAGACGGCGCGCACAGATGTGCGCGACGCGCCGTGAACGGGGCGGTAGCTCAGCCGGTTAGAGCAGCGGACTCATAATCCGTCGGCCGTGGGTTCGAGTCCCACCCGCCCCACCTACGCGATGTCGCTGCAGAAACGATGCGACCTGCGTCTTCGAAGCCCCGCCCGGCCCGGCTCCCGCCCGGCCCCGCGGGGCTTCGCGCCGTACGGGCCCGGCACCGCACGTCTTCGGCCACCTCCTGCCACGCGGACCGTCTGCCCCGTCCCCGCGCGGGTATGCGGCGGAATACGGCCCGGCGTCATCCTGTTGGCGCTGCTGGGCCGGTCGACGGTCACCCGACGCCACAGCGGAAGCAGGTAGCGACGCATGAGCAGCAGCACGGTGGAGCTCACCAAGGACAACTTCGACGAGATCGTCTCCGGCAGCGGATTCGTGCTCATCGACTTCTGGGCGTCGTGGTGCGGCCCCTGCCGGCAGTTCGCCCCGGTGTACGAGGGGGCCGCCGAGCGCCACGGCGACCTGGTCTTCGCCAAGGTCGACACCGAGGCCCAGCCCGAGCTGGCGGCGGCCTTCGACATCCGGTCGATCCCGACGCTGATGATCGTGCGGGACAACATCGCGGTGTTCGCACAGCCGGGCGCCCTCCCGGAGGCCGCCCTGGAGGACGTCATCCGCCAGGCCCGCGCGCTCGACATGGACGAGGTGCGCGCCTCCGTCGCCGAGGAGCAGGCGAAGGCCGGGCAGCCGGCGGCGCAGGGCGAGGGGCAGCCCTCCGGTGAGTGAGCTGCTGCTGATCCGGCACGGCGAGACGGAGTGGAGCCGCGACGGCCGCCACACCGGCTTCACGGACGTGGCCCTGACCGACCGCGGCGAGCGGCAGGCGGAGGCCCTGCGCCCGCTGCTCGCCGCCGACCCGCCCGCGAAGGTCCTGGTGAGCCCCATGAAGCGGGCCCTGCGGACGGCCGAGCTCGCCGGGCTGGAGGGCGCCGAGACCGACCCGGACCTCCACGAGTGGGACTACGGCGGCTACGAGGGCGTCACCACCGAGGAGATCCACCGCACCCGCCCCGGCTGGTACCTGTGGGACGACGGCGTCGTCCCCGGGCCGCCGGAGCACCCGGGCGAGACGCCCGAGCAGGTCGGGGCGCGCGCCGACCGGGTGCTGGCCCGCGTCGTCCCCCTGCTGGAGGCCGGCGGCGGGGACGTGGCGCTCGTGGCGCACGGGCACTTCCTGCGCGTCCTGACGGCCCGCAGGCTCGGCCTGCCGCCCGCCGCGGGCGCGCTCTTCCGGCTCGACACCGCGACGGTCAGCAGGATCGGCACCGAGCACGGGCGCCCCGCGCTCGTGGCCTGGAACGTGCGGCCGGCGTGATCCGGGCCGGCTCTCTTCACCGTGCCGGGCGCAGCACGGCCCCGTGCGCGCGGCGAGCCCCTAAGCTGTGATCTCCGAAACCGAGCAGTGACCTGGAGGACGATCCCGTGGCCACCACCCGCACCGCGCACACCGTCTGGGAAGGCGAGCTGCTCAAGGGCAGCGGCACCGTCACCTTCGACTCGTCCGGCATCGGCTCGCAGCCGGTGTCGTGGCCGTCGCGCGCCGAGCAGGCCAATGGCAGGACGAGCCCGGAGGAGCTGATCGCGGCCGCGCACTCCAGCTGCTTCTCCATGGCCCTCTCGCACGGCCTGACGGGCGCCGGCAACCCGCCCACCCGCCTGGAGACCAAGGCCGACGTCACGTTCCAGCCGGGCGAGGGCATCACCGGCATCCACCTCACTGTCCGCGGCGAGGTGCCGGGCCTGGACGCGGACGGCTTCCAGGCCGCCGCCGAGGACGCCAAGAAGAACTGCCCCGTCAGCCAGGCCCTCACCGGGACGACGATCACGCTGTCGGCCGAGCTGGCCTGACCCCCGTCCCCTTCGCGCTGCGCGGCCCCGGCGTCACGGCGTCAGGGCCGCGTAGACGATGAGGTTCTTCGCCGGGTGCCCGTTCGCGTCCGGGCCGCCCGCACAGGTGACCAGCCGCAGCACCCGCTCCTTCGTCGGCCCGTAGACCTTCCGCGTGGGGAAGGCGGACTCGTCGGCCGTCTCCTTGCCGGTGACGGAGAAGCGCAGCAGCGTGCCGTCCCCGCGCCGGACGTCGACGGCCGCCCCCTCGTCCACCTTCTCCAGGTCGCGGAAGACGGCCCTGCCCCCGCGGGTGTCGTCGTGGCCGATGACGACGGCGGCGCCGGGCTCGCCGGGCACGGCCCCGCCCGTGTACCAGCCGGCCGTCATGCCCTTCTCCGGCGGCGGGACCTGCACGGTGCCGTCGCCGTTCCTGCCGAGGCGCAGCAGCGCGCTGTCCACGCCGATGGAGGGGATCGAGAGGCGGGCCGGCTCCTCGGGCGAGGCCGGGGTGCCGCTGGCCGCCGTGCTGCCGGCCGTGCCGGACGAGCAGGCGGTGAGCAGGGCGGCGGTGAGCGCGGCGGGCAGGATCAGGGCCGCCATGAGGGCGGGTGCGGAAGGGTGCCTGCGGGGCATGGGCTGTCCGTCCGGTGTGGGGGATCCGGTCGTGGTACCCGTTCACGCTAGGGAACGGCCGCCGCCCGCCGCCTCGGGTGAACGGCCAGTTCTGCCTCCCCCCAAAGGATGAGGACCGTTCGGGTTTGAACCACTGCCGCGCACAGACCGTCCGCCTACACGAACCGCTGCAGAAGCCCCCACGTGAACTCGACCACGTGCTCTCCCCGCTTCCCGGCGGCGTCCGGCGCGGTGAACGCGAGCCGCCAGCGGGTGGGGGCCGTGCCCTCCAGGGGCCGGGCGGGGGCGAAGGCGCGCGCCACCTCGTCCACCGTGCACGACCAGGGCCGCAGATCCTCCACCGTGCGCAGCTCGGGGCCGGGCGCGCCGGGCGCGCGGACCAGCCACTCGTTCCACACGGCCCCGCCGGGCGCCGCCAGCACCTCGAACCGCAGGTCCGGCCAGAGCGGCAGCCGCCATATCGACGCCTCGAAGGCCAGGTCGCCGATGCGGCGCTCGCCGGTGGCGTCGGGCGGGCCGAGCACCGAGCGGTAGCGCGGCCCCGCCCCGCGCCGCCCCGGCGCCCGCAGCATGGCCTGCCAGCGCCGGTTGGCCTCCCGCATCTCCGCCTTGCCGACGCCGAGCTCGCGCAGGGCGTCCTCGACGAGACCGGGCTGGTGGTCGGCCATCCGCCGCAGCAGGACGAGCTGGAAGCCGAGCGGGCCGAAGGCGCCACCGGGGCCTGAGGCGCCGGACGAGCCGGTGGCGCCGGATGAGCTTGAGGCGCCGTACGAGCCTGAGGCGCCGGACGAAGGGGCGGGCTCGGGTGCGGAGTCGCGCGCTGGGTTCATGGGGGCCATCGTCGCGCACGGGAGGCGGGCGCCGCCGGGCCTCGCCCGTTCACTAGGGTCTGGCTAGCGATCACCCGCGTACGGAGGCTCTCATCATGACCGGCTCGACGGCGCAGCAAGGCGCCCCCGCCCCGCTGCTGCGGCTGCGCGGGGTCAGCCGCACCTACGGGGAGCGGAAGGCGCTGCTCCCGCTCGACCTGGACCTGGAACCCGGCACCTGCACCGCCCTCTTCGGGCACAACGGCTCCGGCAAGTCCACGCTGCTGCGCATCGCGTGCGGCCGGGACGAGCCGACGAGCGGCACCGCGCGGTTCGCGGGCCGCAAGATCTCGGAGGACGATCCGGAGGTGCGGGCCCGGGTCGCGGTCGTCGGCGACACCGTCGCGACCTACCCGGACCTGACCGTGCGCGAGCACCTCGAACTCGTCACCGTCGCCCACGCCGTGGAGGACGCCGACGCCTGGATCGACGAGGTGCTCGCCGACCGCCGGCTGTCCGGCCACGCGCAGGCGCTGCCCGGCTCCCTCTCCTCCGGCCAGCTCCAGTCCCTGCTGCTGGCCGCCGCCCTCGTCCGCCCCCGCGACCTGCTCGTCCTCGACGAGCCCGAGCAGCGGCTCGACCCGGACGCCCGGGTCCGCCTCGCGGAGCTGCTGAACGGCGAGAAGCGCGACGGCGTCGCCGTCCTGCTGGCGACGCACCAGCCCGAGCTCGCGGAGACCGTCGCCGACCGGATGATCGCCCTGGAGGACGGCCGGGTGATCGCCGAGGGCCCGCCGGCGGAGGTCCTGGCCGAGCTGGGGCTGCGCGGATGAGCCGCGACGAGTCCGTACGGGGGGAGTCTGTACGGGACGAGACCGTACGGGAGGAATCTGTACGAGAGGAGTCCGTACGGGACGGGTCCGCAGCCGGCGACCTCGTGCGGAACGAGTCCGCGGAGGACGAGCCCGCGTGGAGCGAGGAAGAGGACGACCGCACCGCCGAGACGCTGCGCTGGCTGCGGGAGAAGCGCAAGTCCCACCGGCGCCAGAAGGGCCGCGACGTCGCCGTCCTCGTCTACTCGGTCGTGCTCCTCGGCGCCGGCTACGGCGGCGGGTACGCCGTCTACTTCCTGCGCCGGCTCCGGCTCGGCGCGGACTACAGCGCCGTCGGCGCGCACGTCCAGGCCGCCCTGCCGGCGTTCTTCACGCTCCTGACCGCCGCCCTGGCCCTGCTCGCCGCGCGGGACGCCCTGTGGCGCGGCCCCGTGGTCGTCCCCGCCCCCTCGGTCGGCTGGCTGCTCGCGCAGCCCGTGCGCAGGGCCGTCGTCCTGCGCCCGTGGTTCTGGCTGTCGGCGGGGGTGTCGGCCGGCACCGCCCTGGTGGCCGCGGGCGCCGCGGCCGTCGTCCTGCGCGTCCTGGGCCTGGCCTCGCCGGGCGGCGCCCTGCTCGCGCTGCTCCCGGCGGCGGTGTGCCTGCCGCTGCTGGCCGTCGCGGCGGGCATGGCGGTGGAGCACCGGGCCGGGCTCGCGGGCTTCGTCCGCCGCTTCTCGCCCCTGGCGGTGGTCGTGCTGATGCTGCTCGCGGGGCAGACCGCGGCCGCCGCGGCCGGGCACCGGAGCGCCGTGCTGGAGCAGGTGGAGCTGTGGTCCGGGCCGTGGGGCTGGGCGGCCCAGCCGGTCGTCTCCGCCACCGGCGGCCACGCCCCGGGCTGGCCCGCCGCGGTGGTCCTGCTGGTGCTCCTGACCGCCGCCGGCCTGGTGCGGGGGCACCGGGACGCCGCGCTCGTGCCCACGGCGCAACTGCGGCGGCGGGCGGCCACCGCCCAGACCGTGTCGTCGGTGATGTACTCGGCGGAGCTGCGGGCCGCCAAGCTCGCGCTGATGGACGCGGCCGCCGCCGGGCCCGGCGCCGGCCGCATGCGCGGCGTCCGGCTGCCGCGCCCGCGCAGCAAGTACCTCGTGGTGGTCTGGCGGGACCTGCTGTCCCTGCTGCGGACGCCCGCCCGCCTGGGGAAGGCCCTGATGTGGCTGGCCTGCGCCTCGGCGGTGGCCGCCCTGGGGCTGCAGTTCTCCGGCGGTGCCCGCGCGGTCGGCCTCGGCGCCGCCCTGCTGCTCGGCTACTTCGCCGTGGGCGTCCTCGCCGAGCCGGCCCGGCTGGAGACGGACGACGTGCGGCGCGCGGCCTGGGCCCCCTTCCGCTTCCGTACGCTCATGCTCCAGCACGCGGTGGTGCCGGCCGTGCTGGGCGCCCTGCTGGCGTTGCTCGCGGCGGTGCCGTTCGCGGTGGCGGGGGCGCCGTGGGCGCTGGTGCTGATGCCGCTGTGCGCGGTGCCGTTCGGTGCGGCGGCGGTCTTCTCGGCGAGCCGCGGGCCGGCTCGTACGGACATGCTGTTCTCCGGTGTGAGCTCGCCGATCGGCGACCCCGGGGTGTTCCGCTTCTTCTTCTGGTACGCGGCGGGGCCGCTGGTGTCGGCGGGCGGGCTCGGGATCGCCCTCCACGGGGTGCTGAGGCGGGCGCTGGACGCGGGTGCCGTGGCCGTTGTGGCCGGTGTGGCGGCGGTGTTGACGGTCGGGCTGCTGTTCTTCGCCGCACGGTCCGCCGACCGCCTCGTACGGCCCGGGAGTTGACGCCGTTCGCGCTGGTCACGCCCGGCTCGCGAGCCGGGCGCATTCACCTGAACGAGTGATTCCGTCCAGGGGGTTGATACGCGCACACTCTCGGCACAGGACGGCGCGCGCCCTCCACCCGGGCCCCCGGCTGCCCTTCTGCCGGGAGGCCTGCACAGAGCAAGGAGGACGGCATGTTCCCATCCACTCCCCGCCGGCTGACGGCCGGCGCGGCCGCACTCGCCGGAGCGCTCGCGCTCGGGCTCGGCACGTTCGGCAGCACGGCCGCGTCGGCCCAGCAGCTTCCGGCACTCGTCCGCTGCACCGGCGGCAGCTTCACCATGGACGTCAACGCCGCGGCGACCGGCCTCGGCACGCTCACCGACTGCAGCGCCCCCGGGCGCCCGGGGCTGACCTCGGGCGTCATCACCATGTCGGGCCTGGGCACCATCAGCGACACTCTGGTGACGACCACGACCACCGACAAGATCACCTGGAACACGGGCGAAGTGACCAACCTGACGGAGGTCCGGGAGTTCGTGCCGACCGTGGGGAACAGGGTGCGTGAAGCCGGGACGGGCGACAGCATCAGCGGACTCTTCCACCCCTCCAACGAGGAGGAGTTCGGACGCGGGACCCAGTCGGTCAACCACGCTCACCACTACAACATCAACAATGGGCTCACGGTGGCCCTCTTCGACGGCGCCCTGTAGACCGGGCGACCTGAAGGGCGCCCCGCCCCGGCCCGCGCGGCCGGGACGGGGCGCCGTCACGCCCCCGTGACGCCGTCCACCCGTTCCCGCACCAGATCCGCGTGCCCGTTGTGGCGGGCGTACTCGCCGATGAGGTGGAGGAGGACGAAGCGCAGCGAGCACGCCTCGCCCCCGGCGGTGAACGTGTCGTCCAGGGACGCCTTCGCCACCACCGCGTCGGCCAGGCGCTGCTCCTCCAGCAGGCACGCGTAGTCCTCGGCGGCGCGGGCCGGGTCCGCCTCCTCGAAGTCGGCGTCGCCGTTCTCCGCCGTGCCGTGCAGCCGGGGCACGTCCTGGCCGGCGAACCGCTCGCGGAACCAGATGCGCTCGACCTTCGCCATGTGCCGGATCAGCCCCAGCAGCGACAGGCCCGACGGCGGCACGGACCGCTCGGCCAGCTGCTCACCGGTCAGCCCCGCGCACTTGCGCAGCAGGGTGCTGCGGTGCCAGGCGAGGAGGCCGGTGAGCAGGGTGCGTTCGTCGGCCGCGAGGGATCCGCCGGGCCGGGTGACCCCGGGCGCTGTCCATGTCATCCCGCGATCATGCCGCTGCCCGTACGGCTGCGCGAGTCCTTTCCCCGGCCGCCCGGTCCGCGGCGCCGCCCCGGAGGCGCCGGCGCTGCCCGGCCGTCAGAAGCGCCGGCGCTGCCCGGCCGTCAGCCGAGTGAACCCTCTTCCGGCTGGAGGACGACGAAGTCCGCCCCCGCGGGGTCCAGGCAGACCGCCAGGCGGCCGACGCCCTGTGCGGTTTCCGGGCCCATCTGGATCGTGCCGCCCCCTTCGGTGACCTTCGCGACCGTCGCGTCGCAGTCCTCGGTGCCGAAGACCGGGTGCCAGTAGGGGCGGCCGTCGTTCAGGGCGAGGTGTTCGGCAGGGAGCTCCATGAGGCCGCCCTGCATCCGCTCCTTGCCCTGGCCCGCCGGCGTGATCAGGGAGTACGTGCCCCCGCCGCCCGGCAGCGGAACGTCCTCGGTGGCCCAGCCGAAGACCGTGCCGTAGAACTGCTTCGCCGCCGCCGCGTCGGTGGTGTAGAGCTCGGTCCAGGACAGGGCGCCCGCCCGGTCGGCCGTCTCCAGGCCCGTGTACGTCCCGGGCTGGAAGACGGCGAACTGACCGCCCTGGGGGTCGGTGAACTGGGCCATCCGGCCCTCGCCCTCGCCGGGGCCCATCGGCGGGACCCGCACCGCGCCGCCCGCGCGCTGCACGGACGCGGCCGTCGCGTCCGCGTCCGCGGTCCGGAAGTAGATCATCCAGGCGGACCGGGCGCCCTCCTCGGTGAGCGGGCCCATCCCGGCCACGGTCTTCCCGTCCAGCCGGAAGATGCCGTAGCCGCCGGTCTCGGGGCCGTGGGGCTGGAAGTCCCAGCCGAACACCGCGCCGTAGAAGCGCGCGGCGGCCGCGGTGTCGGGCGAGCCGAGGTCGAGCCAGGAGGGGGAGCCGGGGACAAAGTCAGTGGTGATCATGGAAGCGATCTCCCTTCGCGGTTCCTCTGCGAAGACAGCCTGACACCCCCCACTGACAAGCGCCCGTCGGCGCAGGTCGGGGGCACACCGGTCGCCCGGCCCGCGCGCCCGGCCGGCGCTCCGGCCCGCATTCCCTCCGGTCCCCGCCGCTCAGTCCCCGCCGTCCTGGTGCGCCCGCAGCCCGACGCCCAGGATCCCCTCCCAGTCCGTCAGCTCCTCCACGAGGGGATAGGCCGTGCCCTTCCCTTCCAGGCTCAGCACCACCCCCGCCTCCTTGGCCTTGCCCTTCTCCCGCCCGTCCGCCGACACCTGCTCCGGCTCGATGTGGACGTCCGTGACCCGGAATCCGCGCTTCGTGCACAGCTCCAGCACGCGCCCCAGGAGCCCCCTGCGCGTGCGGTACGACAGGTGCAGCTCGACCCGGTCGCCGGGCACGAGCGCCATGCGCCGGGCGATCACGGGATAGCCGCGCACCACCAGGAAGTGCACCAGGGTCGCGGCGGCGCCGAGCAGCGGCAGGCCGCCGCCGCAGGCCATGCCCAGGGCGCAGGTCAGCCAGATCGTGGCCGCCGTCGTCAGGCCGCGCACCGCGTCGCGGCGCACGAAGATCAGGCCGCCGCCGATGAAGCCGATGCCGGAGACGATCTGGGCGGCCACCCGCGAGGGGTCCTGCCGGGCGTCGACGAGCGCGGACACCGCGCCGAAGCCGTGGATCGAGACCTCCATGAACAGCGCGCTGCCCACCCCGACGAGGGTGTGGGTGCGCAGTCCGGCGCTCTTCTGCTGCAGCTCGCGCTCCAGGCCGATGAGCGAGGAGAGCAGCAGGGCGAGGCCCAATTCGGTGAACTGCCGCACGCCTTGACCGCTGCCGGGGTCGAAGAGCGGGGCCGCTAAGTGCTGAGCTATGTCCATTGCGCCATTGTGGCTGGAACTCGACTGTCTCAAAAGGGAGTTGACGGCCCCTCTATCGCACGGCGGGACGCACTGGATACCTTCCGCCCCATGCATCCCTCCCGACTTGGCGGAACAGTCCTCGCTGCCGCCCTCCTCGCCGCCGGCGCGACCGTACCCGCGACCGCCGCAGCCCCGGCGCCCCGCCCGTCCCTCACCGTCGAGGAGCAGCGGCTCGACGGCCCCGTGCCGCAGGAGATCCTGCGCCGCGGCGGCTTCGCCGACACGGCTCCGGGCTTCGCCGCCGCCCTGAGCGGCACCCGCACGCTCCCGCAGGCGCAGCGCCTCGCGACCGCCGAGGGGCGGCGGCTGTGGCAGCGGGCCGTGGACCGGGCGCAGGGCCGCGGGCCGGGCCCGGAGCGCGCCGGGGACCTGAGCCGCGACGACGACCGCCCGCTGTACTGGGCGCGGCTCGGCATGACCCGCGCCCTCCAGGAATGGAAGCCCGCCTTCCGGCTGTCCGGGGCGCAGCGCGCCGAGCTCACCGGCCGCGTCGAGCGCTCCTCGCGCGGCCAGGACTCCCTCGACCTCCCGGAAGGAACGCGGGTCAAGCGCGTCATCGTCACCGGCTTCGACCCCTTCCAGCTCGACGCGGACCCCCGCCGCTCGAACCCCTCCGGCGCCGCCGCCCTCGCCCTGGACGGCACGACGGTCGACACCCCGGCCGGCCCGGCCCGCATCGAGGCCGCCGTCTTCCCCGTCCGCTGGGCGGACTTCGCCGACGGCACGGTCGAGCGCACGCTGCTGCCGCACTTCCGGCCGGGTCCCCGCCGCGTCGACCTCTTCACCACCATCAGCCAGGGCCGCCCCGGCCGCTTCGACCTCGAACGCACCAACGGGGCCTGGCGCGGCGGCTACCCCGACAACGCGAACGCCTCCCGCACGGAGACCGTGCCCGTACCGCCCGGCATTCCGACCGTCCACCCGCAGCCGCAGTGGACGACGACGAGCCTCCCGTACGCCGCCATGACCGCCGCCACGACGGGGCCGTTCCCCGTGCACGACAACACCGAGGTCACCGAGATACCCGCGGGCGCCACCGAGCCGGTCGACCGGCCGGACGGCCCGACCCCGGGCTCGACCGCCCGCGCCGGCGGCGGGGGCGACTACCTCTCCAACGAGATCGCCTACCGCGCGACCCTGCTGCGCGACGCCGTGCGCCTGCCCGTCCCCGGCGGGCACCTGCACACCCCGGTGCTGCAGTTCGGCCCGGGCAACACCGATCCCGCGACCGGCACGGTCACCGACCCCGAGTTCGTACGGAACCGGCTCGCGATCACCGACCAGGTGCGGTCGCTCACAGCGGTGGCCGTCGCGCACGCCCGGACGCCATGATGGGCGGATGATCATCGCAGCAGCACAGTTCACCGCCCGGCCGTGCGACATCGCGGCGAACACCGCCCGGATGGCCGCCTTCGTCACCGAGGCGGGGGAGCGCGGCGCCGCGCTCGTGGTCTTCGCCGAGCTCGCCGTCACCGGCTACGAACTCGACGCGATCGCCGCCGCCGGGGACGGGCTGCTCCTGGACCCCGACGACCCGCGGCTCGCCCCCGTACGGGACGCGTGCCGGGCCGCGGGCGTCGCCGCCGTCGTCAACGCCCCCGGGCGGGCCGCCGGCGGCGGGCCCGCCATCAGCAGCTTCGTCTACGGTCCGGACGGGGCGCTGCTCACCCGCTACGACAAGGTGCACGTGACCGGCACGGAGCGCGCCGCGGGCTTCGTGCCGGGCACGGCGGAGGGCCGGTTCACGCTCGACGGCGTCGGCTTCGCACATGTCATCTGCTACGACGCCCACTTCCCGGAGTGCGCGGCCCGTGCCGCCGCCGACGGGTGCGGGGTGCTCCTCGCCAGCTCGCTGTACGGGCGGGGCGGCGGCGCCCAGGAGCGCATGCAGATCTTCCCGGCGCTCGCGAAGGACAACGGCCTGTACGTGCTGCTGGCCAACCACTACGGCCCCTCCGGCCCCTACGACGCCTGCGGCCTCAGCGCGGTGTGGGCGCCGGACGGCAGCGTCCTCGCGGAGGGCCCGGACGCGGGGGAGGGGCTGGTGACGGCGGAGGTGTCGCTCAGCTGAGGCGTCCCTCCGCTGAGGTGCCCCTCAGCTGAGGGCGCCTTCGCCCGCCGCCTCGGGCTCGGCTTCGGCCGGGCCCTCCTCGCCCATGAGGTCCCGCACGAGCAGCGTCGCGCTCGCCACCGCGCCCGGCATCACGAACACCGCGACGACCGGCACGAGGAAGAGGAGCGCCAGCGGCACGCCGAAGCCCAGCGTGAGCAGCTTGCGGGAGCGCAGCAGCCGCAGCCGCTCGCGCAGCGGCACCCCGCGGCGCTGCAGGGCCACCGCCGTGAGCTCCTCGGCGAGGAAGAAGCCCGAGAAGCAGAAGCCGATCGCGGGGACCACGGTCTGCCCGACGAACGGCACGAAGCCGAGGGCGAAGAACAGCACGCCCCAGGCGGCGGCACGCACGAGCACCGCGAGGCTCTCGCGGGCGGAGATCCACAGCTCCCGCCAGAGCGGCAGCCCGGACTCGGGCGCCTCGCCGCCCACCGAGCGGTCGACCCGCGCGGACAGCTCCTCGTAGAAGGGCTGCCCGACCAGCAGGGTCACGGCGGTGAAGGAGATGACGGCGAGCAGCAGGCCGCCGCCGAAGAGGAGCACGGTCAGCGCGCCCCGGAACAGGCCCGCCCACGGCGAGGCCCAGTCGTCGGCGAAGGGCGTCGCCCAGGCGACGCCGTCGCCCGCGTACAGGGCCAGGCAGACGACCGCGGCCGCGTAGCCGACGAGGGTGATCAGCCCGGGCAGCAGCCCGAACCCCCACTGCCGCCGGTTTCGGGCCACCCAGCGCTGGCCCTTGCCGAGGTACGCCATTCCCGCCATGAGATCTCGCATGGCGGGAAGGCTATCCGGCGGGCCGCCGGTCTCAGAACGTGACGATCATCTTTCCGGTGTTCTCGCCCCGCAGCATGCCCAGGAAGGCGTCCACCGCGTTCTCCACGCCGTTCACGACCGTCTCGCGGTACTTGAGCTCGCCGGAGCGCACCCAGCCGCCGACCTCCTCCACGAACTGCGGCTGCAGCGCCTGGTGGTCCCGGACGATCATGCCCTGCAGGCGCAGGCGCTTGCCGATGATCGAGATCATGTTGCGCGGGCCCGGCTGCGGCTCGGTCTCGTTGTAACCGGCGATCGCGCCGCAGAGCGTGGCGCGGCCGTGCAGCTTCAGCGCGCCGATCGCGGCCTCCAGGTGCTCGCCGCCGACGTTGTCGAAGTAGACGTCGATGCCCTCGGGCGCGGCCTCCTTCAGCTGCTGGGCGACCGGCCCCTTCTTGTAGTTGAAGGCGGCGTCGAAGCCGTACTCCTCGGTCAGCGCCTTGACCTTCTCGTCCGTGCCCGCGCTGCCGATGACGCGCGAGGCGCCCTTGAGCCGGGCGATCTGGCCGACCTGCAGGCCGACCGCGCCCGCGGCGCCGGAGACGAACACGGCGTCGCCCTCCTTGAAGGAGGCGACCTCCAGCAGGCCCGCGTAGGCGGTCAGGCCCGGCATGCCGAGCACGCCGAGGTAGGTGGACAGGGGCGCGAGCTCCGGGTCGACCTTCACCGCGTGCTCCGCGCCGACCAGGGCGTACTCGCGCCAGCCGAGGGAGTGCAGGACGTGGTCGCCGGGCCGGAAGGCGTCGCTGCGCGAGGCGACGACCTCGCCGACCGCACCGCCCTGCATCGGCTCGTCCAGCTCGAAGGGCGGGACGTAGGAGCGGACGTCGTTCATCCGGCCGCGCATGTACGGGTCCACGGACATGTGGATGTTGCGCACCAGGATCTGTCCCTCGCCGGGCTCGGCCACGGCGGCCTCGCGCAGCGCGAAGTCCTCGGGCTTCGGCCAGCCGTGCGGGCGGGCGACGAGGTGCCATTCACGGCTGGTGGTGGGCGTTGCGGACATGGGACCCGGCCTCCTAATGGTTCAGTAACTTAAACAACCATGCTCCTCGATATTTCATGTTGTCAAGCAACGCGGTAACCTGGATGTCATGGTCCCCCGAACCGATGCCCTGACCCGTGAGGTCGTCGACCTCATCGCGGCCGTCGTGGCCCGCTACCACGAGGAGTACGAGGAGGCGGCGGCCAAGCACGCGCTCACCGGCGCCCAGGCCAAGGTCCTCGCCCTGCTCGCGCGCGAGCCCATGCCGATGCGGCGGATCGCCCAGCGCCTGAAGTGCGAGCCGTCCAACGTCACCGGCATCGTCGACCGCCTGGAGGCCCGCGGCCTCGTCGAGCGCGGCCCCGACCCGGACGACCGCCGCGTCAAACTCGCCGCGGCCACCCCGGCGGGCCTGGAAACCGCCGACCGTCTCAGCGAGTCGCTGGACTTCGCCCGCGAGCCGCTGGCCGGCCTCTCGGCCGAGGAGCGGACGTCCCTGCGGGACCTGCTGCGGCGTGTCCTGGAACCGGGCACGGACGCGCCCCGTTAGGCCGCGCCCCGTAAGGGGCGCGGGGAACTGCGCGACCAGCCACGCGCGACCTGCAGTCGGCCGACCGCGCACGGCCTCGGGCGGGCATCCGACGAGGGGTGAGGGTCGGTCCGGCACCGCCGGTCAGCCACGCTGTGGTGGCCCGCCGCCGCGGCGGAGGAAAAGCGCCGGGCAGCCCCGGAACGTGGCGCGCCCTGGTGGCCCGCCGTCGCGGCGGAGGAGAAGCGCCGGACCCCGGGGCCGGCAGGCCCCTCACGCGGGGAACCGCAAGTCCCCCGCCCGCACGACCGTGCCGAGCCGCGGCATGTCCAGCGTCACAGACCCCCGATGCTCCTCCGCCGTCAGCGCGCTCATCGCGTCCTCCACGAAGACCAGCCCGTAGCCGTGGTCGGCCGCCGCCCGGGCCGTGGACTCCACGCCCAGGTTGGTGACGATCCCGCCGAGGACGAGCGTCCGCACCCCCCGTTCCCGCAGCCGCGCGTCCAGCTCCGTGCCGTGGAACGCCCCCAGCGACCGCTTCACCACCACGACGTCGCCCTCCTCGGCGAACCCCGCGAGCAGCCCGCTCCCGGGCGGCTGCTCCGCCGGCCCGGGCCGCTCCGTGCGCACGACGGCCACCGTGCCGCCCGACTTCCGGAACGACCGCGCCAACTCCTCCGCCGTACGGACCACTTCGTCCCCGCTGCGCGGGGCGAGGGGGAGCGCGACGACGCGCTCCATCAGGTCGATGAGGACGAGGGCGGTGGTCCGCGGGTCGATTTCCGTCATGGCCAGACCGTACCGGTCGGGCACGGGCCGCGGGCGGCCTCCGAGCTCCCTCCGGGATGACGATAGGTAAAGCTTGCCCGACGTCCGCGTGGCAGCCCGCGGCCCGCCGTCACCCCTGCCGTACGGAAGTTGACCCGCGCAGGGGTGAACTTGCTTATGAGTAAGGTCTGTTCATCGGATACCGTGCTGGAGAGCAGGCACGGACGCCTTCGGGCGCGTGTGTGCGGTGCCGGATGTCCGGAGCGAGGGTACGTACGTTCGCGCCGCGCGCAGCCCGCACGGCCCGTGTCTGACCGGGGCGGGGCCACCTGACAGGCCCCGCCCCACCAGCCCCCTCCCCGGGACGGGGTCCGTCCCTACGAGAGGTGCTTCTCGGCCGTGACGGTCCGGTAGGCCAGCGCGGCGAGCTCGCCCTGGCCCCGCTTGCTCGGGTGGAACCAGTCCCACTGGCTCAGCGCCTCGCCCGTGAACGCGTACGCGCTGACCGACCCGTCGAAGCGGCACAGCGCGTCCTTGCGGCAGACGTCCTTCAGGACCGCGTTGTACTCGCCGACCCGCTTCACGACCTGGGCGCGCCGCTGCTCCGCCGCCGGTTCGGCCGACTCGGAGTCCTTGAGCATCGAGGGGCAGATGCCCAGCTTCCAGACGGTCTTGGCGTAGCCGTTCGTACGCCCCTGCGACCACAGGCGCTGCAGGTCGGGCACGCCGGCCACGTAGAGCTGGGACTTCGGGAGCGCCGTGCGCAGCTCTTTCACCGAGGCCTCGAAGTCCGCGCGGAACGCGCTCACCGGCGTCATGTCGTCCACCTTGTCGCGGCAGGCGTCGTTCGCGCCCAGGAGCACGGTGACCAGCTGCGGCTTCTGCGCGACCGCGGACTGCATCTGGCCCGGGAGGTCGGCCATGCGGGCGCCGGTCCGCGCGTAGTTCCAGCTGCTGGTCTGCGGTGAGGCCAGCAGCCGGCGGGCGAGGCTGTCGACCTGGGTGCCGGTGGCCCAGGAGACCTCCGGGCAGTCCGCGAGGACCGCGCAGGCGTCGAAACCGCGCGTGATGGAGTCGCCCAGGGAGGCGATCGACGCGGGGCGGGTGTTCCAGGCGGGCGCGGCGGCGGCGCCGGCGCTCGGCTTCCCGGCGGAGGCGTCCTCCTTGCCGGAGTCGCACCCCGTGACGAGGAGGGCCGCCGAGAAGGCGGTGAGCGCCGCGACGGCGGCCCTGGCGGCCCCGCGCGCCTTCCGTCCGGTGCTGCGGTGCATCGCTCTTCCCCTCCGGCCGGGTGATATCTGTTCGGGTCCGACGGTACGTCACCGCGGGGGTACGTTCGCACGGTAGCTTTTCCCCGGGGCGGTCGTGCCGTGCCCCGGGGCGGCTTCGCACTTCCGGCACAACTGAAATACGACACGTCACATCCTGTCCCTTTCAGGAGAAATGCTCCCGATGGTGTTTACTGTTGGTAACCTCGCGAGCTGGTGCGGGAGTGGCCATTGGGGCAGAATCTTGCATGCTGTCCCGGGCGGGACCGGTACGGGTGCGAGGCCGCTGGGGAAGGCGACCCTCGAACCGCACTGGAGGTCCCGGTGACGACACGTGGAGTTCTGTACGTGCACTCCGCCCCGCGCGCGCTGTGCCCGCACGTCGAATGGGCGGTCGCGGGCGTGCTCGGCGTGCGGGTCACCCTCGACTGGATCCGGCAACCCGCCTCGCCCGGCACCTGGCGCGCCGAATTCTCCTGGCAGGGGCAGGTCGGCACCGCCTCCAAGCTCGCCTCCGCACTGCGCGGCTGGCACCTCCTGCGCTTCGAAGTGACCGCCGAGCCGTGCGCCACGGCGGAGGGCGAGCGCTACAGCTCCACCCCCGACCTCGGCATCTTCCACGCCGTCACCGGCATCCACGGCGACATCCTCGTCCCCGAGGACCGGCTGCGCGCCGCCCTCGCCCGCGCCGCCCGCGGCGAGACGGAGCTGGAGGCGGAGGTCGCCAAGCTCCTGGGCAAGCCGTGGGACGACGAGCTGGAGCCCTTCCGGTACGCGGGGGAGGGCGCGCCGGTCCGCTGGCTGCACCAGGTCGTCTGAGCAGCCGGCTGCACCAGATCGTCTGAACAGCCGGCCGCACCAGGTCCTCCGAACGGACGTGCGCGCTTGCCCTGGAGCGGACTCCAGCACCTAGCGTCGGGGCCATGACCGACACCAGCGCAAGCCCGGCACCGGCCGTCACCGTCACCGTCCTCGGCACCGGCATCATGGGCGCCGCCATGGCCCGCAACCTCGCCCGCGCCGGCCTCGCCGTCACCGCCTGGAACCGCAGCCGGGAGAAGGCCGCACCCCTCGCCGCCGACGGCGTGCGCGTCGCGGACACCCCCGCCGACGCCGTCCGCACCGCCGACGTCGTCCTGACCATGCTCTACGACGGCCCGGCCGCCCTCGACGCCATGCGCGCCGCCGCGCCCGGCCTGCGGCCCGGCACGGTCTGGGCGCAGTCGAGCACGGTGGGCCTGGAGGGCTTCGACGGTCTCGTGGCCTTCGCCCGCGAGCACGGCCTCGTCCTCGTCGACGCGCCCGTCCTCGGCACCAAGCAGCCCGCGGAGGAGGGGAAGCTGACGGTGCTGGCCGCGGGGCCGGAGGGGGCGCGGAAGGCTCTGGAGCCGGTCTTCGAGGCCGTCGGCAGCCGTACGGTGTGGCTCGGCGACGACGCCTCGGCCGGTACGGCCACCCGGCTCAAGCTCGTCATCAACAGCTGGGTGCTGGCCGTCACCCACGGCACGGCCGAAGCGCTCGCCCTCGCCGAGGGCCTCGGCGTCGACCCGGCCGGTTTCCTGGACGCCGTCGCCGGCGGCCCCCTGGACATGGGCTACCTGCGCGCCAAGGCCGGCCTGATCCTCGGCGGCGACCTCACCCCCAGCTTCACCACCGCCACGGCCGAGAAGGACGCCCGGCTGATCGTCGCGGCGGGGGAGCGGGCGGGCGTGCGGATGGACGTGGCGGCCGCGGGCGCCGAACGGTTCCGCCGGGCCGCCGAGCAGGGGCACGGGGACGAGGACATGGCCGCTTCGTACTACGCGTCCTTCGACACCCCTTGAGGGGGCGAGGGGGGATGCGGGGTAAAGGGACGGTCAAGCGATGGATAGGGTGATTCGTCACCCATCCGGCTCCCGAAGGACGACACACGCATGACCATGCCCGGGTATCCCCACGGCCACCCCGGGGCGTACTACCCGCCCTACCCGCCCGCGCAGCCCCGCAACGGCCTGGGCACCGCGGCGATGATCGTCGGCATCTGCGCCGCGGTCATCGGCCTCGTCCCGTTCCTCTTCTTCCTCTCCGGCCCGCTCGCCCTGGTCGCCCTGGGCCTGGGCATCACCGGCCTGGTCCTCGTCCGCAGGGGACGGGCCACGAACAAGGGCATGGCCCTCACCGGCACGATCCTGGGCGGCGTGGCCCTGCTCATGGCCGTCGGCGGCCTCCTCTTCACCCTCTTCATCGTCGACAAGGCCGACGAGGAGAACGACGACCTGTACGAGGACCGCCCGCCGGCGGCCGCGGGCCCGGCGGAGCCCTCCCCTTCCGTCTCCGCGGCACCGAAGCCGCTGAAGTTCGGCGAGACGTACACGTACAAGGACGGCGTCACCATCACCGTCGACAAGCCCGAGCCGTACGAGCTCGACCGCATCGCCTTCGGCCACGAGGACGGAGACCTGGCGCTCCGGTTCAAGGTCACCATCGCCAACGGCGGCAAGGAGCCGATGGACCTCCTCGCCCACGTCCCGTACGTGCGCGACGCCACCGGCAAGAGGGCCTCGGAGATCTTCGACGGACGCGGAGCGACGAAGCCGTTCACGGGCAAGCTGCTGCCCGGCAAGCAGGCGGAGACCACGTTCACGTACTCGGTCCGCCCGGACGGCGCGAAGGAACTCCAGGTGGAGACCGGCGCCAACAACGACCGCCCGGACGTGATGTGGGTCGGCCCGGGGCAGTAGCGCCGTGGGGTGTGGGTGGGTAGTGGTGCGGTTCCGTGGGTTGGGTGCGGGTCAGAACAGGCCAGCAGCGGGGGGAGGGGTGGGGGGCTCGGCTCCGTCGGGTGTCCGGCGGACCGTGGGCGGTTGGCCGCCGTACTCCTGCCGTCACGGATGCGGCTGCGTGAGGAGACCTCCCCATTAGCCTGGGCTGAGGGGGAGCTGGCTGCTGCCGCGGTGTGGTTTCGCCCGTCGTGGGCGCTTCGCTAGGCGCGCCACCGTCGTGGTTGCGCGTCCGGCTGACTCGGGAGTGTGGTTTCTGAGATGGGGGCTGCCCGGTGGGGCGGTTGAGGCATGCAGTTGGCGTTCTTGGCGCACTTGTACGCCGTGAGGCCGCTGGCCCGGGTGACTTCCGGCGCCCGCAGCCGTGTGGTGGGGCCCGTGAGGCGAGGGCTGCCACTTGGGACGGCCGAGGCATGCGGCCGACACCTTGCGCGCACTTCTACGCCGCCCGGCCCCGGCCCGGCCGGTGGATTTCCGCGCCGAGAGGGCATCCGCCCCCACGACCCGCACTCGCCCGCTCAGCCACGACGGTGGCGAGCCGAGCGAAGCGCCCACGACGGGCCCAGCCACATCGCGGCAGCTGCCCGCTCCCCATCAGCCCAAGCTGATGGGGAGGTCTCCTCACGCGCCCGCATCCGTGACGGCAGGAGTACGGCGCCCGGCCGCCCACCGGCCGCGCACCTCGATAACCGGACCCGCGCCCCCCACCCCTCCCCCTGCTGCCGGCCTGTTCTGACCCGCACCCGACTCACGGATCCGCACCACGCTCAGAGCAAGTGGTCGGCCTTGCCGGCCTTGATGTCGCGGATCAGCGCGCGCAACGCTTCGCGGGAGTCGGTGACGTAGTGGTCCTCGGCGCCGGATACGGCTATGTAGGCGTTGCCGGCGGCGTCGGTGCCCACGCGGAAGCAGTTCGCTCCCTCGCCACAGAAGGCTTCTTCCCAAGTGATCATTGACATGTGGCGTTCCTCAGAGCTGGTGGACAATATCGCGGATGAAGTCACGTGACGCTTTCGGCGCAAGTGTCACGGCCTCCAACTGCTCCAGCTGCGTACGGTACTTCTTGAGCTGCATCTCCGAGTCGAGGAAATCCGGACCGTGTGAGCAGTCGAGTTCGGCGACGTCAAGTTGAGGGACCACGGCCTCCGCGTAGACCACCGAGTGACCTGCCCCCGGGAAGCCGCCGTTTCGGAACGGGATGGCCCGTACTGTCACGTTGTCGTGGCAGCTCGCGTCGAGGAGGTGTGTGAGCTGTCGGCGCAGTACCTCTCGGCCGCCGAACTCCATGCGCAGCGCCGCTTCGTGGACAATCACATCGATGTGAGGCGGGTCTACCTTGCCGAGGACCTGCGCCCTGTCCATGCGGTGGGCCACCCGGGCTTCGACTTCAGCCTTGGGCAGGCGCGGCACGACGTGCTCGAAGAGCGCACGAGCGTGGTCCTCGATCTGGAGCAGCCCGGGAAGGTGCACGGTCAAGGCGATACGCAGTCGCGTGGCGTGCCATTCCATCTCCGCGATATCCAGAAAGCTGGTCGGCAACGACCCCCGGTAGGACTCCCACCAGCCCTTTCCGCGTTCGGCGGCCATTGCGGCCAGCGCTTCGACCAACTCGGTGTCGGTGCAGCCGTAGTTGCTGGCGAGAATACGTACCCGTTCAGCGCTGATCCCGGATCGGCCCGACTCCATGTTCGGCACGTTCGTACGGGGCACTCCCAGTAGCCCGGCGGCGAACTCGGTGGTCATGCCCGCGGCGATGCGCATCTTCCGCAGCTCGGTGCCGAGCCGCTTCTGACGTGCCGTTGGCGTACTCCTAGGGGGCATGCGTTCTCCCTGCTCCGGGCTGGCCGACGTCGGAAGCAGTCTGCCCGCGTTGTGATCGCCCGGTCCACCGAAGGGTGATGACTTCCCCGAAGCGTAGTACGTGTACTCCGGAGTGCCCTACAGTCGGTACCGCATCGCACACGCAACGGCGCCAGCCGGAAGCGCATCGCGCGAGCATGCCCGCGTCCTCCTGCCCTGGGAGGGGCGTGCCCGCGTCAGGGAGACAGGCCACCGGTCAGGCGTGCCGCACTGCGGATCCACACCTCTCACCCACCCCTGGGAGCCGCCGCATGCCCTCCACCGACATCGACCGTGACGCCACCTCGGACGCCCTCTGCCCCCTCATCACCCCGACCCCCGCCAACCCCTCCACCCTCGCCACCACCCAGCGCCCCGCCTACAAGCCCCGCTCTTCCGACCCCTCCGCTCTCTCCTACAGCTTCACCGTTCCCGGCGACCCGCTCTCCGCCACCGTCGTACGGACCACGACCCGCACCGTCCTGCGCGCTCACGGCCTCACCGCGATCGAAGAACCCGTCCTCTCCATCTCAGGAGAGCTCGTCGCCTGCGCCACACGCTTCGCACCCGGGCAGGACATCTACCACTCCCTCCGCTGGTGCGACGGCGCACTCCGCATCGTCAACTGGGACGCCCACCACGCCCACTCCGACCACCACCAAGCCGCCCACTGCTCAGCGCAGCGCAAGCGCGCGCTGCTCCTCCTCGCCGCTGTCGTCCACGAATGCGACGGCACCTGGGGCATCAGCAAGAGCGGCCCCGCCACCGACGGAACCCGTGTCTGGGCCCGCCTCCCGCTCCCCGGCGCCTGAATACACCACGCGAACGGCCCGCCCCGGGATCTCCCAGGACGGGCCGTACGAGCCGGAGGCCGCGGTCGGCGTCAGACCGAGCGCAGGGCCAGCACCACGTTGTGGCCGCCGAAGCCGAACGAGTTGTTGATCGCGGCGATCGTGCCCTCGGCGGGCAGGGCGCGCGGCACGTCGCGGACGATGTCCGCGTCGATGTCCTCGTCCAGGTCGTCGACGTTGATGGTCGGCGGGGCCGTACGGGTGTGGAGGGCGAGGACGGTCATGACCGTCTCGATGCCGCCCGCACCACCCAGGAGGTGGCCGGTCATCGACTTGGTCGCGGAGACCGCGACGTGGTCGAGGTCGTCGCCGAGGACCTTGCGCAGCGCCTTGATCTCGGCCGCGTCACCCTGCGGGGTGGACGTGGCGTGCGCGTTGAGGTGCACGACCTCGGACGGCTTGAGGTCGGTGTTGTCGAGCAGGCTCTGCAGCGCGGCGGCGATGCCGCGGCCGGTCGGCTCGGGCTGGGCGATGTGGTGGCTGTCCGCGGACAGGCCCTGGCCCAGGACCTCGCAGTAGACCCGCGCGCCGCGCCGGGCGGCGTGCTCGGCCGACTCCAGGATGACCACGCCGGCGCCCTCGCCGAGGACGAAGCCGTCACGGGCCTTGTCGTACGGGCGGGAGGCCTTCTCGGGCTCCTCGTTGTTCTTGGACATCGCCATCATGTTGGCGAAGGCGGTGATGGGCAGCGGGTGGATCGCCGCCTCGGTGCCGCCGGCGACGACCACGTCGGCACGGCCGGTGCGGATCATCTCGACGGCGTAGCCGATGGCCTCGGCGCCGGAGGCGCAGGCGCTGACCGGGGTGTGCACGCCCGCCTGGGCGTTCACCTCCAGGCCGACGTTGGCCGACGGGCTGTTCGGCATGAGCATGGGCACGGTGTGCGGGGAGACGCGGCGGACGCCCTTCTCCTTGAGCACGTCGTACTGGTCGAGCAGGGTGGTCACGCCGCCGATGCCGGAGGCGATGACGGTGCCGAGGCGCTCGGGGGCGATGGAGGAGTCCTCGCCGGCCTTGGCGGTGTAGCCCGCGTCGGCCCACGCCTCACGGGCCGCGATCAGCGCGAACTGCGCCGAGCGGTCCAGCTTGCGGGCGAGCGGGCGGGGCAGGACGTCTTCGGGGTCGACCGCGGCGGCGGCGGCGATCCGGACCGGAAGGCCGGCGTAGCGCTCGCCCTCGAGGGGCCCCACGCCGGACCGGCCGGCGAGCAGAGCCTCCCAGGTCGTCGCGCTGTCGCCACCCAGCGGTGTGGTTGCGCCGATACCGGTGACGACCACGGTGCGATTGGTCGAGCTCACAGGAATTGTCTCCACGTGTAGAGGTGCTGGTGAACCGCCACCGCCGGGGTGGCGACGAACGCTCAGGTCAGTCCTGGTGCTTCAGGATGTAGCCCGCGGCATCGCCGACGGTCTTGAGGTTCTTGACGTCCTCGTCCGGGATCTTGACGTCGAAGCGCTCCTCGGCGGCGACGACGACCTCGACCATGGACAGCGAGTCGACGTCCAGGTCGTCGGTGAAGGACTTGTCCAGCTTGACGTCCTCGACCGGGATACCGGCGATCTCGTTGACGATCTCGGCGAGGCCCGTGAGGATCTCTTCCTGGGTGGCGGCCATGTGCGGCGCTCCTTCTGTCTGTGCGGTGGAACTGCGTGGTAATGAACTGCGGTGCGGTGAGCTCTGCGCAGTACGGCGGTGAGGCCGGGCTGCGACGATCTCGCCTAGGGGAGGGTAACGACCGTGGCGGCGTAGACGAGACCCGCCCCGAAACCGATGACGAGCGCGGTGTCCCCGCTCTTCGCGGCGCCGGTGGCCAGGAGCCGCTCCATGGCCAGGGGAATGGAGGCCGCGGACGTGTTGCCCGTGGTCTCCACGTCACGGGCGACCGTGACGCTCTCCGGCAGCTTGAGGGTCTTGACCATCGAGTCGATGATCCGCATGTTGGCCTGGTGCGGGATGAAGACGTCCAGGTCCTCCGCGCTGATCCCGGCGTCGTCCAGCGCCTGCTGGGCGACCTTCGCCATCTCGAAGACGGCCCAGCGGAACACCGCCTGGCCCTCCTGCGTGATGGCCGGGTAGCGGATCTCGTCCAGGGGCGTGCGGGCCTCCGGACCGTTTCCGCCGGGGACCGGGGTGGTGCGGTAGGAGTCCCAGCCCCGGGTCTGCTTGATGGTGTGCGACTTGTCGCCCTCGGAGCCCCACACGGTCGGGCCGATGGCCGGCTCGGCGGAGGGGCCGACGACCACGGCGCCCGCACCGTCGCCGAACAGGAAGGCCGTCGCGCGGTCCTCCAGGTCGGTGAGGTCCGACAGCCGCTCGACGCCGATCACCAGTACGTGCTCCGCCGAGCCCTCGACGACCATGCTCTTCGCGAGCGTCAGGCCGTAGCCGAAGCCCGCGCAGCCGGCCGAGATGTCGAACGCGGCGGGCTTGCCCGCGCCGATCTTGTGCGCGATCTCGGTGGCGATCGCCGGGGTCTGGTGGAAGTGCGAGACCGTCGAGACGATCACGGCGCCGATCTGCTCGGGGGTGATGCCCGCGGCGGCGATGGCCTTGCCGGACGCCTCGACCGACATCGCGGAGACCGTCTCCTCCGGGCCGGCCCAGTGCCGGGTCGCGATGCCGGAGCGGGAGCGGATCCACTCGTCCGAGGAGTCGATGTGCTTAAGGATCTCCTCGTTCGGCACCACCCGGGTGGGGCGGTAGCCGCCCACGCCGAGGATGCGCGCGTACGGGGCACCCTTGCTCGGCTTGATCTTCGCGGTCATGCTCTGAGGCTCCTTATTCGGCCGGGGAACCGGCGGGTGCGGCGTGCTCGGCGATCAGCTCACGGGCCGCGTCGAGGTCGGCCGGCGACTTCAGGGCCAGGGTCTTCACGCCGGGCAGGGCGCGCTTGGCCAGGCCGGTGAGCGTACCGCCGGGGGCCACTTCGAGCAGGGCCGTCACGCCGAGCTCCTTGAACGTCTCCATGCACAGGTCCCAGCGCACCGGGTTGGCCACCTGGCCGACCAGGCGCTGCACGACCTCCGCGCCGGAGGCCACGACGGCACCGTCCTTGTTCGAGACGTACCGGGTGTGCGGGTCGGCCGGGGACAGCTCCTGCACGGCGGCCTCCAGGGCCGACACGGCGGGCGCCATGTGGTGCGTGTGGAACGCGCCCGCGACCTTCAGCGCCACGACCTTGCGGGTGCCCTCGGGCTTGTCCTCCGCCAGCGCGGCGAGCTGCTCGGCGGTGCCGGCGGCCACGATCTGGCCCGCGCCGTTGACGTTCGCGGGGGTGAGGCCGAGCTTCTCCAGGTGCGGGACGACGACCTCGGGGGCGCCGCCGAGGAGGGCGGCCATGCCGGTCTCGGTGACCGCCGCGGCCTCGGCCATGGCCACGCCGCGCTTGCGGACGAGCTCCATGGCCTCCTGCTCGGACAGGACGCCGGTCAGCGCCGACGCCGCCAGCTCGCCCACGCTGTGGCCCGCGGCCGCACCCACCAGACGGGCGAAGTCGTCCGCCGCGGGGAACAGCTGCCGGGCCGAGACCAGCGCCGATGCCACGAGCAGCGGCTGGGCGACGGCGGTGTCGCGGATCTCGTCCGCGTCGGCGTTCGTGCCGTAGTGGACGAGGTCCAGGCCGATGGCGGCCGACCACTCACGGAGGCGGTCTTCGACACCGGGGAGGTCGAGCCAGGGGGTCAGGAAGCCGGGCGTCTGAGCGCCCTGGCCGGGAGCGACGAGTACGAGCACCCTCACACTCTCTCTCGTGGACGGCACCGGCCACCCGTGGGGATGGGGACCAAGAACCGTCAGGGGAATTGTTGACGTTCGACAAAAGGCTAAAGCGCCGTCTCCGTGTCGGCCAGACGCCCCAGGATGAGCGCGATTCGCAGCGTGAACGCCGAGCGGACATCGGAGGGTGACCAGCCGGTGACGTCCGTCACACGTCGGAGGCGGTATCTCACGGTGTTGGGGTGGACGAACAGCATCCGTGCCGCCCCTTCCAAACTACTCGCCTGCTCCAGGTAGACACTCAGCGTTTCCAGCAGCGCCGAGCCCGCCTCCTGTAGCGGTCTGTAGATCTCCTCCACCAACTGATCACGGGCTGTGGTGTCTCCCGCCATCGCCCGCTCCGGCAGGAGATCGTCCGCAAGGACCGGACGGGGCGCGTCCGGCCAGGCCGCGCAGGCCTTCAGACCGGCTGCGGCCGCCGCAGCCGAGCGCGTCGCCGACAGCAGGTCCGGCACCACCGGGCCGGCCACCACCGGGCCCGCCGCGAACGGCCCGATCAGCGCCTTGGCCGTCTGCAGCGGCTGGTCGGAGCCGCCCGCGATGACCACCAGCCGGTCGCCGAGCACCCCCGTCAGCACCTGCACCTTCGCGTGCCGAGCCGCCCGCCGGATCGCCTCCACCGTCAGCTCGCTGTCCCCGTTCGGGGCGGTGCCCAGCACCACGCTGACGTTCGCCGGGGCGCTCCAGCCCAGGGCCGCGGCCCGGGACAGGGCGCCCTCGTCCGCCTCGCCCGACAGCACCGCGTTGACCACCAGCGACTCCAGCCGGGCGTCCCACGCGCCGCGCGCCTCGGCGGCCTGCGCGTAGACCTGCGCGGTCGCGAACGCGATCTCGCGGGCGTAGACCAGCAGGGCCTCCCGCAGCACGCCCTCGTCGCCCGGCGCCGCCACCTCGTCGATCGCCGACTCCATGACCTCGATGGTCGTGCGGACCATCTCCACCGTCTGACGCAGGGTGATCGCCCGCGTCAGCTCGCGCGGGGCCGTGCCGAACACGTCCGTGCTGATGGCCTGCGGAGTCTCCGGATGCCGGAACCACTCCGTGAAGGCCGCGATGCCGGCCTGGGCGACCAGGCCGATCCACGAGCGGTTCTCCGGGGGCATCGCCCGGTACCACGGCAGCTGGGCGTCCATCCGGGCGATGGCGGCGGCGGCCAGGGTGCCGGAGGACTTCTCCAGGCGGCGGAGGGTGGCGCTGTGCGGATGCGGGGTGTTAGCGGCGGGTTCAGGCACGGGGACAAGCCTGCCTTATTCGGGTCCGGTGCGGGGTCGCCGGGCTACCGTAGCCCGATGACGCACGTACAGCGGTCCGTCCAGCGAGCCGGTGAACGCTTCCGCGGCGGGGACCCGGACGCCGGCATCGAGACCTGGCACGCCTTCTCCTTCTCCGGCTTCTACGACCCCGACAACGTGCGCTTCGGGCCGCTCGCGGCCTGCAACGAGGAGCGGCTCGCACCGGGCGCCGGGTTCGCCGAGCACACCCACCGTGACGTCGAGCTCGTCACGTGGGTCATCGAGGGCGAGCTCACCCACGAGGACTCCGCCGGACACGTCGAGATCGTCCGGCCCGGCGACGTCCAGCGGCTCAGCGCGGGGGCCGGGGTCCGGCACTCGGAACGCAACGAGGGCGCGGTGCCGCTGCGCTTCGTACAGATGTGGCTGACGCCGGCGGAGTACGGGGGCGAGCCCTCGTACGAGGTGGTGCGGGGCATCGCCGACGGCACGCCGTATGCCCTGGCGGGCGGCGAGGCGGTGCTGCACGTGCGGCGCTTGCGCGCCGGCGAGCGGGGTTCCCTGCCGGGGGCGCCGTGGGTGTACGTGCATGTGGTCCGGGGGTCCGTCCGGCTGGACGACGTCGTCCTGGACGCGGGAGACGCCGCCCGTCTGCTGGACGCCTCAGTCGTCGAGGCCGAGGCGGTCGGCTCCGACGTGGAGCTCCTGGCCTGGGAGATGCACGCCGAGCCGCACTTCGGCTGAGCCCCCGGGGCTCCGCCCCGGACCCCGGTCCTCAAACGCCGGACGGCTGAAAAAATTTGGCTACGCCAACTACGCCAGCTCCGCCAGGACCGCGTCCGTCAGGGCCGGCCACACCTCGATCGCCCACGGCCCGAACGCCCGGTCCGTCAGTGCGACGCACGCCGCGCCCGCCTCCGGGTCGACCCACAGGAACGTGCCGGACTGCCCGAAGTGCCCGTACGTGCGGGGCGAGGACGACGCGCCCGTCCAGTGCGGGGACTTGCCGTCGCGGATCTCGAAGCCGAGGCCCCAGTCGTTGGGCCGCTGGTGCCCGTAGCCGGGGAGGATGCCGGTCAGGCCGGGGAAGGCCACCGACGTGGCCTCCGCCACGGTCTCCGGTGAGAGCAGCCGCGGCGCCTGCAGCTCCGCGGCGAACCGCACCAGGTCGGAGACGGTCGAGACGCCGTCCTTGGCGGGCGAGCCGGGAAGGTCCGTGGCCGTCATTCCGAGGGGCTCCAGCACCGCCTCCCGCAGGTAGTCCGCGAAGGGGATGTCCGTGGCCTTGGCGATGTGGTCGCCGAGGACCTCGAAGCCGGCGTTGGAGTAGAGCCGCCGCGTGCCCGGTTCGGCCATGGCCCGGTGCTCGTCGAAGGCCAGCCCGGAGGTGTGGGCGAGGAGGTGGCGGACCGTCGACCCCGCGGGCCCGGCCGGCTCGTCCAGCTCGACGGCACCCTCCTCGACGGCGACGAGCGCGGCGTAGGCGGCGAGCGGTTTGGTGACGGAGGCCAGCGGGAAGCGATGCCCGGCCGGCCCGTGCGTGCCCACCGTCGTGCCGTCGGCCCGTACGACCGCCGCCGCAGCGGTGTCCACCGGCCAGTTCTCGATCATCCGCAGGCTCTCCATGGATCCGAGCCTATCCCGGGGCCGGCGCCCGCCCGCCCCGGCCAAGATTCCCCCAAGTCTTCGCTTGCCTGGAGTGCGCTCCAGCTCTCTAGCGTTGTGGTCATCGCAAGGGCAACGACTGCGAACGCTTGCGAACAGGGGGAAGGCTCCATGACCGTCTTGGACAGTGCGCCCGTGAGGACGACGACACCGCCGGACATCGTGTGCACCGTGCTCGAACAGCAGCGCCACGGCCGCCCGGTGGGGCGTGACCGGTACACGATCAGCGAAGTCGCGGGCTGCACGGGGCTGTCGGTCCACACGCTGCGCTGGTACGAGCGGATCGGGCTGATGCCGCACGTGGACCGCTCGCACACCGGCCAGCGCCGCTACACCGACCGTGACCTGGACTGGCTGGACCTGGTGGGGCGGCTCCGGCTGACCGGCATGCCGGTGGCGGACATGGTCCGTTACGCACGGCTCGTCCGCGAGGGCGAGCACACCATGGCGGAGCGGGAAGAGCTGCTGACCGCGCACCGCGAGGACGTCCAAAAGCGCATCGCGGAGCTGCGGAGCACCCTCGAAGTGCTCGACTACAAGATCGACATCTATGCCGACGCCCGCCGCCGGGCCGAGGCCGCCGCCGAAGGGGCCCTGAAGCACTGATGAGCAACAGCAACGAGAAGATAGCCACCGCCATGCTCGGCACCGGCGGCCCCGAGGTGGGCGTGCAGGGGCTCGGCTGTATGGGCATGAGCTTCGCGTACGGGCCGACGACCGATGAGGGGGAGGCCAGGGCGACGCTGGAGCGGGCCCTCGAACTGGGCGTCACCCTCTACGACACGGCCGACGTCTACGGCGCCGGCGAGAACGAGAAGTTCATCGCGCCCTTCATCCGGGCCCACCGCGACCAGGTCGTCCTGGCCACCAAGTTCGCCCTTTCGATCGACCCGGAGAACCCGCAGGTCCGGACGATCCGCAACGACCGCCCGTACATCCGCCGGGCCGTCGAGGCCAGCCTGCAGCGCCTCGGCGTCGACGAGATCGACCTCTACTACATGCACCGGCGCGACGTGAACGTCCCCATCGAGGAGACGGTCGGCGCCATGGCGGAGCTGGTGGCCGAGGGCAAGGTCAAGCACCTGGGCCTCAGCGAGGTCACCGGCGGCGAGCTGCGCGCCGCGCAGGCCGTGCACCCGATCGCCGCCGTGCAGTCGGAGTGGTCGCTGTTCAGCCGCGACATCGAGGCCCACGTGGTGCCGGCGGCGCGGGAGCTGGGCGTCGCCCTCGTGCCCTACTCCCCGCTCGGCCGCGGCTTCCTGACCGGCTCCTTCGTGCAGGCCGAGGAGCTGTCGGGCGACGACTTCCGCCGCACCATGCCGCGCTTCACCGGTGACAACGCGGCGGCGAACGCGGCGCTGCTGGAGCCGGTCCGCCGGATCGCGCAGGAGCGCGGCGCCCCCCTCGGCCAGGTGGCCCTGGCCTGGCTCCAGCAGCAGGCGCAGGTGCACGGCCTGACGGTCGTTCCGATCCCGGGCACGCGCCGCCGCTCCCGCTTGGAGGAGAACGCGGGCGCGACCCGCATCGCCCTCACGGCGGACGAGCTCGCGGCCCTGGAACCGATCGCGGGCAAGGTCGCGGGCGGCCGCTACGCCGACATGTCGTTCACCTCGGCCGGCCGCGAGTAGCACCCACCACGCACCGCGGGCCCGGCGCCCGGGCGGGCGGTGACGCACCGTCACCGCCCGCCGGGGGCCACCAGTCCCGACTCGTAGGCGAAGATCACCGCCTGGGCGCGGTCGCGCAGGTCCAGCTTGGCCAGGACCCTGCCGATGTGCGTCTTGACGGTCTGCTCGGCCAGCACCAGTTCGGCCGCGATCTCCTGGTTGGACAGCCCGCGGGCGATGAGCTCCAGGACCTCGGTCTCGCGCGGGGTGAGCCCGTTCAGCCGCAGCGCCGGGCCGCCCTTGCGCGGCGCCGGGCGCTGCTTGGCGAAGTCCGCGATCAGACGGCGCGTCACGGACGGGGCCAGCAGGGCCTCCCCGGCGGCCACGACCCGCACGGCCGAGATCAGGTCCGCGGGAGGCGCGTCCTTCAGCAGGAAGCCCGACGCGCCCGCGCGCAGCGCCTCGTACACGTAGTCGTCGACGTCGAAGGTCGTCAGCATCAGCACCTTCGGACGGTGCGTCACGCCGGGCGGCGGGGAGAGGAGCTGCCGCGCCGCCTCCAGCCCGTCCATCTCCGGCATGCGGACGTCCATCAGCACGACGTCCGGGTGGGTGCGGCGGCTGACGTCCACGCCCTGCTTCCCGTCCGCCGCGTCGCCGACGACGTCGATGTCGGGCTGGGCGGCCAGCAGCGCGGCGAAACCCGCCCGCACCATGGCCTGGTCGTCGACGATGATCACCTTGATGGTCATGGCGAAACGGAGTCCTCTGCGTCTGCGTCCGGTGCTGTCGTGAACGGGAGCCGGGCCGCGACGCGGAAGCCGCCGTCCGGCAGCGGGCCGGTGTCGAGCGTGCCGCCGACCAGCCGGACCCGCTCCCGCATGCCGACCAGGCCGTGACCCGTGCCGCCGGTCTCCACCGGCCGGGCGTCCCGGTCGGCTGCGGCGGCGTTCACGACCAGCACCATAAGGCCCGTGCCGGCGTCGTCCACCGAGACCGACACCCGCGTGGCCGCGCCCGGCGCGTGCCGGACGACATTGGCCAGGGCCTCCTGCACGATCCGGTACGCGGAGAGGTCCACGGTCTGCGGCACCGCCTCCGGCAGCGGATCCGGCATGGCCAGCTCCACCGGCAGCCCGGATCGCACGGTCCCCTCGACCAGCTGCGGGATCCGGGCCACCCCCGGCTGCGGCGCCCGCTCGGCGCCGCCGCCCGCGCCGGAGGCGTCCTCGCTGCGCAGCACCCCCAGCAGCCGCCGCATCTCGGTCAGCGACTCCCGCGCCGTCGCGGCGATCGTGCCGAACTCCTCGCGCGCCTCCTCGGGCAGGCCCGCGAGCCGGTACGGGGCGCTGTCCGCCTGCACGGTGATCACCGACATGTGGTGGGCGACGACGTCGTGCAGCTCGCGGGCGATGCGCGTGCGCTCCTCCAGCAGGGTGCGCCGGGCCCGCTCGGCCTCGCTGATCGTCTCCTGCTCGGCGAGCGCCCGCCGCGCGTCCCCGCGCTCGCGCAGCGCCCCGGCCAGCAGCATCAGCATGCCGCCGACCACGAACAGCGTCACCCAGACGCCGGAGGAGCTGCGGTCGGGCGACACGCCCCGCAGGACCGCGCCCGCGACGCCGGTGGCCAGCCAGACGGCGACGAGCGTCGGGCGGCGCTCCCGCATGCCGACCGCGAGCATCAGCAGCAGCAGGCCGATGACGGTCGGGGGCGGCCACGGCCAGGGCCAGTCGCGGTTCACGGGCTCGGACAGGACGGCCACCGCCGCGGCGACGCTCGCCGCGAAGGCGATCGCCCAGGCGAGCAGGGGCCTGCGGACGGCGACGAGCAGCGGCACGGCCTGGGCGACGGCGAGGGACAGCGCGAGGCCGAAGCCCAGGCCGAACTCGTTCGTCAGCACGTTGGCGGACAGCGGCAGCAGCAGGGCGGTGAACAGCGCGGCGACCACGAAGGGCAGCTTCCGCACCCAGCGGCGGCGCGACCGGCCGCCCAGCGGTACGGGCGGCCCGGCGGGCGTGCAGACGTCGATCGCGTAGGCGCGCGCGCGGGCGAGGGGGGCGGGGAGTGACTGGGGCATGACCCCTTCACCCTAGGCCGCGGCCCGCGCGCGGGCGTCACACCGTGGTGGGGGCTTGCGGGTCATACCGGGGTAGCACCGGTAGCGGGGCTCCCGGTCACAGCTCGGCCAGGAGCTGGGCCTTCTTCGCGCTGAACTCGTCGTCGGTCAGGAGCCCCGCGTCGTGCAGCGCGCCCAGGTGGCGGATGCGGTCGGCGATGCCGCCCGGGTCCGGGCGGGCGGCGGGCACGCGCGCGGCCGGCGCGCTGGGGGCCGCGGCGCGGACCGCTTCGAGGACGGCCGCGCCGAAGGGCAACGACTCGTGCAGCAGGCCGTAGCCCATGCCGAAGACGACGGCCGCCGGATCCTGGTCGGCAGGGCCGGACGGCTGGTCCTCGCCGCCGCGCGGCACGAGCCGCAGATGGCCGCCGGCGAGCTCCGGGGAGCGCCACTCGACGCCCGAGAGCTCCTCGACGGCGAACCGCTGGTCGCCGGCCTTCCACTTGGCGGACGACGCGCCCGTCCAGAACCAGCGGAAGGCCACCGACCGGCCGTCGAAGGAGGCCTTGCCGTCGTAGGCCTTGAAGGACGGCGGGGGAACGGGCGCCGCGACGAGCGGGCGCAGGGCGGGATCGGCCGCGTCCGGGCCGAGGGCGGCCCGTATCTCGTCCGCGTAGTACTCGGCGAGGGCGTCGCGCTGCTCGGGCAGCACCAGCCGGTACGGGTCGGTGCTCTCCTTGAGCTGGCCGTCCGCGACATCCATCAGCGGATCGGCGCCCGGTCTCGGCACCGCGCGCAGCACCACCGTCCCGCGCCTTCCCGGGGCCAGTTCGACGGCCGCGAGCGCCTCGTAGGGGATGCGTCGCTCACCGAGCGCCTGGAGCAGCTTCGGCGTGCGGATCCCCCGTTCGAAGCGGATGAGCACGGAGTCGGTGTCGAACTCCCAGACGGTGTGGAAACCCGTCAGCACATCACCCATGCCCGTCATCGTATGCGGCGCCCGCCCGCGCGTCCCCCCGCGGGGAACGATGGGCTACGCGCGTTGCCCGTACGTACGGCTTGGCGGAGACCGCGCCGCGCCGGGCTACACGCCCGCCGTGCAGCTTCCGCCGCCGTCGGCGCAGCTGACCGTCGACGGCGCGCCGACGCCGATGCCCGCGAAGTTGGCGAGGCTCGTCGTGCCGGGCTCGAAGTAGCCGGCGTGGCCCTCCGCGCCGCGGGCGGACATCACGCGCGCGCCGAAGCCCTGCGAGACGGGGTCGGCGCCGTGGCCGAGGCCGCCGACCTCCAGGTGGGGCACGCCTTGGATCCAGTCGTCCGGGTCGCGCATGGCCCATATCCGGGCGCTGGTCCGCAGCTCGGAGACGTGGTCGGCGCGCATCCCGGGGCTGCCGGCGACGGCGACGTCGGTGACGCGCGGGGACAGGTCGCGCGCGGCGACGCCGCACACCACCGAGCCGTAGCTGTGGCAGACGAGGGCGACCCGGGAGTCGCCGGGCAGCGCGCGGACCGCGGCGCGCAGCCGCAGCGCGCCCTCGGCGGCGAGCTTGCCGGTGGCGGCGTCCATGCCGACGCCGGCGGGCGAGGTGTAGTCGGCCCAGGCGATGACGGCCGTACGGGTGCCGGGGGCGGCCTTGCGCTCGGCGGCGTAGAGGGAGCGGGCCATGCCGACGGGGGCGCTGTAGGAGCGCTGGGACTTCTCGAAGGTGAGCAGGTTGGTGTCGACGCCGGGGACGACGACGGAGACCCGCTGGGCCCGGTCGAGGTCGCCGATGACCTCCGCGACCCGGCCGTCGCCGGTGGGATCGAAGGCGAGGATCTGCCGCCCGTCCTGCTGCAGGGACTCGAAGCGGTGCATGCGGCGCAGCGCTTCCCGGCGGCCTACGGGGCTGAGGCCGCTCGCGTGGCTGCGGCGCTTCTCGACGGCGCGGGCCTGGTCGAGGGCGGCGCGGTTGGCGCGGTAGCGCAGGGCGGGCGGGGCGCCGTTGAGGTTGCCGACGACGAGGGGGTACTCGTCGGCGAGCCGCGTCCGCTGGGCCCCGGTGAGGGAGGCGAAGAAGCGGGCCACGGTGTCGGAGGCCGTCCCGGGGGCCGGCAGCGGGCGGCCCGCTATGGAAGCGTGCAGCCAGGCGCTGAGCGAGACCGTACGGGCGTCCCCGGCCGCCTTGTGGCTTCTGACGGCCGTCCAGCCGGTCGTGCCGAGCATCACGAAGACCACGGCCAGGGCGAGCAGCGCGCGCCACACGGTGGCCGTGGTCGTCCACGGTACGGAGGAGGGGGAGCCGAGCTCCGGGAAGGAAGTCACCGCGAAACACCCTAGGAGAAACCCGGCGGCGACTGCGGAGTCCGTGAGCTATCTCACGTTTGAGTGGGGGGAATTGGGCACAAGCGTGGTTTTCTCGATCAAGCGCGCCAGTTTTCCGCCAATGCCGGACCCAGCTGGTCCAGATAGGCCACGGTGAGCTCCCGGAGATCGTCCAGGCCGCCCTCCCCGCGCTCGCCCCAGGCCCGCGTGGTGACGCGCATCACCCCGGCGAACGCGGCCACCAGGACGTGCGGCCGGGGGTCGGTCCGCGGATCCAGCCCTTCGCGCCGGGCGATCTCCAGGGCGAGGAGCTCCTCCACCTCCGAGAGCGAGCGCAGCCGCGCCGCCAGCAGCTGGGGCGTCGACTCGATCAGCCGGTACGTGCACAGGAACAGCTCCAGCGGCACGACCGCCTCGATGACGGCGCGCGCGCCGTCCCACGTGCCGAGGACGGCCCCGCGCAGGGCGGGCAGCGGGGCCTCGGCCGCGGGCCGGGAGCGCAGCGTGGCGAGGAAGAGGTCGTCGACGGCGGTCTGCATCGCCAGCGCGACCTCCTCCTTGTTCGCGAAGTAGCGGAAGAAGGTGCGCTGGGAGACCTCCGCGGCCTCGGCGATCTCGTCGACGGTGGTGCGCTCGTAGCCCTTGCGGGCGAACAGCTCCAGGGCGGACCGGATCAGGGTGTCCCGCGTGCGCCGCTTCTTCCGCTCGCGCAGCCCGGACGGCGCCCCCGAGCGGGCCGCCGCACCCTCGATCGCGTGCATGGATCGTCTCTCCTCCGCCACGTTTGTGCTGCTCAGGATAGCCATCCGCGGATATGGCAGACACCGGCGCATGCGGTCGACGGCCAATTGGCAGGCACTGACATAATTCTCGGCATGACGTCTCAGACCGCTGTCGCCGAGGCGCAGCCGGACCTCGGTTCCCGCAAGGGGTACCGCGGCCACCCCTGGCTGACCCTCGTTACCGTGGCGATAGGCGTGATGATGGTCGCGCTCGACGGCACGATCGTCGCCGTCGCGAATCCCGTCATCCGGGATGACCTCCACGCCTCGCTCGCCGATGTCCAGTGGATAACCAACAGCTACCTCCTCGCCCTCGCGGTCGCGCTCATCACCGCGGGCAAGCTGGGTGACCGGTTCGGTCACCGGCTGACCTTCCTCATAGGTACCACCGGCTTCGCCGCCGCCTCCGGAGCCATCGCGCTCTCCGGCAGCGTGTCGGCCGTCGTCGTCTTCCGGGTCCTCCAGGGCCTCTGCGGCGCGCTGCTGATGCCGGCCGCGCTCGGCCTGCTGCGCGCCACCTTCCCGGCGAGCAAGCTCAACATGGCCGTCGGCATCTGGGGCATGGTGATCGGCGCCTCCACCGCCGGCGGCCCCATCCTCGGCGGCGTCCTCGTCGAACACGTCAACTGGCAGTCGGTGTTCTTCATCAACGTGCCGGTCGGTGTCGTCGCGCTCGTCCTCGGCCTCACCATCCTCAGGGACCACCGGGCCGCCCGGGCCCCGCGTTCCTTCGACCTCCCCGGCATAGGCCTGCTCTCGGCCGGCATGTTCTGCCTCGTCTGGGCGCTGATCAAGGCCCGCGACTGGGGCTGGGGCGACGCGAAGACCCTGCTGTTCCTTGCGGGCGCGGCCCTCGCCCTCCTCCTCTTCGCCTTCTGGGAGACCAGGGCCCGCGAACCGCTGCTGCCGCTGCGGCTCTTCCGCTCCGTGCCGCTGACCGCCGGCACCGTGCTCATGCTGCTGATGGCGTTCGCCTTCATCGGCGGCCTGTTCTTCGTCACCTTCTACCTGCAGAACGTGCACGGCATGAGCCCCGTCGACTCGGGCCTGCACCTGCTGCCGCTCACCGGCATGATGATCGTCGGCTCGCCCGCCGCCGGCGCGCTCATCACCCGCGTGGGGCCGCGGATCCCGCTGGTCGCGGGCATGCTGCTGACCACCGTCGCCTGCTTCGGCATGGCCCGCCTCGAAGCCGGCTCCGGCACGGGCGTGATGTCGGTGTGGTTCGCCCTCTTCGGGCTCGGCCTCGCCCCGGTCATGGTCGGCGCCACCGAGGTCATCGTCGGCAACGCCCCGCTGGAGCACGCCGGCGTCGCGGGCGGCCTGCAGCAGGCCGCCATGCAGGTGGGCGGCTCGCTCGGGACGGCCGTCCTCGGCGCCGTCATGGCCGCCCGCGTCGACGACACGCTGCCCGCCAAATGGGCGGAGTCGGGGCTGCCCGCCGGCACTCCGCAGCAGGCGGCCGGGGCGGCGGACGCCGTCGCGGTCGGCGTGGCACCGGTGCCGCCCGGGGCGCCGCCGGAGCTCGCGGGGAAGATCACGGACATCGCGCATGACACTTTCGTGTCAGGGATGAACCTGTCTTTCACCGTCGCGGGCGTCGTCGCGGCCTGTGCCGCCGTGGTCGCGCTGTTCACCAAGCGCGGATCGAACCCCGAGGCGGCGGCGGGCGCGGCCCACATCTGACCCGGACGCACGCCTTCCCCTATCAGGGCCCCGCACCGCGGGGCCCTCTTGGCACCGGCGGTCACTCCCGTCAGGATGCGGTGTGCGACAACACCGACACAGGGAGTGATGTTCATGCGTAGGATCCGCACCGTCGCCGCCGCCCTCACCGCATCCGCCGCGCTGGCCCTGCTCTGCGCGCCCACGGCCGGCGCGGCGGCCGCGGCGGGCAGGGAGCGGCTCGGCCCCTGCGACGCCGGGCAGCTGTGCCTGTGGACGAAGGCCGCATTCCACGGGACGCGCAGCACGAGCGAGCTCGCGGACATCGGCATCGAGGACTGCGTGACCTTACCGGCGGGCGGCAGCGCGGCGTCCCTCGCCAACCGCACGGGGCGCCCTGTCACCGCGTATCAGAGCGCTACGTGCGCGGAGACGGGTGAGTTCACCACGTACCCGTCGGGGACGTGGGCGCCGGAGACGCCGTTCACCGTACGGGCGTACAAGGTCTGGGAGCACTAGCTCCTTCCGGCCCGGCCGGGTGGTGCCGGCCTCAACACAAACTGCCGGTGCCCCCGGCCAGCAGAGCTGGCCGGGGGCACCGGCAGTAGGGCTGTGCGGGGCGAACCCCGGCGGGAGGCGGTTACGCGTCGCCGCCGGCCGCGCCCGGGTCGGCGGCCGTGACGTCCAGCAGCTGGTAGCGGTCCACCGCCTGCTTCAGCAGCGAGCGGTCGACCTTGCCCTGCTTGGCGAGCTCGGTGAGCACGGCCAGGACGATCGACTGGGCGTCGATGTGGAAGAAGCGACGGGCCGCGCCACGCGTGTCGGCGAAGCCGAAGCCGTCCGCACCGAGCGACTGGTACGCACCCGGCACCCAGCGCGAGATCTGGTCCGGCACGGCACGCATCCAGTCGGAGACGGCCACGAACGGACCCTCGGCGCCCTGGAGCTTCTGCGTCACGTACGGGACGCGGAGCTCCTCCTCCGGGTGGAGCAGGTTGTGCTCCTCGGCCTCGATCGCGTCCTTGCGGAGCTCGTTCCAGGAGGTGGCCGACCAGACGTCCGCCTTGACGTCCCACTCCTCGGCGAGGATCTTCTGGGCCTCGATCGCCCACGGCACCGCCACGCCGGAGGCGAGGATCTGGGCCGGGATCGCGCCCTTCTCACCCTGCGAGAACCGGTACAGACCCTTGAGGATGCCCTCGGCGTCCACGTCCGCCGGCTCGGCCGGGTGCTGGATCGGCTCGTTGTAGACGGTCAGGTAGTAGAAGACGTCCTCGGCGTTCTCGCCGTACATCCGGCGCAGACCGTCCTTGACGATGTGCGCCATCTCGAAGCCGAACGCGGGGTCGTAGGAGACGACGCCCGGGTTGGTGGACGCCAGCAGCTGCGAGTGGCCGTCGGCGTGCTGGAGGCCCTCACCCGTCAGGGTGGTGCGACCCGCGGTGGCGCCGAGCACGAAGCCGCGCGACAGCTGGTCGGCCATCTGCCAGAACTGGTCACCCGTGCGCTGGAAGCCGAACATCGAGTAGAAGACGTAGACCGGGATCAGCGGCTCGCCGTGCGTCGCGTAGGCGGAACCCGCCGCGATCAGCGAGGCCGTGCAGCCCGCCTCGGAGATGCCGTCGTGCAGCATCTGGCCGGTCGGCGACTCCTTGTACGCGAGCAGCAGCTCGCGGTCCACGGACTCGTACTGCTGGCCGAGCGGGTTGTAGATCTTGGCCGACGGGAAGAACGCGTCCATGCCGAAGGTGCGGTACTCGTCGGGGGCGATCAGCACGAAGCGCTTGCCGATCTCCTTGTCCCGCATGAGGTCCTTCAGGATGCGGACGAACGCCATGGTGGTGGCGATCGACTGCTGGCCCGAGCCCTTCTTGGCGCTCGCGTAGACCTTGTCGTCCGGGAGGGCCAGCGGCTTCGACCGGTCGACGCGGGTCGGCACGTAACCGCCGAGCGCGTTGCGGCGGTCGTGCATGTACTGGATCTCCTCCGAGTCGCGGCCCGGGTGGTAGTACGGCGGCAGGCCGGACTCCAGCTCCTTGTCCGCGATCGGGATGTGGAGGCGGTCGCGGAAGCGCTTGAGGTCCTCGACCGTGAGCTTCTTCATCTGGTGGGTCGCGTTGCGGCCCTCGAAGTTCGGACCCAGGGTCCAGCCCTTGACGGTCTGCGCGAGGATCACCGTCGGCTGGCCCTTGTGGGCCTTGGCCGCCGCGTACGCCGCGTAGATCTTCTTGTGGTCGTGACCGCCGCGGCCCAGGTGCAGGATCTGGTCGTCGGTCATGCCCTCGACCATCTTGCGGAGACGGTGGTCGTCGCCGAAGAAGTGCTCGCGGATGTACGCGCCGGTCTCGGTGGCGTACGTCTGGAACTGGCCGTCCGGGGTGCTGTTGAGCTTGTTGACCAGGATGCCGTCGCGGTCCTGGGCCAGCAGCGGGTCCCAGGAGCGGTCCCACACCAGCTTGATCACGTTCCAGCCGGCGCCGCGGAACTGCGACTCCAGCTCCTGCATGACCTTGCCGTTGCCGCGGACCGGGCCGTCGAGGCGCTGCAGGTTGCAGTTGACGACGAAGGTCAGGTTGTCCAGGCCCTCGCGGGCGGCGATGGACAGCTGGCCGAGCGACTCCGGCTCGTCCATCTCGCCGTCGCCGAGGAACGCCCAGACGTGCGACTTGGAGGTGTCGGCGATGCCGCGCGCCTCCATGTAGCGGTTCATGCGGGCCTGGTAGATCGCACCGAGGGGGCCGAGGCCCATCGAGACGGTCGGGAACTCCCAGAAGTCCGGCATGAGGCGCGGGTGCGGGTAGCTGGACAGGCCGTAGGGGGCCTTGGACTTCTCCTGGCGGAACGAGTCCAGGTTCTGCTCGGAGAGCCGGTCCAGCAGGAACGCGCGGGCGTAGATGCCGGGGGAGGCGTGGCCCTGGAAGAAGATCTGGTCGCCGCCGTCACCCCCGTCCTTGCCGCGGAAGAAGTGGTTGAAGCCCACGTCGTACAGCGAGGCGGACGAGGCGAAGGTGGCGATGTGGCCGCCGACGCCGATGCCCGGGCGCTGGGCACGGGAGACCATCACGGCCGCGTTCCAGCGGGTCGCGTTGAGGACCTTGCGCTCGATCTCCTCGTTGCCGGGGAAGAACGGCTCGTCCTTGGTCGCGATCGTGTTGACGTAGTCCGTGCTGCGCATCTCGGGCACGGCGACGCGCTTCTCGCGAGCCCGCTCGATCAGGCGAAGCATGAGGTAGCGGGCACGTTCCCGGCCTCGCTCATCGACGGCTGCGTCGAGCGAGTCGAGCCACTCCTGGGTCTCTTCGGGGTCGAAGTCCGGGACCTGGCTGGGAAGGCCGCCAATGATGATCGGGTTGCGATCGGATCCGGAAGCCACGCTGTTCCTTCGCTGTTCGGTCGTGGTCGTGCTCTGCACGCGGTGTTGCTGCGCACGCGGTCAAATATGGGGCTGCTTATCTGGCGCCGGCTCCCATCGTGGACCGCGGCGGCGGAAACGTCATCTCTACTGGGCGGTAACCACCACTGGTGAGACGAAGCAGCGTTTGTTGGTCGCCCGGGGCGGCCAAATCGCAACCTTACGCCCCCAATGGAGGTTCCCCGTGTACGGCTGTTCGGGGTCGCTCCGTGGAATCACATGGAGTAACTTCGCAAAAGGGGCAAAGTTCTGTGTTGTGAATCACTCGCCCCTCCCGCCACAGGGTTGGAGTTGCCACAGGACGTCCGCGTCCGTCAACGTTTCGGCGGTCTCGATGGCCGGGTACTTGCGCGATCCGTCCGTCACGTGTGGACTACGCCCATCGTTTCGCGTACGCGCGAGCCGAATGCAACGTCTCGAAGGATGACAGGAGGAAATCCGTGAGCGCGACCGCGGACCACGCGGAGGAGCGGACCAATCCGGCCGGAAGGCTGGGTTTCGAGCCCGGACAGGTGGTCCAGGAGATCGGTTACGACGACGACGTCGATCATGATCTCCGTGAAGGTATCGAGTCCCTCATCGGCCAGGACCTCGTCGACGAGGATTATGACGACGTGGCCGACGTCGTCCTGCTGTGGTTCCGGGATGAGGACGGAGACCTCACGGACGCGCTGGTGGACGCCATCGGCCTGCTTGAGGACGGCGGCAACATCTGGCTGCTGACGCCCAAGACCGGCCGCGACGGCTACATCGAGCCGAGCGACATCCAGGACGCCTCGCAGACCGCCGGTCTCTCGCAGACCAAGAGCATCAGCGTGGCCAAGGACTGGACCGGCACCCGCCTGGCCGCCCCCAAGCGCTAGTCGCGGCGGGCGCACCGACACCCGCACCGAGCCCCCCGGCAGCACGCTGCCCGGGGGGCTCCGTGCATCCCCCGGCGGGCGCAGTGACACACTGGCGGCCTACCCGCCGGTGGCCGGGGCCGGGCAGGCCTCGCGGACCGGCCCTGCCGAGAAGAAGGATTTCGAACATGGCGATCGAGGTCGGCACCAAGGCTCCGGACTTCGCGCTGCGGAACCAGCACGGCGAGACCGTCCGGCTCTCCGACTTCCGCGGCGAGAAGAACGTCGTCCTGCTCTTCTACCCCTTCGCCTTCACCGGCGTGTGCACCGGCGAGCTGTGCGCCCTGCGCGACGAGCTGCCGAAGTTCGTCAACGACGACGTGCAGCTGCTGGCCGTCTCCAACGACGCCCCGTTCTCGCTGCGCGTCTTCGCCGAGCAGGAGGGCCTCACCTACCCGCTGCTCTCCGACTTCTGGCCGCACGGCAACGTCAGCCGCGACTACGGCGTCTTCGACGAGGAGAAGGGCTGCGCCGTGCGCGGCACCTTCATCATCGACAAGGAAGGCGTCGTGCGCTGGACGGTCGTCAACGGCCTGCCCGACGCGCGCGACCTGGGCGAGTACGCCGAGGCGCTCGCGGCTCTCTGAGCCGGGGCGCGGAGCCTTCCGCGCCGAGAAGCATGCCATCGCCGGGAACCGGTCACTAGGATCCAGACGTTGACCGGTTGCCATCGCACAACGGGGGCGCAGGCGAGACTCCTCGCCCCTCGAAAACCAATGGAGGACTCGTGGGAGTCAGTCTCAGCAAGGGCGGCAACGTCTCGCTGACCAAGGCGGCCCCGAACCTGACCGCGGTCATCGTCGGTCTCGGCTGGGACGCCCGTACCACCACCGGTACGGACTTCGACCTGGACGCCAGCGCGCTGCTGACGAACGACCAGGGCAAGGTCGCCAACGACCAGAACTTCGTCTTCTTCAACAACCTCAAGAGCCCCGACGGCTCCGTCGAGCACCAGGGTGACAACCTCACCGGTGAGGGCGAGGGCGACGACGAGGTCATCAAGGTCAACCTGGCCGGCGTGCCCGCCGACGTCGCCAAGATCGTCTTCCCGGTCTCGATCTACGAGGCCGAGTCGCGTCAGCAGAGCTTCGGCCAGGTCCGCAACGCCTACATCCGCGTCGTGAACCAGGCCGACAACACCGAGCTGGCCCGCTACGACCTCAGCGAGGACGCCTCGACCGAGACCGCCATGGTCTTCGGCGAGCTCTACCGCCACGGCGCCGAGTGGAAGTTCCGCGCCATCGGCCAGGGCTACGCCTCGGGCCTGCGCGGCATCGCCCAGGACTTCGGCGTCAACGTCTGATCGTCGACGTCTGATCGTCGACGTCCGATCAGGACAGCCGTCCGCGTCCGGCGCCGCACCCCCGCACCTCGCGGGGGTGCGGCG
>NZ_PXWG01000130.1 GCF_003011965.1 Streptosporangium nondiastaticum
CGCCGGGCGCGGGCGGAGCGGGGGCAGCGGGTCCGGGTGCGGGTGGAGCGGGCGCTGGGGCTCCGGGTGCAGGCGGGGCGGGAGCCGGGGGCGCGGGCGGCGCCGGAGCCGGTGGGGCGGGTGCAGGTGGTGCAGGCGCAGGGGGCGCCGGGGCAGGAACCGCCGGACCAGGAGCGGGAGGCGCGGGGGCAGGAGGAGCAGGTACAGCAGGGGCGGGTGCAGGAGGCGCCGGGGCGGGAGGCGCAGGAGCCGGTGGAGTAGGAGCGGGAGCCCCGGGACCCGGCGGCGCCGCGTTGCAGCGGTACAGCCACACATTGACCCTCGCCGTGAGCGCCTGCGCAGTGACGTCCACGCACCCGTCCCTGTCGGTCGCTTCCGCCTGTACGGCGCCGCCCAGCACATTCACCTTGGCGTGCGAGGGCGGACGTGGCGGCAGCCTCGGCAGGCCGTGCAGGACGACGTTCGCCGACGTGTTGCCCAGCGAAGCGCTCGCGCCGCCGTCGTCCGCCGCAGCCCCGCCGGTCACCGTGAGGACGCCGGTCGTGGCCAGCACCACTGCGTACCCTGTTCTCCGCCACCCCATCACGCGGAACAGCCTGCACGCCCCGTCAGCACGGCCGCCTCGCGCTTCCCCGAGATTCCTCCGATAGACGGAAAACCTGGCCATCACCCCTTCTCAAGGTTTGCGCGGACACTTCACGGCAACAGAGGCCGGGACGGCCCGCGGCGCTGCGGCAGGAGCCGTTGATCTAGCCTCTGTGCATGCGCATCGACGACATCTCTCCCTGGCTGCACGAGCACGGCGCGAGCGCGGGGCCGGTGTCGCTCTCGGGCGAGTTCGATGCGTACCTGTGCACGCTTCCGTGGGCGGGTTCAGGTATCGACTGGCGGGAGATCCCGCATCGCTCGCTCACGCTGGTCGGCGTCTCGGACGACGAGGCGGTGGAATGGGCCCGGCGGACGCCCATGGCCCTGCACGAGCACGTCCTGCTGATCGACTCGGCTTCCGAGCCGGGAGTGGTGTGCCGCTTCGAGGACGCCGTGAGGGACTTCGAGCTGCTGTCCGGCCGCCCGGAGCTGTACATGTGCGGCGCCGACCTCGTGGGCGGCGAAGTGCGCCCGGTCTTCAGCCGCTTCGTCGAGAGACGGTCCTTCATGACCCTCAACGCCCGCGTCTGACCGCCGGGCCGGCCTCTCGGTGTGTGTCCCATTGGGTCGGCCGGCATGTCGGCCGGCGTACGGACCGGCTCGTGACGGGCCAAGGCGTGCACTGCGCGACAGATCACCGGCCTCCGAAAGCCCGCCCGGCGAAGGATGCCGCCCAAGGCCCCGCCCCCCCGGATGGAGCAGCACCGCCCGCGCCGCCGCCCCCGAGGGCGTAAGACGGAGGTGGCGGACGGGGCTCCATGAGGACGCCGGAAGGAGCGGAATGCAGATCGTGGTCGATCTCAACCGGTGCCAGGGCTACGCGCAGTGCGTGTTCCTCGCCCCGCAGGTGTTCGAGCTGCACGGCGAGGAGGCGCTGCTGTACGTACCGGCCGTTCCCGACGGGCAGGACGAGCACGTGCGCCGGGCCTCGGCGGCCTGTCCGGTGCAGGCCATCACGGTCGGGGAGCAGGCGGGCGGCGACGCCGGTGTCCGGTGAGGCGCGCGCCGGGCGGCGCGACGGGCGGATCGTCATCGTCGGGGCGTCGCTGGCCGGGCTGCGGGCGGCCGAGACGCTGCGTGACGAGGGGTTCGAGGGCGAGCTGACCCTGGTCGGGGACGAGCCGCGGCTCCCCTACGACCGGCCGCCGCTGTCCAAGCAGGTGCTGCTCGGGAAGGCGGGGGCCGAGGACTGCGGGCTGCCTGGGCGGCGTGCGCTCGACGCGCGGTGGAGGCTCGGCGTGCGCGCCACCGGGCTCGACCCCGACGCGAAGAGCGTGGTGCTCGCCGACGGCGAGCGCCTGCCCTTCGACCGGCTGCTGATCGCCACCGGCACCCGCGCCCGCCCCTGGCCCGTACCGGACGAGGCCGCGCTGGAGGGCGTCTTCACGGTCCGTACCAGCGAGGACGCGGGCCGCCTCGCCGCGGCCCTGGACGCCGGCCCGGGCCGGGTGCTGGTCATCGGGGCCGGCTTCACCGGCTCCGAGGTCGCCTCGGCCTGCCGGGAGCGCGGCCTGGAGGTGACCGTCGCCGAGCGCGGCCGGGCGCCGCTGATCGGCGCGCTGGGCGGCACGGTCGGCGACTGGGCCACCAAGCTGCAGCGGGCGCACGGCGTCGACCTGCGCTGCGGGGTCACGGTGACCGCCCTCATGAGCGCCAATGGCCAGCTCACGGGAGCCGAGTTCTCCGACGGGAGCCGGATCGAGGCCGATGTCGCCGTGGTCTGCCTGGGCGCGGTCCGCAACACCGAGTGGCTGGCCGAGTCCGGCCTCGCGGCCGGGCCCCGTGGCGTGGCCTGCGACGCGGGGTGCCGGGTCTTCAACATGTACGGGATCGTGACGGACGACGTCTTCGTCGCCGGTGACGTGGCCCGCTTCCCGCACCCGCTCTTCGAGTACCAGCTGATCGCCCTGGAGCACTGGGGCAACGCCGTGGCCCAGGCCGAGGTGGCGGCCCACAACATGGTCTCCCCGGGCCCGCTGCGCCGGCCCCACCTGGCCGTGCCGTCGTTCTGGTCCGGCCAGTTCGGCCTCAGCATCAAGTCGGTGGGCGTGCCCACCTTCTCCGACCAGGTGGTGATCGCCCAGGGCTCGCCGGAGGACCGGCGTCTGGTCGCGGTCTACGGCTACCGCGGGCGCATCACGGCCGCGGTGACCGTCAACCGGGCCAAGTGGCTGGAGCACTACCAGCGCCTGATCGAGACCGCCGCGCCCTTCCCGCCCGGCCCCGGCGCCGCCGACCACCTGGCGAACCTCGAACCCGTGCCGTCCGACGTCCCCGACCCGCGGGTCCTCACCCATGGCCCGACCGTCGCCCTCACCGGCCACCTTCCGGACCGCCGCCTGACGCTGATCCGGCCCGGCGGCTGACCCCAGGAGCCCGTCCCATGTCCTCGTCCCCCGAGACCCTCTTCCGCCGGATCACCGACTACGCCCACCGCGCCGATCCCTACCCCCTCTACGCCGAGCTCCGCGAGCACAAGGTCGCGCGGCAGGAGGACGGGAAGTACCTGGTGGGCACCTACGACGAGATCGCGGCGCTGCTCCACGACCCGCGCGTCAGCTCGGACGTGCGCAACCGCACCGAGCCCGACCCGGACCTCCTGCCGCCGCAGGGCCTGCCGCCGGCCTTCATCGGCCGGGACGACCCCGAGCACGACCGCCTCAGGCGCCTGGCCATGCGGCCGTTCGGCCCTCCCCACTCCCCCGGCCGCGTCGACGCGCTGCGCGGTGACATCACCCGCATCGCCGAGCAGCTCGCGGACGGGCTCCGGGAGAAGGAACGCTTCGACCTCGTCGACGACTTCGCCTTCCCGCTGCCCGTCACCGTCATCTGCGACCTGCTCGGCGTACCGTCCGGGGACATCCCCCAGGTCCACGCCTGGGCGGACACGGTCGTCACCGGGCTGGACTTCACGCCCGGGGAGGACCCCGGGCCGCGGCGGCGCGCCGCCCAGGAGGCCCGGACGGCGATGGGCCTGTACCTCGGCGAGCTCGCCGGGAAGCGGCGGGGTCATCCCACGGACGACATGCTCTCCGCCCTGGTCAACGACGGCGGCCCGGACGGGCGGCTCACGCAGGAGGAGCTGATGGTCACCACGGTCCTGCTGCTGATCGCCGGGCACGAGACGACCGTCAACCTCATCACCAACGGCATGCTCACCCTCCTCCGCAACCCCGAGGCGCTGGAACGGCTGCGCGCCGAGCCCGAGCTGATGCCCAGGGCCGTGGAGGAGTTGCTGCGTTACGAGCCGCCCGTGCAGTTCCTGCCGCAGCGCACCCCGCTGGCCGACATCGAGGTCGCCGGGGTGACGATTCCTCAGGGCGTGCCGCTGGTCCTCGTCCTCGCCTCGGGCAGCCGCGACCCCCTGCGCTTCCCCGACCCCGACCGCTTCGACCCCGGCCGCACGGACAACCAGCACTTCGGTTTCGGCAGCGGCATCCACAACTGCTTCGGCGCGCCCCTCGCCCGCCTGGAGACGCAGATCGCCCTCACGACGCTGATCAACCGCCTCGGCAGCCCACGGCTGCTGGAGGACCCGCCGGAGTACCGCAACAGCCCCGTCCTGCGCGGGCCCCGCCACCTGCCCCTCGCGCAGGCGGGTGGCTGACCGCCGGCGGCACCGGCCTTCATTATCTTGCGGTGCAAGACACTCCTGAACTATCTTGCACCGCATGGGAAAGGAACCCGCGGCGCCGAGGGAGCAGCGGCACAGCCAACTGCTCCGCGGGGTGCTCGACCTGTGCCTGCTGGCGCTCATCGCCGAGCGTCCGCGCTTCGGCTACGAGATCGTCGAAGCGCTCGGCGAGAGCGGCCTGGAGCTGGTCAGCGAAGGCAGCATCTATCCGCTGCTGGCCCGCATGGAGCGGAACGGCCTGGCCGACACGTACCGGGCGCCGTCACCGTCGGGCGGCGCACCGCGGAAGTACTACCGGCCGACGGAGGCCGGGCTGGCCGAGCTGGAAGCCGGGCGCACGGCCTGGCTGGCCTTCAGGGGCGCAGTCGACCAGGCACTTTCGGCCGGAGCGCCGACGGAAGACACACCGGAGGAAGGAAAATGACGCCCGATCAGGTCCTCGACCGCTGCCGCACCGAGTGGATGTTCCACGACATGCCCCGGGACGCCGTCGATGACATGCTCACCGAACTCCGGGAACACCTGGAGGACTCGGCCAGGGCCGGCAGGAGCGCAGCGGTCGTGGTGGGGGACGACGTGGCCGCCTTCGCGAGCAGCTGGGCCGCGGAGCACCCGTCCCGCCCGCCGCGGAACACGCCCGGGCTCCTCGCCCGGCACGCCTACGCGGGAAGCGTGGCGCTGCTGTCGGCGAGCCACCTCGTCGGCCGGACCGCCGAGGCCGAGCTGGTGCCGGGCTCGGTCGCGGCGGTCTGCCTCTTCAGCGCGCTGATGACGTTCACGCCGTACTGGCGGGCCGTGCTCCACTGGCCGCTGTGGCGGTGGACGGCACTGTCCTGCACCGGGTTCGCCGTGCTCCTCGCGCTCTTCCTCATCGGAAGGGAACCGGTGCTGCTCCGCGTGCCGTGGTGGGCCACGGCCCTGCTTCTGCTTCCCGGCCTCGCGGCGTCCGCCGTCTCGTGGTGGCGCGGCAAGCGCCGGGAGCACGCGGCCTCCACGTAGCGCGGGCGGCCGGTCGGCCGCACGCTCCATGGCTCAGCGGCCGCTCGGGGGGGGGCGGCGCCGTGCTCGAAGCCCTGGTCGACGAAGCCTTCCCGGGCCTGCTGAGCACGCTTCTCGCGCGGCGTGATCCGCCGTGAACCGCGGAGGCACGGCCTACCATGACCCCGTGATCCGATCCTCGCCGACCGTTCCCTTCGGCCGCTTCGACGCGGCTTGGCCCGCAGCAAGCCGACCCGACCTCCTCGCCGAGCCCGTGGCCGCGGCGCTCGGGCAGTGGGACGACCCCGGGCTCGCCGAGTCCGTGCTGGTCGTCGACACCGACCCGGAGGTGGCCGACACGGCGGCCTTCAGCGCGGCGTACGACGTCCCCCTGGAGGTCTCCGCGAACTGCGTCGTCATCGCCGCCAAACGCGGCGGCGCGGTGACGCACGCGGCGTGCGTCGCCCTCGCGAGCACCCGCGTCGACGTCAACTCGGCGGTGCGTAAGCACCTCGGCGCCCGTAAGGCGTCGTTCGCCCCCATGGACACGGCCGTGGCGGAGACGGGCATGGAGTACGGCGGGATCACCCCCGTCGGTCTGCCGGAGGGATGGCCCCTGCTCGTCGACGAGGCCGTCGCCGCCGCTCCGCACGTCCTCATCGGCAGCGGCAAGCGCCGGAGCAAGCTGATCCTCCCCGGCGCGCTCCTGGCCCGGCTGCCGAACGCCGAGGTCGTCACCGGCCTGGCCTGCTGAGCCCGCCGGCCGCAGCTACGGGCCGAAGCCGGAGCGACGCCTCCGCTCCCGGCCCGTCTCCTGCGGAGTCGGACTCGGCGAACTCCCCGTGGGGCCTGTGCCCCCGGCAACCAGGGACGTTCTCGCCGCAGCGACGGATGCCGGCCCCGCGGAAATACCTCGCGGGTTCGCCGCGGGGCACGCTATGATCACCGCGATGATGACTTCCTCTCGTAACAGATTGGGGGCCCCGTCCGCGCAAGGTGAGTGCTGATGCTCACTCAGACCGCGACAGGGGATTCCCGCCTTTCCTTCTGGCTGCGCGTGCGCGAGTTCGCCGTGCCGCCCTCCATGATCGAGTCTGCGACCGCCCGCCGCCGTGCCGGGGACTGGGCTGGGGCGTGCGCCGCCGCAGGCATCGACACCGACCTCAACCTCCGTTCCGTGGCGCGCAGTCACGGCCGGGAACTCGCGGCCCGGATCCGGGCCGACCTCCGCCATCTGGCACCCGACCTGCTGCGCTGGCACATGCCGAGGATCGCCCCCGACGGGCTGCTGCGGCCGGGGCTGACCATCGCCCTGGCCCGGTACGACACCCCTGGGCGGGACGGCGCGTGTCCGCCGCACCTGGTGGTCCGGACGCCGCCCGCCTGGGCGGATGCCGGCCAGCGGATCAGCCTCGCGCTGTGGGACGGGACGACCGCCGGGCCCGGTGCCCGCCATCACCCGCACCCCCACCCCGACCGGCGCTTCCGCCTCGACCTGCACCGCCATCTGTGGGACGCCCGCAGGGCCGGTGAGCTGCGCGTACGGTCCGGGGCCGAACGGCAGCCGGATGCCGGCGACTTCGCCTTGCCCAGCCTGGAGCAACCGGGCACGGTTCCGGCGGGGTATCGCTGCGCCGTCGACCGCTGGGCGGCTGAGGCGGGGATCCTGCTCCACGCCGAAGGCCGGTCCACTGGTGCCGTGACCGTACGGCTCGGAGCCCGCCGCCGGCTGGTTCTGGGCGTGACCGGGGACAGTGCCACGCCGCTCGGGCTCCGGGTCTCGGCTGCGGACAAGGCGGGTGACGCCTCCGCGCTGCCCGTCCTGCCCGACGCGGCGACCTGGGTGCTGCCCGACCTGGAGCTCCTCCGCACCGGCGCGATCGAGGCCGGCCGGCTGCATCCGCTGGTCGCCTCCGCACTGGTGCCGGACCACTCGCCGGACGGGCCGCCACGGCCCCCGGACGAACCGGGACGGCCGCGCCTCGTGGAGTGCCGGGGAGCCCGGCACCGGATCGGCCTGGTCGACGGGACGCTCGTCCCGCTGGACCACGACCCGGCCGAGATCCGGCGGGAGGAGCTGCTGGTCGCCCTCACCGGCACACCCCTGCCGTGCCTACGCGCGATCGACGAGGCGCACCGCCGTCCGGACTGCCTCACCGGCGTGCGCGAACGCCTGGACCACGGGGACATCGCCGGTGCCCTGGCCGTCGTCGAGGGCCTGCTGGGTCCCGACGCGCTGCTGCGCGCCGGCGCCCTGCGGGACGAACTGGAGACGGCCGCGCTCCGGCGGATCACGTACGGGCTCTACAGGGCCGGTCTGACCGGCCCCGGTCCCCGGTCCGGCCGCGCTTCCCGCTCCGAAGGGCGTCGCCGCCCCAGCCGCGGTGCCCGCGACCGGCTTTCAAAGACCTTCTACTGAAGACCTCCCGCTGAAGACCTCCCGCTGAAGACCTTCTCCTGACGCGACACCGGCCCGGGTACCCCTGCCTCACGCCGCCGGCCCTCGCTTGCTCTCCGTCAGCTCACCACGAACCCACAGGTGATCAAACATGCCCGTTTCCCCCCGGCTCGACGTCGCCGGCGAACTGCTCGCCCTGCTCCGCGACACGACCACCGAACCGCGCCCCGACGACCAACTCGAGGCCCTGACCCTGGCCGTCGCCGCCGACCTCCCCGTTCTCCTGTGGGGCGAGCCGGGCATCGGCAAGACCGCGGCCCTGACTCAGCTCGCCGAGTCCCTGGACCTACCGCTGACCACGGTCATCGCCAGCGTGCACGAACCGTCCGACTTCTCGGGACTGCCGGTCGTCGGGGACGACCCCTCCGAGCAGGGCGTCGCGATGGCCCCGCCGGACTGGGCGGTGCGCCTGGTGCGGGCCGGCCGGGGCCTGCTGTTCCTCGACGAGTTGTCCACCGCGCCGCCGGCCGTCCAGGCCGCCCTGCTCCGGCTCGTGCTCGAACGGCGGATCGGCGCCCTGCGCCTGCCGCCCGGGGTCCGGATCGTGGCCGCCGCCAATCCGCGGTCCTCGGCCGCCGACGGCTGGGAGCTGAGCCCGCCGCTCGCCAACCGGTTCGTCCACCTCCAGTGGACACACGACCACGAGGTCGTCGTCCGCGGCCTCGGCGGCACCTGGCCCCGGGCGAGGCTGCCGCGGCTCGACCGGAAGAAGCTGCCGGAGGCCGTGGGCCTCGCCCGCCGCGCGGTGTGCGGGCTCCTCGCCGCCCGCCCCAAGCTCGTGCACCAGCTGCCGAACAGCGAGACGCGCCGGGGCGGCGCCTGGCCGTCGCCCCGCAGCTGGGAGTCGGCCCTGACCCTGATCGCCTTCGCGACCGCGGCCGGCTCCTCCCGGGACGTGCTGTCCCTCCTGGTCAGGGGAACTGTCGGGGACGGCCCGGGCCTGGAACTGCTGGCGGCCATGGACCGGATGGACCTCCCGGACCCCGAGACCCTGCTCGCCGACCCCGCGGCTGCCGTCCTGCCCGAGCGGGGCGACCTGCGTCAGGCCGTCCTCGACGGCGTGGTGGAGGCGGTCCGCGGCCGCCCGGCGAAGGCCCGCTGGGACGCGGCGTGGGAGCTGCTGGCCCGGGCGGCGCGGACCGGGGCCCCGGACCTGGTGGTCGTCCCCGCGACCACCCTCGCCACGCTGCGCCGCGACGACTGGGACGTTCCGGCCGCGATCGAGGGCCTCGAGGGAGCGGTGGCCTTGTCGCGACGGGCGGACCGCGCGGCGGACCGGTCGGCGGGCCGGTTGACGGACCGGTCGGCCGTCGCCGCGAAGGCGGGACGATGACGGGGGCCGCGCAGGGGGCGCCGGACAGGACGAGGACGAGGACAACCGGGACGGTAAGCGGCCCGGACGAACCCCCGACCCGGTCCGTACCGAACACACCGGACGCACCGGACGCGACTCGGGTGCTGGACGCCGAGAAGCTCTTCGCGGCCCGGTTGCACGCCGCCCGGGTGCGGCCCTACCTGGCGACGGCCCTGTTCGCCCTGCACCCCGTCGCGTCGCGGCGGGTGCCGACGATGGCCGTGGACCGGTACTGGCGGTGCTACGTGTCGCCGGCGTTCGTGGACCGGACGCCGGTCGAGGAGCTGGCCGGGGTGTGGGTGCACGAGGTGTCGCACTTGCTGCGCGACCACCACGGGCGCAGCGACCGGGTCGCGCGGGAGCGCGGGCTGACCGGCCCCGGGGAGCGGCTGCGGATGAACATCGCCGCGGACTGCGAGATCAACGACGACGCGTTCGGCGACGGGCTGGTCCGGCCCGAAGGCGCCGTCGACCCGGTGTCCTTGGGGCTGCCCGAAGGGGAGCTCATGGAGGACTATCTGCGTCAGTTCCGGCTCGGGCCTCTCCTGGGGGACGCGGCGTGGCTGGACTGCGGCAGCGGTGCCGACGGGGTGGAGCGGGAGTGGGAGCTGGGGCCGGAGGGCGCGCACGGGCTCAGCGAGCAGGAGCGGGACGCGGTGCGGTTCCGGGTGGCGCAGGGCATCACCGGCCGTCCGGGCAGCACCCCGGCGGGGTGGCGGCGGTGGGCGGAGGAGGCGTTCCATCCGCCGCAGCCGTGGCGGCAGTTGCTGGGAGCGGCGGTCCGCTCGGCGGTCGCCGGCTCCGGTGCGGGCGAGGACTACTCCCACAGCCGGCCGTCGCGGCGCTCGGCCGGGTTGCCGGGCGTGGTTCTGCCGAGCCTGCGACGCAGGCCGCCCCGGGTCTGCGTGATCATCGACACGTCGCTGTCGGTCAGCGACGCCGAACTGGGCAGTGCGCTCCTGGAAGTCACCGCGATCTCCCGCGCGGTGGGTGGTCGTCGCGACCTGGTCACCGTGGTGCCGTGCGACGCGGCGGCCCGGATCGCGCACCCGCTGTGCCGGGCCGAGGGGATCCCGCTGGTGGGGGGCGGCGGTACGGATCTGCGCACGGGCTTCGCGAGGGCGCTCGCGGTGCGGCCCGCGCCCGATGCCGTCGTGGTCCTGACGGACGGGCAGACGCCCTGGCCGGGCACGCGGCCGCCTTGCCGGACGGTGGTGGGCCTGTTCCCCCGGCAGGGGGCGGGCTCGTCCTGGAACGAGGACGACCCCGACTACCAGCCGGACGCGCCGCCGGCGTGGGCGACGGTGGTCAGCATCGGCTCCTAGCGAACCGGGGCGCCGGGCCCGGGCGTCGCGCGCGCATCACGCGGCCGACCACGTCTTCGGCGAAACAACTCCCCCGGCACACCTCTAGATTGCTAGCATCCTAACCATGGCTGCCGAGAGACAGGTGAAGCAGTTCAACGTCTACCTGCCCGTCGACCTCGTCCGCGAGGTCAAGCACCACGCTGTCGATACCGAGCGGTCGCTCTCCGCGATTGTCGAGACGGCCCTGACCGAGTACCTCCAGCGCGTCGCCGGCGCTGGGAAGGAAGGAGAGCGTGCATGACGACTGAAGGCATCGAGGGGTTCCTCGTCGAGACCCGTAACTACGGTGCGACCGCAGCCTTCTGGAAGTCGCTCGGCTTCGAGAACGTCCTGGAGACCGGCCACGGCTCCGGGCGCTGGTCCCATCCGGGCGGCGGGCCCTACGTGTTCATCGTCGAGCAGCACGAACGCGAGCTCGTCACCCACCCCGTGCTCAAGGTGGCCGACGCCGAGGCCTTCACGCCCGACCGCGCGCCGGATTTCGCCCAGCGGTTCACGCCGGCGCACTGGGGAGTCCGGCAGGCACTGGTCCGGGACCCCGACGGGCGGATCGTCGCCCTCGAAGCCCCGCTCCTCGATGACAAGGACAGAAACGACGTCGTGGAAGGACACCATCATGGATGACGGGCAGCACCTCTCCCGCGCGTACGAACCCGACCACACCGCCGTGCGCGTCGCCCTGTGGCGTGCCCTTCACGTCCAGGCCGACGCCCCGCCCCACGTGCTCGACGACGAGATCGGGCTGCGGCTCGCCGACCCCGGGCAGGACTGGCGCGAGCGCGGCGACATGACCATGCCGGGCGTCAGCGGCGTCCGCGCGTCCATCGTCGCCCGCGCCCGCTTCGTCGAGGACCTCGTCACCGAACGCGCCGACGCCGGCGCGACGCAGTACGTCATCCTCGGCGCGGGTCTGGACTCCTTCGCCCAGAGGCGCCCCGAACTCGGCTCCCGGCTCAGGGTTTTCGAGGTCGACCAGCCGGGCACGCAGGCATGGAAGCGGCAGCGCCTGGCCGGACTCGGTTACGACGTCCCGTCCTGGCTGACCTTCGTGCCCGTCGACTTCGAGGCCGGCGACTCGTGGGGTGAACGGCTGACCGCCGCCGGGTTCGATCCGCAGAAGCCGGCCGTCGTCGCGTCGACCGGCGTCAGCATGTACCTCACGCGCGAGACCAACGCCGCGACGCTGCGTCAGGTCGCCGCGCTCGCACCCGGTTCCGTGTTAGCCACGACGTTCCTGCTGCCGCTGGACATGCTCGACCCGGACCAGCGACAGGTCCAGGAGTTCTCGATGCGCAACGCCGCCGCGTCGGGCACCCCGTTCGTCAGCCTGTACTCACCCGACGAGATGCGACAAGCAGCTCTGGAGGCGGGGTTCACGAAGGCCGTGCACGTATCCCCCGACGACCTGGCCGCTCGCTACTTCGCCGGCCGTCCCGACGGTCTGCGCCCGCCCAGGGCCGAACAATTCCTCGTCGCCGAGGTATAGCCGGCGGGTAGCGCAACGCCGGAAGCGACACCGCGCCAGGCTCGTCTACGTCGAGATTCAGCCAATACGCAGAGAGGTTGCGTAATACTCCGGGGGGCGCGGCGGGCTCGTCGCCGCTCGCCGCGCCCCCGCCGATCACGGCTCCCGACACGACGGCCTGCGGAAACAATTCACGCCACCCAAACCTCAAATCTCGCTGTTTTCCCTCCACTTAAGGCCACGCCGAGCCCGTACGACCGCTCCGGCCAGTGCACTTTCCTGTTTTCGCGGTACCCCCATCAGTCCCGTCGTGAGCTCGGCGCACCGTGGGTAGCATGCTCGGCCTGTTGTCGTGCACACGATCGTGCGGCCGTTTTCGGCCGCACGCGAACTCAAGGGGGAACTCTTGGCAGCACGCGGAACACTGCTGACGGCCGCGGCCGTGGGGGCACTGGCGCTCGGCGTCACCTCGCCGGCCGTCGCCCAGGGGCAGGAGAAGCAGCAGACGAGGATCGAGATCCGGGAGGCAAAGCCTTCGGAGATACCCCAGGACGCCGCGCTCAGCGCGCAGGCGGCGGGGTGCCGGGTCGGGGAGCAGATCTCCGACCGCTTCTCGTCCTGCGCCGAGAAGTACCTGATCGTCTCGATCGTGGAGATCCCGAGCGGAAAGGTCATCGGCACGGCCCTGTTCGACGCGAAGAACAGGACGAAGCTCAACTACAAGTCCGCCACCTGGGAGCAGGAGGCGGAGCTGAAGATGGTCAGGTCCTTCGGCGTCGCCAAGTTCGGCACGATGGCCAGCGCCGAGGTGGACTGCAAGGCGTCCCAGGGCAACGGCTGCACCTCCGCACCCGGCATCGTCGGCCCCAAGCTCTTCTGGGGCCTGTGGGGCACCTCGACCAACACGTACGCGTTCAAGGTGACTTCCCCGGGCGACGGCATCGTGGGACACGCACCGCAGACGAAGGTGACGGTCAGCCACCCGTCCAGCCCCGAGAAGGCCCACTTCACCCTCGCCAACATCGCCCCGGTCCGCTGCGACAGCGCCAAGAACATCGGCAACATCGGCCGCGGCTGCGTGCATCCGCTGGTGACGCCGGTCTACCGGCTGAGCAAGAGCGACAAGGCCGTCAAGGGCGTCGCCGAGCACATCGAGGACGCCCAGCAGCACAAGCTGAAGAAGCCCTGGGGCGTCGTGAACAAGGGGTACCCGCTGCACCGGCTGCCCAACGGCGACCTGTCCAGGGCGAACCGGGACACGGCGTGCACGACGGCCGTCAAGAACAGGTACAAGCCCAAGAGCTGCGACGAGTACCCCTTCGCCGGCAGCTACGAGGGCGCGGCGCTCAACTCGGACTACTCCACCGCTCCGGTGCCGCTGAGCGAGAACCGCACGGAGGGCGGGTTCAAGTACCGCGGCCGGTTCATCATGCAGAACCGGGTCCTGGACTACGATGAGTTCTGGGTGGAGATCACCAAGTAGGAGATCCCGGGAGCTCCCCGAAGATCCCTGAGCAGCCGCAGTCCAGAGGATGGAGCGGGTCGTGCCGGACCTGATCGGGGCCGCCGCGGCCCGCTTGCCCGTCCCCGAGGGCCAGTACGCGATCCTGAGCCCCGAGGCGGAAGACGCGCAGGACAGCATTCCCGACACCGGCGAGGTGGCCGCCACCGGCCTGTTCGCCGCGGGCACCGACGGTGCGCTGGTCATCACGGGTACGGACCAGGGGGACATCGGCATCCGCGTGGAGCTGTGGAGCGGTGCCCCCGCCGCCGACGACAGCGCGTGGGAGGACATCGTCGAGGACAGCTACACCGCGACCGGGACCGCCCACGTGCAGAACGTGGAGGGCCGGCCGGCCGGGCTGCCCGACCTCGCGTGGTCCGGGCCCGGCACGTACCGGATACGGGTGAGCGTGCGCGGCCGGGACCTGGGCGCGGACGACGACGGCACGGACGCAGGCCCTACGGATCCGGTGGAGGAGCACCTGATCCAGGTCTGGCCCGCGCCGCCGGCCCCGCCGCACGCGCTCAAGCTCAGCGACGAGCTGGGCGAGACCTGGCGCCGCGAGGCCGCCGAAGGCTAGTCGTTCACAGGTCACCCGCAGCGAAAGGGTCACCCCCAGCGGAAAGGTCACTCGCAACGCGCGGACGGTGCCGCTCCGCGGGCCAGGAGCACCGCGCCGTCCAGGGACGACAGTGCGCCGAGCGCGGCGGGGCGGAGGAGGATGTGCGGGCCCTCCGGTCGTTCAAGTTGCCGCACCCGGTGGGTGACCTCGGCCACGTAGCCCGGGAGTCCGGCGGCGAAGCCGCCGCCGATCGTCACGAGCCGGGGCCGCACCAGTTCGCACAGGCTCACCACGGCGGCGGCGAGGGCGGCGGCGCTCTCCCCCACCGTCTCCAGAGCCCATGGCTCGCCGTCCCGCCAAGCCTCCCGCAGTACGTCGAAGCCGACGTCGCGGCCGAGCCGCCGGGCGGCGTGCCGGAGGACCGCCCGCCCCGAGGCGACGGACTGCACACAGCCGTGTCGCCCGCAGTCGCAGCGCTCCCCCGCCCGGTCGACGATCACATGCCCGACCTCGCAGGAGCCGCGCGCCGTGCCGGGGCACAGGGCGCCGCCGAGCACGATGCCGCCGCCGATGCCCGTGCCGACGCCGAGGTGGACGAGGTCCGGGCAGCCCGCCGCCCCGGCCTCGGCCAGCGCCGCGAGGTCGCCGTCGTCCGCCAGGCGCACCTCGGCCTCCGGCCACAGGCCCGCCAGTTCCCGTACGAGGTCCAGGCCCCGCCAGGACGGCCGGTTCGGCCAGCCCCGCACGCGGCCGGAGGCGTCCAGGGTCGCGGGCACGGCGACGCCCACCGCGGTCACCGGATCACCCGCCGGTGCCCGGTCCAGCGCCGCCGCGGCGGCGGCGAGAGCGGATAGGTCGGCGGCCGCGCCACCGGTGGCCGGCCAGGCGAACACGCCGTCCACCGGCCCCGCTCCAGCACCAGCACCAGCACCAGCACCAGCACCAGCACCAGCACCAGCACCAGCAGAAGGCTCCAGCCGGAGGGCCGCCTTGGTGCCCCCGAGGTCGACGCCCAGGACGCTCATGCCGGGCCCGAGGGAGCGCCCGGGTCGCCGAGCCGGAAGAACTCGCGGTAGAGAGGGAGCTGTTCGGTCAGCATCGGCTCGCCGTAGTGCACGGGAAGGCCCGACGCCTCGGCGGCGCGCAGCAGGGCCGTGCGGCGCGGCTTCATGATGATGTCGGCCACGAGGGTGCCGGGCGCGAGGCCCGCCGGGTCGAAGGGCAGCGGGTCGTCCGGGCGCAGCCCCATCGTGGTGGCGTTGACGGCGATGTCGGCGGCGACCGGGCCCTTCGTAGCAGTGATACGGCCCGGCCACCGTGCGGCGAGCCGGCCGGCGAGGGCGTCCGCGCGGGCCGCGTCCCGGTCCCAGACGGCGACGTCGGCGCCGGCCCCGAGCAGCGCGACGGCGATGGCGCTGCCCGCGCCGCCCGCTCCCGCCTGGGCGACGCGTGCCCCGCGCGGGTCGTGCCCCGCGGCGCACAGTCCCCGGACGAAGCCCTCGCCGTCGAAGTTCTCCGCGAGCCAGCGTCCGTCGGCGTTCCGGCGCATCGCGTTGGTGGAGCCGCTCAGCGCGACGGCGGGGCTGACGTCGTCGGCGAACCGCAGACAGGCCGCCTTGTGCGGGACGGTGATCAGCAGTCCGTCCAGGTTCCGGGTCTGCCGCAGCCCCCGGAGGACCTCGGCGAGGCCCTCCGGGCGGACGTGGAGCGGGACGAGGACGGCATCGGTGCCGAGCCGCCGGAAGAGGGGGTTGAGCAGCCCGGGGGCCCGCACCTGTGCCACGGGGTCCCCGATGACCGCGAACAGCCGTGTCGTCCCCGAGATCTCCGGGCCCGTGCCCGGGGCGGGCCCCGGTGCGGAGTCGCTCATGCCGCTCGCTCTCCTTCCCCGGCCGGTGGCACCGGCCGGTCCGGTGGCTCTCATTGGCTTCTACGAATCCTGACGCCGCTCCCCCGGCCCGGCGGTTCCTCAGCGCAGCCAGGGCACGTCCGCCCCCTCGCGGTCCAGTCCCTCCTCGATGGCCCGGCAGATGCTGCTCAGCTGACCGGCCTGCTCCGGGGTCAGGCTGTCGAAGACCGCCCTGCGCACGGCGGCGACATGGCCGGGAGCCGCCCGCGCGACCATCTCCCGGCCGCTGTCCGTCAGTACGGCCTCCTGCCCCCGCCGGTCTCCCGGGCATGCCTCACGACGCGCCCATCCGGACTTCTCCAGGCGGGTCACGGCGTGCGACAGCCGCGGCCGGGTGATCTTGGCGCGGCGCGCCAGCTCGCTCATGCGCATCCGCCGCTGCGGGGCCTCGGAGAGCAAGGCGAGCAGCCCGTAATAGAGGTGGGGAACGCCCGCCTGCCGCTGGAAGCAGCGGTCCAGGTAGTCCTCCACCAGCCGGGTGGCGTACACGAAGTTCCGCCAGGTGTGCTGCTGCTCGTCGGTGAGCGGACACGGAACGGCCGGCGCGTCAGAGCCCACGAGGCCTCCCGATGGCGGTGCGGCGTTCACGGATCATCCGGAGGCCTGCCGGGACCTGGGCAGGAAGACGATGGCGAGCATGCTCACCACGATGATCACCCCGGACACGAGGAACGCCCGCCCGTAGCCCTCGGCCAGCGCCTCCGGGCCGCCGCCCCCCGCACCGGCCGTGCGGCTCGCCGCGACCGAGGCGAGGACGGACAGCCCCAGCGCGCCGCCCATCGTGCGCGAGGTGTTGGCGAGCCCGGCCACGAGCCCCGATTCGGACGGGCCGACTCCGGACGTGGCGAAGACCGCCAGCAGCGTCATCATGAGGCCCGCGCCGAAGGAGAACGCGATGCCGGGCCCCAGCAGAGTGCCCAGGAACGTGCCGTCGGCCCCCATGGCCGACTGCCAGAAGAACCCCGCCGCCGTCAGCAGGCCGGCGAGCGCGAGCAGGACGCGCCCCTCGACCAAGCGCATGATCCGGGGCGCGAGCTGCGCGGAGAGGATGATGGAGGCGGTGTGCGGCAGCAGGGCGAGGCCGGTCTCCACGGCCGAGTAACCCAGGACGTTCTGCATGTAGAGCGAGAGGAAGTACCACATCGCGTAGAAGGCCATGCCGCTGATGACGGTGATGACGTTGGCCACGGACACCGACCGCACGCGGAAGATGCCGAGGGGTGTCAGCGGCTCGCGCGCCCGGCGCTCCACGGCGACGAAGGCCACGAGAGCGGCGAGACCGGCGAGCAGGGGCACGAACGCCCGCGCCGAACTCCAGCCGTGCGCCTCGCTCTGCGAGATGCCGAAGGCCAGGCTTCCCACGCCCAGCGTCGCCAGCACCGCGCCGGGCAGGTCCAGCCGGCGCGCCGCAGCCTCTCCGCTCCTGTTCTCCGACAGCCACACCGCCGACGCCACGATCACGACGAGGCCCAGCGGCACGTTGATGAGCAGGACCCAGCGCCAGGACAGGTAGTCGGTGAGCAGGCCCCCGATGAGACCGCCGGCCGCGCCGCCTCCCGTGCCGACCGCCGTCCACGCGGCGACGGCCTTGACCCGGCCGCTCCCCTCGGGGAACGTCGTGGTGAGGATCGTCAGCGTGGCGGGCGACAGCACGGCCGCCCCGACGCCCTGCAGGGCCCGGGCCACGATGAGCATCCACGGGGACTGGGCGAGGCCGCCCAGCAGGCTCGCCGCCGTGAACACCCCGAGCCCGAGGAGGAAAACCTTCTTGCGGCCGAAGAGGTCGGACGTCCGGCCGCCCAGCAGCAGGAACCCGGCGAAGGTGATGACGTAGGCGTTGACCACCCACTGCAGGCTTCCTTCACCGATGCCGAGGCCCGAACGGATGGACGGCAGGGCGACGTTGATGACCGAAACGTCGAGGATGACGACGAACTGCCCTACGCAGGCGGCCAGTACGGCCACCCATGCCGGCCCCGCGCTGCGCCGACCGGTCCGGGGGGTGTTCAGCCCGGAAGTTAAGTGTGACATGGCACGCCATCCTCCTCAGTGTGCGCCCGCTGATCAATCGGACCACCGGACCGATGAGCGTCATCCTTCAGAACTAGGCCTTCCGCAAAGGGCATTCGGGTGTCCGGGCATTCGGAGCGTTCGGGCATTCGGAGCGTTCGGCGCCACGGGGCTCAGCGGGAGTCCGCCACCCCGCCCGCCAGCGTCGTGCCGTCGCCGGGGTCGATGAGGAGGAAGGAGCCGGTGCGACGGGAAGCGGCGTACGAGTCGAGGGCGAGGGGCTCGGCCGTGCGGAGGGTGAGGCGGCCGATGTCGTTGGGGCCGAGGCGGCCGGGGGCGGGATGCTGGGAGAGGTCGTCGAGGGTGAGACGGGAGCAGATGTCTTTGACGAGCGCAGGGACGGTGCGGGTGGTGTGCTTGAGCAGGACGCGGTCGCCTGTGCGTAGTGGCCGGTCGGCGACGTGGCAGACGGTGGCTTCGATGTCCTGGGTCGTGGCGGGGGCGGCTGCCGTGGGGGCGATGAGGTCGCCGCGGGAGATGTCGAGGTCGTCGGTGAGGCGGAGGGTGACGGACTGGGGTGCCCAGGCCACGTCCACGGATGAGCCGAGGGCGTCGATGCCGGCGATCGTGCTCGTGCGCCCTGACGGCAGGACGGTGACGGGCTCGCCGACGCGTAGGACGCCGGCGGCGATCTGGCCGGCGTAGCCGCGGTAGTCGGGGTGGGTGGTGGTCCGGGGGCGGATGACGTACTGGACGGGGAAGCGGGCGGGTTCGGCGGTGGGGTCGGTGATGACGGGGAGGGTTTCGAGGTGTTCGAGGACGGTGGGGCCGCCGTACCAGTCCATGTGGGGGGAGGGGGTGACGATGTTGTCGCCGGCGAGGGCGGAGACCGGGATGGCGGTCACCTCGGGGACGCCGAGCCCACGGGCGTAGGCGGTGAATTCGGCGGCGATCGGGGCGAAGACGGTCTCGGCGTAGTCGGTGAGGTCCATTTTGTTGACGGCGAGGATGAGGTGGGGGACGCGCAGGAGGGCGGCGACGGCGGCGTGGCGGCGGGTTTGTTCGACGATGCCGTTGCGGGCGTCGATGAGGATGATGGTGGCTTGGGCGGTGGAGGCGCCGGTGACCATGTTGCGGGTGTACTGCACGTGGCCGGGGGTGTCGGCGAGGATGAAGCGGCGGCGGGGGGTGGCGAAGTAGCGGTAGGCGACGTCGATGGTGATGCCCTGCTCGCGCTCGGCGCGCA
>NZ_PXWG01000131.1 GCF_003011965.1 Streptosporangium nondiastaticum
GCGATCCGCGGCCCACCCGGCGTAGTGGGGAAGACGAAGGACCGGCGACCGGCCCGGCGCCTGCGACTAGCCCAGCGCCTGCGTGAGGTCGGCGAGCAGGTCGTCGACGGACTCGATGCCCACCGACAGGCGGACCAGGTCCGCGGGGACCTCCAGCTGGGACCCGGCGGTCGACGCGTGCGTCATCAGGCCCGGGTGCTCGATCAGCGACTCCACGCCGCCGAGGGACTCGCCGAGCGTGAACACCTCGGTGCGGTTGCAGATCTCGACGGCCTGCTCCTGGCCGCCGGCCACCCGGAACGACACCATGCCGCCGAAGGCCTTCATCTGCTTCGCGGCGACCTCGTGCAGCGGGTGCTCGGGCAGGCCCGGGTAGTAGACCTGGGTGACCTTGGGGTGGGAGACGAGCAGCTCGGCCACGCGCTCGGCGTTGGCGCTGTGCCGGTCCATGCGCACGGCGAGGGTCTTGATGCCGCGCAGCGTCAGCCAGGAGTCGAAGGGGCCGGCGACGGCGCCCATCGCGTTCTGGTGGTAGGCGAGCTCCTCGGCGAGGCCCGCGTCCGCGGTGATCAGCGCGCCGCCGACGACGTCGGAGTGACCACCCATGTACTTGGTCGTGGAGTGCACGACGACGTCCGCGCCGAGCGCGAGCGGCTGCTGCAGGTACGGGCTCGCGAAGGTGTTGTCGATGACCAGGCGGACCCCGGCCGAGTGCGCGACCTCGGCGAGGGCGGCGATGTCGCTGATGCCCAGCAGCGGGTTCGACGGGGTCTCGACCCAGATCGCCTTGGTCGAGGGCCGCAGGGCCGCGCGCACGGCGGCCGGGTCGGAGGTGTCGGCCACGGACCACTCCACGCCCCAGCGGCTGATCACCTTGGCGAAGAGGCGGAACGTGCCGCCGTAGGCGTCGTTCGGGATGACCACGTGGTCACCGGGCGCCAGGAGCGTACGCAGCAGGGTGTCCTCGGCGGCCAGGCCGGACGCGAACGCCAGGCCGCGCACACCGCCCTCCAGCGCCGCCAGGTTCTCCTCAAGAGCGGTACGGGTGGGGTTGGCGCTGCGGCTGTACTCATAGCCGCCGCGCAGGCCGCCGACCCCGTCCTGCTTGTAGGTGGACACCTGGTAGATCGGCGGCACGACGGCCCCGGTCAGCGGGTCCGGCTCCTGCCCGGCGTGGATGGCCAGGGTTTCGAAGGCATGCTGATCGCTCATTTTCCCGAGCCTAGTACTCCGCACACCCGAACACCCGTGTTCACTTGTAACCGGAGGATGAACGATCCGCGGATCCCGCGCGTTGTTCCTCACATAGCCGTACGCTGCCCCATCCACGTTCAGGACCGCTCATGGAGTTTCTGCTCATCCTGCTGGCCGTCGTCGCGATCTGCGCCGTCCTCGCCGGGCCCGCGCTGCGCCGCCGGCGGGCGCGCGCCGCGCTGTCCGGCGGACCGCACGGACCCGGCCCGGCCGACGCGGCCGCCGCGTACGGCTTCCTGCCGCCCGAGCAGCTCGACGTCCGCCTGCCCGGCCCCGACCCCGAGCTGCTCGCCGCCGTCGAGGAGGCCCGCCGCACGCAGGACTGGAAGCCCGCCGCCGAGCTGCTCTCCCGCACGCACGACCCCGAGCAGCGCTGGCAGCGCGTGCAGACGCTCGCGGGCGCGGCGGTCCGCGAGCTGGCCGACGCGCCCGGCACCGGCGGCCTGTGGCTGCGGCACTGGCGGGTCGTCGCCCCGGAGGACGCGGGCGGCGCGGTCGTCCAGGCCGAGTTCCTGGTCCAGCAGGCCCTGCGCGACCCGTCCTCGCAGGACTACCGCATGATCCTGGAAGAGGCCCGCACGGTCTGCGCGGAGGCCGCCCGGCTGGCCCCGGAGGACGTGGCGCCGCTGATCGTCGAGCTGGGCGTGGCCCGCGGCATGGGCGCGGGGCAGGCCGAATTCCAGTCGCTGTGGGAGCGGGTCGTCTCCCGCGCCCCCCAGCACATGGGCGCCCACCTGGCCGCGCTGCGCTACTGGAGCGCGAAGTGGCACGGCTCCCGCGAGCAGGCCGAGGCCTTCGCGCGGCGGGCGGCCGCGGGCGCGGCGAAGGGCAGCCTGCTGCCGGCGCTGCCGCTGTTCGCCGTCCACGACCACCTGCCCGAGGTCAACGTCGTCCAGGGCCTCTACCGCAGCGAGGTGATCACCCACGCGATCGAGGCGGCGCAGTTCGCCGCCCTCCACGCCCCGGCCGACCACCCCGTCCTGCCGCACGTCCGCCACCTGCTCGTGTGGTTCCTGGTCAACGCCGAGCGCTACCCGGAGGCGATCGAGCAGCTGCGCCGGGTGGACGGGCACATCGGGGCCGTGCCGTGGTCGTACGCGGCGGATCCGGTCGCGGCGTACACGGCGTACCGGGCGGTGGCGCTGGCGGGCGGGGAATCGCCGGGGGCGAAGAACCGTTGGCTGTAAATCCGCGCTGTGCTGCTCTTGTCGCCTTGGAGGCCCTGACATGCTCTTCCCCACCCGAGAACCCCGCCTCCCCACGCCGGAGGAGGCCCTGAAGGGCCGCCCGGAGCCGGAGTTCCCCCTCCAGGAACGCCACACGGTGCTCGGCACGCCCCTGGGCGGCCCCTACCCGGCGGGCCTGGAGGTGGCGGACTTCGCCCTCGGCTGCTTCTGGGGCGCGGAACGCAAGTTCTGGCAGACGGAGGGCGTCCGGACCACCCTCGTCGGCTACCAGGGCGGCCACACGCCGCACCCGGCGTACGAGGAGGTCTGCAGCGGCCTGACGGGCCACACGGAGGTCGTCCGCGTGGTCTTCGACCCGTCGGCCGTCTCCTACGCCACCCTCCTGAAGCTCTTCTGGGAATCCCACAACCCCACCCAGGGCTTCCGCCAGGGCAACGACCGCGGCACGCAGTACCGCTCGGCGATCTACACCCACTCCGCCGCGCAGCAGTCGACCGCGGAATCCTCCCGCGACGCCTACCAGCAGGTCCTGACGGGCTCGGGCTACGGCCCCATCACCACGGAAATCCTCCCGGCGGGCCCGTTCTACTATGCGGAGCCCTACCACCAGCAGTACTTGGACAAGAACCCCGCGGGCTACTGCGGCATCGGCGGCACGGGCGTGAGCTGCCCGATCGGCGTGGCGAAGGCCGAAGGCTGACGTCACCGGGTGGGCTTCGGAACGCACACGCGCCGGGTGCGCGACGAGCGGGTGCCGCTCATCCGGCGGCACAGGGCGCTGAGGTGTGCCGTCGGGCACTACTGCCCTCTCGGCTTCAACGCCACCTGGGCGTATCTGGCCGCGACCGCATGCCCCGCGCCTGACCTGCGCCGGGACCCTGAGGCCCTCCTGCGTGCGCTGGCCACGTTGGAGGAGAGCCGGGCGGTCCGCCTCGCCGAGGCGGCGGACTTCGCCGTCCGCCGCCACGCGGAGAAGGCAGCAGGCCGGCGCACCCCGCGCGCCTCCGACACGGCGCGCCTGCACGGACCCCGCTGGCCGAGCGCGACGGCCCCCTCCCGGCTGGGCCTGATCGCCGCCGTCGCCGATCGCTACTCCGCGTTCCGCCAAGTCCCTTACCCTGACGACACGTACCACCGCGACATCCCCGTACGCCAACTCGCCGGTCTGCACGCCCGGCTGGATGCTTCCGGTTCTTCCTACCTCCGGGCCCTCGGCCACGTCGGCCACGCGGCCGCCGCCGAACTGGCCGCCACCGTCCACGACATCCGCAGTCTCACCCGCCCGGGCTACGCACCGGTACACGCGTACCTGCTCCCATGGCTCCGCTTCGCGGGCCTCCTCACGTACGCGACGGAGGTGGCCACGGCGGGACACCGGCCGAACGCACGCGAGACCGCTCCCGTACGCCAACTCCCCTGATGGCCGGGGATGATTCGCCCCCCGTGCTCGTGAGCCGCTAGTCGGCGGGTTCGGTGATGCCCAGGGCTGTCGCGTGGGCGGTCAGGCGTTCTGCGGCCAGGGTTTCGCCTGCCGTGTCGCCCACGGTGGTCGCGACGACCAGGGCCTGGCCGGCCAGTTGGTGGGCCCGCTGGTGGAGGGCGGTGATGCGGGCGGGGGTGCTGTGTTCCGCCGAGGGGGTGGCGCGGAGGGGGGTGTGGCCGCGCATGCGGGTGATGCGGTCGGCGAGCCGGTCCGCCGCGTCGTCCAGGGCGCGGGACGGCGTGAGGGCGCGGAGCTCGTCGGTCATGGTCAGCAGTGCGGTGAGGTGCCCCGCGAGCCGGATGTCCAGCTCTTCCTCGCGGGAGCGGTGCAGGCCGCGCATGCTGCAGCTCTGTGCGGCCATGGTGTGGACCGATTGCGTCCGGATCGGCTCGTACATGGATGGCCTCCTGGGAATGCCTCAGAAGGCCATCCTAACTTAGACGGCGTCTAAAGTTGTCCTGTCTACAGAGACAGTCGGTCAGGTCGGTGCGCCTACGGCTGGCCGTAGCCGTCCAGGAAGTTCCCGATGCGCGTCACCGCGTCCGCCAGGTCCTTGGCGCTCGGCAGCGTGACCAGGCGGAAGTGATCCGGCTCCGGCCAGTTGAAGCCCGTGCCGTGGACGACCATGATCTTCTCGGCGCGGAGCAGGTCCAGCACCATCTGCCGGTCGTCCTTGATCTTGTAGACCTTGGGGTCCAGGCGCGGGAAGGCGTACAGCGCGCCCTTCGGCTTCACGCACGTCACGCCCGGGATCTGCGTCAGCAGCTCGTGCGCGACGTCGCGCTGCTCCAGCAGCCGGCCGCCCGGCAGCACCAGGTCGTTGATCGACTGCCGGCCGCCGAGGGCCGTGGCCACCGCGTACTGCGCCGGCATGTTGGCGCACAGCCGCATGTTGGCGAGGATCGTCAGGCCCTCGATGTAGCTGTCGGCGTGGGCCTTGGGGCCGCAGACCGCCATCCAGCCACTGCGGTAGCCGGCCACCCGGTAGGCCTTGGAGAGGCCGTTGAAGGTGAGGGTCAGCAGGTCGGGGGCGATGGCGGCGGTCGGGGTGTGCGTGACGCCGTCGTAGAGGATCTTGTCGTAGATCTCGTCGGAGCAGACGATCAGGTTGTGGCGGCGGGCGATCTCGGTCAGGCCGCGCAGCATCTCGTCGTCGTAGACCGCACCCGTGGGGTTGTTCGGGTTGATGATGACGAGGGCCTTGGTGCGGTCGGTGACCTTGCGCTCGATGTCGGCGAGGTCCGGCATCCAGTCCGCCTGTTCGTCGCAGCGGTAGTGCACGGCCGTGCCGCCGGCCAGGGAGACCGAGGCCGTCCACAGCGGGTAGTCCGGCGCGGGGACGAGCACCTCGTCGCCGTCGTCGAGCAGCGCCTGCATCGACATCTGGATCAGCTCGGAGACGCCGTTGCCGAGGTAGACGTCCTCGACGGACAGCTCGACGCCCTTCGTCTCGTAGTGCTGCACCACCGCGCGGCGGGCGGAGAGCAGGCCCTTGGCGTCGCCGTAGCCGTGCGCGTCGCCGACGTTGCGCACCATGTCTTCGAGGATCTCCGGCGGGCACTCGAAGCCGAAGATCGCCGGGTTGCCGGTGTTCAGCTTGAGGATGCGCTCACCCGCCGCCTCCAGCCGCATGGCCTCCTCGAGCACCGGGCCACGGATTTCGTAGCAGACGTTGGCGAGCTTCGTTGACTGGATCACCTGCATGACGGCCACCATACGGGGGCGCGCCACGGGGTGCGCGCCGTTTGCGGAAGCACCGGCACCGCCACGAAGCCGCTGATCACGGCCGTGCGGTGCGCCGGACGGCGCGGCCGGCGAGGACGTCCGTCCGGCGGCCGTCTTCCATCACAAAGCGTCCGGCAATCAGGACATAAGGAATGCCGGTCGGAAGGGTTCGCGGGGCTTCGAAAGTGGCACCGGCGGCCACGGTCTCCGGATCGAAGAGAACGAGGTCCGCACGGTTCCCGACCCGTACGAGACCCCGGTCGGGGAGCCTCAGCCGGGCCGCGGGGCGGGACGTGAGATGCGCCACGCACTCCTCCAGAGAGAGCACGCCGAGCTCGCGCACGTACCGCCCGAGGTAGTGCGGGAACGTTCCGTAAGCGCGGGGGTGGGGCTTCGCGCCGTGCAGGATGCCGTCGCTGCCGCCCGTGTGCACGCGGTGCCGCATGATCGTGCGGACGTTCTCCTCGTGACCCACGTGCTGCAGGATCGCCGTCCCCAGCCGGTCCGCGATCAGCAGGCGGCGAGCCGTCACCCACGGCTCCTCGCCGCGCTCGCGGGCCGCGCCGGCGATCGTCCTGCCGACGTGGGCGCAGGCGAGGGCCGGATCGGCCACGCCCGAGACCTCGATCGCCTCCCAGTCGATGGGCACGCCGTGGCAGCCGTCCGCGCCCTCGGTCTCCACCGCGTACCGGATGCGCTCCGCCGTCGCGTCGTCGCGCAGGCGCGCCAGCACCGCCTCCGGGCCGCCCTCGCCCGCCCAGCTCGGCAGCATCGCGGCGAGCGTCGTGCAGCCGGGGGTGTACGGGTACGTGTCCAGGGAGATGTCCGCGCCCGCGGCCAGCGCCGCGTCGAGTACGGCCAGCAGCTCGGGGGCGCGGCCCTCGTTCACCCCGAAGTTCATCGTGGCGTGGGCCAGGTGCAGGGCGCAGCCGGCGCGGCGGGTCAGGGCGATCATCTCCTCGTACGCGGCGAGGGCCCCCTTCCCGTACGAACGGTGATGCGGGCAGTAATAGCCGCCGTACGCCGCGACGACGCGGCAGAGCTCGGTCAGCTCGGCGTCGGTCGCGTACATGCCCGGCGTGTAGGTGAGCCCGGAGGACAGGCCGACCGCGCCCTCCGCCAGCCCCTCCGCGACGAGCCGCTTCATGCGCTCCGTCTCGGCCGGTGTCGCCGGACGGTCCTCCCAGCCGACCGCGAGCGCGCGCAGCGTCCCCTGGGGGACGAGGTAGGCGGCGTTGACGGCGATGCCCTCGCCGGCGAAGCCGTGGTCGAGGCGGTCCAGGTACTCGCCGACCGTGCGCCACGTGAACTCGACGGACGCGTCCTCGGGGGCGCCGCCGTTCCAGCCCGCGATCTGGGCGCGGACGGCGGCGAGGGTACGGTCGTCGACCGGCGCGTACGACAGGCCGTCCTGGCCGATGACCTCCAGCGTGACGCCCTGGGCGGCCTTCGCGGTGTGCGCGGGGTCGCGGAGGAGGGCGAGGTCGCTGTGCGCGTGCATGTCGATGAAGCCGGGGGAGAGGGCGAGGCCCTGCGCTTCCACGGTGCGGCGCGCGGTGAGGCGGGGTTCGCCCTTGCGGGCGATGGCGGCGATGCGGCCTCCGGCCAGGGCGACGTCCGCCCGGTAGGAGGGCCCGCCGGACCCGTCGATGACGCGAGCGTCACGGAACACGGTGTCCATTGATTGCGCTCCCGGTGTCGAGGAGGACGGCGACCCGGCACCGCCGGGCACGTCCGGAGTGTCGAGAGGCCGGGCCTCTCATTTCCGCCGCGGCGGTGATCCGCCACGGCGGCGGGGTCCGGCGGTGTCGTACGGGCCTGGGGCGGGTCGGGCACCGCCGGGTGCGTCCGGTGGGGGTTGCGCGCCATTGCGGCGGGAGATTACGCCTGGCGGCGGGGCGTGCGGAGGGGCCGGGCCTCTCATTTCCGCCGCGCACACCGGTGCGTTCGGGGGACCCGACGTGGCCGGAGGGCCCCGCCCGTCAGAAGCCCCCGTCCGTCAGAAGAACGTGCGGACGTAGTCCGTGACCGTGCCGTCCTCCGTGGCCAGCGGAATCAGCTGCCACTTGTCGAACACCGTGCACGGGTGCGACAGGCCCAGGCCCACCCAGTCGCCGACCTCGATCTCCGTGTCCTCCGCCAGTTCCACGAACGCGTGCTGGTCGGCGAGGCCGATGACGGTCATGCCGTCGCCGCCCCGCACGGAGCCGTCCCGCGCCGAGCGCACGGCCCGTACGACCGGCAGGCCGAGGTCGTACGGAACGTCCCGCTTGCCGGCGTTGAGGTAGGCGCGGCCCGGTTCCGGGCGGGAGACGACCTGGGCCCAGAGGCGGAACGCCGGGCGGAGCTCGCCCTCCTCGGGGTGGCGGTTGAACGGGGTCTTCTTCCGGTACGCCCCGTCGTCGTGGGTGATGTACGCGCCCGACCGCAGCAGCTTCAGCACCGGCACCGACAGCGCCGGCAGTTCCGCGAAGACCTCGGCGACCGCGTCGAACCACGCGCTGCCGCCCGCGCTGACGACGACCTCCTCCACGCCGGCGAACCGGCCCGCCTCGTCGAACCCGGCGGCCAGTGCCGTCAGCCGGCGCAGCCACGCGCGGACGAGCTCGCCGTCCGCCCCCGGGATCTCCGCCTCGTAGCCGCCGACGCCCGCCAGCCGCAGGGTGCTCACGCCGGCCACGGCGTCGGCCACGGCCGTGCAGTCGGCCTCGGTGCGGGCGCCGGTGCGGCCGCCCTCGGCGCCCAGTTCGACGACGACGTCGAGGGGACGGCGGGCCCCGGCCGCGCGGAGGGCGGCGTCCATCAGCTCGACGCCGCGGACGGAGTCGACGTAGACGAAGAGCCGGAAGTCCGGGTCGGCGTCCAGCTCGGCGGCGAGCCAGCGCAGCGCCGCGGCGTCCACGACCTCGTTGGCGAGGAAGACGCGACGGATCCCGTGGGCGCGGTAGACACGGACCTGGGAGACGGTCGCCGCGGTGATCCCCCACGCGCCGTGCGCGATCTGCCGCTCCAGCAGCTGCGGCGCCATCGTGGTCTTGCCGTGCGGGGCGAAGGCCAGGCCGTGCCCGGCGGACCAGCGCTCCATGAGGGCGAGGTTGTGGTCGAGCGCCTCCGCCGACAGGGCGAGCACGGGCGTGGTGAAGCCGCCCGTGAAGAGCGAGCGGCGCTCGGCGGCCAGGGCGCCGACGGTCAGGCCGTCCGCGTCCGGGGGCAGGCCCTTGAAGCGGTGGTCGACGCGGGTGTCCGCGAGTCGGGTGACGGCGTCGGCGGTGGCCATGGAGCCTCCCGGGGGTGTCTGGTACGTACGGTCGTTGCACTCTGTGCAACGACCGTTGCGCATTGCGCTGGCTGCTGTCTAACATCCCGCCAAGTACCGGGTCAACGGTCGTCTCACGCCCCGGGCGCGACCGTGACAGGACGCGTACAAACCCCGACCGAGGAGCGAGGGCCGACCGTGACCGCAGCCGACCCGAGCGCCCCGGACGCCGTCCCCTGCCGCGTGGACGTCGTCTGCCTCGGCGAGTCGATGGTCGCCTTCCGCCCGGCGGCGGAGCGCGCCCCGCTCGCCGACGCGGCGGTCTTCGCCCGGGGCATCGGCGGCGCCGAGTCCAACGTCGCCTGCGCCCTGGCCGCCGCCGGGCACCGTACGCAATGGGTCGGCCGGGTCGGCACGGACGCCTTCGGCGACCACTTGGTCGCAGCGATCGCCGCGTACGGCGTCGACGTCTCCGCCGTCCAGCGCGACCCCGCCCGGCCGACGGGCGTGTACTTCCGTACGGCGGGGGAGCGGTCCGTCGGCCTTCCCGCCCCGCCGGCCGCCCCGCCGGGTGACGGCGGTCCACCTCTCTCCGAAGTCCTCTACTACCGTGCCGGATCCGCCGCCTCCGCCATGTCGCCAGCCCTGGTCCCCCGCGCCGCCGCCTGGTCCGGCCGCGTCCTGCACCTCACCGGCATCACCGCCGCCCTCTCCGCCGGCTGCCTCGCCCTCCTCCGCGCCCTCACCGAGCGCCGCCCCGGCCGCCCCCTCGTCTCCTTCGACGTCAACTACCGCACGGCGCTGTGGCGGAACGCCCCCGAAGGGCCCGCCGTCCTGGCCTCCCTCGCCCGCCGCAGCGACCTCGTCTTCGTCGGCGAGGACGAGGCCGAGGCCGCCTGGGGCCTCCACGGCGCCGCCGCGATCCGCTCCGCCCTGCCCGAGCCGCGCGTCCTCGTCGTGAAGCGGGGCGCGGCGGGGGCGACGGCATACGTACGTACGTCCGCGGAGACGTTCACGGAAGCGGTCGCAGAAGCGTCCGCGGACGGACCGGGGGCGGGCGGCGCGCACCCCGAGGCCGACGCCGATGCCGGGGACGACGCCGGCCTCGACGCCGTCGTCACCGTCCCCGCCCCCTCCGTCGACGTCGTCGCCCCCGTCGGCGCCGGAGACGCCTTCGCCGCCGGCTTCCTCTCCGGCACCCTCCGCGGGCTGACACCCGGACAGTGCCTGCGCCACGGCCACCTCATGGCCGCCGCCGCCCTCACCGCCCCCGGCGACCTCGCCGCCCCGCCCCGCCGCGACCACGCCGACCGGCTCGCCGCCCTCGGCCCCGCGGAGTGGGGAAGACTGCGACTCGGCCCGGGCTGGACCACGGACGCCATGGACACACCGGATACCCCCGGCACCCCGGATACCCCCGGCACACCGGACATCCCAGAAGCCCCCGCACCTGCCGCCCCCGTCAGCGCGAAGGAACGCACGCCATGAGCCAGACCGTCGACCGCGCCCTGCGGATCCTGCCGCTCCTCGCCGAGGGGCCGGCCAACCTGGAGCAGGTGGCGGCCCGCCTCGGCGTCCACAAGTCGACCGCGCTGCGCCTGCTGCGCACCCTCCACGAGCACGGCATGGTCTACCGGCAGCAGGACCAGCGCTACCGCCTCGGCACCCGCCTGTTCGCCCTCGCCCAGCAGGCCGCCGAGAACCTCGACGTCCGCGAGATCGCCCACCCCCACCTCGCCGCGCTCAACGAGCGCTGCGGGCACACCGTGCACCTCGCCGTGTACGAGGACGGCGAGGTCCTCTACATCGACAAGGTCGAGAGCCGCTACCCCGTACGGATGTACTCGCGCATCGGCAAGCCCGTCGCGATCACCGTCGCCGCCGTCGCCAAGCTGCTCCTCGCCGACCTGCCCGAACCCGAGCGGCGCGCCGTCGCCGAGCGGCTCGACTACCCCGCCTACACGGCCCGTTCGACGCCGAACGCCGCCGCGTACCTCGACGAGCTCGCGACCGTGCGGGAACAGGGCTGGGCCACCGACTTCGGCGGCCACGAGGAGTCCATCAACTGCATCGGCGCGCCCGTCCGCGGCACCGACGGCCGCACCGTCGCCGCCTGCTCGGTCTCCGCGCCGAACGTCGTCGTCGGCACGGCCGAACTCCTCGAACTCCTCCCGCTGCTGCGCCGCACCGCGGACGCCATCAGCGCGGAGTACTCCGGTACGACACCGCCACCCCTGCAGAAAGCGAAGCCATGACCGAGAAGACCGCCATCACGCCCCCCACCCACACCACCCCGCCCGCGAAGTTCTCGCACGGCGTGAAGAAGGGCAACATCCTGCAGGTCGCCGGTCAGGTCGGCTTCCTGCCGGCGGTGGAGGGACAGCCGCCGACACCCGCCGGGGACACCCTGCGCGCCCAGACCCTGCAGACCCTCGCCAACGTCGCGGCGGTCCTGGAGGAGGGCGGCGCCGGCTGGGAGGACGTGATCATGATGCGGATCTACCTCACCGACACCGCCCACTTCGCCGAGTTCAACGAGATCTACGACGCGCACTTCGCCGATCTGAAGTCCGTCCCGGCCGCCCGTACGACCGTCTACGTCGGCCTCCCCGCCGGTCTGCTCGTCGAGATCGACGCACTCGCCGTCCTCGGCTGACGGCGCGTCCCGAGGCCGGGGGTGGACGTCGTGTCCGGCGTGCCCGTCGCATCCGTCACGTACGCGGCCGAGAGCCGCACCGGAGGGCTGCTCGCCCTCGTCCCGGGCACCGGCGGTCTGCTGACCGTCGCCGCCCTCGGAATCGCCCTGCTCCTCTTCCTCATCATCAAGGCCAGGCTGCAGCCCTTCGTGGCCCTGCTCGCCGTCTCCATCGCCGTCGGCCTCGGCGCGGGGCTGTCCGTGACCGAGCTCTTCGGCACGGTCCAGAAGTCCGGCGCCGTCTCGCTCGTCGAGGCCGGCATGGGCGGCACCCTCGGCCACATCGCCGTGATCGTCGGGCTCGGCACGATGCTCGGCTCGGTCCTGGAGGTCTCCGGCGGCGCGGAAGCCCTCAGCGGCCGGCTCCTCGCCCTCTTCGGCGAGCGGCGCGAGCCCCTCGCGATGGGCGTGACCGGCGTGGTCTTCGGGATACCGGTCTTCTTCGACGTCGGCATCTTCGTCCTGGCGCCGATCGTGTACGCGGCCGCCCGGCGCAGCGGGAAATCGATTCTGCTGTACGCGCTGCCGCTGCTGGCCGGCCTCTCCATGACCCATGCCTTCCTGCCGCCGCACCCGGGCCCCGTGGCCGCGGCCGGGCTGCTGCACGTGGACCTCGGCCGGGTGATCCTCATGGGCGCCGCGGCCGGCCTGCCGGCAGTCCTGGCGGCGTGGGCGTACGCGGCCTGGATCGGCCGTCGCGTCTTCGTCCCCGTGCCCGAGGAGATGGCGGCGGCGGCCGAGCAGGCGAAACGGGCCGAGCAGGCGAAACGGGCGGCGGCGTCGCCGCGGGGCCCGGCCCCCGAGAAGCCGGTCGCGCTCGGCACGCTGCTCGCCGTCATCGGCACGCCGCTCCTCCTCATCCTCCTCGCGACGTTCTCCTCGGTGGCGTTCGCGCCGAGCACGGGCCGCTCGGTGGCGGAGTTCTTCGGTCACCCGTTCGTGGCCCTGACGATCGCGCTGCTCCTGGCGTACTGGCTGCTGGGCCTGCGGCGCGGCTGGTCCCGCGCGTCGCTGGAAGCCGTGTCGACCGCCTCGCTCAAGCCCGTCGGCAACATCCTGCTCGTCGTCGGCGCGGGCGGCGTCTTCGGCGCGGTCCTCAAGGGCAGCGGGGTCGCCCAGGCGCTGGCCGACGCGTTCGCCGGCGCCGGGCTGCCGGTCATCGTCCTGGCATGGCTGATCGCGGTCGCCCTGCGGGTGGCGCAGGGCTCGGCGACGGTCGCCATCGTGACGACCACGGGCATCGTCGCCCCGCTGCTCGCGGACAGCGGCACCTCCCAGACCCACCTGGCCCTGGTCATCGTCGCGATCTCGGCGGGCTCGATCTTCGCCTCGCACGTCAACGACGGCGGCTTCTGGATGGTCTCCACGTACTTCGGCATCCCCGAGCGGGAGACGCTCACGTCGTGGACGGTGCTGGAGTCGGTGCTGTCGGTGGCGGGGTTCGCGGTGGTGGCGATATTGAGTGTTGTGGTGTGAAGGGCTGATATATCCTCAAGATCAAATCGGGGGCATGCCCGTATAGGGGGCATGACAAGGAGATATGGGGGCAGAAGTGAAGACTCTTGCCAAGCTGGCCACCGCCGCAGCCGTCACCGCGTCCGGTGCGGCGCTCGTGCTGGGCACGGCGGGCACGGGCCAGGCGGCCGACCGCGGTGACCTGCTCGTCAGCTCGGACAGCCGCAAGTGCCTGGAGATCGAGAACTCCTCGAAGGACAACGGCGCGCTCGCCCAGCAGTGGACCTGCAAGGGCCAGGCGGGCTCCGTGTGGAAGTTCGTCAAGGTGACCGGCTCCGGCCCGGGCACCCAGTACCAGATCGTCAATGTCAACAGCGGCAAGTGCCTGGAGATCGCGGACTCCCGCAAGGACTACGGTGCGCCCGTCCAGCAGTGGACGTGCGTGAAGGGCGTCGCCACCCAGCTCTGGTACGAGGACAACGGCTACCTCATCAACAAGAACGCCTGGCGGACCGTGGGCATCCCGCAGCTGGCCGGGGAACAGCCGAACCTGCAGGACGGCGTGAAGGCCGTGGCGGGCGTGGGCCCGTCCTGGAACCACTGGGACCCGGCCAACCCGCCCGCCCCGGCGGGGCTCCACCGGGCCCGCTGACCCGGCGGAGCCGTTCGTCGTCCAGGAGGCGCCGTGCCGCAAGCTACTGCTTGCAGTACTGCGCCTCCTTCCCGATGACCCGGTACATGCAGTCCGAGGCCTCCAGCAGCTGCAGCACCGCCTCGCGGTTGCGCGCGACCTCCCGGTCGATCACCTCGTCGGGCGGGTAGAAGCCGCCGCCCGCGCCGCTCTCGTCCGGATACATCTCGAAGGTGTACGAGAAGATCCGCTGGTCGCCCCAGAGCCAGTCGTCGATGGTCCCGTCGGTGGTGTAGAGGTCGCTCGACTGCTCGGGCTTGTAGCCGTTGCTGGCGGCCATGGACTTGCCGAGGGTCGCGTAGACGTCGTGCTCGTCCTGGGTCATGCCGGGGCCGGTGTCGTCGTAGGTGTAGCCGAAGGGCCACAGGACCAGCTCGCTGTACGTGTGGAAGTCGATGCCCGACTTGATCTGCTGTTTTCCGCCGACGATCCGGCTGCGGACGAAGTCGGCGACGACCTTCACCTCGGGCGCGGACTCGCCCGCCGTGCCGCGGTAGGTCTCGGAGCCGGGGCTGCCGGAGGAGCCGCCGCAGCAGCCCCACTTGTAGTTCCAGTTGCGGTTGAGGTCGGTGCCGCGGTAGGCGGAGCCGGTGTTGGGCTGGCGGTTCTTGCGCCAGCTGCGGTACGAGCCGGTGGCGATGTCGTATTCGCCGCCGTCGGGGTTGACGTCGGGCACGACCCAGATCTCGCGCGAGTCGACCATCTTGGTGACGCGCGGGTCGGTGCCGTATTTGGAGCCGAACTCCTTGAGCAGGTAGAGGGCCATCTCGACGGTGAGGTGCTCGCGCGCGTGCTGGTGCGCGGTGAAGAGGACCTCGGGCTCGTCCTCGTCGGTGCCGACGTTGTCGCTGATCTTGACGGCGACGATGTCGCGGCCCTCGTAGGACTTGCCGATGACCTTCTTGCTCATGATGGCCGGGTGGGCGGCGACGTCCGCGTCGATCTCCGCCATGGCCTCCTTGTAGTTGTGGTACTTCGCGTCCTCCGGGGGGAAGTCGTACGGCTCGGTGGCCCGGCCGCCCGAGCGGTCCGGCGGCCCCGGCAGCTGACTGACCTTGTAGCCCATCCGGCGGATGCGCTCGGCTTGGGCGGCGTCGGCCGTGACGACGACCGAGGCGCTCCGCACGGCGTCGACGGAGACGCCGGTCGCGGCGACGGCGGTGCGCTGGGCGGCGGTACGAGGGCCGGTGACCTCGTACTCGTGGGTGGTCCCGCGGGCCTCCTCGGCGCCGCGCGAGGCGGCGGGGACGGCCAGGGCCAGGGTGAGCACTGCGGCGAGGGCGGTCGCCCATCTGCCGCGCGAACGGGGTCGCATGCGGTCTCCTGGGGGGTTCCGGTCGTGCGACGGGTGGGGGGTGTCGCGAGAGCGGGAAAGGGGGCAGAGGGGTTGCGTGGTCAGTGTCGAGCGCTGTCATGAACGGGTCAACGTAAGAGAGGTGAGGGATTCCGGCCAAGTTGCCCTTCACTCCGGTGACTTCGGTCCGGCTGATTGCGCCCACCCTCACCGGCACCAACAATGCGCATGTCAAAACCGAACAGGGCTTCGGCTCGGCTCAGAGAGGAACCACCCCCCATGAGAAGACCTCTCGTCGGTGCGCTCGCCACGCTGCTCCTCACGGGAGCGACCGTGGCCGGTGCGGGCACCGCCACCGCGGCTTCCCCGGATGGCGCCGCGGGCGCCAAGGCCCGCCCCAAGGCGGTCGACTTCGCGGGCACCGTGGCGCTCAGCAACTGTTCAGGCTCCCTGATCCGCCTCCCGGGCTCGTCGGACAACGACCCCGGCCTCGTCATGACCAATGGCCACTGCCTGGAGACCGGCATGCCGGGGCCCGGCGAGGTCATCACCGACCGGCCGTCCACGCGAACCTTCAGCCTGCTGAACTCCAGTGCGGGCAAGGTTGCCACACTGCGCGCCACAAAAGTCTCATACGCCACGATGACGGACACGGATGTCACCCTCTACGAGCTGAACACGACGTACGCCCAGATCAAGCTGCGCTACGGCATCAGCGCCCTGAACCTCTCCCCGGACCACCCGGTCGCCGGCACGCCCATCAAGGTCGTCTCCGGCTTCTGGAAGCGGATCTACAGCTGCAACGCCGACGGGTTCGTCTACCGGCTCCGCGAGGCCGACTGGACCTGGAAGGACTCGCTCCGTTACACCTCGTCGTGCAACACGATAGGCGGCACGTCCGGCTCCCCCGTGGTCGACGCGAACACCGGCAAGGTCGTCGCGATCAACAACACGGGCAACGAGAGCGGCGAGCAGTGCACGATGAACAACCCGTGCGAGGTCGACGAGAACGGCCAGGTGACCGTGCGGGAGGGCATCAACTACGCCCAGGAGACGTACGGCATAGCCAAGTGCTTCACCGTCGGCAACAAGCTGGACCTGGGCCTCCCGGGCTGCGAGCTGCCCAAGCCCTGACGCTCCGCGCCGCGCTGACGCTCCGCGCCACGCTGCCGGGCCGGCCGGGAGGCCGGCCCGGCAGCGGGCGTACGGGTGACGGGCGGAGCGGCCCTACGGCAGCCCGTGCACGTGCGGCCCGACCGCGCCCGACCAGGAACTGCCCGCGGCGGCATCCCAGTTCGTCGACCATGTCATGGCGCCGCGGATCCCGGGATACGTCCGCGGCGGCTTGAAGGAGCCGCAGTTCGTGCCCTTCGCCAGGCAGTCCAGCGCGTTGTTCACCACCGAAGGGGACACGTAGCCGCCGCCCGCTGCCCGGGGCGAGGCGGGCAGCCCCAGGCCGACCTGCGAGGGGTCGAGCCCGCCTTCGAGCTGGATGCAGGCGAGCGCGGTGAGGAAGTCGACGGACCCCTGCGCGTACACCCTCCCGTCGCAGCCGTTCATCGACCCGCTGTTGTAGTACTGCATGTTGACGACGGTCAGGATGTCCTTGATGTTGAGCGCGGTCCTGAAGTAGCCCGCCGACGCCGACTGCATGTCGATCGTCTGCGGTGCCATGGTGATGACGAGCTTGCTGCCGGCCTTCGCCGACAGGGCGCGCAGCGCCTGCGTCATGTACGTCGGGTCGAGGCCGTTCTCGAGGTCGATGTCGACGCCGTCGAACCCGTACTGCTGCATCAGGGCGTAGACGCTGTCCGCGAAGTGCGCGGCGGACGAGGCGTCGTTGACGGTGACCGTGCCGCGTTCGCCGCCGATGGAGAGGACGACGCTCTTTCCGGCCGCCCGTTTGGCGGCGATGTCGGTTTTAAACTGCGCTTCTGTGTAGTTCAGGGCCGGGTCGAGCCGGAAGTCGACCGCGCCGGGCGTCGTCGTGGCGTCGGCGAAGGCGACGGCGATGATGTCGTACTGGCTCTGCACGTCACTGATCTTCTGCACCGTGGCGCCGTTATCGAAGTTCTGCCAGTAGCCCGTCACCGCGTGCTTGGGCACGGACGGGCCGGGACCCGGATCGCCGCCGCCCGGGCTCGTCGTGGCCGTCACCGCCGCCGACTTCGGGGACTCGCCGGCGGCGTTGGTGGCCGAGACCTCGAAGCGGTACGCGGTCGAGGCCGCGAGCCCGGTCACGGTCGCCGAAGGTCCCTCCGCCGAGAGCACCTTGGTGCCGTCCCGGTAGACGTTGTAGCCCGTGGCTCCGGTCACCGCGTCCCAGGACAGGGCCACGGACGAGGCGGTCACGGCCCCTGCCCTGAGCCCGCCCGGAGCGCCGGGGACCGGATCACCGGGGTCGCCGCCGCCCGGCCCCGTCAGGGTGACGTCGTCGGCGAAGTAGGCGGGCTGCCCGTACCACCCATGGGTGTAGATGGTGACGGAGGTGGTGCCGGGGCCCGTGGTGAAGGTGGTGGTGAGCTGCTGCCATGACGTCGCGGACGGCGTCCATGTGGAGACGTCGGTCGTCCCGGTGCCGTCGGCGCCGAGATAGACGTACGAGCCCTGCACCCACGCGCTCAGCGTGTACGTGGAGCCGGGCCGCACGGCGACGGTCTGCGCGCACCGGGCGTTGTCCGCCCCGGCCGGCGCCGCCTTGAGCGCGCCGCTCCCGGTGCGCACGGGAGAGCCGACGACGGCGCCGCTGTTGCCGGAACACGTCCAGCCGGCCAGGCCGGACTCGAAGCCGGGGTTCCTGGCGAGGTTGACGTCGGCGGCGGCGCGGGCGGGGGCCGCGCCGAGGGCGGGGAGGGCGGCGGCCAGGAGGAGGGCCGCGGCGGCCGGTACGGACATGCGGCGTCTGCCGCGGAGTCGTGCGCTGTGCCGATGGTGTTCCACTGCTTCCTCCGGTGGGTCGTGGGGTTTCGGAGAAACCCGGAGAGGCCTCTGGTGGGAGAGGAGTTGAAGCCGTGCCGGTGGGTAGGGATGGGGGGTACGGCTGCCACCGTGTGGCGTAAAGATGGTCTAGGCCAATACATCCGTCAAGGGTTCTCCGAGGACCGGTTCTCAGCCGCCCTGTTCGTGGATAAAGTGCGGAGGCGCCAGCACAGGGCAGTATCGAACTGCGTCCGCCGCAGCTCCCGCGGCCGGAGTGAACGGGGAAGCCGACGTGCCCCTTGCGATAGCGGTCACCAGCCCCGACCTGGTGATCTCACCGACCGACGGGCCGGTTCCCGACGCCGCCGTCCTCCGGCCGCCCGCCGAGGAGCCGCTGGAGACCGCCGTCGCCCGGGCGTCCGTCCTGCTCGACCGGTGCGGCCACGTCGTCGTCCTCTACCCCGACTCGCTCCCCGGGCCGTACGTGCGGCGCCTGCACGCCGTGCGGGCCGTCCTGGAGAGCGAGCGGATCGCGCTGCTGCCCGTCGCGCTGCCGCCGCTCGCCGTGGGCGTACTGGCGCGGCAGTTACGGCAGTTGTCGGTGTCCGACCTGAGTCCCGGCGTGCTCGCCTCCGCCGCCCGGCTGCTCGCCCACTACATTCACGCGGGCGCCCTCCTCTCCAGCGTCACCCGGCTCGACCGCGTCGAGGTCGGGCTCGGCGCGCACGCCGCGTCCGTGCTGCCCGGCGCGCGGTTCGCCGTCCTCCTCAACCCCGGTCCGCGGCTGATCCGCGTCGGCGGGGGCGAGGTCCCGGCCGGCCCCGGCTTCGCCACGTGGATGACCGTCGCCCGCGGCAAGCCCGTCCGCGGGGGCGACTGGGTGCTGGAGACCCTCGCCGCCCGCTGGCAGGTCCGGGGCGCCCAGGAGACCGCGCTGCCCGAGGAGTCCCGGCGCTGGTGGGGCACCCGGCGGGCCGTCGAGTTCGCGGCGGCGATCCCGGATCCGTCCGTGCTCTACCAGCTCGTGGCGTCCGTCAGGCGGGAGGAGTGCCACTGGTGCGGGCTCGAACTCATCGGCGACCGCTGCGCGTTCTGCACCGGACCCCTGCCGCGCGCCGACGGCGCCGGCCGGGGGCAGGCACCGCCGCCGCCCC
>NZ_PXWG01000132.1 GCF_003011965.1 Streptosporangium nondiastaticum
AACCGTCCGGGCCGCGCCCGGAGCGGCCCATCCCCACCCCCGGCGAGGTCTTCCCGCCCCGCCGCAAGCCCGCTCCGCCCCCGAGCGCCGGGGCCCCGCACGCCAGACCCGCCTGAAAGGCGGGCCGGGGCGCGCGTAATCTGGACGGGCCGCTGACAAACCGTGCAATCCCGATCCAGATCCAGAAGGAGCCGACGGCCATGGACTATGTCGCCGCACTGGTGCCGCCCGTCGTGATGGCGATCGCCTTCACCGCCCTGGTCGTGACGATCATCAAGAGCCAGGGTGGCGCGAACAAGGCCAAGGAGGACGCCGCGGTCGACGCCGCGCTGGCCCGGGCCGAGGCCGCGCAGCAGACCGGCAAGGGCAGCCCGGCCTGACCCGCCCCGCGCCCGCGGGGCGGGCGCGGGTGCTCACGGGGCGTACGGCACGGGACCGCAATTCCGGTCGTGCGCCCTTTTTGCTGCCCCTTTGCAGCTCCGATAAAGCGTCATTCCAGACATCTCCCACTATTATTCGCGTGTGGTCAGACGCCTGGGTGATCTGGAAGACGCCGTCATGACGCGCGTGTGGGACTGGAACCGGCCGGTCACTGTTCGAGAAGTGCTGGAAGACCTTCAACAGGAACGGTCCATCGCCTACACGACGGTCATGACCGTAATGGACAACCTGTATCAGAAGGGCTGGCTGCGCCGGGAAGCGGAAGGCCGGGCCTATCGATATGAGGCGGTCTCGAACCGGGCCGCCTACTCGGCCGCACTGATGAACGAAGCGTGGTCCGTGAGCGACAACCCCGCGGCCGCTCTCGTCGCCTTCTTCGGCATGATGTCGGCCGAACAACGCGAAGCCCTGCGGGACGCGATCCGGGTCGTGCAACTCGACGGGCCCGGCGACGGCCCGGCCGCCCCGGGACGATAGCGTCCGGGCATGCCCGCGCTATCAAAAGTCGTCACCGTCCGCCGTGCCCGGACCAGCGATGTGGCGGCGCTGCGCCGCCTCATCAACACGTACGTTCGTGACGGCATCCTCCTCGACAAAGCCACCGTCACTCTTTACGAGGACATCCAGGAGTTCTGGGTGGCCGAGCGGGACGAGGACGGCACCGTCGTCGGCTGCGGGGCCCTGCACGTGATGTGGGAAGACCTCGCGGAGGTCCGCACTCTCGCGGTGGACCCGGGCGTCAAGGGCGGCGGGGTCGGGCACGCCGTACTGGACAAGCTGCTGCAGACGGCGCGCTGGCTCGGCGTGCGGCGCATTTTCTGCCTCACCTTCGAAGTCGACTTCTTCGCGAAGCACGGCTTCGTGGAGATCGGTGAGACACCCGTGGACGGTGATGTCTACAGCGAGCTGCTGCGTTCCTATGACGAGGGCGTCGCCGAGTTCCTGGGTCTCGAACGGGTGAAGCCGAACACCCTTGGCAACAGCCGGATGCTTCTGCATCTGTGATCGCGGTCCCTATGTCCGAATCGCGCCCCTATCACATGGCTCCGGAAGGGATGCTTCCCACGCGGAAGGCGGGCTGAACCTTCCCGGGGGGTTTGTGTTTTTCCGGGAAAGGCGGTTTGCTATTCCTCCGTAATCCCATTTTCCACTGAAAGGATTCCCCGTGGCGCAGAAGGTTCAGGTCCTTCTTGTCGATGACCTCGACGGTGGCGAGGCCGACGAGACCGTGACGTTCGCCCTGGACGGGAAGACGTACGAGATCGACCTCACCACGGCCAACGCCGACAAGCTCCGCCAGGCGCTCGCGGACTACGTGAAGTCCGCCCGCCGCACCGGCGGCCGCGCCGCCGCCGGCCGCGGCAAGACCCGCACGGCCGCGGTCTCGGCCGGCAGCCCGGACACCGCGAAGATCCGCGCCTGGGCCAAGAAGAACGGTTACAACGTCAACGACCGCGGTCGCGTGCCCGCCGACATCCGCGAGGCGTACGAGAAGGCCAACGGCTGACCTTCCCCCGGCGGACGGCGGCGTGCCCAGCGGGCGCGCAGCAGCCGGGCACGGTGGGCCTCCGTGGCCGCCGCGCCCACCAGCCGTGCGAGATCGGGGGCGTCCCCCTCGCCCCCGAGGCCCGTCACCGGCAGCGGCGGCTCGACCCCGCGCCTTCCCGGCCGGGGAGGCCGTACCCACACGGCCCGCTCCGGCCCGGTGGGCACGGGCGCGGCGATCCGCCCGCCCGGCCCCAGCACGGCCAGATCCAGGGCGACCGCGCCCCACTCCAGCCAGTCGAGCAGCTCCGGCAGCTCGTCGGCACTGCCCGCGGCGAGCAGGAACCACAGCCTCCGGGCCCGGGCGTCGAACGCGACCGGGCCGGTGCGCACCGGGCGGGCCAGCACCGCGGCGCCCGCGTCCAGGGGCAGGCCGAGGGCGTCGAAGCGGACCCCGGTCAGCAGCTCCAGGGGCGCCTCGCCGGAGGTCGGCCAGCCGAGCGCGCGCTCGTACCACCGCCGCGCCTGGCACCATGGATCTGCGGGACCCCCGGGGCGCGGGTGGACAAAGCTCATATGCGGTGCAACTGCGAAACGCCCAAGAGGTTACTCTGGGTGGGTAGTTGGGCACACTCCGTATAAGGAGTGGGGGGCGCACAGGCGCTTCGGGCAGCGCGAGGGTGTTCGCCCGTAGCGGATGGACGGTGCCCGCGCCGCATGGACTGTCAATCCTTGCGGGTAAGAGGTTCCCCATGGGAAGAGGCGGTGCGACACCGCGCGGAGCGCGTCACCGAGGGTGGCGGCGGGCGATGGGCGGGCGTGTCGGGCCGGGCGCGCGTTCGCCGTCGGCGTAGTGACGACGGGCGTATATGCCTGGCCTGCGGGAACATCGTCTCCCACCATCGGGTTGGAGGAGATGTCGGCTGTTCGGCAGCAGGTTTCCCCGCCGACGCGGGGTGATCCGGACGGATGTCGGCAGTTGGAATGAGCTGTCCCGTCCCGCGGGACTAGCATGCGGAAGGACAGGGAGGGGACCGACCCCTACTTGCCTGACCGCTCTGAGGAGCGATTAACGATGTTCGAGAGGTTCACCGACCGTGCGCGGCGGGTTGTCGTCCTGGCTCAGGAAGAAGCCCGGATGCTCAACCACAACTACATCGGCACCGAGCACATCCTCCTGGGCCTGATCCACGAGGGTGAGGGTGTCGCCGCTAAGGCCCTGGAGAGCCTCGGGATTTCGCTCGAGGCGGTCCGCCAGCAGGTGGAGGAGATCATCGGTCAGGGCCAGCAGGCCCCGTCCGGGCACATCCCCTTCACCCCCCGTGCGAAGAAGGTCCTGGAGCTCTCGCTCCGCGAGGCCCTTCAGCTCGGCCACAACTACATCGGCACCGAGCACATCCTGCTCGGCCTGATCCGCGAGGGCGAGGGCGTCGCCGCCCAGGTCCTCGTGAAGCTGGGCGCCGATCTCAACCGGGTCCGTCAGCAGGTCATCCAGCTGCTCTCGGGCTACCAGGGCAAGGAGGCCGCCACGGCCGGCGGCCCGGCCGAGGGCACCCCCTCGACCTCGCTCGTCCTGGACCAGTTCGGCCGCAATCTGACGCAGGCCGCCCGCGAGTCCAAGCTCGACCCGGTCATCGGGCGCGAGAAGGAGATCGAGCGGGTCATGCAGGTGCTGTCCCGCCGCACCAAGAACAACCCGGTCCTCATCGGCGAGCCCGGCGTCGGCAAGACCGCCGTCGTCGAGGGCCTGGCCCAGGCCATCGTCAAGGGCGAGGTGCCCGAGACCCTCAAGGACAAGCACCTCTACACCCTCGACCTCGGCGCCCTGGTCGCCGGCTCCCGCTACCGCGGTGACTTCGAGGAGCGCCTGAAGAAGGTCCTCAAGGAGATCCGCACCCGCGGCGACATCATCCTGTTCATCGACGAGCTCCACACCCTGGTGGGTGCGGGCGCCGCCGAGGGCGCGATCGACGCCGCCAGCATCCTCAAGCCGATGCTGGCCCGCGGCGAGCTGCAGACCATCGGTGCCACCACGCTCGACGAGTACCGCAAGCACCTGGAGAAGGACGCCGCCCTCGAGCGCCGCTTCCAGCCCATCCAGGTCGCCGAGCCGTCGCTGCCGCACACCATCGAGATCCTCAAGGGTCTGCGCGACCGCTACGAGGCCCACCACCGCGTCTCCATCACGGACGAGGCGCTGGTCCAGGCCGCCACGCTCGCCGACCGCTACATCTCCGACCGCTTCCTGCCGGACAAGGCGATCGACCTGATCGACGAGGCCGGCTCCCGGATGCGCATCCGCCGGATGACCGCGCCGCCGGACCTCCGCGAGTTCGACGAGAAGATCGCCGACGTGCGCCGGGAGAAGGAGTCCGCGATCGACTCGCAGGACTTCGAGAAGGCCGCCTCCCTGCGCGACAAGGAGAAGCAGCTCCTCGCCGCGAAGGCCAAGCGCGAGAAGGAGTGGAAGGCCGGCGACATGGACGTCGTCGCCGAGGTCGACGGCGAGCTGATCGCCGAGGTCCTCGCCACGGCCACCGGCATCCCGGTCTTCAAGCTGACGGAGGAGGAGTCCTCCCGCCTGCTGCGCATGGAGGACGAGCTGCACAAGCGCGTCATCGGCCAGAAGGACGCCATCAAGGCGCTCTCCCAGGCCATCCGGCGCACCCGTGCGGGCCTCAAGGACCCCAAGCGCCCCGGTGGATCGTTCATCTTCGCCGGCCCCTCCGGTGTCGGTAAGACCGAGCTGTCCAAGACGCTCGCCGAGTTCCTCTTCGGCGACGAGGACGCCCTCATCTCCCTCGACATGTCGGAGTTCAGCGAGAAGCACACCGTCTCGCGCCTCTTCGGCTCGCCCCCCGGCTACGTGGGCTACGAAGAGGGCGGCCAGCTGACGGAGAAGGTCCGCCGTAAGCCGTTCTCGGTGGTCCTGTTCGACGAGGTCGAGAAGGCCCACCCGGACATCTTCAACTCGCTCCTGCAGATCCTGGAGGACGGTCGCCTGACCGACTCCCAGGGCCGGGTCGTGGACTTCAAGAACACCGTCATCATCATGACGACCAACCTCGGCACCCGGGACATCTCCAAGGGCTTCAACCTGGGCTTCGCCGCCCAGGGCGACGTCAAGACCGGCTACGAGCGGATGAAGGCCAAGGTCAACGAAGAGCTCAAGCAGCACTTCCGGCCCGAGTTCCTCAACCGTGTCGACGACACGGTGGTCTTCCACCAGCTCTCCCAGGAAGACATCATCCAGATCGTCGACCTGATGATCGCCAAGGTGGACGAGCGGCTGAAGGACCGCGACATGGGCATCGAGCTCAGCGCGGACGCCAAGCAGCTGCTGGCCAAGAAGGGCTACGACCCGATCCTGGGCGCCCGTCCGCTGCGCCGCACCATCCAGCGCGAGATCGAGGACATCCTCTCCGAGAAGATCCTCTTCGGTGAGCTGCGCCCCGGCCACATCGTGGTCGTCGGCACGGACGGCGAGGGCGAGGAGAAGAAGTTCACCTTCCGCGGTGAGGAGAAGTCGGCCCTGCCGGACACTCCGCCGATCGAGCAGGCCGCGGGCGGGGCGGGTCCGAACCTGTCCAAGGACGCGTAAGCGTTCCGCGCTCCTCCGGCTCATTCCGCGACAGCGGGGCGGCCCCGGAACCTTTCGAGGTTCCGGGGCCGCCTCGTTTTCCGTCGGTGGACTCCGTCAGTGGACTTCCTTCAATGGCCCTCCGTCAGTGGACGGCGGCCACGACGTCCTGGCCGAGGGCGTGCAGCTCCCTTTCGCTGCGGGCCGGCAGAAGCCTTCTCAGGCCTGCCCACACCTCTGCGTACTGCTCGTCCTCGATGTATCTCGCATTGAGCGCGCAATGGGCCGCCAGCGCCCGCAAGGGCCACTCCGTCGCCCGGTCCGGGGCCGCGTCCGCCGCCGCCGTCAGACCGGCGATGAGGCGCCGCTCCTCGCTGCGCCCGCAGTGGCCGACGACCAGCCGGAGGATGTCCTGCCACTGTTCCTCCGCCGCATGGAGCAGCAATTCGTCCAGGCAGTCGCTCTCCTGGAACTCCTTCGCCGCCAGATAGTCCTGGAAGGTGCGGTGGATGAACTGGATCGCATCCGGCGACCTCTCCTGGAGCAGCCCGCTGCGATTGAGCAGATGCATCAGCACGGATTGGGGAGTGCCCTGTGCCCGCACCCGGCGCAGGCCTCGCAACGCCGATGCGAGCTGGCGCACCGCCTGCTCGCGGGTGAGTTCGGCGCGGCCGTTCCGGGCCAGCCACACGGCGATGCGCTGCAGCAGCTGACGGCCCTCGTCCACCGTGAGTTCGATGCCCTCCGGCTGATGAATACGGCGGTGGATGTCGCGCGTCGCCAGCATCAGGTTCAGGGCAGCGCTGTACAGCTCCCAGCGGGTCTCGGGAAGGAAACCGTTGCGTGCCCTGTGCAGGGCGCAGATGACGGCGCAGAGCAGCGGTGTCCGGGCCAGATCGCGGAGTACGTCGTTGCGCCGGAATTCCCGGCCGAGCTCTTGTTCGAGGGCATCAAGTCGTTTCCGCTGGCGTTTCGCCCAGTGCTCATCCGCATATCTGTCGCATTCCAGCCGGGCGGCCCCGTGCCACGCGGCGACGAACGACTGGATGTCCTCATCGCCCAGGGGAAGCAGCCGGAGTTCCTCGAACCCCTCCTGTTCCAGCCAGTCGCTGCCGACGGCCAGCGGGCGCACCGTGACCAGGCAGCGCGTCCGCGGATACATCCGCAAAAGCCCGGCGAGCCATTTGCGGGCCAGCTCGCGATCCGCCTGCGGGATCTCGTCCATCCCGTCGACGAGGAGCAGCCCGCGCCCCGCCTCCAGCACGCGGCCGGCCCAGCCGTCGGGCGGCCGGTCCACCGGCAGCCGCGCGATCTTGGGTAGCTGGGACGGGGTGGGGGAGGTGATGCCCCGGGCGGCGAGGCTGCGCATGGGGACCACGAAGGGGATCATCCCGTCGAGCTCGGCGAGCTGCCCGGGCAGCGTGCGGCACACGGTGTGGGAGGCCAGCCACCACACGAGGGTGGTCTTGCCCGCGCCCGCCTCGCCGCGCAGCACCGTGCGCGGCCGCGAGCCGAGGAGATCCTCGATGCGCCCCCGGGGCTCCGCAGGGCCCGGGCGCGCCGCGGGCGGCGACTGCGCCTCCAGACTCAGATAGGCCGTGTCCAGATCCCAGTCGCCCGAGCTCAGCTCGTCCAGCCCGAAGATCTCCAGCCGGCTGTAGGCGGCCTTGACGGCCTTCGCGTATGCGGGCTCGTAGGCGAGGTCCTCGGGGTAGGCGGAGGTGACCTCCTCGAATTCCGGGGCGTCGGGCCAGTGCTCCTGCAGGGCCTTCCGGAAACCGGGATCGTCCATGGCGGCGGAGAGTGGCACCGACTCGATAGACGAGTGCTGCCAGCCCATTGGATCACCACTGGCGATGCCGATCAGCAGGTGGCCGGCGAACACCGGGCCGCCCGAAAGACCGTCCCAGGGTGAGCCGCCCTGGACGGGCGCCGGCGGGTGATGGTCCGCGTGCAGAATGTAGTGACCGCGCATACGCCCTGCTAGGGGCATCAGCGTGCCGGGGACCTGGGCGGCCTCCAGCTCGCCGCCCCCGTACCGCTGAACCTGCGGGAACCCCAGCACCTGGCAGCGCGGCATCGGCTGCCAGCCGGCGCACCGGCCCCATCGCAGCGGCGGCGGGCTCTTGGGCAGCAGCATCGGCGTCCGGGCCGTCAGGAGCGCTATGTCGCACGTGTCCGGATCGCCAGCCCAGACGACGTCGCAGGTGACGAGGCCGCTACCGCGCGGTTCGGCGACCGCGGCAATGTCGTCCTCCTCGAATAGATGCGCACTCGTCAGCACCAGCCTGGACGTCAGCCACACTCCGCTGCCCTGCCGCGCCGCCCCCAGTACCGCCACCAGCCGGTCCTCGACGGACGGCACCGGCGCTTGTGCCTCGCCCACCCCTACTGCCCGGACGACCCGAACCGCGACACCCCGCCCGGCCGCTCGTTGCCCACACGCCAGCTGCCGCCCGTGCGCGTGTCCTTCGGGGTCAGGGTGAACGCGACCTTGTGCGTACGGGTCGAGCCGCGGGACGCCTCCGCGTCCGCGCTGACCACCCAGGCCTTCACCCCGCCCGAGCCCTTGAGGTCCTTGCGGATCTCGACGGTGAACTCCATGGCGATCTCGCCCACCTCGAAGGCCAGGTCCTGGCCCGCGCCCCGGGCCGCAGCCGAGGTCAGGCCCTCCCGGACCGCCTGTACGGCATCCGCCAGCTCGATCTCCTCGAACCCGCTGCTCATCGTCCCGCCCCCAGCCCCTGTGGGCCGCACGCTCCGTGCGCGGCCGCTGACGGGGAGCGTACCGCCGCAGTCGGGCCTTTGGTCCCGGAACCGGGGAGGCCGAATGTCCTACGGCGGTGACACCCGCCATAGGGCGTGCGTCACGTACTAAGAGAAATAGCAGAGCCCCCGCCTTCGATTTCCCCCGAGAAGCGAACGGAACGCCTGGTCACGGCGCCTTTGAAATCGCCCCCATTTCTACGGCATTCGTTAGTAGAGGCCGTCCTTGGCAGCCGGGCGAATGCGGGTTACCAAGGTAGGGCGATCCCGGTCCGCAGCCGGGACCTGTTTATGCCTGGAGGTTTATCCGTATGTCGAAGCGCACCGCTTTCCGTAACCCGAGCAAGACCGTTCTCCGTACCCGCGCCGCCGTCGTGGCAGCCGGTCTGGGAGCCTCGGTCGCGCTGGGTGCCGGGGTCGCGCTCGCAGCCGACACCACCGACTCGGTCAGCGACTTCTCCGCGTTCGCGTCCGTCGCGACGCTGCAGGACGCGCTGAACAAGCAGGCCGAGACGCAGCTGAAGGTGGCGGAGAAGGAGAAGCAGGCCGCCGAGCAGGCCAAGCGGGACGCCGACAAGCGTGCCGAGGACGCCCGCAAGCAGGCCGAGGCCTCGCGCAAGCGCGCCGACGCCTGGGTCGCCCCGGTCGCCGGCTACCAGATCGGCCAGCCGTTCGGTAAGGCCGGCAAGATGTGGGCCGCCAAGCACAGCGGCCAGGACCTCGTCGTCGGCACCGGCACGCAGGTCATGTCCGTCCACGGCGGCACCGTCGTCAAGGCCGGCCCGAACGGCGGCGGCGACGGCCCCGCGTACGGCAACGCCATCGTGATCAAGCACGCCGACGGCACGTACTCGCAGTACGCCCACCTCTCGCAGATCAAGGTCTCGGTCGGCCAGACCGTCACGACCGGTCAGGTCATCGGCCTGTCGGGCTCCACCGGCAATTCGTCCGGTCCCCACCTGCACTTCGAGATCCGCACCACCCCGAACTACGGCAGCGCCGTCGAGCCGGTCGCCTTCCTGAAGGCCCACGGCGAGAACCTCTGATCGATCTGATCCGTCTGATCAATGCGATCCGTCTGATCAATCCGATCCGCCCCCGAGCCGGGGCACCGCGACACGCGGTGCCCCGGCTCCGGCTTTTACGGTGGTAATGCAGCGCACAATCCGGTGAGCGGAGCGCGTCATGATCAAGGGAATTGCCATCACCGCCGTCTGGGTCCTCGACCAGGACCGGGCGAAGGATTTCTACACGAACAAGCTCGGCATGGAAGTCCGCACGGATATGACCATGGGCGGCGACAAGGGAATGCGCTGGCTCACGGTCGGCGCCAAGGACCAGCCGGACGTCGAACTCACGCTGATGGTCCCCGGCCCGCCCGGGCTCGACCCGGAGTCGGCGGAGGCCATGAAGAAGCTGGTCTCCGAGGGCGCGCTGGGCGCGGGGGTGCTCAGCACCGACGACATCCACCGCGACTACGAGACGTTCAAGGCCAGGGGTGTGGAGTTCCTGCAGGAGCCCCAGGAGCGGCCGTACGGCACCGAGGCGATCCTGCGCGACGACTCCGGCAACTGGTTCTCGCTGACGCAGCGCAACGAGCAGCTGGACCTCGACAAGGACTGGGGCGAGTGCATCGAGCCGATGTGAGCCGAGGCCGGAGGGGCCCCCGCTCCGATCCCGATCCGGGTCCCTGCCCCGATCCCTGCCCCGTTCCTAGTCCGGCACCTGGATGACCGGGAACGTGCCCGTGCTCGTCGGCGCCGACTCCGGCAGCCACAGCACCGCGATCGCCCCCGTGCCGCCCTCGACCTCCGGGTCGGCGTTGCGGAAGGTCAGCCGCGCGCCCAGGACGCGGGCCTGGCCGACGGCGATGGTCAGGCCCAGGCCGTGGCCCTTGCCCGCGCGGTCCTTGCTGCCCGTGCGGAACCGGCTCGGGCCCTCCTGCAGCAGCTCCTCGGGGAAGCCCGGCCCGTGGTCGCGCACGCGCAGCACGCGCCCCTCGACGGTCACGTCGTACGGCGGCTTGCCGTGCTTGGCGGCGTTGGCCAGGAGGTTGCCGATGATGCGCTCCAGGCGGCGCGGGTCGGTGGAGACGTAGGCGTCCCGCGCGACCCGTACGCGGGCCTCGGGGGCGAACGCCCGGACGCGGCGCTCGACGAACTCGCCCAGCAGGAGCTCCTGCAGCTCGGCGCGCTCGGCGAAGCCGTCCAGCCGGGCCACCTCCAGGACGTCCTCGACGAGGGTGCGCATGGCCTGCGCGCGGTCGCGGACGAGCTCGGTGGGCCGGCCGGGCGGCAGCAGCTCGGCGGCGGTGAGCAGCCCGGTGACGGGCGTGCGCAGCTCGTGGGCGATGTCGGCGGTGACGCGCCGCTCGGCCTCCAGCCGGCGCTGGAGCGCCTCGGCCATGCCGTCGACGGCGCGCGCCAGGTCGTCGGTCTCGTCGCGCACGCGGCCGCCGATGGCCTCGCGGACCCGTACCTCGGAGTCGCCGTCGGCGAGCTTGCGGGCGGCCGCCGAGGCCTTGCGCAGCCGGCGGGAGAGCTGGTCGCCGATGAGGATGCCGAGGGCGCAGCCGCCGAGGACGACGGAGACCGAGCCGATGATCAGCGCCTTGTCGAGGGCGTCGATGATGGAGAACCGGTCCTTGAACCGGGTGTGGATCGAGAGGATCTTGCCGTTGCGGACCGGCACCGAGGCCCAGACCTCGGGGGAGTTCCCGCCGCCGGAGTCCTGCAGGAAGGTGGCGCGCTGGCCGATCGCGGCGGCGTCGCGCAGCGGCTTGGGCAGCGCGGGGTCGTCGATCTTGGCGTGCAGCATCAGCCGGCCGGTGTTCTCGTAGTACCGCTGGGCGATCTGCACCCGCTCGTCCATGACGTCGCGGCTGTTGTCGAGCATCGACAGGCGGGCGGCGTTGTGCACGACGAGGCTGAGCGCCACCGCGACGAGCGCGCCGACGCCCGCGATGGCGAGGCTGACCTTCCAGCGCAGCCCCGAGCGGAGGGCGAGCTTCACCACGAGCCGGTCACCCCGGCCGCCCCGGACACTGCGGACACCCCGGCCGTCGTGGAGCGGATCGTCACGGACCGGATCGCCATGGAGCGGATCACCATGGGGTGGTCACCGTGTCACCCTCTGAGCTTGTAGCCGAAGCCGCGGACCGTCTCGATCCGGTCCTGGCCGATCTTGCCGCGCAGCCGCTGCACGTGGACGTCGACGACCCGGGTGTCGCCGCCCCAGCCGTAGTCCCAGACGCGCTCCAGCAGCCGGTCGCGAGAGAGCACCGTGCCGGGCGCCGCGGAGAACTCCAGCAGCAGCCGCATCTCGGTCGGGGTCAGCGCGACGGGCTCGCCGCCCTTGCGGACCTCCATGCCGTCCGTGTCGACCTCCAGGTCGCCGAAGCGCAGCACGCCGCCCTCCAGCTCCTCGGGGGCGTCGGCACCGGCGGCGCCGTTGGGGCCGCTGGCGTGCCCGAAGCGGCGCAGCACGGCCCGTATGCGGGCGACGAGCACGGCGCCGTCGAAGGGCTTGGTGACGTAGTCGTCGGCCCCGGCCTCCAGGCCCAGGACGACGTCGATGGAGTCCGCGCGCGCAGACAGCATGATCACCGGGACGGTCGACTCGTCGCGGATCCGGCGGCAGAGGCTGACCCCGTCCAGGCCGGGGACCATGACGTCGAGCAGCGCGATGTCGGGCTTGCGGGCGCGGAACTTCTCCAGCCCCAGCAGCCCGTCCGGCACCGCGGTCACCTCGAAGCCGTCGCGCTCCAGTGCCAGCTGGGTCGCCTCACGGATGACGTCGTCGTCCTCCACGAAGAGCACATGCGTATCGCCCACGCTGCCCTCAGCCCTCCGTTCCCACGCTCGGGAAATCGCCCTTGTCGTTGTTGCCGGCCTTGCTGTAGTCGGTGTGCGTGCGCCCGGTCTCCCGGAACTCCGACCCCGACCAGTGGTACGTCATGACATCCTCGCCCGACGCGCAGCAGACCGCGTCACCGGGCCCGTACACCTGCTTGGTGACGCGGAGGTCGCGGCGGTCGATCTCGGCGTACACCGGCGCCTGCTCGATCATGAACACGTTCTCGTACGAGCCGTCGCCCTTGGCACGGTACACATACGAGCCCACGCCCACGGAATCGCCGCAGGTCAGGATGTTCACGACGATGTCGTCCCGGGAGCCGTCGGTCAGCTTCCCGTAGATCACGTCCAGCGGGTACTGGTTCTTCACGCAGGGCTTCAGGTCCTTCTTGACCTGGGCGCCGATCTTCGGGTCGCCCTTGAGCAGCTTGACCGCGTCGACCTTGTCCTGCGGCCGCTCCGCCGTCGCCGGCGCGGAGGGCATCCGGGTCGGCTTCGCGGCGGACTGCGTCTGCGCGGTGCCCTCCTTGCGCACGCCCTCGCTGCCCGCGTTGCATCCGGCAAGCAGAAGACCGGCGGCAGCGGCCAGCGCGGTGACCGTGCCGCCGGTGATCAGAACCGGCCTGGGGGGAGCCGCCTTTTTCAGGCTGCGCACCGTTCCTGCCCCCGCTCGTTGCGCTCGAGGGCGTGGAAGTCCAGGTCGCGGCTCTCCAGCTCCTGGCGCAGCCGGGCCAGGGCCCGGTGCAGCGTGCTCTTGACCGTTCCGGTCGACATCCCGAGCGCCTCCGCGGTCTCCTCGGTGCTCATCTGCTCCCAGTGTCGCAGCACGACGACGCTGCGCTGCTTGGGCGCCAGGACACCGAGGATGTCCATCAGCAGCGCGCGGTCGGCGTGCTGCTCCGTGCCGTCCTCGACGCTGGCGTCGGGGAGCTGCTCGGTGGGCACCTCGTCGAGCTTGCGGGCGCGCCACCACTCCGTACGAGTGTTGATCATGACACGGCGGAGGTAGGCGTCGGCCAGCGACTTGTCCGCTATGCCTTCCCAGCGGCCGTAGGTGCGCACCAGGGCGGTCTGGAGGAGGTCCTGCGCGTCGATGGGGTCCGGCACGAGACGGCGGGCGCTGCGCAGGAGCGCGTCCTGACGGTTGCGCACGTACTCCTCGAAGTCCAGAACCTTGCCGCTGCTGGCCATCTCGCAGCCTCCATTCCGCTTGCATCCCCGCGTCACGCTGGTGGTCTCCCAGCACGAGAAGGACGCTACGGAGGCGCTGTTGCGACGTGATGTGCGGCAGCACTGCGGCTGGTGCACAGCTATCCATAGGTTGTGTAACAGCGCCGCGGGAGCAGGGGCGGTAGGGCGTGAAAAGGGGGCTCTGTCCTGTTCGGGAGGGCCTTTCGGCAGGTCACGGCGGGTCTTGCGACACGGCCGTGTGACGGGCTCTGTGACGGCCGTGTGACGGGCTTCGTGACGGCTATGTGACGGGGGCTCGGCGACAGAGGCGCGACCGGAATCCGTCACGAGGGTCCGCCGCGGGATTCCCCGTCCCGGCGGCAGCCGGCACGTCACCCCAGCGGCAGCCGGTACGTCCCGTCCGCCAGCGGCTCCACCAGCCCGTCGGCCACCAGCCCGTCCAGCGCCCTGGCCCGCTGCACCGGCTCGTCCCAGACGGCGTCCAGCGCCACCTGCGGCACGGGCTCCAGCGCCTCCCGCAGCACGGCCAGCAGCTTTCCGCGCACCTGCCGGTCCGTCCCCGCATAGGTCTGGCCACGGCGCGGCGGGCCGTCGTGCGCCGGGGAGCCCGCCGCGCGCCACGCGCACCGGCCGGCGATCGGGCAGCGCCCGCAGTCCGGCGTGCGCGCCGTGCACACCAGCGCGCCCAGCTCCATCGTCGCGGCGGCCCAGCGGGCGGCGACCGGCTCGCTCTCCGGCAGCAGGGCGCGGGCCAGCTTCCGCTCGGCCGCCGTCGTCGCGTTCGGCGGGTACTGCGCGCCGCTCACGGCGCGTGCGAACACCCTGCGCACGTTGGTGTCGAGGACCGCGTGCCGCTGCCCGTACGCGAACGAGGCCACCGCCGCCGCCGTGTACTCGCCGACGCCCGGCAGCGCCAGCAGCTTGGCGTGGTCGCTCGGCACCTCGCCGCCGTGCAGCTCGGTGATCGCCGTCGCGGCGGCGTGCAGCCGCAGGGCCCGCCGCGGATAGCCGAGCCGGCCCCACGCGCGCACCGCCTCGCCGGGCGGCTCGGCCGCCAGGTCCGCCGGCCGCGGCCAGCGCGCGAGCCACTGCTCGTACACCGGCAGGACGCGGCTGACCGGCGTCTGCTGCAGCATGAACTCGCTGACCATCACGCCCCACGCGCCGGCCTCCGGGCGCCGCCAGGGCAGGTCGCGGGCGTGCGCGTCGAACCAGTCGATGACCGGTCCGTGGAGCGCGCCGGAGAGGGGCTCGGAGAGGGCCTCGGGCAGGGCGGTGATGCGGTCTGTCACAGTCATGGCGCTTCCGATCCTGGCACGGCCGCGGACGGCGGTGAAACGCGCCGGGCCCCGTTCGCCTGACTTTCGTCTGACTTTCGTCAGGGGCGCGCGGCCGGGCCCGGCTTGTACCGTCGGGCCGGTGAGCCGCCGTACGACCACCGCCCCGGCAACGGCCCCGGCAATGGCCCCGACCAGGGCCGGAACCGGGATCGTGACCAGGGCCCTGCCCGACGCCCTGCTGTGGGCGGCGCTCGCCGTGCCCGGCGTCGCCGCGGACCTCCTCGGCCTGAACGCGCCCCGGGCCTGGTGGCAGACCGCGGCCGGAGCGGCCGTCCTCGCCGCCGCCGTGGCCGTCTCCCGGGCCCGGCCGGTGCTCGCGCTCGGCCTCGCCGCCGGGCTGGGCCTCGCCGCGTCGCCCTCGCTGTTCACGCTCTCCTACGGGCCCGCGCTGTCCGTCCTCGCCTTCCTGCTGGGCCGCCGCTCGGCCCGGACGCGGCCCGTGCTGTACGCCTTCCCCGCCGTCGCGGCCGCCGGCACGGTGCTCGTGCTCGTCCGCCACGCCGACCCCGTCATCGAATGGCTGGTTCTGATCGGCACGCTGCTCTTCGGCGCGGTCTTCCCCTGGCTGGCCGGCCGGTACCGGCGCCAGGCGCGCGAGCTCGTCGCCGCCGGCTGGAGCCGGGCGGCGCAGCTGGAGCGCGAGCAGGAGATCGTCGCGGACCGGGCCCGGCTGCGCGAGCGCGCCCGCATCGCCCAGGACATGCACGACTCCCTCGGCCACGAACTCAGCCTGATCGCCCTGCGCGCCGGTGCCCTGCAGGTCGCGCCCGGTCTCGACGCGGCGCACCGGGCGGCCGCCGCGGACCTGCGCGAGGCCGCCGCGACGGCGACGGACCGGCTTCGCGACATCATCGGCGTCCTCCGCGACGCCGCCCCGCCCGGCCCCGCGCCGCTGGCCCCGCCGGACGACTCGCTGCCCGCCCTCGTGGACCGCGCGGCCGCCTCCGGCCTGCGCGTGCGCGCCTCGCTACCCAGCGAAGCGGCGCTGCCGCCGCTCGTGGAGCGGGCCGCGTACCGCGTCGTCCAGGAGGCGCTGACGAACGCGGCCAAGCACGCGCCGGGGGCGGAGGTGGCCGTCACGGTGGCCACCGGAGCGCGCGAGACGGAGGTGACGGTCGTCAGCGGGCCCGCTGCGGAGGGCGGCACGCCGTCCGCGAGCGGCAGTGGCAGCGGCAGCGGTACGGGGCTGCTGGGGCTGCGGGAGCGGGTGGCGCTCGCGGGAGGCGAGTTCACGGCGGGGGCGGCCGGGGACGATGGTGGGTTCGGCGGTGGGTTCGGCGGTGGGTTCAGGGTGCGTGCGCGGCTGCCGCACGATCCGGGGCCCCGGGCGGGGCTTCCGGGAGCGGCCCGGGACGGACACGCGGCGCGCCCGGAGGAGCCCGCGGCCATGGACGGCGGCCGTGACACCGACGCCCTCGCGCACGCCCGGCGCACCGCCCGGCGCCGGTTCGCCGTCCCCTTCGCCGTCGCGGCCGCCGGCGGTGCCGTCTTCGTCGCCGCCGCCTTCGGCTGGTACGCCTACATCAAGGCCCACTCCGTGCTGAAGCCCGCCGACTACGCGGCCATGCGCGTCGGCGCGCCGTACGCCGACGTCGCGCCCCTCCTCCCGGACCGGCAGGTCGCCGACCCGCCGTCAGACCGGGACCCGGCAACCCCGCCCGCCGGGGCGGAGTGCCGCTACTACCGGGCCAGCGGCGAACTCTTCGTCAGCGTCGAACACTTCCGGCTCTGCTTCCGCGACGGGCACCTCGTCGCGAAGAGCCGCATCCCGCGCGTCGGCGCCGCCGGCGTCGTGGAACAAGAGGAGAAGGAATGGCTGCGATGAACACGGGGACGGACGCGGGAGCGGAAGCAGGGAGGGTCGCGGGGACGGAGGCGGGGACGGGCGACGTCGTCAAAGTCCTCGTCGCCGACGACGAGGCGATGATCCGCGCCGGCGTCCGCGCGATCCTGTCCGCCGACCCCGGCATCGAGGTCGTCGCGGAGGCGGCGGACGGCCGCGAGGCCGTCGAGGCGGTCCGCGCCCACCGCCCGGACGTCGCCCTGCTCGACATCCGCATGCCGCGCATGGACGGCCTCGCCGCGTGCGAGGAGATCCGCCGGACCGCGCCCGGCACGGCCGTCGCCGTCCTCACCACCTTCTCCGAGGACGCCTACATCTCCCGCGCGCTGGGCGGCGGTGCCACCGGCTTCCTCCTCAAGTCCGGTGACCCCTACGAACTGATGACCGGCGTCCGCGCGGTCGCCGACGGCGGTGCGTACCTCTCCCCGAAGGTCGCCCGGCACGTCATCGCCGAACTCGGCGGCGAGCGCCTGACCCGCGGGGCCGCCGCCCGCGCCCGGATCGCCGGGCTCACCACCCGCGAGCGCGAGGTGCTCGCGCTGCTCGGCGAGGGCCTCTCCAACGCGGGCATCGGCCGCCGCCTCCACCTCGTGGAAGGCACGGTGAAGGGCTACGTGAGCGCGGTCCTCGACCACCTGGAGGTCGGCAACCGGGTACAGGCGGCGATCGTCGCGTACGAGGCGGGCCTGACGGCGGGCGCGCCCACCGGCCCGTAGGCCGCGGGGGTGGCGGGGGCATCGGGGGCTTGCCCCGAGGAAACGGCGGCACCGAAGCGTTCCGGCTGGCCCCGCAGGGGCCGCCGCGATGGAATGGGCCCATGAACCAGAGCGAAACGCAGCCGCGGCCGCCGCGCGACATCCGCGCGGCGCTCGACGCGCACTCGACCCTGACCCTGGCCTACGCCGACGAGGACGGCCCGCAGGCGTGCGCGGTGCTCTACGCCCCCGCCGACGGCGACGACACCGCGCTGCTGTTCGTCACCTCGGCCACCACGCGCCACGGCCGCGCCCTCGCGAGCGGCGCCCGCGTGGCCTTCACCGCCCAGCGCGACGGACAGGTGTGGACGGCCCTGACGGGGATTCAAGGCCGGGGCACGTGCCGCCGCCTGGAGGGCGCGGAGCGCGAGACCGCGTGGCGCGCGTACAGCGAGCGCTTCCCGTACGTCGACCACAACGACCGGCTCCGGCAGGCCATGGAGCGCACCGACCTGTGGGAGCTGCGCCCCTCCTGGCTGCGCCTGATCGACAACGCGCAGGGCTTCGGCCACAAGACGGAGTGGACCCGCCCCGCGGCCTGACCCCCTTCCCCGGCGCCACGCCATCCCGGGCGCCACGCCTTCCCGGGCGCTACGCCTTTACGAGCGGCCGCAGCCGCCCCCGCTCCGCCCGCTCCACCAGCCCCGTCGCGGGCCGTACGAGCAGCAGCCCGCCGAGCAGCGCCACGACCACGCCGAGCAGCAGGCCCGCGGCCACGTCGTGCGGGTAGTGCACGCCGAGGAAGACCCGCGAGAACGCGACGAGCAGCGCCATGGGCAGCACGGCCCACACGAGCGCCCGCCGGGCGAGGACGATGCCGGTCGCGAGGGCCGCGGCGAGCGTGGCGTGGTTGCTGGGGAACGACCAGTCGCCGTGCGGCGGGCAGGCCGCGAGCGAGGTGACCGCGCCGTGGACCGCCCGGCACGGCCGTTCCTCGTCCACCAGGCTCTTGACGACCTCGCTGATGCCGTACGCGATCGCCGTGGTGACCGGCACGAGCAGCGCGAGCGCGACGCTGCGCGCCCCCGTGCGCCGGTTGCTCCACCACACGGCGACGGCCACGGCCATCAGCAGCAACAGCCCGGCCTCCGTGCCGATTTCCGCAAGGGTGTGCACCCACTCCGGTGTGGAGCGGGCGAATTCGGTGACGTCGCGATAGAGATCGTTGTCCACGGTGTCCATGGTCCCGGGAGCCTACGGTCCGTCACTTCCGCGCCACACCGGGCTATCGGCATGCGTGCGGTCCGACTTTCGTCAGATGTTCGTCAGATGGCAGCAATGGGAAATCGGCCCGGAGCCCGGCCCGCGGCGGACCGATGATGAGAAAATCCGGCACCCGCGCGGCGGGTAGGGGCTGGTGCCCTCGCCGATGTCTCGTAGAGTCTTCGCGTGGGATCACTGCGCAATCCGATCGGGCCGCTTCCCTCCTCCATCTATTGGCGGCGGAGGGCAGTTGCGCTTGGCCTGCTCGGCCTTCTCGTTCTGCTGGGGCTCTGGTTCGTCACCCTCGGGGGTGACGGCGACTCCGGGGACAACCAGAGCAAGGGCACGGACGGAAAGAACCCGGGCGACAGCACCACCATCACCCCCGGCCCGGTGCCCTCCGGCCCGCACTTCAGCCAACGCCCCGGCGGGCGCGGCGAGTCGGGCAGCGGCGGCTCCGGCGGCAGTGGCGGCGACGACCGCCCCGGCGGCGGCCCGGGCGCGTCC
>NZ_PXWG01000133.1 GCF_003011965.1 Streptosporangium nondiastaticum
GGTGGCTGGCGGCGCGGCGCGGGGGTCGCGGGCGCGGCACTGGGCGTCCTGGCCGCGGGAGCCGCGGTCGGCGTGGCGGTCGAACGGCTGACGGTCGGGCGCGGCATGCGCCGCAAGGCCCGGCTGGCCCTGGACGCGGCGGGCCCGTACGGGACGCTGCGGGGGACGCCGGGCACGTTGCTCGCGGAGGACGGCACCCGGCTGTACTACGAGGTGGACGAGCCGGGAGGGCCGGGAGGGTCGGACGGGGAGGCGCAGGCACCCGCCTCACGGCGGCTCTTCGGCATCCGGCGCGCGCCCGCCGCCCCGCCCCTCACGGTCGTCTTCAGCCACGGCTACTGCCTCAGCCAGGACTCCTGGCACTTCCAGCGCGCCGCCCTGCGCGCCGCCGGCGTCCGCGCGGTCTTCTGGGACCAGCGCAGCCACGGCCGCTCTGAGCGCAGCCGTACGGAAGCGGTCTCCATCGACCTCTTCGGCCGCGACCTCAGGGCCGTCATCGACGCCGCCGCCCCCGAGGGGCCGCTGGTGCTCGTGGGGCACTCGATGGGCGGCATGACGACGATGGCGCTGGCCGCCCAGCACCCCGGCCTGATCGCCGAGCGCGTCGTCGGCACGGCCTTCCTCGGCACGTCCTCGGGCGGGCTCGCGGAGAACACGTACGGGCTGCCGGCCGCCGGGATGAGCCTGGTGCGGCGGCTCGTCCTGCCGGGCGCCTTCAAGCTGATGACGGCCCGGCCCGAGCTGGTCGAGAAGGGCCGCCGGGCCACCGCCGACCTGTTCGCGGGCGTGCTCCGCTGGTACTCCTTCGGGTCGAAGGACGTGGACCCGGCGGTCGTGCGGTTCTCGGAGCGGCTGATCGAGGCCACGCCGGTCGACGTCGTCGCCGCGTTCTACCCGGTCTTCGCCGAGCACGAGAAGCGCGAGGCGCTGTGCGCCTTCGAGGACCTGCCGGTGGTCGTCGTGGCCGGCGACAAGGACCTGCTCACGCCGAGCCGGCACAGCGAGGCCATCGCCGAGGCCCTGCCCGACGCGCGGCTCGTCCTCCTGGAGGACACCGGCCACCTGGTGATGCTGGAGCGGCCCGAGGTCGTCATCGCCCAGCTGGGCGACCTGCTCGCCGCGGCGGCGGAGGGCGGGGCGCTGGACCGCGGGCAGCGCGCGGCGGCGGGGGCGCGCGGCCGCGCCTGAAACGCGCCGGTGCGCGTACGGGCATACGCGCCGGTTCGCATACGGGCTTACGCGCCGGGGCGGCCCGGCCCCGTACCATCGGCGGATATGAGCGCCCAGCCTGAGACGACCGCCGCCGCCCCGGAGACCCCGATGCCTGCCGAGACGCCTGCCGAGACCGGCGCAGAGCTCACGGTCGGCACCGCCGACGCCATGCGGGACCTGGGCCGCCGGCTGGCCGGCCTGCTGCGCCCCGGCGACCTGGTGCTGCTCACGGGCGAGCTCGGCGCGGGCAAGACGACGCTGACCCGCGGCCTGGGCGAGGGCCTCGGCGTCCGCGGCGCGGTCACCTCCCCGACGTTCGTCATCGCCCGCGTCCACCCGCACCTCTCCGGCGGCCCGGCCCTCGTCCACGTCGACGCGTACCGGCTCTCCGGCGGCCTGGACGAGATGGAGGACCTGGACCTCGACGTCTCCCTCCCCGAGTCCGTGATCGTCGTGGAGTGGGGCGACGGCAAGGTCGAGGAGCTCTCCGACGACCGGCTGCACGTCGTCATCCACCGGGCGGTCGGCGCGAGCGCCGCGGACGCGGCGGACGTGGCCCACGCGGCGGAGGACACGGACGACGTCCGGACCGTGCGGGTGACGGGTGTGGGTGCGCGCTGGGCGGGCGTGGACCTGTCGCCGCTCGGCTGAGGGCGCGCGCTGCCGCACGCCGCTGTACGTTCCGACAAGCCGTCGGCAAGATGTTGCATCGGCGGCTGCGGGCGTGGTCACATGGTAGGCAGAGACACGGTTAGGTCTACCTAACCTTGCCCAGCTGCCCCCCAGGAGGCACCATGCCGGCACCAGAGCAGCCGCAGCCGCCGACCGAGCTCCGCTCGGAGGAACGGCCTCCGTCGATCCCGGTCCCCACGTCGATGCGAGATCTGCTGGCCTCCTGCGCGGCGGCGGACGCGGTGTCGAAACCGCCACGGTCACCGGAGACGCAGGGAGACGGCGAGCAGGACGCCGCCTGAATCTCAGCCTGCCCGGTTGAATCTCAGCCCGTCCGGCGATTGAGGACGACGCGCGTCAGCGCGGACAAGGGGGTCCGGGGCGCAGCCCCGGAACGGGCCGCGCAGGGGAAACCCCTAAGCGACCACAACAACCTTCGTGCCGTTGACGGCGAAGTCCCACATCGCCCGCCCGTCCGCAGGACTCTCCCGCACGGCACCCGTCTTCTTGGTCGACGCGGGATCCGGCAGCGACCCGTCCACCGCCGCGCTGAAGCCGAAGACGATGCCCGCGGCGTTCTGGTGGAAGCGCACCACGTGCTCGATGGCCTTGCCGTCGGAGCCCGTGCCCGTGGCGTCCCGGGAGGTCACCTTGTAGGGGCCGGGCTGCGGGTTCACCGTGCTGGGCGCGACCTCGAAGCTGTGGGTGGCCTTGCCGTCCGCGCCGACCAGCCAGACCCGCTTCTGCCCGAGCGCGTAGACGACCCGCTGGCCCGTGCCGGAGCCCGCGGGAACGGCGGGGACGGCCTTCTCCTGTCCCTGGCCGCCGTCCTTGCCGGAGCCGTCGCCGGAGCCGCCGTCGCCGGGCGCGCCGTCCTTGCCCTTGTCCTTGGCCTCGCCGGAGGCGCTCGCGTGCGAGGCCTGCGGCTTGTCGGGCGCGGCCTCGGCCTGGAAGGCGAGGAAACCGACCCCCGCGAGGGCCGCCGCGGTGAGCGCGGCCACGATGACCCCCGAGCTGCTGCGTGCCACGGCTGCGAACCCTTCTCTTCCTGCGTACGTTCCCGCGTACGTATCTTGCGCACGTATCTCTTCGTGCGTACATACGCATACGGCGTTGCGGTGACCGTAGCACCCGCGGCCACCCGCTCCGCGCCGCCGAAGCGGCGCTCGCGCCACGCCGCCCGGGCCGCCCGCGCAGCGCGCCGCCGGAGCCGCCCGCACGGGCACGCCGCACCGCCGCCCCCCGGCGAGCCGCGTGCCGCGCGCCGTAGGCTGTCAGTGTGCTGCTGCTCGCTCTTGATACCGCCACGCCCGCCGTCACCGTAGCCCTCCACGACGGCGACAAAGTCGTCGCCGAAGCGCGTCAGATCGACGCGCGCAGGCACGGTGAGCTGCTGCTTCCCTCCGTAGACCGGGTGCTCCGCGAAGCGGGCCACAAGCTGGACGCCGTCACGGACATCGTGGTGGGCGTCGGCCCCGGCCCGTACACCGGCCTGCGGGTCGGCATCGTCACCGCCGCCACCTTCGGCGCCGCGCTCGGCGTGCCCGTCCGCGGCCTGTGCTCGCTCGACGGCATCGCGTACGCGGCGGGCCAGGCGGGTCTGGAGGGCGAGTTCGTCGTGGCGACGGACGCCCGCCGCAAGGAGGTCTACTGGGCGCGGTACGCGGACGCCCGTACCCGCGTCACCGAGCCGTCGGTGGACCGCCCGGCGGACCTCACCGAGAAGCTGGCCGGCCTGACGGTGGTCGGCGCGGGCGCCGTGCTCTACCCCGACGCCTTCACGGACGTACGGGCCGACATGCCCGAGCACCAGTCGGCCGGAGCCCTCGCCTCCCTCGCCGCGGAGCGGCTGCGCACGGGCGGCGAGTTCCTGCCGGACCAGCCGCTCTACCTGCGCCGCCCCGACGCCCAGGTGCCCGCCAACTACAAGGTGGTCACCCCCAAGTGACCACGAACGTGCGTGTCCGCGAGATGCGCTGGTGGGACATCGGGCCGGTGCTGGAGCTGGAGCGCGCGCTGTTCCCGGACGACGCCTGGTCCAAGGGGCTGTTCTGGTCGGAGCTGGCGCACGCGCGCGGCCCGGGCGCGAACCGCCGCTACGTGGTCGCCGAAGAGGCTTCCAGTGAAGAAGCTTCCGGTGACGAGGGCGGCCGCGTCGTCGGCTACGCCGGCCTGGCCGCCATCGACGGCACCGGCGACGTCCAGACCATCGCCGTCGCCCAGGAGCACTGGAGCACCGGCCTCGGCTCCCGGCTCCTGCGCGAGCTCCTGACCGCCGCGACCGACTTCGAATGCCGCGAGGTGCTCCTCGAAGTGCGGGTCGACAACACCCGGGCCCAGCGCCTGTACGAACGCTTCGGCTTCGAAGGGGTCGGCGTGCGCCGCGGCTACTACCAGCCCGGCAACGTCGACGCCCTCGTGATGCGCCTCTCCGATCCCCTCTCCGCAGTGCAAGGAATGACCCATGGCTCGCAAGGCTGACGAACCCCTCGTCCTCGGCATCGAGACCTCGTGCGACGAGACCGGCGTCGGCATCGTCCGCGGGCACACGCTGCTCGCCGACGCGGTCGCCTCCAGCGTCGACGAGCACGCGCGCTTCGGCGGCGTCGTCCCCGAGGTGGCCAGCCGCGCCCACCTGGAGGCGATGGTCCCGACGATCCAGCGCGCGCTGGACGAGGCCGGCGTCTCCGCGAAGGACCTCGACGGCATCGCGGTCACGGCGGGCCCGGGGCTCGCGGGCGCGCTGCTCGTCGGCGTCTCGGCGGCGAAGGCGTACGCGTACGCGCTGGGCAAGCCGCTCTACGGAGTGAACCACCTGGCCTCCCACATCTGCGTCGACCAGCTGGAGCACGGCCCGCTGCCGGAGCCGACGATGGCCCTGCTGGTCAGCGGCGGCCACTCCTCCCTGCTGCTCGCCCCCGACATCACCTCCGACGTCCGCCCGCTCGGCTCGACCATCGACGACGCGGCCGGCGAGGCCTTCGACAAGGTCGCCCGCGTCCTGAACCTCGGCTTCCCCGGCGGCCCGGTCATCGACCGCTACGCCCGCGAGGGCAACCCGGACGCCATCCGCTTCCCGCGCGGCCTCACCGGCTCCCGCGACCCGATCTACGACTTCTCGTTCTCCGGTCTGAAGACGGCCGTGGCCCGCTGGATAGAGGCCAAGCGGGCGGCGGGCGAGGACGTGCCGGTCGCGGACGTCGCCGCGTCGTTCCAGGAGGCCGTCGTGGACGTCCTCACGCGCAAGGCCGTCCGCGCGTGCAAGGACGAGGGCGTCGACCACCTGATGATCGGCGGCGGCGTCGCGGCGAACACGCGCCTGCGGGCGATGGCCCAGCGCCGCTGCGAGGACGCGGGCATCACGCTGCGCGTGCCGCGGCCGAAGCTGTGCACGGACAACGGCGCGATGGTGGCGGCGCTGGGAGCGGAGATGGTGGCGCGGGGGCGTGCGGCGTCGTCGTGGGAGCTGTCGGCGGACAGCTCGCTGCCGGTGACGGAGACGCATGTGCCGGCGGAGGAGCACGCTCATTCGCATGAGGGCCATGGCCATGCCCACGATCACGACCACGTCCACGAGCTGAGCAAGAAGAACCTGTACGAGTCGTGAAGCTGCCGCCGCCCCCTGCGTGTGGGGCCTGACGGCCCCTCCGGCGGCGGTCGGCGCCTAGGGGGCTGCCGCTGTCTGACTTACCCTGGAGCTCCGGACGGCGTGGCGGGGAGGAGCCGGACATGGATTGGCTCTGGTGGGTGCTGATCTTCTTCGGCGTGGGCGGCTTCACCAAGGTCGCCGACACCGCCCGTACGGCTTTCCGTACCCGCCACGAGCGCAAGCTGGAGCTCTTGGAGACGGAGCGCGCCGAGCGCGCGGCCCTGGAGGCCGCCGCCAAGCCGCCCCAGCCCATATGCGGCTGCACACACCACCTGGCCAAGCACGACAAGCAGGGCAAGTGCCACGAGTCGGTGGAGACCCCGGTCGCCTGGGACGCGGAGAAGAAGCCGACGGCGTACGAGCTGAGGCAGTGCAACTGCCAGCAGTACGTGGGCCCGCAGCCGCTGACGACGTTCTACGCGGAGGACCTGACGGACCTGGCGTGAGGACGCGACGGCTGTTCAGAGGTGCTGGAACGGCGGAGTGACCTGGACAACCGCGAGCATCCTGAGACGGGGAGCCGGCAGTACCTGCACCCAGCCGTCGGGAGATAGCTGCATACGGCGTACCCCGCCGGGGCGGCCGCGCGGCCCGCCCTCCCCGAGTTCGGTCACGTCGATCCCCATATTGCACAGTGAGACCAGGTCATCCGCGATCTTCTCGACCTGGGCGACAACCGCCCCGGGTAAGCCCCCGACGACATTCTCGCGGTCCGGGTCGTACTCCCAGACCCATCGCTCGTGTTGCGTATCGTTCACCGGGCGGCCGACCCATGGGAGATCCCGGCATCGTCGGACGCCTGATCGAGGATGCGGCCGATCTCGGCAGCGGCGGCCCGCGCTTCATCAAGGGATTCGGTCGATTCGGCAATGTCTTCGAGTTCGCGAAGCCTGGCGGCGCGATCAGGGAACCGTTCGATGGCCACGTGCACGGCCCACAGGCTGACCAGCTGGCGCATCGGTCCGGCGTTACCGGTACGGCGGGCCTCCTGCAGCGCCGCGGAGCGATCGGCGTCGAACTTTGCCAAGGCCTTCGGCATGATCTGGGCGATGGCGGCCCGGAGATCTTCCGGATTGTTGGCAGGCTGAGGGATGAGCGGCCCGTCAGGCCTTTCGGATGCAGCGGTGCTCATGAGGCAGCACTCTCCTGGGTCGCGTCGGCCGCACCGCTGACGGTCCCCGGTGGCACCGGCGCTGCGGTGTGCTGAGTGGAGCACCTCAAGCTTAGAGGGGGCGGCGGGAAAACTGCTGCTGATCACCGGAGCTCGGCCTCCGGGGTGCCGGTACCTGTGGCGCGGCTCGGCTCCGCGACGGCGGTGCTCACACGAGCCTCCGCGCGCGGTTCGCCTCGATGACGCGGAGACGCAGGTAGACGCGGAGGGTCGTCACCTCGGTCGCCTCGACCGGGCAGTCCCATGCGGCGCCCCCGCCGGGCGGGCGCAGGCGCAGCAAGTCGTCTGCGGACGTGATGACTTGACCGACCTCATCGGTCCGCGTGTCGATGACGTACGCCCCGAGAGGCGGAATTTCCTTGTTCACGCTACCTAGGGTTATGGCCCGTCGTTGGCCTCGGGAGAAACCTTCGTGGTACGAGGCGCGTGGGTACCGTTGATCTTCACTGGAGAGTGGGGCGCGGTGGCGAGTATGGGCTCTCAACCGCCGATGACCTGGCGACTTTGCGGAAACCAGGAGTTGGCGCGAGAGGCCAACTATGAGTTCGAGACCGTGAGATCGATGGAACAGGGGCGGCGGCCCACGGAGCGGTTTCTATCGAAGAGCGGGTAGCGGTGCGGATGGCCGCCAAAGCAAACCAGGCAAGCCGTCTGTGGCCTTGAGGCTCGCAAGTGCCGGCTCATGCACTTGCTGGAAGTTGGTAAGCAGCGCGTTGGACATCGGCGCTCGCGGGGCCACGCGGCGAGCTGACCGCGCTTCGGGATCCGGGATCCGAGTCCCGAGCGCTCTTTCTGTGGAATGGGTGGGGAAATAACCCACCCGCCCTCCCTCCGCGCGCATCGCGCGAGGGAGGGGCTAACTACCCCGCATACCACACGAGTTCACTTTCGGCGACCGGGTTGCGACGAATGGTCACGGACCTCTAGCGTTCGCAGCAACAAATCAGCCCCGGCAGGTGCGCCAACACCAGACCGGGGCCTGACCACCAAGATCGACAGGACCTCGATCCCATGGCTGAGGCCAACTCTAGCGCCGACGTGCGCGCCGTATCCGCCCACCCTCAGGCCAAGCCCGGCTACGGCAAGCGATCCGCCCCGGACCAGCACCGCCGCACCGCAAAAGACTTCACGCACCTCCCGCCCCGCGAGGCGTCGATCGCCGCATTCATCGACCGCCTGCCCGAGGGCGCCGCCATGGATGCGAAAACCCTTGCGGCTCACCTCCCCTCGTACGGCCAGGCGGCATGCCTCACCGCGCTCCGGCGCCTGTCGGCCGCAGGCCACCTCCGCAGGGTGAGGGAGCGGATCAAGGATGACGGCGGCAGCACGCACTGGGTGACGCGTACGTACTTCTCCCGCACCGCGCGGGACGACGCCTGGTGGGCGGATCTCCACGCGGGCAACGTGCCCAAGCCGCCCGTTCAACCGCAGTCGCCGCCGCAACCGGCAGCAAAGCCGCCCCGCTCGCAGGCGTACGAGGCGCTCGCGCTGGCCGGCCGCATGGACCCGCGCATGACGCTGTCCGCCAAGGACTGCGCCGCGCTGGAGCCCCTCGCAGAGGAGTGGCTGGCCAGGGGCTCGACCCCGGCGGGCCTCGCGCGCGAACTCACCGCCGGCCTGCCGCCGGAGGTCCACCATGGGGCGGCTCTGGCGCGCCGTCGCCTGCAGGACAAGCTCCCGCCGGAGCGGCCGACGCAGCCGCCGCCGGGGCGGACCCTCCGCATCCTGGAGTGCACGGTCTGCCGCCTTCCGGGCCGCCCGGAGGCCCTTCCGGGCGGCCTCTGCCGTGACTGCCGCGGCGAACCGAAGTCGCCCACCACGTACGCCATCCCGCCGCAGGAGATCCACCGCCGGGCCGCCACCATCCGAGCGTCCATCCGAACCCCCGAAAGGAGCACAACGTGAGCGTTCAGGAATTGCCCCGCCTCATAGAGGCACCATGGAGGGGAGGAGGCGACGCCATGACCCCCACGCCCGCGCACCGGTCGCAGATGCTCGTCGAGGACTTCGAGCAGCTCGCCCGTTCGGCGCCGGAAACCGTGACGCTGGAATTCATCAACGGGAAGCTAGAGGTCAAGCCGGTGCCGGACGGTGACCACGGAGAGATCATCATGTGGCTCCTGGAGCAGTGCATGAAGCAGCGCCCCGACCTCCGGCTGTACCCGGAGCAGGGACTGAAGGTCGAAACGTACCGGCGGGGTCGAGCTCGCCCTGATGGCGTGCTCACTCCTCGCGGACACTTCGCGGGGCGCGGTGAGTGGTCCGAACCCGACGGGGCTCTCATGACGGTCGAAGTGACGTCGCATGACGTGGACACGGATCTCCGCGACCGGAGGGAGAAGCGCGACGGATACGCCGCCGCCGGCATTCCCGTCTATCTCCTCATCGACCGCGATGAGTGCATGGTCACCGTCTACAGCGACCCGAGGAACGGCAAGTATCTGAACCGGGCTTCCCACCCGTACGGCGACACCGTCAAGCTGCCCGACCCGGTCGGCGTCACCCTGGACACCGAGACGCTGAAGGACTACGCCCACTGAACTGAGCCCGGCGCCCCCGCATCACCGGGGCGCCGGGCCGCGCCGTCACTCCACCCCGAACCTGTTGTCCTGCTGGTTGCCGTCACCCCCGTCACCCACCTGGAACGCCGTAGGCCCGCGGAAGACGTTCCCCGACACCTGGGCCTCCGAAGACGCCGGCGCCGCGTACTCCTTCACCAGAGCCCGGAGTTCCTCCGCCACCAGCTCCTGCTCTTCCTCCGGAAGCCCTTCCAGCAGCGATTCGAAGCGGCTCTGCCAGGCGCCCTCCTGGCGGTCCCGTACCCGCGCGGCATCGCTGGAACCGCGAACGGAACCGGGGCCGGAATCCGCAGCCGCCAGCACACCCGCCGTGCGGTCGAGCCGCTCCAACTCCACGCGTTCGCGCGCCTCGTCGCCGCGGCCGAACCACCGCGCGACCCGCTCCCGCAGCCCGGTCCACGCGTCTGTACCTGCGGCTTGTACGACCGCGCTGCCGCCCGCGGCGGCCACCGCCACCAGTGCCTCGCTCAGCATTTTGCTCGCCCCCGTAGCCACGTAGCCAACGTGTCCCGTGCCCGGACGCGACGCACGCTAGCGCCGAACCGGCCGCCATAACGCCGGATTGGCAGGAAATACGACTGGTCGCCGACCGATGCCCGACTGGTCGCCGACCTCAGCCGGATTCGCGTGCGAGTTCGAGCGCGAGGGTCTGCAGGATCTCCTCCGTCGGCGCCTCGGGCCCCGTCTCGTCGTACGCGTCCGCGACCGCCTCGAAGGCCAGCATCAGGCCGCTGATCAGCGCGCTCATGGGGTCGGAGAGCTGGTTGAGCACCGCGAGTCCGACCTCGCGCGCCTCCGCGCCGACCGGCACCATGAACTCGTCGGGGATGACCTCGCCGAGCAGGCTGGAGACGTAGTCCGTCCCGACACCGCCGCGCAGGGCGGTGAGCGCCGCGATGGCCTTGAGCTTGATCTCGTTCTCGGTCATGGGGCGAGCGTAGGAGCAACGGCGGCCGGGGCGGCGGCCGCCGCTCGGTCGGCGCCTCGCTGTCGCCCGTGCGGCGCCGCTGGTTAAGTCCGGGCGGGATGCCCCAGCAGCATGCTGGGGGAACCGTCGACGCGCGTAAGTACGATCACACAAGAGTTCACCCCTTCGAGCTTCAGCTTCTTGCGGAGCTCCTCCGGCTCGATCGCCGAGCCGCGCTTCTTCACGGTCACGACCCCCACCTTCCGCTCCCGCAGCAGCGCCTTCAGCTTCTTCAGGTTGAACGGGAGCACGTCCGTGATCTCGTACGCGGACGCGTAGTCCGTGGCCCGCAGCTCGTCGCTCGTCACGTACGCGATCGTCTCGTCGATCAGGCCGCCGTCGCCGAGCTGAGCCGCCACGTCAGCCACCAAGTGCGCGCGGATGACCGCGCCGTCCGGCTCGTACAGATACCGCCCCACCGGTCGTACCGCCGGGTCCGGCAGCCCCGCGCCCACCAACGAGTGCGCGCCCGGGAGCAGCGTCGCGCGGCGCGCGCCCGGCGCCGTGCCGAACCACAGCACGGCCTCCTTCACATCGCCCCCGTCGGAGATCCACTCGGCCTCCGCGTCGTCCGGGACGGCCTCGTGCGGCACCCCGGGGGCGATCTTGAGCGCCGCGTGCGGAGCCTTCCGCGCCGCTTCGATCGCCCAGGACAGGGGCGGGGAGTACGCCTCCGGGTCGAAGATGCGGCCGCGGCCGCCCCGCCGGGCCGGGTCGACGAAGACCGCGTCGTAGCCCGAGGTGTCCACGTCCGCGACATCGGCGCAGCGCACCTCGATGAGCTCCGCGAGCCCCAGCGCCTCGGCGTTCGCGCGCGCGACCTCGCAGGTCAGCGGGTCGCGGTCGACGGCGAGGACGCGGATGCCCAGCCGGGCCAGCGCGATCGCGTCACCGCCGATGCCGCAGCACAGGTCCGCGACCGAGCGGATGCCGAGCGCGGCGAAGCGGGCCGCGCGGTACTCCGCCACGGAGCGGCGCGTCGACTGCTCCACGCCGTTCGGCGTGAAGAACATGCGGTACGCGTCCTCCGCCCCGAACTTCGCCACCGCCCGCTGTCTCAGCCGGGCCATGCCGAGCGCCGCCGAGACGAGCTCCGCGGGGTGGTCGCGGCGCAGCCGGGTCGCCGTGGCCAGCTCCTTGGCGGGGTCGTGGTCGCGCAGGTCGGCGAGCAGGCCCCGGCCCTCTTCCGTGAGGAGGGCGGTGAAGGAGGTGACGGCCGCGGATGCGTTCGGTTCGTTCTGTGCTGGCACCCGGTCATTCTCGCCCAGCCCTCTGACAGGCAGGCGCTACGGGCGCGGGCGGGCCGCCCCTGCTGCCCGGCTCGAACGCATGCACAACAATCGGAGGTGTGAGCTCCCGTATATCCGGGCCGATACCCGCCCGCCGCGCCGCCGCCGTCACCACGCTCCTGCTGGCCGTCCTCCTCAGCGGCTGCTCCGGTTCGTCCGGCGGCAGCGGCGGGAAGCAGGCGTCCGGCGCTCCCTCTCCCCGCACGGAATCGACGGCCCCGGCCTCGCCCTCGGCCGCCCCCGACGCCGCCGCCTACCGCCGCTGGGGCCTCGACAAGCCCCTCGCCGCGCCCCCGGCCCCGCCCTCCGCCAAGCTGACCGACGGGCTGAAGCCGGGAGCCGCCCCCAAGGTGATCCGGCGCGTGCCCACCAACGACAAGGTCGTCTTCCTGACCTTCGACGACGGTGCGGAGAAGGACCCGGAGTTCGTGAAGATGACCAAGGACCTCAAGCTGCCCTTCACGATGTTCCTCACGGACGACATCGCCCGCGCGGGCAGCGGCTACGGCTACTTCGAGCAGCTGCGCGGCGAGGGGAACCGCAACACCATCAACAACCACACCCTCTCCCACCCCAACCTGCGCACCCTCTCCGCCGACGCCCAGCGCCGCGAGATCTGCGGGCAGCAGGACGTGCTGGAGAAGCGGTACGGCGGCAAGCCGCCCCTGTTCCGTCCGCCCTACGGCAACTACAACGACGCCACCCTCGCCGCGGCCGGCGGCTGCGGGGTCAAGGCGCTGCTGCTGTGGGAGGTGACGATGCAGATCAACGACATGCGCTACGCGCAGGGCGACAAGCTGCGCCCCGGCGACATCGTCCTCGCCCACTTCCGCGGGCCCTCGGAGCTCAAGGGCACGACGATGACCAGGATGGTCACCAACATGCTGCGCAGCATCGAGCGGCAGGGGTTCACCGTGGCCCGCCTGGAGGATTACGTATAGAGGGTGAGGGTTACGTACGGCTGGAGGGTTACGTACGGCCGTGCGCGGGTAGCGCCTCGCGGGAAGAACGGGAAGATCCGCGCGCCGTAACGCCGGAGCCCGTGCCGGAGGCCCGTACCCGCACGGGTGAACTGCAAGCTCGCCGCACGGCGAATTGGCACTCCGCTTGACCGAGTGCTAACCGCGTCATAGTCTCGGCTCCGTTGGCACTCTCCACCCGGGAGTGCCAAACACAGCGACGGGCAGAATCCGGCACCCGCGACGACGGATCCTCCTGGTCGCCACCTCAGACAGATAACCCCGTGAATCTCCGAAGGGGGAGGTCGGATCGTGACGACCGCCAGCTCCAAGGTTGCCATCAAGCCGCTCGAGGACCGCATCGTGGTCCAGCCGCTCGACGCCGAGCAGACCACGGCCTCTGGCCTGGTCATCCCGGACACCGCCAAGGAGAAGCCCCAGGAGGGCGTCGTCCTGGCCGTGGGCCCGGGCCGCTTCGAGGACGGCCAGCGTCTTCCGCTCGACGTGAACGTCGGCGACGTCGTGCTCTACAGCAAGTACGGCGGCACCGAGGTGAAGTACAACGGTGACGAGTACCTCGTCCTCTCGGCTCGCGACGTGCTCGCGATCATCGAGAAGTAATTCACCCCGTTTGATGTGATCTGCGCCCTGGTTCCCGTGTGTGTACGCCGGGGTCCGGGGCGCGGTTCGTTTGAGAGGACTTGAAGCAAGCCATGGCGAAGATCCTGAAGTTCGACGAGGACGCCCGTCGCGCCCTCGAGCGCGGTGTCAACAAGCTGGCCGACACGGTCAAGGTGACGATCGGCCCCAAGGGCCGCAACGTCGTCATCGACAAGAAGTTCGGCGCTCCGACCATCACCAACGACGGCGTCACCATCGCCCGCGAGGTCGAGATCGAGGACCCGTACGAGAACCTGGGCGCCCAGCTCGTCAAGGAGGTGGCGACCAAGACCAACGACATCGCGGGTGACGGCACCACCACCGCGACCGTCCTGGCCCAGGCGCTGGTCCGCGAGGGTCTGCGCAACGTCGCCGCCGGCGCCTCCCCGGCCGCCCTGAAGAAGGGCATCGACGCCGCGGTCAAGGCCGTCTCCGACGAGCTGCTCGCGACCGCCCGCCCGATCGACGACAAGGCCGACATCGCCGCCGTCGCCGCCCTGTCCGCCCAGGACAAGCAGGTCGGCGAGCTCATCGCCGAGGCGATGGACAAGGTCGGCAAGGACGGTGTCATCACCGTCGAGGAGTCCAACACCTTCGGCCTGGAGCTGGACTTCACCGAGGGCATGGCCTTCGACAAGGGTTACCTGTCGCCCTACATGGTCACCGACCAGGAGCGCATGGAGGCCGTCCTCGAGGACCCGTACATCCTCATCCACCAGGGCAAGATCTCCTCGATCCAGGACCTGCTGCCCCTGCTGGAGAAGATCATCCAGGGCGGCTCCTCCAAGCCGCTGCTGATCATCGCCGAGGACGTCGAGGGCGAGGCCCTCTCCACCCTCGTCGTCAACAAGATCCGCGGCACGTTCAACGCCGTGGCCGTCAAGGCCCCGGGCTTCGGCGACCGCCGCAAGGCGATGCTGGGCGACATGGCCACCCTCACCGGCGGCACCGTCGTCGCCGAGGAGGTCGGCCTCAAGCTCGACCAGGTCGGCCTGGACGTGCTGGGCTCCGCCCGCCGCGTGACCATCACCAAGGACGACACCACGATCGTGGACGGCGGCGGCGACGCCGGCGACGTCCAGGGCCGCGTCGCCCAGATCAAGGCCGAGATCGAGGCCACGGACTCCGACTGGGACCGCGAGAAGCTCCAGGAGCGCCTCGCCAAGCTCGCCGGCGGCGTCTGCGTCATCCGCGTGGGTGCGGCCACCGAGGTCGAGCTCAAGGAGAAGAAGCACCGTCTGGAGGACGCCATCTCCGCGACCCGCGCCGCGGTCGAGGAGGGCATCGTCTCCGGGGGTGGCTCCGCGCTCGTCCACGCCGTCAAGGTCCTCGAGGGCAACCTCGACAAGACCGGCGACGAGGCCACCGGTGTCGCGGTCGTCCGCCGCGCCGCCGTCGAGCCGCTGCGCTGGATCGCCGAGAACGCCGGCCTCGAGGGCTACGTCATCACCTCCAAGGTCGCCGAGCTCGAGGCGGGCCAGGGCTTCAACGCCGCCACCGGCGAGTACGGCGACCTGGTGAAGGCCGGCGTCATCGACCCGGTCAAGGTCACCCGCTCCGCCCTGGAGAACGCCGCCTCCATCGCCTCCCTGCTGCTCACGACCGAGACCCTGGTCGTCGAGAAGCCGGCCGAGGAGGAGGCCGAGGCCGGTCACGGTCACGGCCACGGTCACTCGCACTGACCCCGCGCCGCCGCAGGGCGGCCGCAGTCCGGAGCCCGGCACCCCTGGTGGGTGCCGGGCTCCGGCCGTTCGTGCGGGCCTGCGGTTCACACCGGCCCCGACTCCAGCTGCCGCTTCAGCCCCAGCATGTCGTAGATCCACCAGCCCTCGGCGATCTTCCCGTCCTGGAAGCGGAAGGTGGTGGTGCCCTCCATGGTCACTTCCTGCCCGGTGGGCTGGTGGCCCATGAAGTCGCCCTGGTGCGTGCCGCGCCAGGTCCAGCGGGTGGCGACCTCGTCGTCCCCGGCGAGCTGCGAGTGGAGGGTGAACGCGAGGTCGAAGGCGTTCCTCCAGCTCTCGACGTCGGAGCGCATGGCCTCCAGGCCGACGACGGTGGGCTCCTCCTTGCCGATGTCGTGGTGGCGGTAGCCGGTGGCGAAGAGCTCGTCCATCAGGCCGAGGTCGCCGTCCCGGGCCACGTCCTCGAAGAAGCGGCGGGCGGTGGTCTTGTTCAGCCCCTCGTCGCTGAGCCCCTCGTCACCGAGCCCTCCGCCGCCGAGCCGGTCGTCGCGGACCACGTCGAGGTCGGTGAAGGACGGCCGCACGTCGCAGAGGGCGACCATCTCGGCGAAGATCCGGTCGGTCTCGGGGAGGTTCGAGTTGCGCATCGCGTCCTCGTGGGACGGGAACTCCACGATCTCCACGTAGTGGCCGTCCTGCGCGCGGTCCTTGCCCACCAGCGCGTGAGTCGCCGTCCGCTTCCCCTCGGTCGCGGCGACCCAGTCGTCCATCAGCCGGCTCATGTCCTCGTACCGGCTCGTCCTGCAGTCGATGATCTGTACGAACGTCATGGCGCCTCCCGGGTGATATGTCCAGGTTAGTCCTGAAGGGATCACCCGGGAGAGCGGAATGCCGTGCCCTACTTCGGCCCGTACTTGCGACCCGTCGTCGACGACGCCCGCGACACCACCCTGCGCGGTGCCAGCTTCATCAGCCCGGTCATGGCCTTGTACCGCGGGTCGGGCACCGAGAGCGTCTTGCCCTGCGACAGGTCCCGCAGCGCGGCCGTCACCACCTTGTCGGCGTCCAGCCACAGCCAGCCGGGCACGTTGTCCGTGCCCATCCCGGCCCGCTGGTGGAACTCCGTCCGGACGAAGCCGGGGCACAGCGCCATCAGCCGGACCCCGCTCCCGGCCAGGTCGCGCGCGGCGCCCTGGGTGAACTGCACGACCCAGGACTTGCTCGCGCCGTACGTGCCGCGCGGCACGAACGCGGCCACCGACGCCACGTTGATCACCGCGCCGCGCTTGCGCTCGCGCATCCCCTCGGCCGCCGCGGACGTCAGCCGCAGCACCGCCTCGCAGTGCACCTTGAGCATCTTGAGCTCGTCGGCGAGGGACACCTCCAGATAGCTGCCCTTGTTGCCGAACCCGGCGTTGTTGACCAGCAGGTGCACCGGGCGCTCGCGGTCGCGCAGCCGCGCCTCGACCGCCTCGATGCCCTCGTCCTGGGAGAGGTCCGCCGCGAGGACCTCCACCTCCACGCCGTGCCGGTCGTGGAGCTCGGTCGCGTGCCGGCCGAGCCGCTCCTCGTCGCGGGCCACGAGAACGAGGTCGTGCCCGTCGCCCGCCAGGCGGCGCGCGAACGCGGCGCCGATCCCGGCCGTCGCCCCTGTGATCAAAACAGTCGTCATACCGGCACGGTAGAGCCCGGCGGCCGCCCGTGCCGATCCCGCACGGCGTTTTGACGGCTTGTCGGGCGCTGATTGACGGTCACCGGGCCGCGGACGGAGCCCTTCGGGCGGTCGGCCGGGCGCCGCCGGCCCCCATCGGCCGGCCGCCCGGGGCGCCGTCAGAGGCTCGCCTGATACGCCAGGACCTTCTTGCGCGTCTCGGGGTGAAGGGCGTCCCCGGCTGCCAGAACGCGGGGGAGCAGGCTCCGCTCGACCGTGTTCGCACGGAAGAGGAAGGACACCGTCACCTCGTGGTCCGGGCGGTGGACGACGGTGACCGCATCCCCCGCGCGGATCTCGCCCGGCTCTATCACCCGAAGGTAGGCGCCCGGGGCTGCCTCCTGGGTGAACCGCTTGAGCCAGCCCGCCTCTCCCAGCCAGGCGGCGAACGTGCGGCACGGGATGCGGGGCGCGCTCACCTCCAGCACCAGATCGGGGCCGACGCGCCAACGCTCACCTATGCGCGCGCCGTTGACGTCGACTCCGCTGGTGGTGAGGTTCTCGCCGAAGGAGCCGTTGGGCAGGGGGCGGCCGAGCTCCCGCTCCCAGCGGTCCAGGTCCTCGCGCGCGAACGCGTACACCGCCTGGTCGTCCCCGCCGTGGTGGCGCAGGCTGACGATCGTGTCCCCCGCGAGGCCGCTGCCGCCTGTGCCCTTGGGGCCCGGGGCGGCGACGGCGACCGGGCCGCGGGCCGGTCGCTTGTCGATGGCGGTGGCCAGGCCGGCCTCGAAGCCGGGCACGCCCGGGATGTCCGCCGTAACGGCGCGGCCCACGTTCACGGAGAGCAAGTGCATGCACTGAGAGTAACCGGCCGTGCTCAAAGATGCCACTGATTATTTCGCGCCCTCCCCAAGGTGGCCTTATGCTCGCCGTATGATCGAGGCTCGTCATCTGAGGGTGCTGCGCGCGGTGGCCCTGACCGGTTCGTTCTCGGCCGCGGCCCGGGAGCTGGGCTGCACCCAGCCCGCCGTCAGCCAGCAGATGAAGGCGCTGGAGCAGTCCACGGGCACGCCGCTGCTGGTGCGCACGGGCCGCGAGATGCGCCTCACCCAGGCCGGTACGGCCCTCGTCCGGCACGCTTCCGGAATCCTGGCCGGGCTGACCGCGGCCGAGGAGGAGATCGCGGCCATCGCCGGGCTGCGGGCGGGCCGCGTGCGGCTCGTGTCCTTCCCCAGCGGCAGCTCGACGCTCGTGCCGGGCGCGCTCGCGCAGATGCGGGCGGCGCACCCGGGTACCGAGATCTCCCTGGTCGAGGCGGAGCCGCCGCGCTCGGTGGAGATGCTGCGCGACGGGGAGTGCGAGATCGCGCTGGCCTTCCGCTACCCGGACGTCCGCGGTGCGGACCCGGCCGCGGGCGCGGAGTGGGAGGACCTCGTCGTCCGCCCGCTGCTGACGGACCGCCTCATCGGCGTCGTCCCGGAGGGCCACCGGCTGGCCGGGGCGGACCGGATCGGCATCACCGACCTGGCCGAGGAGCCGTGGATCGCGGGCTGCCCGCGCTGCCGGCGGCATCTGGTGGAGGTCTGCGAGAGCGCGGGCTTCACGCCGCGGATCGACTTCGCGACCGACGACTACCCGGCGGTGTTCGGCCTGGTCGGCGCGGGGCTGGGCGTCGCGGTGATGCCGGAGCTGGCGCTGGAGTCCGTACGTCCCAAGGGGGCGCGGACGGTTCCCGTGGAGCCCGTCGTGCACCGGGAGATCGTCGCCCTGACGCTGCCGGACCTGGCGCGGGTGCCGGCGGTGGACGCGATGCTGGACAAGCTGGCGGGCACGGCGGGGCGCTGAGCCGCCGCCCGCGTGGCGGCCGGGCGTCAGGGCGCGCCGCCGGGACGGCCGGGCGCGCCGGGGCGCGGGGCGCTGCCTCCGTGAGGCGCTACCTCCGTGGTGCGTGGCCGCGGCCGGGCTTACGAGCCGGCCGCGGCGATGGCTCTGTGTCGCGCGCGGCCCATCAGCTCCTCGCGCTCGTCCTCGGTGAGGCCGCCCCACACGCCGTAGGGCTCCCGTACGGCCAGCGCGTGCGCCGCGCATTCGGCACGGACCGGGCAGCGCATGCACACCTCTTTCGCCGAGGTCTCGCGTGCGCTGCGGGCGGCGCCGCGCTCGCCCTCCGGGTGGAAGAACAGCGAGCTGTCGACCCCGCGGCAGGCTGCCAGGAGCTGCCAGTCCCACAGGTCGGCGTTGGGACCGGGAAGCCGGGAGAAATCTGCCATTGCTATCCCCTCGAAGCGAACGGTCTGCCGGGCGGATGTAAATATGACTGATTGCGAATCTAGTCATAGACACCAGCAAATGGGAAGAAAAACTGCTCCTCATGGGCAAATGGGGCATAGCGCAGTGGTGACGGGGGTGGGGCGGGGTTGTGGCGGGGG
>NZ_PXWG01000134.1 GCF_003011965.1 Streptosporangium nondiastaticum
CGGCGGCGCCCCCGTACGCCCGGCCGCGCCCCCCGTGCTCGCGGGCCTCGGCGGGCGGGCCACGGCCCCGCTGCCGGCCCGGGAGGGCCTCGCGGGGGCGCTGGAGGGCCTGCTGAAGGACGGGGCGCTGGGCGCGCAGACGTCGGCGGCCGTCGTGGACGTCGCGACCGGGCAGCAGCTGTACGGGGCGGACCAGGACACGCCGTACACCCCGGCCTCCACGATCAAGACGGCCACGGCCGCGGCGGCGCTCGCCGCGCTGGGCCCGGATCACCGGATCGAGACCACCGCCGTCGCCGACGGTGACACCGTCGTGCTGGTCGGCGGGGGAGACCCGACGCTGACGGCCCGCCCCGCGAAGGAGGGCGCGCCGGCCGCCGCGAGCCTGAAGGAGCTGGCCGACGCGACGGCCCGCGGCCTCAAGGAGCGCGGCAAGGGCCGTGTGAAGGTCGCCTACGACGCCTCCCGCTATTCCGGGCCCGCCCTTCACCCCATCGGGCCCAACGAGAACATCGCGCCGGTCAGCGCCCTGATGGTGGACGAGGGCCGGCTGGACGACTCCGACCACGGCCCCGCCGACCGCACCACGGACCCGGCCGGGGACGCGGCGCGGAAGTTCGCCGGGATGCTGCGCGACGCGGGCGTGGACGTCGACGGGGACCCGGCCGCGGGGCGGGCGGGCGACAAGGCGGAACGTCTCGCCTCGGTGTCCTCGCCGCCGCTGTCCGCGCTCGTCGAGCGCACGCTCACCAACAGCGACAACGACATCGCGGAGGCGCTGGCCCGGCAGACCGCGCTCGCGTCCGGGCAGCCGGCCGACTTCGAGGGCGCGGCCAGGGCGGTGACCGCGCGCCTGGAGAAGCTCGGCCTGCCGCTGTCCGGGGCGCGGATCGCCGACGGCAGCGGGCTCGACCGGGCGGACCACGTCTCGGCGGCGTTCCTGGCCGGGCTCCTCGCCCGGGCGGCGGATCCGGCCCGGCCGGAGCTGCGGCCCGTCCTGACGGGGCTGCCCGTCGCGGGCTTCAGCGGGACGCTCAGCGGGCGGTACGGGGCGGACGCGGCGGGCCGCGGCCTCGTCCGGGCCAAGACCGGCACGCTCACGGGGGTGAACACGCTCTCCGGCACGGTCGTGGACGCGGACGGGCGGTTGCTGTCGTTCGCCTTCATGACGACGGGGGCGGCGTCCGGGGAGGCCGCCCAGGGGGCGCTCGATCGCCTTGCGACTACGGTCGCAGGGTGCGGCTGCCGCTGAGCGCTTCGCTGCGGGCGGTGGCCGGTCGGCTGCGGGCCGCCTGTGGCTGGTCGCGCAGTTCCCCGCGCCCCTTACGGGGCACGAGGCCGTACGTCGGACAGCCCGCACAGCTCTCCCGCCGCGACGGCGCGCAACCCCCGCCGGGGAAGCCGGCGGTGCCGAGCGCACCCCGGCTCGTACGGCACCGCCGGCCCCCGCCGCCTCCGCCGGAGACACTTCGCTACCCCGAGCGGAGCGGCCCACGTACGGTGAAGCCATGACGAGCATCGGTGGTGCGGAGATGGTCGACTGGAAGCTCGCGGTGGCGACCGCGACCCGGTTCGTACGGCCCGGGCCGGAGGTGAGCCGGGAGGAGGCGCGGGCGGTCGTCGCGGAGTTGCGGCGGCACGCGGCGACGTCCGAGGAGCACGTCAGGGAGTTCACCCGGATGTGGCCCGGCGGCTCGGGGAAGGGCGAGGCCGGGAAGGGCGAGGGCGGCGCGGGGAGCGACACTCCCGTCCTCGTCGTGGACAGGGCGGGGTGGATCAAGGCGAACGTGGCCGGGTTCCGGGCGATCCTCGGCCCGCTGCTGGAGAAGATGCAGGACCGACGGGCGAACGTCCCCGGCGGGGCGGTGTTCGGCGCGGTCGGCGGCAAGGTGACCGGCGTGGAGCTGGGGATGCTGCTGTCGTTCCTGGCCTCCCGGGTCCTCGGCCAGTACGAGACGTTCGCCCCGCCGAGCAGGGACCTGCCGGGCTCGGCGGCGGGCGGGGGCCGGCTGCTGCTGGTGGCGCCGAACATCGTCCACGTGGAGCGCGAGCTGGACGTGAACCCGCACGACTTCCGGCTGTGGGTGTGCCTGCACGAGGAGACGCACCGGACGCAGTTCACGGCCGTGCCCTGGCTGCGCGATCACGTCGAGGGCGAGATCCAGGCGTTCCTGGCGGAGACGGACGTCGACCCGGCCACCCTGCTGGAGCGGATCCGGGAGGCGGCGCAGTCGCTGGCGGGTGGCCGTCCTCCGGAGGAGGACGGCGCGGACGGGGGCGGGCGCAGCATCGTGGATCTGGTGCAGACGCCCGCGCAGCGGGAGATCCTGGGCCGGCTGACGGCGGTGATGTCGCTGCTGGAGGGCCACGCGGACTACGTGATGGACGGCGTGGGGCCGCAGGTCGTGCCGTCGGTGGCGGAGATCCGGGAGAAGTTCCAGCAGCGGCGGGCGAAGGGCGCGGGCCGGCTGGACGCGGCGCTGCGGAGGCTGCTGGGGCTGGATGCGAAGCTGCGCCAGTACCGTGATGGTGAGCGCTTCGTGCGGGCCGTGGTCGACGAGGTCGGCATGGACGGTTTCAACAGGGTGTGGACATCCCCGAACACCCTGCCCACCAAGGCGGAGATCGCCAAACCGGCGGACTGGGTCACGAGGGTGCACGGCCGTACAGAGCAGTGAACCGGAAGCTCCACCTCCGGGTAGAACGCCTCCGTAATCACCCGTCCGAGGGACCGTGAGCCAGGGGTGGGCGTGCGATGCTCGGGTAATGGCTCGCTTCTGTCACCATCGACGCACACAGCGTGACTGAGGCTTCGTAGCTCGCGCAGCTCCGAACGATCTCCATATGGAACGATTGGACACACGGACATGGGTCCACATCCCGCGGTCGCCGCGATACGCCTGGCGGTCCGCCGCGTACTTCACGACGTCCTCACCCCCACCACACCCTCATCCGTCCCCCCCGCCCCCGCAGGCCACAAGCCGCTGGTCCTCGTCGCCTGCTCCGGCGGCGCGGACTCCATGGCGCTCGCCTCCGCGCTGGCCTTCGAAGCGCCCCGGCTGGGCATCCGGGCCGGCGGAGTCACCGTCGACCACGGCCTCCAGCACGGCTCCGACCTGCGCGCCGCGGAGGTGGCGAGCCGCCTCGCGGCCTTCGACCTCGACCCCGTCGAGGCGCTGACCGTCAACGTCGGCCGGGACGGCGGGCCCGAGGCCGCCGCCCGCGACGCGCGCTACGCCGCCCTCGACGCCGCCGCCGAGCGGCACGGCGCCGCGGCCGTCCTCCTCGGCCACACCCGGGACGACCAGGCGGAGACGGTCCTCCTCGGGCTCGCCCGCGGCTCCGGCACCCGCTCCCTCGCCGGCATGGCCGTGACCTCCGGCGTCGGCGGCCGCTACCGCCGGCCCTTCCTCGGCCTCGACCGGCAGACCGCGCGCAAGGCCTGCATGGTCCAGTCCCTCCCCGTCTGGGACGACCCGCACAACGCCGACCCGGCCTACACCCGCTCCCGGGTCCGCCACGAAGCCCTCCCCGTCCTGGAGAAGGCCCTCGGCAAGGGCGTCATCGAGGCCCTCGCCCGCACGGCCCAGCTCTCCCGGGACGACGCCGACGCGCTGGACGACTGGGCCGCCGCCGTGGAGCCCTCCGTCCGGGACGACAGCGGCGCCCTGGAGACCGCCAAGCTCTACGCCCTGCCGCCCGCGGTCCGCCGCCGCGTGCTGCGCCGGGCGGTCATCTCGGCGGGTTCACCGGCCGGTTCGCTCTTCGCCCGGCACATCGAGGAAGTCGACCGCCTGATCACCGGATGGCGTGGTCAGGGAGCCATCAATCTGCCCGGGCGGGTCGCGGTCCGCAGGCAGGGTGGCAGACTGGTCCTCCGGCAGGGCTGATTCGAACGGGCACGAACGTCACGAACGGGCCTCAGCTCGCCGCGGAAAAGCCGGACGATCCGTAGACAAGCGAGAGTGGCGCGGGTGGACGACAAGGACATGGGCACCGACCTCAAGTCGGTGCTCATCACCAAGGAAGAGATCGACGCGAAGCTGGCTGAGCTGGCGGCGAAGATCGACGCGGAGTACGCGGGCAAGGACCTGCTGATCGTCGGTGTCCTCAAGGGCGCCGTGATGGTGATGGCCGACCTGGCGCGCGCCCTCTCCAACCCCGTCACGATGGACTGGATGGCCGTGTCCTCGTACGGCGCGGGCACCCAGTCCTCCGGTGTGGTCCGCATCCTCAAGGACCTCGACACCGACATCAAGGGCAAGGACGTCCTGATCGTCGAGGACATCATCGACTCCGGCCTGACCCTGTCGTGGCTGCTGTCGAACCTCGGCTCGCGCGAGCCCGCCTCGCTCAACGTCGTCACCCTCCTGCGCAAGCCGGAGGCGGCCAAGGTCGCGATCGACGTCAAGTGGGTCGGCTTCGACATCCCCAACGAGTTCGTCGTCGGCTATGGTCTCGACTTCGCCGAGAAGTACCGCAACCTGCCCTTCGTGGGCACGCTCGCGCCGCACGTCTACGGCGGCTGAGCTCCGGGCCCTCGGTGCGGGCCACCCCACCCGGCACGCGGGAACCGAATGACGGTTCCCGCCGTTGGAGCAGGGTAAGGCGGGTTGGTTGACCGTCTGCAGCGGCGTCGGGAGACAATGCTGGGGTACCGTCCGAAGGTCAGTCTTTTTCAGACTTTCAAGTCAAGCTTTCAAGGTCGAGCAGGACACCGTACGCACAGGCACCCCGTCGAGGGGCTGGCCGTGCCTCACTGTGGCAGGAGGGACGGGGCGCTTGCGCCCCGTATGGATGGACGTGAAGCGCTACTTCCGTGGGCCGGTCATGTGGATCGTGCTGGCCGTCCTCGCCGTGGTCGTGTTGATGCAGGTCGTCGGCTCCGGCGGCGGCTACAAGTCGGTGGACACCAGCCAGGTCGTCAATGCGATCAACAAGGACCTGGTGAAATCGGCCGAGCTGACGACCGGTGACGAGAACAAGATCAAGGTTGAGCTCAAGGACGGCCAGAAGGTCAAGGGCTCCAGCAAGATCCAGGCGAACTACATCGGCGAGCAGGGCGTCGACATCGCCAAGTCCCTGCAGGCCAACGCCGAGAAGAACATGATCCCGGAGGGATACAACGTCTCGACGTCCAAGCAGAACCCGTTCATCGGCGTCCTGCTGTCGTTGCTGCCGTTCGTCCTCATCGTCGTGGTCTTCCTGTTCCTGATGAATCAGATGCAGGGCGGCGGCTCCCGGGTCATGAACTTCGGGAAGTCCAAGGCCAAGCTGATCACCAAGGACACCCCCAAGACGACCTTCGCCGACGTCGCCGGCGCCGACGAGGCCGTCGAGGAGCTCCACGAGATCAAGGAGTTCCTGCAGGAGCCGGCGAAGTTCCAGGCCGTCGGCGCCAAGATCCCCAAGGGCGTGCTGCTCTACGGCCCGCCCGGCACGGGCAAGACCCTGCTCGCGCGCGCCGTCGCCGGCGAGGCGGGCGTGCCCTTCTACTCGATCTCCGGCTCCGACTTCGTCGAGATGTTCGTGGGTGTCGGCGCCTCGCGCGTCCGTGACCTCTTCGAGCAGGCCAAGGCCAACGCCCCGGCCATCGTCTTCGTCGACGAGATCGACGCGGTCGGCCGCCACCGCGGCGCCGGCCTCGGCGGCGGTCACGACGAGCGCGAGCAGACCCTGAACCAGCTCCTCGTCGAGATGGACGGCTTCGACGTGAAGGGCGGCGTCATCCTGATCGCCGCCACGAACCGGCCCGACATCCTCGACCCGGCGCTGCTGCGCCCCGGCCGCTTCGACCGGCAGATCGCCGTCGACCGCCCGGACATGCAGGGCCGTCTGGAGATCCTCAAGGTCCACCAGAAGGGCAAGCCGGTCGCCCCGGACGTCGACCTGTCGGCCGTCGCCCGCCGCACCCCCGGCTTCACCGGTGCCGATCTCTCCAACGTGCTGAACGAGGCCGCCCTGCTGACGGCCCGCAGCGACCGGAAGCTGATCGACAACCACATGCTGGACGAGGCGATCGATCGCGTCGTGGCCGGCCCGCAGAAGCGGACCCGGATCATGAGCGACAAGGAGAAGAAGATCACCGCGTACCACGAGGGCGGTCACGCCCTGGTCGCGGCGGCCTCCCCGAACTCCGACCCGGTGCACAAGATCACGATCCTGTCCCGCGGCCGCGCCCTCGGCTACACCATGGTCCTCCCCGACGAGGACAAGTACTCCACCACGCGCAATGAAATGCTCGACCAGCTGGCGTACATGCTGGGCGGCCGCGCCGCGGAGGAGCTCGTCTTCCACGACCCGACCACCGGTGCCGCCAACGACATCGAGAAGGCCACGGCCACGGCCCGCGCGATGGTCACGCAGTACGGCATGACCGAGCGCCTCGGCGCGATCAAGTTCGGCTCCGACAACTCCGAGCCGTTCCTGGGCCGCGAGATGTCGCACCAGCGCGACTACTCCGAAGAGGTCGCCGCGCTGGTCGACGAAGAGGTCAAGAAGCTCATCGAGACCGCGCACAACGAGGCGTGGGAGATCCTCGTCGAGAACCGCGACATCCTCGACAACCTGGTTCTGGCCCTCCTGGAGAAGGAGACGCTGAACAAGGAGGAGATCGCCGAGATCTTCAAGCACGTGGTCCGGCGCCCCGCCCGCCCGGCGTGGACCGGCTCCTCGCGCCGCACCCCGTCCACCCGCCCGCCGGTGCTCTCCCCCAAGGAGCTCGCCCCGAGCAACGGCGGCCAGGCGATCGAGCAGGTCGGCCTTCCGGACGACACCCGCCCGGAGAGCTGATCGCAGCCGTCACGTAGGGCTCACGGGCCCTGCACCACAGGGCCCGGAATGGATGCCGCGTCACCCAGGTTTTAGCCTGGTGGACGCGGCATCCCGTTTATCCGGGCGGTGCCGGTTGGTACATACGTACGAGAGAACGAGGCACTCCATGACCGACCCGGTGACGCTGGACGCCGAGCGGAGCGTCGGCGCATTCGACGAGAAGCGCGCCGAGAACGCGGTGCGGGAGCTGTTGCTCGCCGTGGGCGAGGACCCGGACCGGGAGGGCCTGCGGGAGACGCCGGCGCGGGTGGCGCGCGCGTACAAGGAGATATTCGCGGGTCTCTGGCAGGAGCCGGAGGACGTGCTGACCACGACGTTCGACCTCGGTCACGACGAGATGGTGCTCGTCCGCGACATCGAGGTCTACAGCACGTGCGAGCACCATCTGGTGCCGTTCCACGGCGTGGCGCACGTCGGCTACATCCCGTCGACCAGCGGGAAGATCACCGGCCTGTCGAAGCTCGCCCGCCTCGTGGACGTCTTCGCCCGCCGCCCCCAGGTCCAGGAGCGGCTCACCACGCAGATCGCGGACTCCCTGATGGAGATCCTGGAGCCGCGGGGCGTGGTCGTGGTCATCGAGTGCGAGCACATGTGCATGTCGATGCGGGGCATCCGCAAGCCGGGCGCGAAGACGCTGACCTCTGCGGTCCGGGGCCAGCTGCGGGATCCCGCGACGCGCGCGGAGGCGATGAGCCTCATCATGGCTCGCTGAGGCTGCGGTCGGTCCGGCACCGCCGGACAGCGGCGTCGTGGCTGCACGCCGTTGCGGCGGGGGTTTTGCTGCGCAAAAAAATGCCCGCCGCAGCGGCGACGAGCCACGACGGCGGGGGTCCGGCGGAATGCCCACGGGCGTCACCGGAACGTATCGGCGAACCGCTACGCGGAAAGGCGGCTGCCCATCCACTTCAGCGTCGGGTTGAGCTCACGACGCCACGTGTTGAAGTTGTGACCACCCGTGTCGAGGATGATCGACGAGACCCGGGCCGGAGCCTTGATCATGTCGATGAACTTCAGGGTGTCCTTGTAGTTGTGCTCGCCCTGCTTGCTGGTGGTCACCAGCAGCGAGACCGGCGGCATCTCCTTGTTCTTCAGCCGCCACAGCAGGTCGTTCTCGTTCTCCAGCTGCTTGCTGCCGCCGAAGAGGGAGCCGGTCGTCGGGTCCTGCGGAGCCTTGTAGTAGCCGGAGAGCGCGGCCGCGGCGCTGTACGCGTCCGGGTGGCGCATGGCGATCTTCAGCGCGCAGTAGCCGCCGGTGGAGTCGCCGATCATGCCCCAGTTCGCGGCCTTGTCGCCGACGCGGTAGTGCTGGGCGACGGCCTTGCGCAGGTCCTTGGTGAAGAAGGTCTCGGCCTGCGGGCCGTTCGGTATGTCCATGCACTCGGTGTCGCGCTGGCCGACGATGGAAGGACGCATCATCACCAGGATGGTGGGCTGCATCTTCTTGTCCTTGCTCAGCTTGTGCGCGCGGACGGGGTAGTCGAGCCCTTTGATGAGCGCCTCGGCGGTGCCCGGGTAGCCGGTCAGGACGACGGAGGCGGGAAACTTGCGGTTCGCGTACTCCGGCTGGAAGTACTCCGGCGGCAGGTAGACGTACGCCGGGCCGTTGATCTTGGATTCGACGCCGGCGACCTGGATCTTCTCGATCTTCCCGCCGACGCGCGGGACGTTGCCGCGGGGCACCTTGACGGCCTGGGTGTTCACGACCTGCACCCGCTTGCCGCCGGCGCTGTGGTCGACGACCACGCCCTCCTCCTTGACCTGACCGAAGAGGTCGGCCCAGGAGCCGTAGAAGCCGAAGGACTGGTTGGCCCAGAGACCGATCGCTGCGAACAGGGTGAGCTGCGTGGCCAGCATCATGCCCACCCTGCCGAGTATGGAGCCGATGCTCCGTTTGCCCAGGCGTGGCCAGAGCCAGATGGTCAACGCGAAGAGCACTATCGCAGCCACGATGGCAAGTATCAGGACTGCCATGCTGGTGAGACCCATGAGGTGCTTTCTGCCGAGGCGACCCGGCGCCGAGTCGCGGAATGGTTACGTCTTTCCGGGCTCGGCCCCCCGCGGAACCTCAACCCCGAAACCGTCGTCCTACAGGGCGCACATTGTCCGGGCGCTGCCGCCGCATGGCGCAGGTCCACTCGACAGGACGACGGGAAGAGATGTCTGTCAGGGTAGATGGCAAAAAGTCCGATGGGGTTCCAGAGGGAACCAAGCGACTGTCGAGGCTTGCGCGTATCGTCAGAGGGCCCAAGCCCGAGAACGTGCCTGCCGTCGTGGGAACGGTCGCTGCCCTCATCGGCCTGGTCGACATCCTTGCCGGTGTGGTTCCGCGGTTCCGCTGGAGCAAGGTCCACAGCCTCGCCGAGGTGCTGCCCGGCTCGGTGACCCAGCTCGCCGCCGCCGGTTCGATCATCGTCGGCGTCCTGCTGCTGATGCTGGCCCACGGTCTCAAGCGGGCCAAGCAGCGCGCCTGGCTCGCCGCCGTGGTGCTGCTGCCCATCGGCGCGGCCGCACAGCTCGTCTACCGCCACTCCTACATCGGCGCCATCCTGTCGCTGCTGCTCTTCATCTACCTCGTGTGGCACAAGAGCTCCTTCTACGCGCTGCCGGACCCGCGCAGCCGCTGGAAGGTCGCGGCCAACTTCGTGCTGATGGGCGCGTTCAGCTTCGGCCTCGGCTGGGTGATCGTCGGCTCGCACCCGGACCAGATGATCGGCGACCCGCCGGTGATCGAGCAGATCGAGCACGTGATCTGGGGCCTCTTCGGCTTCGAGGGCTCGATCCGCTACACCGAGCACGTCGACTACACCGTCGGCTACTCCCTGGGCGCCCTCGGTCTGCTGACCGTCGCCACCACCGCCTACCTGGCCTTCATGCCCGCGTACCCGGCCGCCGTCCTCACCGAGGAGGACGAGGACAAGCTGCGCGAGCTGCTCGCCAAGCACGGTGCCCGCGACTCGCTGGGCCACTTCGCGCTGCGCCGCGACAAGAGCGTGGTCTTCTCGCCGTCGGGCAAGGCGGCCGTCTCCTACCGCGTCGTCTCCGGCGTCATGCTCGCGAGCGGTGACCCGATCGGTGACGTCGAGGCCTGGCCCGGCGCGATCGAGAAGTTCATGGAGCTGGCCAAGCGCCACTCCTGGACGCCCGCCGTCGCCGGCTGCAGCGAGACCGGTGGCGAGGTGTGGACCCGCGAGACAGGGCTCGACGCCCTGGAGATGGGTGACGAGGCCATCGTGGAGGTGTCCGACTTCTCCCTGACCGGCCGCTCCATGCGCAACGTCCGCCAGATGGTCAAGCGCATCGAGCGCAACGGCTACAGCACCAAGGTGCGCCGCGTCGGCGACCTGACGCCGGAGGAGCTGGAGGCCGTCCAGAAGGCCGCCAACGCCTGGCGCGACACCGAGGACGAGCGCGGCTTCTCCATGGCCCTGGGCCGGATCGGCGACCCGAAGGACCTGGACGCCATCATCGCCACCGCCCACAAGGACCCGGAGGAGGGCGAGGACTGCCCGTTCGGCGACCTCCGCGCCATGCAGCACTACGTGCCGTGGGGCCCGGACGGCAGCTCGCTGGAGCTCATGCGCCGCGACCGCAGCGCGGACCCGGGCATGAACGAGCTCCTCATCGTCGCCTTCCTCCAGGCCGCGCCCGAGCTCAAGATCAAGCGCCTGTCGCTGAACTTCGCGTTCTTCCGCTCCGCCCTGGAGCGCGGCGGCAAGCTGGGCGCCGGCCCGGTCGTGCGCATCCAGCGCTCGGTGCTGGTCTTCCTCTCGCGCTGGTTCCAGATCGAGTCGCTGTACAAGTTCAACGAGAAGTTCCGGCCCCGCTGGGAGCCCCGCTTCATCGTCTTCCCGAACAGCCGCGACCTGCCCCGCATCGGCTTCGCGATGATGCAGGCGGAGGGCTTCCTGGAGCTGCCGCGCCTGCTGCGCCGCCGCCCCGCTCCGCCGAAGGACGTCCTGGAGGACGCCGATGAGCAGGTGTCGGCCGCGGAGGTCACCCGCGCGGCGTGAGCGCCCCGCGAGCGCGCCGTGGTGATCCCGCTGAAACGCGTGTGCGGCAGTGCCCCCGACCGGCTTCCGGTCGGGGGCACTCCTCTTTGCGGCACGCCCTAGGCTGGACCCATGAGTACCTTGCGCGGTCGCCTGGGGCCCGTCGGTCTGCCCGAGTGGAATCGCTGTGCGGTGATGGGCGTCGTCAACGTCACGCCGGACTCGTTCTCCGACGGCGGGCGCTGGTTCGACACCGAACTCGCGGTCAAGCGCGGGCTGGACCTGATCGCGGGTGGTGCGGACCTGGTCGACGTGGGTGGCGAGTCCACCCGCCCCGGCGCCTCGCGGGTCGACGAGGGCGAGGAGCTGCGCCGGGTCGTGCCCGTGGTCCGCGAGTTGGTGGCCGAGGGGGCCGTGGTGTCGGTGGACACCATGCGCGCCTCGGTCGCGGAGGCGGCCGTGGAGGCCGGGGCGACCCTGGTCAACGACGTGAGCGGCGGCCTCGCGGACCCGGCGATGGTGCCCGTCGTGGCCACGGCCCGGGTGCCCTTCGTGGTGATGCACTGGCGCGGCTTCAGCGCCGACATGAACAGCCGGGCCGTCTACGGCGACGTGGTCGGCGAGGTCCTCGCCGAGCTCCGGGAGCGGCTGGACGCCGTGGTCGAGGGCGGCGTCGACCCGGACCGGCTCGTCGTCGATCCCGGCCTGGGCTTCGCCAAGAACGCCGAGCACGACCTGGCCCTGGTCGCGGGCCTGGCGCGGCTGCGCCGGGAGCTGGAGCTGCCGATGCTCGTGGCCGCCTCCCGTAAGCGCTTCCTCGGCCGGGTGCTGGCCGGCCCCGGGAACGAGCCGCCGCCGGCCCGCGAGCGGGACGCCGCGACGGCCGCGGTCTCCGCGCTCGCGGCGCGCGAGGGCGCGTGGGCGGTGCGGGTGCACGAGGTGCGGGCCAGCGCGGACGCGGTGCGCGTGGTGCGGGCGGTGCAGGAGGCCGCGAAGTCCGAGGAGATCGCCGAGGCCGCGGAGCCGCCGCGGCCGGCGGGTGCGGCGGGCGCGTCGGGCGCCGAGGGGGGCATGTGAGCACTGCCCGTACGGACAGCGAGCAGGTCGAGCTGGCGAACACCGCGCTGTACGAGGCGGTGGAGCGCGGCGACACGGCGGCGATGGGCCGGCTGTGGCTGGACGACCCGGACGCCGAGGTGTCGTGCGTCCACCCGGGGTGGCCGGTGCTGCGTGGGCGGAGCGAGGTGCTCCGTTCCTATGCGCTGATCATGGCGAGCACGGACTACATCCAGTTCTTCCTGACCGACGTCGAGGTGGCCGTCGCCGGTGACACGGCGCTCGTGACCTGCACGGAGAACATCCTCAGCGGCGGCCCGGCCGAGGAGGAGGGCGAGCTGGGGCCCCTCGTCGGCCAGCTGGTCGTGGCGACGAACGCCTTCCGGCGCGTCGGCGAGGAGTGGAAGGTGTGGTCGCACCACGGTTCGCCGGTCCTCGCCGGGCGCGACGAGGAAGAGGACGAAGACGGTGCGAACGGTGCGAACGGCGGGGCGGACGGTATTCCCGGGGCGTGACGTATCTCGCGTTGCGCCGTGCCCCTGGAGGGGTCGCGAGGCGTCAGCGCAGTGGGGCTTCCTCACTCGTTCGGGCTGCTCGGCGGCCGGGTAGGGGTGGGGGACGGGGTCCGCGGGTAAGCGCGGCGGGAGTCGTGACCGGCCCGGCACGGCGGGCGTCCGAATGAGCCCGGAACGTGCTGAAGCATCTGTGAATATGTGCATAAATCCCCAGCCTCCGTGTGTGAGCGCTGTCGGTGCTCGCAGGTAGATTCGACGTGGGTACCGGCCATCGGAGGTGCCCCCCGTCCGACGACCAGCAGGAGTGATTCGTGTGGATCGTGTCGCGCTGCGCGGCCTGAAGGCCCGTGGACACCACGGCGTGTTCCCCAAGGAGCGCGAAGAGGGCCAGACCTTCATCGTGGACCTCGTCCTGAGCCTGGACACCCGGCCCGCCGCCGCCTCCGACGACCTCACGAAGACCGTGCACTACGGCATCGTCGCGGAGGAAGTGGTCGGCATCGTCCAGGGCGAGCCCGTCGACCTCATCGAGACCCTGGCCGAGCGAATCGCCCGGAACTGCCTCCAGCACGACGCCGTGCGCGAGGTGGAGGTGACCGTCCACAAGCCGGACGCCCCCATCACCGTGCCCTTTGACGATGTGACGATCACTATTACGCGGAGCCGAGTATGAGCAGCAGCGACCCGACCGTGCAGCCGGTGCCCGCCTCCGTGGTGGAGCAGGTGGACGCGGCGGACGTGACCCTGAGCAATCCCAAACGAGCCGTGATCTCCCTGGGCAGCAACCTCGGCAACCGCCTGGAGACCCTCCAGGGCGCCATCGACGCCCTTGAGGACACGCCCGGCCTCCGGGTCAAGGCCGTCTCCCCGGTCTACGAGACCGAGCCGTGGGGCGTCGAGCCCGGCACCCAGCCCTCGTACTTCAACGCCGTCGTCCTCGTGAAGACCACCCTCCCGCCGGACTCCCTGCTGGAGCGCGGCCACGCCATCGAGGAGGCGTTCGAGCGGGTGCGGGACGAGCGCTGGGGCCCGCGCACGCTCGATGTCGACATCGTCGCCTACCAGGACGTCGTCTCCGCCGACCCCGTCCTCACCCTGCCGCACCCGCGCGCCCACGAGCGCGCCTTCGTCCTCGCCCCCTGGCACGACGTCGACCCCGAGGCCGTCGTCCCGGGCCGGGGCGCGGTCGTCGAGCTGCTCGCGGCCGTCGGCACGGAGGGTGTGCAGCCCCGTGTCGACCTGGAACTCCGACTGCCCGAGTAGTCGTTGTAGTCGGTTGTAGTCGTTGGACTGCGTGAGAAGGCGATCGCGATCGGGATGACGAGATGAGGAGCGACGGCTCGGTGAGGCAACTGCGGATCGGGGTGCTGGCCGGGCTGTTCGCCGTGGCCGGCGTCCTCTCCTGGGCGGGCGCCCGGCTGTGGGACTCGGTCGGCACGCTGCCGCGGGTGCCGGTGGCCGCGCCCATCGTGCTGGCGGTCATCGCCGTCGTCCTCGCGGCCACGGCGCTCTCGCTGCGCGCCCGGCTGCGGGCGCAGCGCGAGCGGCGTCCCGGCGCGAAGGGCGTCGATCCGCTCGTGGCCGCCCGAGCGGTCGTCTTCGGCCAGGCCAGCGCGCTGGTCGCCGCGCTCGTCGCCGGCATGTACGGCGGCGTCGGCGTCTTCCTGGGCCTCGACGGCCTGGACGTCGAACCCCGCCGCGACCAGGTCATCTACGCCGGCGCGTCCGTCGTGGCAGGCATCGCCGTGATCGCCGCGGCGTTCTTCCTGGAACGCGTCTGCAAACTCCCCGAGGACGACGAAGACGGCCAGGGCGGCCCGGGCACGGTCCGCGGCTAGCGCCGCGGTCTCCCGGACCGGGGGTGAAGGGTGCCGGTTCGGCACCGCCGGACACCGCCGCTGGAGCTACGCCCCAGGGATGTTCTCCAGATCCACGTCGCCGCGCGCGGCGCCCCGCGCGTCGGCGTCGATCGAGCGGCGCAGCGCCTCATGCAGCCTGGCCGGCGTCAGGACGCCGACGAACCGGTCCGTCGCTTCGCCGTCGAGGACGGCGATCCAGCCCGCGTCGTGCTGCAGCATCGTGCTGAAGGCCTGTTTGAGGGAGGCGCCGACGGGGAGCCAGGCGTCCATGCGGCGGGCCCGGTCCCGTACCGTTCCGTCGCCGCCCGCGAGGGCCTCCGCCGAGACCCAGCCGTGCAGCCGCCCGGAGTCGCCGAGGACGACGGCCCACCGAGCGCCGTCCGCGGCGAGGGCGGCGGCGGCCGTGGCGGCGGTGTCGTCCAGCCGCACGACCGGAGGCTGTTCGAGGTCGCCTTCCTCGATGGGGGTGACGGAGAGCCGCTTGAGCCCCCGGTCGGCCCCGACGAAGTCGGCGACGTACGGCGTGGCGGGCGCGCCCAGCACCGTGGCGGGCGCGTCGAACTGCTCGATGCGGCCGTGCCCGTAGACGGCGATGCGGTCGCCGAGCCGCACCGCTTCCTCTATGTCGTGCGTGACGAACAGCACGGTCTTGCGCACCTGCGACTGCAGCCGCAGGAACTCGTTCTGGAGCCGTTCCCGCACCACGGGGTCGACCGCCCCGAACGGTTCGTCCATGAGCAGGACGGGCGGGTCGGCGGCGAGGGCCCGGGCGACGCCGACCCGCTGCCGCTGCCCGCCGGAGAGCTGGTGGGGGTAGCGGGAGCCGTGGACGGCGGGGTCGAGCCCGACGAGGTCGAGGAGTTCGGCGGCCCGGTCCCGGGCCTTCTTGCGCTGCCAGCCCAGCAGGTGGGGGACGGTCGCCGTGTTCTCCAGCACGGTCTTGTGCGGGAAGAGCCCGACCTGCTGGATGACGTAGCCGATGCGGCGCCGCAGCTCGACGGGGTCGACGCCGGCGATGTCCGCGCCGTCGAGGAGGATCCGGCCCGACGTGGGTTCGATGAGCCGGTTGACCATCTTCATCGTGGTGGTCTTGCCGCACCCCGAGGGCCCCACGAGCGTGATGAGCTCGCCCTCCGCCACTTCGAAGGACAGGTCGTCCACGGCGGTCGTGCCGTCGGCGTAGCGCTTGGTGACGTGCTCGAAGCGGATCATGGTTCCCCATTCTGGCCGTACTCGCTCCGGACATTGTTGCCTTTGTGTGGCGGCCGGCTCGAATGTCAGTGCCCCGGGTTAGGGTCGACGGCGACCGGCAAACCGTGGGTCGTACGGCCAGGGGGAGGTGGGAGCGCATGGCGGGGCAGTCCTGCCTGATCAGCAATGACTGGATCTGCGGCGAGTATCTGCGGACCAGGGGCCAGGAGTTGACGGACGCCACGCTCCAGCACGTCGGGATCACGCTCGCGTCGGTGGCCATAGGGCTGCTCGTGGCCTTTCCGCTCGCGCTGCTGGCCCGCAGGTGGCGCGCCGCGGCGGGCCCGGTCCTGGGCCTGACCACCGTGCTCTACACGGTGCCGTCGCTGGCGATGTTCTCGCTGCTGGTGCCGTTCTTCGGGCTGTCGGTGGCGGTGGTGGTCACGGGCCTCGTGCTCTATTCGCTGACGATCCTCGTGCGGAACATCCTGGCGGGGCTCGCGGCGGTGCCGGAGGAGGCGCGGGAGGCGGCGCGCGGCATGGGCTACGGCCCGGTGCGCCTGCTCTTCGGGGTGGAACTGCCGCTGGCGCTCCCCGCCCTGATGGCGGGTCTGCGGATCACCACGGTGTCCACGATCTCGCTCACCACGGTCGGCGCGATCCTGCACTACGGCGGCCTGGGCAATCTCGTCTACGACGGCATGCACAGCTATTTCAAGGCGCAGGTGCTCACCGCGTCGGTGCTGTGCGTCGCGCTGGCCGTCGCGGCGGATCTGATCCTGCTGCTCGTCCAGCGGCTGCTGACGCCGTGGACGCGCGCGGGCAAGGGGGCGGTCTGATGGGCGTCGTGGAGCGCACGTGGTCGTGGCTGGCCACCGGCGCGCACTGGTCGGGCACGGACGGCGTGTGGCACCGGCTCGGCGAGCACCTTTTCCTGACGGTGGTGTGCCTGGCGATCTCCTGCGCGATAGCGCTGCCGGTGGCCGTGCTGCTGGGCCATCTGGGCAAGGGCGGCGCCCTCGCGGTCAACATCTCCAACGCGGGCCGCGCCGTGCCCACGTTCGCGGTGCTGGTGCTGTTGCTCCTCAGCCCGCTGGGCACGCACGGCTCCTGGCCGACCGTCATCGCGCTGGTGCTGTTCGCGATACCCCCGCTGCTGACCAACGCCTACGTGGGCATGCGCGAGGTGGACCGCGATGTGGTCGAGGCGGCCCGCGGCATGGGGATGACGGGCCGTCAGCTCATCGCGCGCGTGGAGCTCCCGCTGGCGTTCCCGCTGATCGTGACGGGCGTGCGGACCGCCGCCGTGCAGGTCGTCGCCACGACCACGCTCGCCGCCCTGCCCGGCGGCGGTGGCCTGGGCCGCATCATCACGGCGGGCTTCCGGCTCACCGACACCGCGCAGGTGGTGGCCGGCGCGGTGCTGGTCGCGGCGCTCGCGCTGCTCGTCGAGGGCGTGCTGATGCTGGCGGAGCGGCTGTTCGACCCGGTGCGGCGGCGTACGGGCCCGGTGCCGGGGTAGGCGCGGCGCCGGTCAGCGAACCGACGGCGGCCGGAGAGCGGCCGCCGGAACCGAAGGAGTTCCCCATGAGCAGCACCCCGCGCCGGGCACGGACCCCCCGCGCCCTGCTGGCGACGGCCGCCGTCGCCGTCCTGACGGCCGGTCTCGCCGCGTGCGGCGGCGACAGCCTGGAGAAGTCCGGGGGAGGAGACGGCGGATCGGCGAAACCGGGGGAGAACGCCCTGGTCATCGGCTCGGCCGGGTTCACCGAGTCCAGAGTGCTCGCCGAGATATACGCGGGCCTGCTGAAGGACGCCGGATATTCCCCGACGATCAAGACCACCGAGGCCCGTGAGCTCTATGAACCGGAGTTGGAGAAGGGCCGGATCGACGTCGTCCCGGAGTATGCGGCGACGCTCGCCGAATTCCTGAACAAGAAGCAGAACGGCAAGGATGCCCCTGCCGTCGCGTCCGCCGACGCCGACGCCACGGTGAAGGCCCTGCGGAAACTCGCGGAGCCGCGCGGACTGAAGGTGCTCGACCCCGGCCGCGCGGTCGATCAGAACGCCTTCGCGGTCACCGCGGAGTTCGCGGAGAAACACCAGCTCAAGACGCTTTCCGACCTGGGAAAGTCGGGTCAGGAGGTCAAGCTGGCGGCCGGTGACGAATGCCCGCAGCGGCCCTTCTGCCAGCCCGGCCTGGAGAAGACGTACGGCATCCGCGTCACGGGCATCGCCCCGCTGGAGGTGGGCAGCGTCCAGGCCAAGCAGGCGGTCAAGGACGGCAAGGCCCAGCTGCTCCTGACCACGACCACGGACGCCACGCTCGAACAGTTCGGATTGGTCCTGCTCAAGGACGACAAGAAGCTCCAGAACTCCGACAACGTCCTGCCCGTGGTGAATGCACAGAAGGCGGGTTCGCAGAAGGTCGCGGACGCCCTCGCGAAGCTCACCAGGGTGCTGACCACGGAAGATCTCACCGAACTCAACAAGAAGGTGGATGCGCAGCGGCTCAAGCCCGCCGATGTCGCCGCGCAGTACCTCAAGGAGAAGGGGCTGCTGACGAAGTGAGAGGTGTAGGCGACAAGTAAGATCAAGGGAACAGTTTCGTGGTGGAGTCACACTCCCGAGGCGACGCACGGTAAGTTTCAGGCCATGCCACGAGGACGCCACCGCCATTCGCCATCCCTGCACAGGCTCCTTCCCCCATCGGCGGTCGCCGCGACATCCGTCGCCTGCGCCGCCGGTGCTTGGGTGGTAGGTGAAACGGTCGTCATCCGGGGTCTCGCCGCGGCGGCTGCCGCCGCCGCGGTGGTCGGCGCCGTGCTGATGCGCCGTTGGGACCGCACCGCGGGGAAGCGGGTCGCCCAGCTCACCGCCGCCCGCACTCGCGACGAGTGGAAGACCGAGGAGCGCATAGCCGAGCTCGAAACGGATCTGGAGGACACCCGGGCGGCCAAGGCCCGGCTGGAGTCCAAGCTGCGCGGCAAGCGCGCCGAGCTGGCCCGCCTCCGCACCGAGCACGCCGACCTGCTGCGCCGCTACGCCACCGCCGAGACCGGCCGGGCCAGCGCGCTGGAGAGCCGCCGCGTCGCCAAGAGCGGCGGCGCGCCGGCGCTGGAGTCCGGCGCCCCGCTCACGGTTCCCGGCCCCGCCGTCGACCCCGCCGCGTTCCGCAAGGCCGCGGAGGTGCTGCGCGGTCTC
>NZ_PXWG01000135.1 GCF_003011965.1 Streptosporangium nondiastaticum
TCGCGGCGGCTCCTCGCTCAGCAGGGCGACCACTTCCGCCGCACGGCGCGCACCGGCCTCGGCAGCCCCGTCCAGGAGGGCGCGCGCGAGCCGCGGATGCACGCCCAGGCGCGCCATGCGCCGGCCCCGGTCCGTGACCCGCCCGTCGGCCGCCACGGCACCCGTGGCCTCCAGGACCTCGCGGGCCGCGGCCATCGCACCGGCCGGCGGCGGGTCGAGCAGGGCCAGCCCGGACGCGCCGGGGTCGCCCCAGCACGCCGCCTGCAGCGCGAAGGCCGTCAGATCGGCCACCAGGATCTCCGCCGCCGGGAACCCCGGCAGCCGCACGTCATCGGCCTCCGACCAGCAGCGGTACACCGCACCGGGCGCCTCGCGCCCCGCACGCCCGGCCCGCTGCCGGCCCGCCGCCCGCGAAGCCCGTACGGTCGTGAGCGCGCTCAGCCCGCGCGCGTGGTCGGTGCGGGGCTCGCGGGCCAGCCCCGCGTCCACCACGACCCGCACTCCGGGCACCGTCAGGCTCGACTCCGCCACGGACGTCGCCAGGACCACCCGCCGGCCCCCGGACGAGCCGGCCAGCACCGCGTCCTGCACCGCGGCCGGGGCCCGCCCGTGCACCTGCAGCACCTCGGCCCCCAGCGCCTCCCGGCCGCCCAGCCGGCCCGCCACGCGCGCGATCTCCCCCACGCCGGGCAGGAAGCACAGGACGTCCCCCTCCCGCTCCCGCAGCGCCCGCCGCACCACCGCGGCGACGTGCTCCAGCAGGGCCGGGTCCACCCGCATCCCGTGCGGCGGCCGCACGGGCCGCTCCGGCGGCGCCCACACGATCTCCACCGGGTGCGTCACGCTCTCGGCCGTCACCACGGGCGCCTCGCCGAGCAGCCGGGCCCAGCCCTCGGCGTCCGTCGTCGCGGACGCCGCCACCAGCCGCAGCTCGGGCCGGAGGGCGGCCCGCACGTCCAGGAGGAAGGCGGCGGCGGTGTCCGCGTCCAGGTGCCGCTCGTGGCACTCGTCCAGCACGACCGTGCCCACATCCGCGAGCTCGGGGTCGCGCTGCAGCCGCTGCAGCAGCACACCGGTCGTGACGACCTCGACCACGGTCCGCGGCCCCACCCGCCGCTCCCCGCGCACGGTGAAGCCCACCCGCTCGCCCACGTCCTCGCCGAGCAGCCACGCCATGCGGCGGGCCGCGGCCCGCGCGGCGATCCGGCGCGGCTCGGCGACCACGACGCGCTGCCGCGGGCCGTCCCCGGTCAGCCCGGCGAGGACCAGCGGCACGAGCGTGGTCTTGCCGGTGCCGGGCGGCGCGCACAGCACCGCCGCGCCGTGCGCGTCGAGCGCGCGCGTCAGCGCGGGGAGGGCGGAGCGGACGGGCAGCCGGTCGAGGGCGTCACGGTGGATCACAGGCCCAGTCTCACTCAGCGGCCGACGCCCCCGCGCCGGGGCCCGCCCCCGGAAGGGAGCCGGGGCTCCCGGCAGAACAGCCCGCCGCAACGGCGGGTCACCACCACGGCGAGGGTCCGGCGGAACATCTGCCCACCGGAACCGCCGCGGAGATCATGATCCGCCGGAAGGGCCCTCGTCCCGCTCGCAGACGAAGATCGCCGTCCCCGGAATGAGGTGCCCCCGCAGCGGGGACCAGCCGCCCCACTCCTGCGTGTTCCAGTCGGGCCACTCGGGCTCGACGAGGTCGGTGAGCCGGAAGCCGGCCGCGACCACGTCCCGCACGCGGTCGCCGAGCGTGCGGTGGTGCTCCACGTAGACGGCGCGGCCGTGCTCGTCCTGCTCCACATAAGGGGTGCGGTCGAAGTAGGAGGCCGCGACGGAGAGGCCCTCGGGGCCCGGCTCGTCGGGGAACGCCCAGCGTATGGGGTGGGTGACGGAGAAGACCCAGCGCCCGCCGGGCCGCAGCACGCGCCGCACCTCGCGCATCACGCGCACCGGGTCCGCGACGAAGGGCACGGCCCCGTAAGCGGAGCAGGCCAGGTCGAAGGAGCCGTCGGCGAAGGGCAGGGCGCCCGCGTCGGCCTCGACGAGGGGGACGTCCCCGCCGATGCGCAGGGCGTGCTGGAGCTGGCGGTGGGAGAGGTCCAGGGCCACCGGGCGGGCGCCCTGCGCGGCGAGCCAGCGCGAGCACTGGGCGGCGCCGGCGCCGATCTCCAGGACGTCGAGCCCCGCGAGGCCGCTCGCCGGGCCCAGCAGGGCGGCGTCGGCCTCGTCGAGCCCCTCGGGGCCCCAGACAAAGCGGTCGTCGCCGAGGAAGGCGCCGTGCTCGGTCTGGTACTCGTCGGCGTTGCGGTCCCACCAGCCGCGGCTGGCCCGGCTGCTCTCGGTGTCGCCGGTGGCGCGCCGTGTCGCTTCCGGTTCGTACTCTTGGATCATCGGCGGTCGTGCCCCCGGCAGTAGTGTGGTGCGGCCCGCGAGGGGGCCCGAGCGGCGTGCGGCCGGGGGAACGCGGCGGAGCGCTGAGGGGCCCCACAGCCGCGCCAAACAGAAGTTGTGCCCGATATGACGGGATTCGTCCCGGGTGTGCGCCTTCGCGCATTGACCGTGCCCGGCTGCCCCCGTATGCTACAAGTTGCGCTGCGGGCCTGCGCGCCTCAGACGGAGCAGGCCGCGCTCGCACTTGTTGTATGTCCCCTCGGTTGTGCGAGGCGCGTGGAGCGGTTTTCGAATCGCGGAACGCGCGTCTCCAAGGCTGTCCGGCTTCGGCAGTGCGATACGGGCTCTCGGCGTAGCAGTACCTACGACTCAATGTCCGTACCGGAGCCCTTTCCCACATGACGAGCAGCACCGAGACCACCGCCACCACCCCGCAGGTTGCGGTCAACGACATCGGTAACGAGGAAGCCTTCCTCGCCGCGATCGACGAGACGATCAAGTACTTCAACGACGGCGACATCGTCGACGGCGTCATCGTGAAGGTCGACCGGGACGAGGTCCTGCTCGACATCGGTTACAAGACCGAGGGTGTCATCCCCTCCCGCGAGCTCTCGATCAAGCACGACGTCGACCCGAACGAGGTCGTCAAGGTCGGCGACGAGATCGAGGCCCTGGTTCTCCAGAAGGAGGACAAGGAAGGCCGCCTGATCCTCTCGAAGAAGCGCGCCCAGTACGAGCGTGCCTGGGGCACCATCGAGAAGATCAAGGAAGAGGACGGCATCGTCACCGGTACCGTCATCGAGGTCGTCAAGGGTGGTCTCATCCTCGACATCGGCCTCCGTGGCTTCCTCCCGGCCTCCCTGGTCGAGATGCGCCGCGTCCGCGACCTTCAGCCCTACGTGGGCAAGGAGCTCGAGGCCAAGATCATCGAGCTGGACAAGAACCGCAACAACGTGGTCCTGTCCCGCCGTGCCTGGCTGGAGCAGACCCAGAGCGAGGTCCGCCAGACCTTCCTCACCACCCTCCAGAAGGGTCAGGTGCGCTCCGGCGTCGTCTCCTCCATCGTCAACTTCGGTGCCTTCGTGGACCTGGGCGGCGTCGACGGTCTCGTCCACGTCTCCGAGCTGTCCTGGAAGCACATCGACCACCCGTCCGAGGTTGTCGAGGTCGGCCAGGAGGTCACCGTCGAGGTTCTCGACGTCGACATGGACCGCGAGCGCGTGTCCCTGTCCCTCAAGGCCACCCAGGAAGACCCGTGGCAGCAGTTCGCCCGGACCCACCAGATCGGTCAGGTCGTCCCGGGTAAGGTCACCAAGCTCGTTCCGTTCGGTGCGTTCGTCCGCGTCGACGAGGGCATCGAGGGCCTGGTCCACATCTCCGAGCTGGCCGAGCGCCACGTGGAGATCCCGGAGCAGGTCGTCCAGGTCAACGACGAGATCTTCGTCAAGGTCATCGACATCGACCTCGAGCGCCGCCGCATCAGCCTCTCGCTGAAGCAGGCCAACGAGTCCTTCGGTGCCGACCCGTCCGTGGTCGAGTTCGACCCGACCCTGTACGGCATGGCCGCGTCCTACGACGACCAGGGCAACTACATCTACCCCGAGGGCTTCGACCCCGAGGCCAACGACTGGCTGCCGGGCTACGAGAAGCAGCGCGAGGAGTGGGAGCGCCAGTACGCCGAGGCGCAGCAGCGCTTCGAGCAGCACCAGGCGCAGGTCATCAAGTCCCGCGAGGCGGACGCCGAGGCTGCGGCCGAGGGTGCTCAGGCTGCCCCGCAGGCCGGTGGCGCCCAGGTCTCCGGCGGCTCGTACTCCTCGGAGTCGGCCGACAACTCCGGCGCCCTGGCGTCGGACGAGGCGCTGGCCGCCCTCCGCGAGAAGCTCGCCGGCGGCCAGAGCTGAGGCTCTGCACCACGGCAGCTGACAGCTGACTGAGTAAGGCCCGTTCCCCTTGGGGAGCGGGCCTTACTCGTGCTGTCGTTCCGTCATGTGAGATGCGCCGGCGCGATCCGGAAGGCGGGAATGGCCGGGCCCTCCAGGCGCGTTCCCCGGTACGGAACATGAGGAGGAACGGTCACTGTGTTGGATCCGCAGGGTTTGTACGAATGGGAGCCCAAGGGGCTCGCCGTGGCCGACCTGGCCTTGGCCCAGGACACGGCCGGCCTGGTCATGCTCTATCACTTCGACGGCTACATCGACGCGGGAGAGACCGGCGAGCTGATCGTCTCGCGGCTCCTGGACACCCTGCCGCACCAGGTCGTCGCCCGCTTCGACCACGACCGGCTCATCGACTACCGGGCCCGCCGGCCGCTGCTCACCTTCCAGCGGGACCGCTGGAGCGCCTACGAGACCCCGGCGATCGAGCTGCGCATCGTCCAGGACGCGACGGGCGCGCCCTTCCTGCTGCTGTCCGGCCCCGAGCCGGACGTGGAGTGGGAGCGGTTCGCCGCCGCCGTGGGGCAACTGGTCGAGCGGCTCGGCGTCCGGCTGTCCGTCAACTTCCACGGCATCCCCATGGGCGTCCCCCACACCCGCCCCGTCGGCATCACCCCGCACGGCAACCGCACCGACCTGATGCCCGGTCACCGCAGCTTCTTCGACGAGGCGCAGGTGCCCGGGAGCGCCGAGGCCCTCGTCGAGTACCGCCTGGCGGAGGCCGGCCACGCCGTCCTGGGCGTCGCTGCGCACGTCCCGCACTACGTCGCCCGCTCTCCGTACCCGGACGCCGCCCTCACCGCCCTCGAAGCGGTCACGGCCGCCACCGGCCTGGTGCTGCCCAACGCCGCGCACGCCCTGCGGTCCGAGGCGCTGCGCACCCAGGAGGAGATCGAGCGGCAGATCGCCGAGGGCGACGACGAGCTCGTGACGCTCGTCCGCGGCCTTGAGCACCAGTACGACGCGGTGTCCGGCGCGGAGACCCGCGGCAACCTCGTCGCCGAGCCCGTCGAACTGCCGTCCGCCGACGAACTGGGCGCGGAGTTCGAGCGCTTCCTCGCCGACAGGGAGGGCGACAGCGGTCACTGACCGCCCGCCCTATACCGTGGGGCCCATGCTGAGAGTGGGCCTCACGGGCGGAATCGGAGCCGGCAAGAGCGAGGTGTCGCGGCTGCTCGCGTCGTACGGCGCGGTCATCGTGGACTCCGACCGGATCGCGCGCGAAGTGGTCGAGCCGGGCACGCCCGGACTGGCCGCGGTCGTCGCCGAGTTCGGCGACGCGGTCCTCACCCCCGAGGGCGCGCTCGACCGGCCCGCACTGGGCGCGATCGTCTTCGCCGACCCCGACCGCCTCGCCGCCCTCAACGCCATCGTGCACCCCCTCGTCCGGGCCCGCTCCGCCGAACTGGAAGCCGCCGCGGCCCCGGACGCCGTCGTCGTCCACGACGTCCCCCTCCTCGCCGAGAACGGCCTGGCCCCGCTCTACGACCTGGTCATCGTCGTCGACGCCGGCACCGAAACCCGCCTGGACCGCCTGGTCCGCCTCCGCGGCATGACCCCCGAAGAGGCCCGCGCCCGCATGACGGCCCAGGCCACCCGCGAGGCCCGCCTCGCCGTGGCCGACATCGTCATCGACAACGACGGCCCCCTGGACGCCCTGGAGCCCCAGGTGGCAAAGGTCTGGCAGCAACTGCGCGAACGCAGCGCGGGCGGCCGCTAGTCATCACGGCCGTTAGCCCCATCGGGTGAGCGTCGGCGGGGCCCGGGTGGGCTGTCGGGGCAGGTGGGACAAGGGCTTGGGGTTGGTGTCCGTGGTGCGTGGCCCGCTTTCGTGTGACGGTCACTTGTTGCTGTGTGCATAAGGTCCCCTCATCCGACGTGAGGAGACCCTTCATGGCCGTACCCGAGTTAGCCGCGACGAGCCCGTTCGCCGCGCTGCCTGCGCCGCGCATCATGCCGCGCCTCACAGGGGTCGGCATCGTTGTCCTTTCGCCGGCCTGTATGGGGTTCATGGCCCGTCAGGCGGAGAAGTCGGCCGGGCTCGTGGCGAACAAGGGAACGCTGGTCGTGAAGCGGTGTGAGGAACGCCGGGCTTACGGCAGGCACCATTCCGCGGATGCGTACGACGTCTGCTTCGGCTCTTTCCGGGCGGACAGCGGCCGGGTCGTGCGGGACGGCGCCGGGCTTCGCGGCTGGTACGCCGCGGGCGAGAAAGTGCGGGTCTACCGCGAGGGGCACCGCTATCAGCCGGTCAGCCGGCGGTTCTTCCGGGGGCGGCTGGCCTTCTTCTTCGCCGGGCTGATGATGGTCGCCTTCGGCGTGATGACCACGGTGGTCGGCCACGGGGCGAGGACCGCCGGGGAGATCAGGGCCTCGTGGGAGGCGTTGCGCCGAAAGTCCGCGGGGCCGTACATCTCCTGGCTACTCCGGGCCGGCGGCGCCGGGACCGCCGCCTGCGCCGTGCTGGCGCTCGTCGGGTCCTGAGGGGGAATCGTGGATCTGAGGGTCGAGCCCGGACAGCTCGAAGCGTTCGCGCGGCAGGTCGGCCGGGGTGCCGAGGACATGCGGGAGGTGCTGGCGTACGCCCGGCGGCACACCGTTCTGCCGCCGGGGGCGGTCGGGCTGTACGGAGAGACGCGTGTTCTGCACGACGCTTTGCGCAGCAATGTCCTGAGCGCTGTGAAACGCATGGCCGAAGTCCTGCAGAGTTCTTCGGAGGAACTGGCCGCGGCGGCTTCCTACTACCGCTGTACCGATCGCGGCTCCGCCGCGCAATTCGACGCACTCGCCGGGCGAAAGGGAGCCGGACGGTGACGGGCTTCGCCGACGTGGCCGAGCCGGCCGCGTGTCTCATCCCGCCCGCAACGCCCGCGGACTACGTCGATCCGCTGGAGCCGTTCAACGTGGTGGCGGATTTCCTCAGCCCGAACCAATGGCTCCTCAAAATGATCGAGTTGATCACCGGAACCGATCCGGTGAAGTGGACCGGGGAGAAACTCGCCGGCGACTGGAAGTCCTATGCCCAGTGCGCTTCCGCGTGGCAGGCGATGGGACACGCCTGCGACGGGATCGCCCGCAACCTCCGTTCCGGCAACGTACGCATCGACGCTGTCTGGGACGGAAACGCCGCCGGATCGGCTGCCCATTACTTCGCGGCGCTGACCGGAAACCTGGAGGCGTTCCACCGGTCCCTCGACGCGATGGGCCTCGAATACCTTGCCCTTGCCCGGTCGGTCACCTTCGCCGGGGCGGGCATCGCCGACTGCCTCACGGCGATGCTCGACGCGCTGATCACCGTCTCGATCGAGGTCGCCGCCTCGGCCGCCACGGGCGGTGGCGCCGCGGCCCTGGCCGCCGCGCTGGGTACCCAGGAGCTGATGACGATCCTGAGGGAGTGGGAGCGCATGAACGAGCTCTTCAGCGCGGCTCAGACGGCGCTGCACGCCGGCGGCGCCGCCCTGGTACGGACCGGCGCGGAGGCCCTGACCGCGCTCAACGCCTTCCCCGTGCCGCGCACGGCTTACGACCACCCAGCGGTCTGAGACGGGAGGGCGACACGTGAGTGAACAGTACGTGGGCTTCGAGGAGTTCGTGACCCGCGGACGCGGCGCCGACCGGGCGCGCGCCCTCCACGGTGCACTGCAGAAGCTCGCCTCCGGCAGCGCCGGCGACGTGCTTCAGGAGATGGCCCGCGACGTCCTCACCGGCCGGGTCGGCCTGCGGGACGCCGTGCGCGTCGGGGCGTACGCCGAGGCCCTGGGCGAGGGGACGCGAGCCCTGCGGACGGCATGGCAGGAACTGCCGGAAGAGGAACGCGCGCGGTACGTGGACGAGGCCCGGCGCGCCCTCGCCTCGCTTGCTTCCGGCCGGGGCACATCCTCGTACTGACAGCCCGAGCCTTCACTCCTCCCCGGCCTCCGGGGGGGGGGGTAGGGCATTGTGGCCGGTCGTAACAGGTCGGCGGAGCCCGCCACTTCCGACAGGGCGTTCGCCAGCGCCACCAGCACCTCCCGCACCCGGGCGATCTCCTCCCGGAGCGCCGCCGCGTGCTCCCAGCCGCGCTCGTACGAGACGGGGTCCACGTCCGCCGGGCGCAGGGACTCGTACGCGGCCAGGCGGGGGTGCCAGGTGGCGAGGACGGGGCGGAGGGCCTGGTTCAGGACGGTGACCGCCAGCGCGCCGAAGGTGATCTCGCCCGGGCCGCGGCGCGGGGCGACGCCGGGGCCGTAGCGGCGCAGGATGTCGCGCGTGGTGCCGAAGAGGCTGTAGAAGGAGGACAGGGCCTCCCGCAGGAAGCCGTCCTCCGGGCCCAGCTCGACGGTGGAGACGCGCGTGGCGAGCTCCGCGTACAGCTCCCAGGCGGCCTTGCGCTCGGCTTCCACCGGCTCCCAGACGCCCGTGATGTCACCCAGCATCGGAATCGCCATCCGGACCGTGACCTGCTTCGGCCTGGCCCGGCCGGCGGCGTTGCGTATCCGTCGCATGATCTTCCTCCCCGGGGCCCCACAGTAGGCTAGTCCGGCCGCAGCAGACAGGCATTGACCGGAACACCGTGGGAGAGAGCGTGGAGGGACAGGACGCCCGTACCTGGGACGTGTTCCTCAGCTACAGCCGCGGCGACGCCCACCGCACGGCTCCCCTGCGCGACCGGCTGCTCGCCTCCGGCCTGGAGGTCTTCGTCGACGAGGTCACCGTCGCGGGCTTCGCCGGCATCAGCGACAGCATCCGCGCGGGCCTGGCCCGCTCGAAGGCGCTGCTGGCGTGCTACTCGGCGGCGTACCCGACGCGGCAGGCGTGCCAGTGGGAGCTGACCGCCGCTTACCTGGCGGGTCTCGCCGAGGGCGACCCGCGCCGCCGGGTCATGGTCGTCAACCCCGAGCCGGGCACCGGGCACATCCATCCCGTGGAGCTGCGCGACGCCAAGCACTGGGCCCTGCCGGCCGGAGAGGCCGGGCTCGACGCCCTGGTGGCGGACGTGCGGGCGCACGTCGCGGCGCTGGAGGGCACCATCGGGGCTACCGAGGCCGCGCCGGCCCGCTGGTTCCCGGGGCCGCCCCCGTCGCCCGCGCCCGCGTTCACCGGCCGCCTGCCCCGCCTGTGGCAGGTGCACAGCTGCCTGCACCAGCACGACGCCCCGCTCACCACCGGCCATTCGGCTCTCCGGCCGGTGCAGGTCCGGGGCATGGCCGGGATCGGCAAGACGCTGCTGGCCCAGGAGTACGCGACGCGCTTCGCCGCCGCTTACCCGGGCGGCATCCACTGGCTCTCCCGCGACGCCGGCGCGGAGCCGCACGCCACGGCGTCCCCGTACGGGCCCTATGAGCGCGGCCTGCGGGTGCTGGCCGCCGCGCACGGCCTGCCGGGGGAGGGCGCGGCGGAGGACGTCGTGGCCCGGCTGCGCGACCGGTTCGCCGCGTCCGGCGAACCGTTCCTCTGGATCGTCGACGACCTCCCGGACCGGCTGACGGCCCAGCAGGTGGCACGGCTGTGCGCACCCCACCCGCTGGGCCGCACCCTGCTGACGACCCGCAGCCGCCGCTACGACACGCTCGCCACGGCCGTCGACCTGGACCCGCTGCCGCCCGGCGAGGCGTACGCGCTGCTCACCCACGCCGCGGCGCCCGCCTCCCCCGAGGAGCGGGCGGCCGCCGACGCCCTGTGCGCGGCCGTCGCCGGGCATCCGCTGGCGCTCGACCTGCTGTCCTCCGCGGCGGCCGACGGCTACACCACCCTCCTCGACCGCTTCCACACGCCCGGGCGCTCGCTCCTGGACGTCCTCGGGCGGGACCGCGTCCTGCCCACCGGATACCCGGCGGGGGTGACCGCCGCGCTCGTCCGGGACGTACGGGAGGCGGGCCCGGATGCCATGGACGCCCTGCGGCTCGCGGCCGCCTTCGCGCCGACCCCGCTGACCAGGGACGACGCGGTACGGGCCCTGGCGCCGGGCAGCACGGCCCCGGACGTCGTCGCCGCCCGCCGCCTCGACGCGGGCATCGCCGTGCTGCGCGGCCGCGGCCTCCTCGCGCCCGCCGGCACCCGCGCCTGGTCGGTGCACCCGCTCACCGTGCACGCCTGGCTGCGGCACGACCCCGAGCCCGGCCGGGCCGAACAGTTGCGGCACGCCGTCATACGGGTCCTGCGCACGGCCCACGGCACTACGCTGGGCGGCGTCGCAGCCCGGCCCGGCACGGCCGGCACGAGCAGCAGCACGAGGGAGCCGCGGATGAAGCAGCACACGCCCGCGCCGCCGGCCGGCGCGCCCGGCGAGCTGGAGCGCATGGCCGCCTTCGACCTGCAGGTCGAGCTCGCCACCCGCATCGGCGTCCAGGAGCTGGCCCCCGGCACCGGCAGCCTGCGCGAGGCCCTCGGCTCGCTCCACGCGGTGTTCGAGTTCACGCGCTCCACGCTGCGGCAGTACAGCATCAACCTCGCCGGCGGGCCGCCGCCCGAAGGCGCCCGCACCGTCTACGCGATCGCCGACGACCTCCTCAACCGCACGCTGAGGCCCTTCACCAGCACGTGGCACCCGCGGCTGGCCGCCCACGAGGCGCTCCGCCCGGAGGGCACGAGCCCGGTCGCCCACGAGGAGGCGTGGGCGGACGCCCCGGCCATGCGCGCGGCCCTCACGGAGCTGCGCGCGCCGCTGCTGCGGATCGTCGGCGAACTCGCCGGCATCTCGGGCGCCGACTTCGGCATGTCGGCGGCAGGCTCGCAGCCGGGCTGAGGACGGCCCCGCGGATGCGGGGCGCGCCGTGGACGCGGACGCGGGCCGCACGCGGTCAGCCGCTATGGGGACGGTCCGCGCCCGTCGTCCCCCGGGCCCCGGTGCTCCCAGGGATCCCGGCGCTCGCTGACCGGCCGGTACGGCGGGACGTCGCGGCCGGGCTGGAAGTGCGGGCCCTGCCGGATGTGCCGGATCACCAGGGAGAGGTCGACGGCGGTCACGGCGACCAGGACCCCGCAGGCGATCGCCCAGCCGGGGTGGTCCGTGACCGCGAAGAGCACGGTGCCCGCGACGGACCAGACCAGGCCCCAGGAGGCCAGCCCGCAGCGCAGCCGCAGGGGGCTGCGGGCCGTGGCGGGTTCGTTGCCGGTACGCGGCATGACGATGCACCTCTGCTTCCAGCATCCACCCGCACGGGCGGCGGGCGCCTCCCGGCCGGGCGGGCTCAGACCAGGCGCCGGATCTCGCCCCGCACGCGGTAGAAGCCGCCGGCCGCGGGCGCGAGGTCATCGATGACGTAGCGGGCGCCGGCCTCGCGTATGTGCCGGGGGAACTGCACGTTCCAGCGGGGGTCGTAGCCCTCGGAGACGACGTGGACCCGCAGCCGGCCGGCCTCCTGGACGCACTCGACGACGATGCCCGTCGCGGGCGCCGCGGTCACCGTGGCGAGGGTGCGGGACGGGGTGTACGTGGGCACGGCCGCGGCCGACTTGACGTCCACGGGCACCGGGACGGTGCCCGCCCGCGCCGCCGCGACGGCGCTGTCACTGGCGTCGACGCAGACCAGCGAGCCGTCCGTGGTGACCATGTACAGCTTCTCGTCCAGGTACTGCATGGACAGCGCCGAGCCGCCGCCCGTGCCGAGCTTCCACAGCCGGGTGCCGTCCGCCGCGAAGCAGTACACGGACGACGCGGAGTCGCCCGCGAAGACGTAGCGGCCGCCGGGGGAGGTGGCGCACGAGTAGACGACGGTGTCGCACGGGTAGGTGGCCTCGACGTCGCCGGTGGCCTTGGACAGGCGCTGGACGACCCGGCGGTTGGTGCCGGCGTAGACGGCGTGGTCCTCCTGCCAGCCGAACAGCACCGAGCCGGACGTGGGCGTGTGCCACAGCTCGCCGCTGCCGTCCTGGGCGTAGGCGGTCACGCCGCGCGAGTGGCCGTGGTAGACGGCGCGCTCGTCGCGGCGGACCATCCAGGCGTGGTCGCCGCTGCTGTTGCGCGACCACTGGTGCTCGTCCTCGTGGTCGATGACGGTCAGCCTGCCGTTGCGGTCGGCGACGTCGAGGACGCCCTCGCGGATGTCGAGCCAGAAGATGTCGACGTCGGAGGAGATCTCGTAGGCGGCGAACGGCAGCTTCGAGGACAGGTCGTAGACCGTGCCGTCGTCGCAGCCGGCGTAGATCCAGAAGTCGTCCGCCACCAGGCACTTGACGCCGGCGGGCAGCTGGTATCGGGCCAGGACCTCGCCGTCGTGGCCGAGCGTGTGGACGTGCCCCGCCTGGTTGCCCACCCAGCAGCGGTCCTCGTCCACGTGGATGCCGAACGCGGCGGAGCCGGTGTCGAAGCGCCACAGCACCGGCGCCACGGCCCGCGCGGTCGACGGCGCGGAGACGACCTGACGGTGCGTCACCGGGCGGGCGGCGCGCTGCCCGGCCACGGCCGGGGCGTAGCCCTTGCGGACCTTCTCGCCGACCTTCTTCGCCGCCGCGGCCCGGGCCCTCTCCACGCTGGGGAAGGAGGAGGTCTGGGTCTGGCCGGGGGCGCCGATGCGGCCGTAGCGGACCGTGACGGACGTGCCGGCGACCGTGACCTCGTAGAACTTGTGCGCCCCGCCGCCGTCCTGCGACAGCTCCAGGTACGTCGTCTCTCCTGCCATGGCACAGCCCCGTTTCCCCGTCCGTCGGCCACGCCGGCCGATCTCCGTGCCGAGCACGCTAGGGGCTGCCACTGACAACCGGTCCTCGCTCACCCGCGCCGGCAGCGCCGCAAACAGACGAACCGTTAGAAAAGGGGCTCGGGGAGCACTCCTTCGAGGGACAGCAGGGCGCGCTTGATCTCCAGCCCGCTGCCGAACCCGCCCAGGCCGCCGTTGCTCTCGATGACGCGGTGGCACGGCACCACGACCGGCAGCGGATTGCTGCCCATGGCCACGCCCACGGCCCGGGCCGCCCCGCGCTCGCCCACGCGGTCGGCCAGGTCCTGGTAGCTGACCACGGACCCGTACGGGACGCCGGCGGCCAGCTCGCGCAGCACGCGGCGGTTGAACCCGGAGGTCAGCGACCAGTCCAGCGGGACCGAGAAGGCCTCCCGGCGGCCGGCGAAGTAGGCCGTGAGCTCGGCCGACGCCCGGTCGAGGAGCTCCCGCGCGGCACATGGCCCGGTGACCGGGCCGGTCCCCATGCGGCGCGTGAGGCCGGCCACGGCGGCCTCCGTCTCCTCCGCGCCGGCGCGGAAGATCACTTGCAGCAGCCCCCGGGGCGTCGCCGCGATCCCCAGCGGGCCGATGGACGCGCCGACCGTCGCCCACGCCCACTCCTGCGGCCGGGGCGGCGCCGCAGCCTCAGCGGCCTGTTCCAGGTCCGTCATGGGGCCAGCGTAGGCCGTCCGGGTGACCTCCGGGCCCCGGACCGCACAAGTGATCCACAAAGTGATCCACGATCATGCGATCCGGAAGGCTGGTGTCTCCGGCCTCCCGGGGCCCCGGCGCTCCGGCGCCCCGGGAGGCCGGAGCCCGCTAGAGCCCCAGGAAGCTCAGGATCGACAGGGGGCCGTCGTCCTCCTCCTGCTCGTCCGTCGCCTCCTCCAAGGCCTCCTCGATCACCTGCGGTGCGTTGCTGATGATGCCGTCGACCCCCATGCGGGCCAGCGCCACGGCCCGGTCGCCGTTGTCCACCGTCCACGCGGACACCTCCAGCGGCCGCCCGTGCGCTCCCCGCACCGCGTGCACCGCCCGCACGTAGGCGGCGGTGACGCTCTTGTGGTTCGGGTTGATCTGGTCGGCGAACGCGGCGTACGAGCGCAGCTCCGCGGGCTTGGGAGCACCCAGGAAGCCCGTCCTGACGTCCGGCCGCACCCGGTGGAAGGCCTTGAGGGACGGGGCGCTGAAGGACTGCACGACGAGGGAGCTCCGCACGTGCCGGGCGTTGAGCCACCCGGCGCGCTGCAGCTCGGCCGCCAGCTGCCGCTCGATGCCCGGGTACAGCTCGGGCGCCTTGACCTCCAGCAGCAGCTTCTGCCGGTTGTGGTCGACGCGCTGCAGGTAGCGCCGCAGCGTCGGCACCCGCTCGCCGGCGAACCTGCGGTCGTACCAGCTGCCCGCGTCGAGCTTCTGGATCTCGGCGAGGGTGAAGTCGGCGATCTTCCAAGGGGCGCGGCCGGGGTAGCGCCGTCTGGCGTCGGTGGTGCGCTCCAGCGTCGTGTCGTGCATGACGATCAGGGCGCCGTCCTTGGTGCGCTGCACGTCGTTCTCCACCCAGGTGATGCCCAGGTCGGCCGCCTCGTCGATCGAGGCCAGCGTGTTCTCCGGGGCCCGGACCGGCACCCCGCGGTGGCCGATCACGAGCGGCGCGGCAGTCTGCGAGGACTTCGCGGCGGGGGCGGCCGCCGGGAGCGCCTGGGCCTGCGGGGCGGCGAGGAAGAGCGCGGACAGGCCGAGCAGCGCGCTGGTCACGGCGGAGACGGGGCGGATGCGCATACGGGCTCCTCGCGTCGGCTGGACACGGACGGGCACGGACGCCTGCGGCGCCCCCGACCCGGTGTACGGGACGGGCCCACCTCAGACAAGTACGCGACGGGAGCGCGGCAGGCGCACGGCGACGGGTGTTCTTCGCCGGATCGCCGCCCGCCGTTCGCCCCGGGAACAGGGGCCGGACGGCGGGTGTCCGGCCGTTGTCAGTGGCGGGTCGTACGGTGGTCCCATGCGGCCCGTATCGAAGATCGAACGCAAGGTGGCGCCTTTCGAGGTCGTCAGCCCCTTCCAGCCCAGCGGTGACCAGCCCACGGCCATCGCCGAGCTGGAGCGACGTATCCGCGCAGGTGAGAAGGACGTCGTCCTCCTCGGTGCGACCGGCACCGGCAAGTCCGCGACCACCGCGTGGATGATCGAGAGGCTCCAGCGGCCGACGCTCGTCATGGCGCCGAACAAGACCCTGGCGGCCCAGCTCGCCAACGAGTTCCGCGAGCTCCTGCCCAACAACGCCGTCGAATACTTCGTCTCGTACTACGACTACTACCAGCCCGAGGCCTACGTTCCGCAGTCGGACACGTACATCGAGAAGGATTCCTCGATCAACGAGGAGGTGGAGCGGCTGCGCCACTCCGCCACCAACTCCCTGCTCACCCGGCGTGACGTCGTGGTGGTGGCCTCGGTGTCCTGCATCTACGGCCTGGGCACCCCCCAGGAGTACGTCGACCGCATGGTGCCGCTGAAGGTCGGCCAGGAGATCGACCGCGATGACCTGTTGCGCCGCTTCGTGGAGATCCAGTACACCCGCAACGACCTCGCGTTCACCCGCGGCACCTTCCGCGTCCGGGGCGACACCATCGAGATCTTCCCGGTCTACGAGGAGCTCGCCGTCCGCATCGAGATGTTCGGCGACGAGATCGAGGCGCTCTCCACGCTCCACCCGCTCACCGGAGAGGTCATCTCCGACGACCAGGAGCTGTACGTCTTCCCCGCCAGCCACTACATCGCCGGTGCCGAGCGCATGGAGAAGGCCATCGCCGGCATCGAGAGGGAGCTGGAGGAGACCCTCGCCCGGATGGAGAAGCAGGGCAAGCTCCTGGAGGCGCAGCGGCTGCGCATGCGCACCACGTACGACATCGAGATGATGCGTCAGATCGGCTCCTGCTCCGGCATCGAGAACTACTCGCTGCACATGGACGGCCGCGAGCCCGGCTCCCCGCCGAACACCCTCATGGACTACTTCCCGGAGGACTTCCTCCTCGTCATCGACGAGTCGCACGTGACCGTCCCGCAGATCGGCGCCATGTACGAGGGGGACGCCTCCCGCAAGCGCACGCTGGTCGAGCACGGCTTCCGGCTGCCGTCGGCCATGGACAACCGCCCGCTGAAGTGGGAGGAGTTCACCGAGCGCATCGGTCAGACGGTGTACCTCTCGGCCACCCCCGGCAACTACGAGCTGTCCCGCTCCGACGGCTTCGTCGAGCAGATCATCCGCCCCACCGGCCTCGTCGACCCCGAGGTCGTCGTCAAGCCGACCGAGGGCCAGATCGACGACCTGGTGCACGAGATCCGCAAGCGCACCGAGAAGGACGAGCGGGTCCTGGTCACCACCCTCACCAAGAAGATGGCCGAGGACCTCACGGACTACTTCCTGGAGCTCGGCATCCAGGTGCGCTATCTGCACAGCGACGTCGACACGCTGCGCCGGGTGGAGCTGCTGCGCGAGCTGCGGGCCGGCGAGTACGACGTGCTGGTCGGCATCAACCTGCTGCGCGAGGGCCTCGACCTGCCCGAGGTGTCCCTCGTCGCCATCCTGGACGCCGACAAGGAGGGTTTCCTCCGCTCGGGGACGTCCCTCATCCAGACCATCGGCCGCGCGGCGCGCAACGTCTCCGGCCAGGTGCACATGTACGCCGACAAGGTCACCCCGGCGATGGAGAAGGCCATCGAGGAGACCAACCGTCGCCGGGCGAAGCAGATCGCGTACAACAAGGAGCGGGGCATCGACCCCCAGCCCCTGCGCAAGAAGATCGGCGACATCGTCGCGACCCTCGCCCGCGAGGAGATCGACACCCAGGAGCTGCTGGGCTCGGGCTACCGCGACAAGGGCGCCAAGGGCAAGGCGCCCGTGCCCGCCGCCGCGGGCGGCAAGGCGGCCGGCAAGGGGGCGAAGGCCGCCAAGGGCGCCAAGGCGAAGGCCGCCGTCGCGGTGACGGACAAGCCCGCCGCCGAACTGGCACAGCAGATCGAGGACATGACCGACCGTATGCGGGCCGCGGCCGCGGAGCTGCAGTTCGAGGTCGCCGCCCGGCTGCGCGACGAGGTGAGCGAGCTCAAGAAGGAGCTGCGGCAGATGAAGGAGGCCGGCCTCGCCTGACGCTCCGGCACCGCCCGCCCCGGGCCGCGGTCCGGGATGTTGCAAGACCGCCACAAATCCCGTCCGGATTCGTGTGCGGTCGGGGTCCGTGCGTAGGGTCTGGGCGGAGGCCGTGCGGACGTGCGGCCCACGGGGATAGAACGAGAAGGGACTGCGCGTGACGGTCAACTTGTCCAAGGGTCAGGGCATCAGCCTGCAGAAGGCAGACGGGGGCACCCTGACCGCCGTGCGGATGGGGCTGGGCTGGCAGGCCGCCCCCCGCCGCGGACTGTTCGGGTCGCGCACGAGGGAGATCGACCTCGACGCCTCGGCGGTGCTGTTCGCCGGCGGCCAGCCGGTGGACGTGGTCTTCTTCCGCCACCTGGTCAGTGACGACGGCTCGGTCCGCCACACCGGTGACAACCTGGTCGGCGGCGCCGGCACGGGCGGCGACGACGAGGCCATCCTCGTCGACCTGCAGCGCGTTCCCGTGCACATCGACCAGATCGTCTTCACGGTGAACTCCTTCACCGGCCAGACGTTCTCCGAGGTGCAGAACGCCTTCTGCCGCCTGGTCGACGAGACCAACGGCCAGGAGCTCGCCCGCTACACCCTCGACGGCGGCGGCGCGTACACCGCGCAGATCATGGCGAAGGTGCACCGTTCCGGCAGCGGCTGGGCGATGACCGCCATCGGCACGCCCGCCAACGGCAAGACCTTCCAGGACCTCATGCCGGCGATCCTGCCGAGCCTGTAGGCACCAGCGTCCTGAGCACATCCCGGGCCCGGCGGAGAGCGCTTCCGCCGGGCCCGCGGGCACGACGAGCGCAGTACGCGACGAAGCGCGGAGCACGAACAACGATGGGGGCGCAGCAATGACGGCCGAGCTGGTGCGGGGGCAGAACCACCCGCTGTCCGGGACCCGCCTGGAGATCCGGGTCTCCGCAGGAGGCCCCGTCGTCGCGGGCGCCACGCTCGCCGGCGCCGACGGCAGGGTGTCCGGCGCCGACCGCGTCGCGCACCCCGCCTCCCACCGCCTGCCCGGCCTGGAGGTCTCCCGGCAGGCCGCGGCCGACCACCGGCTCGCCGTCGACCTCGAAGCCCTTCCCGAGGACGTGCACCGCGTCCACGTGCTGCTCGCGCTGCCCACCGGGGCCGGCGGCCCCACGTCCTTCGGGGCGCTGGCCGCCCCCTTCGTCGCCGTCACCGAGCTCGACGGCGCCGAGATCGCCACGTACACGATCACGGACCTCGGCGTGGAGTCCGCGGTCGTCGCCCTGGAGCTGTACCGCAGGCAGGGCGCCTGGAAGGTGCGCGCCGTGGGCCAGGGGTACGCGGGCGGGCTCGCCGCGATGCTGCACGACCAGGGCCTGGAGCAGGCCTTCGAGACGGCCGCGGCCATCAATGAGGCCGTCACCCGCGGCATGGCCCGCGCCGTCGCCCCGCCGCCCCCGCGCCCGGCCGCCGTCCCCGAGCCCCCGCGC
>NZ_PXWG01000136.1 GCF_003011965.1 Streptosporangium nondiastaticum
GCCGGCCCCGGCGACCGCCAGACCGCGCCCGTGGGCGCCGCCGGAGCCCTCTCGTACGCCCTGCTCGGCGAGATCGGCGGGCAGCCCACCGCGCACGGCGCCCCGCAGGTCGTCGCCGTGGTGCTCGCCGCCACCCTCGCGGGCGCGATCGGCCGCCCGCCCGCGCGCGACCACCTCGCGCGCCGCCTGCTCACCACCGCCTTCGCCGCCGTCTGCTTCCAGCCCCTGCACCACTCCGGCGCCCTCGACCGCTGGCCCGGCCACGGCCCCGCCTACGCCTTCGTCCTGCTCCTCGTCCTCGCCCTGACCACCCTCTTCGACGCCGTCCTCGCCGCGGCCCTCACCCTGCTCCGCACGGGCGGCCCCTACGGCCCCGCCCTCCGCGACGAACTGCGCGCCCTCGCCGGCATCGGCACCGCGATCTGCGCCACCGGCATCGTCATGGCCCTCGCCGTGGGCGTCGCCGGGCTGTGGGCCCTGCCGGTCTTCTGCCTGCCCCTGCTCCTCACCCAGCTCTCCTTCCACCGCTACACCGCCGTGCGGGCCACGTACCACCAGACCATCGCCTCCCTCGCCCGCTCCACGGAGATCGCGGGCCACACCCCGGCCGGGCACGCCCGGCGCGTCGCCGCCCTCAGCCGGGCCACCGGACGCGAGCTCGGCCTGTCCGAGGCCGGGCTCACCGTTCTGGAGTACGCCGCACTGATGCACGACATCGGTCAGCTCTCCCTCCTCGACCCCGTGCCCGCCGGGGCCACCGAGCCCCTGCCGCCCGAGCAGCGCCGCCGCATCGCCCTCCTCGGCGGGGCCGTGGTCCGCCGCACCGGCGTCCCCTCCGACGTCGCCGTCGTGGTCGAGCGCCAGGCCGACCCGTACCGCGAGCAGCCGCTCGCCGCCCGCATCGTCCGCACCGTCAACGCCTACGAGGACCTCGTCGGCGAGCGGGGCTGCGGGCCGTTGTGCGCCCTGGAGCGGCTCCGGCTCGACACGGCCCGCGAACACGACCCGCAGGTGGTGGCGGCCCTGGCCGGCGTGCTCGCGCGCGGGGGCGGACCGGGGGTGCCCGACCAGCGGCAGGACCAGAGGTAAGAGTCCGGTCAAAGCGGGAGTACCGCGGTGAACCCACGGGTAATGAGCGGGCGTCCAAAGGGGCATGGTTGGATGCGAAGAGGAGAGCAGAAGAAAGAGGGCGAGAAACCGCGGAGACGACGGGGGGCGTCGGGCGCGTCGCCGCCTCCGGCACGGAGGTGTGACGGGCGCGACTTCCCGGAGCGAGTGAGATGTGGCAGGTTGTCGTCAGGGAGGACGGCGGCCTTCACCTGGGTCATCCGGCGTGGTCGCACGCAGAAACCGGCAGGCGGGAATCGTGAGGATCTTCGGCAAGGTACGGCACCGGCCTTCCGCCTCGTGGCGGCAGGCCACCGACCGTGCCTTCACGCTCATCGGCGACGGCCGGTACGAGGACGCGGGCGCGCTCCTGACCCGCGCGGCCGACATGGAGCCCTGGCTCTCCGAGTCGTGGTTCAACCTGGCGCTGCTGCACAAGTTCCGCCACGACTGGGAGCAGGCCCGCGCCGCCGGGCTGCGCGCCGTGGCGCTCCTGGACCGCGAGGCGGGCGCCCCGGACTGGTGGAACGTGGGCATCGCCGCCACCGCCCTGCAGGACTGGCCGCTGGCCCGCCGCGCCTGGCAGGCGTACGGCCTGCGGGTGCCCGGCGAGGGCACCCCGGCCGGCGAGCCCGTCGGCATGGAGCTGGGCAGCGCGGCCGTCAGACTCTCGCCCGAGGGCGAGGCGGAGGTCGTCTGGGGCCGCAGGCTCGACCCGGCCCGGATGGAGGTGCTCTCCATCCCGCTGCCCTCCTCGGGCCGCCGCTGGGGCGAGGTCGTGCTGCACGACGGCGTCCCGCACGGCGAGCGCGTCACCGCCGCCGGGCCCGCCTACCCCGTCTTCGACGAGATCGAGCTGTGGGCGCCCTCGCCCGTGCCCACGTGGGTCGTCCTGCTGGAGGCCGCCACCGAGGCCGACCGGGACGCCCTGGAGCGGCTCGCCGCCGACGCGGGCTTCGCCGCCGAGGACTGGTCCTCGTCCGTGCGGCTCCTGTGCCGCACGTGCTCGGAGAGCCGCATGCCCAGCGACGAGGGCAACGGCGAGCACCTCGATCCCCACGACCACAGCGAGCCCGGCCACCCCGGCCCCCTGGGCCACCGCACGGCCGGCTCCGGCTCCCTGTGGGTGCCCGAGCGCGAGTGCGGCATCGCCGCCCCCGCCGGGCTGGTGCGGGGCCTGCTGGACGGCTGGGTGGCGGACAGCCCGGACAGCCGGGAGTGGCGCGACCTGGAAGAGGTCTGCTGAGCACTTCCGCGGAGCCGGGCACCTCCGCGGAGCCGGGCACTTCCACGGACTCCCGGCGCCGCGGGCGGGGACCCGTACCCTGTACAGGACATCCTTTTGGGTTCTGAGAGAGGCACGACGGCGGACATGTCGCAGCAGTCGCAGCAAGAGACCGACCAGCAGGTGGACGGCGAGTTCATCGTGGACACCGAGGACTGCGAGGCGCGCGAGCTCGCGCACCGCGAGCGCGGCACGTCCCGCCCGATCACCGTCGTCGGCAACCCCGTCCTGCACCGCGAGTGCAAGGACGTCACCTCCTTCGACGACGAGCTGGCGCAGCTGATCGACGACATGTTCGCGAGCCAGCACACCGCGGAGGGCGTCGGCCTCGCCGCCAACCAGATCGGCGTCGACCTCAAGGTCTTCGTCTACGACTGCATGGACGACGAGGGCGTCCGCCACGTCGGCACCGTCTGCAACCCCGTCCTGGAGGACCTCCCGGCCGACCTCCGGGTTCTGGACGACTCCAACGAGGGCTGCCTCTCCGTCCCCACCGCCTACGCCTCCCTGGCCCGCCCCGACTACGCCGTCGTCCGCGGGCAGGACGCGAAGGGCAACCCGATCCGCGTCCAGGGCACCGGCTACTTCGCGCGCTGCCTCCAGCACGAGACCGACCACCTCTACGGCCGGCTCTACATCGACCGCCTCTCCAAGCGCGACCGCAAGGACGCGCTGCGGCAGATGGAAGAGGGCACCCCGCGCTACCCGGTCGTCGCCAACGACTGACCTCGCGTACGACGCAAGCACGTGTGGCGGGCTCCCCCTGGGGCGCCCGCCACACGTGTGTCTTAGGAGCCGCCGGGGAAGTCGGAGGCCTCGAAGATCCGGCGCACTTCGACCTCGCCCTCCCGGAAGGGAATGCTCCGGGCCCACTCCAGGGCCTCGTCCATGGAATCGGCCCGGATGATCCAGAAGCCGGCGATCAGACTCCTCGCCTCGCCCCCGAAGGGTCCCTCCGTGACGACGGGCGGGCCGTGCGAGTACGTCACGCGCGCGCCCTCGGAGCTGGCGCGCAGCCCCTCGGCCGCGAGCATCACTCCGGCCTTCTGCAACCGGTCGTTGTAAGCGCCCATCTCGGCGAGCTCCTCCGCGGTCGGCAGCACGCCGGCCTCGGAGTCCTCGCTCGCCTTGACGATCATCATGAAACGCGGCATCGCGTGCCTCCCGTCCGTCCGGAACCACTGGGTTCCCGGACCGGAGACACGCGATGCCGCGTACGCGCGGATTTAACCCGCGAGGATCAGAACTCGTCGTCGAAGGCGACCGTGCCCTCGACCGCCACCTGGTACGCGGACGCGCGGCGCTCGAAGAAGTTGGTCAGCTCCTGGACGTTCTGCAGCTCCATGAAGGAGAACGGGTTCTCCGAGCCGAACACCGGGGCGATGCCCAGGCGCTGCAGGCGCTGGTCGGCGACGCACTGCAGGTACTCGCGCATGGACTCGGTGTTCATGCCCGGCAGGCCGTCACCGCACAGGTCGCGGGCGAACTGCAGCTCGCACTCGACGGCCTCCTTCAGCATGTCCGTGACCTGCTGCTGGAGCTCGTCGTCGAACAGGTCCGGCTCCTCCTCGCGGACGGTGTCCACGACGGAGAACGCGAAGTCCATGTGCATCGACTCGTCGCGGAACACCCAGTTGGTGCCGGTCGCGAGGCCGTGCAGCAGACCGCGGCTGCGGAACCAGTACACGTAGGCGAAGGCGCCGTAGAAGAACAGGCCCTCGATGCACGCGGCGAAGCAGATGAGGTTGAGCAGGAAGCGACGGCGGTCGGCCTTCGTCTGCAGGCTCTCCAGCTTCTCGACCTCATTGATCCACTTGAAGCAGAACTGCGCCTTGTCGCGGATGGAGGGGATGTTCTCCACCGCGTCGAACGCGGCCGCGCGCTCCTCCGGGTCGGGCAGGTAGGTGTCGAGCAGCGTCAGATAGAACTGGACGTGCACGGCCTCCTCGAACAGCTGCCGCGACAGGTAGAGGCGCGCCTCGGGCGAGTTGATGTGCTTGTACAGCGTCAGCACGAGGTTGTTCGCCACGATCGAGTCGCCGGTCGCGAAGAACGCGACGAGGCGGCCGATCATGTGCTGCTCACCCGGGGAGAGCTTCGCCAGGTCGGCGACGTCCGAGTGGAGGTCGACCTCCTCGACGGTCCAGGTGTTCTTGATCGCGTCGCGGTAGCGGTCGTAGAAGTCCGGGTACCGCATGGGACGCAGGGTCAGCTCGAAGCCGGGGTCGAGCAGGTTCTTCTGGCGTTCGGCGGACATTACTGGCAGGCCTCGCAGGACTCGGGGTTCTCAAGGGAGCAGGCGATGGCGTCCGCGTCGGGCGCGGCCTGCTGCACGGGGATGGTGGCGGGAGCGGCGGCACCGCCGGACGCCGCGCGGGCGATCCGGGTGGCCGGGCGCGAGCGCAGGTAGTACGTCGTCTTGATGCCCTGCTTCCAGGCGTACGCGTACATCGAGCTGAGCTTGCCGATGGTGGGCGAGGCCATGAAGAGGTTCAGCGACTGGCTCTGGTCCAGGTACGGCGTACGGGCCGCGGCCATGTCGATCAGGGCGCGCTGCGGGATCTCCCAGGCGGTGCGGTAGAGGTCGCGCACCTCCTGCGGGATCCAGCGCATGTCCTGGATCGAGCCGTTGGCCTCGGTCATGGCCTCGCGGGTGGTGCGGTCCCACACGCCGAGCTGCTTGAGGTCCTCCACCAGGTAGGTGTTGACCTGCAGGAACTCACCGGAGAGCGTCTCGCGCTTGAAGAGGTTGGAGACCTGCGGCTCGATGCACTCGTACACGCCCGCGATGGACGCGATGGTCGCCGTGGGGGCGATGGCGAGCAGCAGCGAGTTGCGCATGCCGACCTCGGCGATGCGGGCGCGCAGCGCCTCCCAGCGGTCCTCCCACGCGGCGACGGCGTTGGGGTAGTGGTCCGGGTGCAGCACGCCGCGGGCGGTGCGGGTCGCGGCCCAGGCCGGGTGCGGGCCGTTGCGCTCGGCGAGGTCGGCGGAGGCCTCGTACGCCGCGAGCATGATCCGCTCGGAGATCTTGGTGGACAGGGCCTTCGCCTCGGCCGAGTCGAAGGGCAGGCGCAGGCGGAAGAAGACGTCCTGCAGGCCCATCAGGCCGAGGCCCACCGGGCGCCAGCGGCTGTTGGAGCTGCCGGCCTGCTCGGTCGGGTAGAAGTTGATGTCCACGACGCGGTCGAGGAAGGTGACGGCCGTGCGGACCGTGCGGTCCAGCTTCTCCCAGTCCATCTCGCCGTCGGCGCCCAGGTGCTGGGCCAGGTTGACCGAGCCCAGGTTGCAGACCGCGGTCTCGCCGTCGTCCGTGACCTCGAGGATCTCGGTGCAGAGGTTCGAGGAGTGGACGACCGCGCCCTTCTCGGCCGTCTGGTTGGCGGTGCGGTTGGCGGCGTCCTTGAACGTCATCCAGCCGTTGCCGGTCTGCGCGAGGGTGCGCATCATGCGGGCGTAGAGCACGCGCGCCGGGATGGTCTTGACGGCCTTGCCGGCGGCCTCGTAGGCGCGGTAGGCGGCGTCGAACTCGTCGCCGTAGAGGTCGACCAGGTCGGGCGTGTCGGCCGGGGAGAACAGCGACCAGTCGGCGTCGGCCTCGACGCGGCGCATGAACTCGTCCGGGATCCAGTGCGCGATGTTGAGGTTGTGGGTGCGGCGGGCCTCTTCGCCGGTGTTGTCGCGGAGCTCCAGGAACTCCTCGATGTCGGCGTGCCAGGTCTCCAGGTAGACGCACGCGGCGCCCTTGCGGCGGCCGCCCTGGTTGACCGCGGCGACGGAGGCGTCGAGGGTGCGCAGGAACGGCACGATGCCGTTGGAGTGGCCGTTGGTGCCGCGGATCAGCGAGCCGCGGGAGCGGATGCGCGAGTACGACAGGCCGATGCCGCCGGCGTGCTTCGACAGCCGGGCCACCTGGTGGTAGCGGTCGTAGATCGAGTCCAGCTCGTCCAGCGGGGAGTCCAGCAGGTAGCAGGACGACATCTGCGGGTGGCGGGTGCCGGAGTTGAAGAGCGTCGGGGAGGACGGCAGGTACGAGAGGGTGCTCGTCAGGCCGTACAGCTCGGCGACGTCGGCGAGGGCGCGCTCGGAGTGGTCCTCGGCCAGGCCGCAGGCCACGCGCAGCAGGAAGTGCTGCGGGGTCTCGATCACGTCGCGGTGGATCGGGTGGCGCAGCAGGTAGCGGCTGTGCAGGGTGCGCAGGCCGAAGTAGCCGAAGCGGTCGTCGGCGCCGTCGGCGAGGGCCTTCTCGACGAGCGCGTCGAGGCGCTCGGCGTGGGCGGCGACGAACGCGGCGGTCTCGTCCGCGATCAGGCCTTCCTTGTGGCCGACGGCGACCGAGGCCGAGAAGGAGGTGGCGCCCTGGCCGGCGGCCTCGTCGGCGATCGCGCGGGTGAGCAGGCGCGCGGCGAGGCGGGAGTACTCGGGCTCCTCGGCGATCAGACCCGCGGCGGCCTCGGTGGCGAGGGAGCGGAGCTCGGCCTCGTCCGAGGTGGCGCTCCGGCCCCGCAGCGCGGCCGCGGCGACCTTGCCGGGGTCGGTGGCGGGAAGGTCGGCGGTGAGGTCGGTCAGGGTGCGCAGCAGCGCGGTCCCGGGGCCGCCGGTCGCTTCTTCCGCAGTCGCTGAGACCGGATCGGCGGGCGCGATGGTCACTGAGGCTCTCCCTCGCTCGGCTGGGTGGGCCGGCGGGGAGAGCTCGACGGGCCGCGTACGGGCATGCCTGATGCGCAGGGCATGCCTCGTAGGCGTCCGCCGGCCCAACCCGCGAGGCCCGGACGAATTCAACGCCCATAGCCGAGCCCAGGGCAGGCTCGGTGGAGGGCGGCTGCCGGCAGGTACTCGGACTCCTGCATGCGCGGCTTAACGGCATACATGCACCGTTGCGGGACAGTTCCGGATTTCCACCGGATTCCCCTGCGACGACAGCGAGGACGAGCATACATCTAGTGCCGCCCCCCGCACGCGCCCCCACATGTTGTGTCGCGCGGTAAGCGCATGGGTCGGAATGTGTTATCAGGCCCCGGTGTTGAGGGTGGGATCGCAGGTCACGCGCGGGTCGCCCCGGGGTCTTCCGGGGGCCTTCCGCGGGCCGGGGCCGGGCCTCCGGCGCGGGGCGCGGCGAAGGGCCGCCACGCCCCCTGGAAGGGTCGTGGCGGCCCGGTCGGCCTCACGGGCCGGGAGGCCCGCCGAAGGTCGCTCTAGTGCCCGCCTGGGACCCCTGCGGTGGCCGGCGGGAGCTCCCGCTGGACCCCCGGGTCGCCGGCGTCCGCCGTGTAGTCGGCGGCCGTGGTCTCGTCCACGCCCTCCGGCGCGCCGAACGCCTTCAGGACGATGGTCAGGACGATGACGACGATCACATTGAGCACGAAGGCGGTGAGCCCGATATAACCCTTTTCTCCGATAAGGGGGATGAGGTTGGTGTTCCCGAAGTGATCCTGCGTGGCGCTCGGCGTGTCGTACGCCTTCCAGGTGCCGTAGACCATCCCCGCTGCCCAGCCGGCCAGCAGGGCCCAGCGGTGGAACCAGCGGGTGAAGAGCCCGCCCACGAGCGCCGGGACCGTCTGCAGGATCCAGATGCCACCGAGCAGCTGGAAGTTGATGGCGACCGTCTTGTCCATGGTGAGGACGAAGACGAGCGCGCCGACCTTCACCAGCAGCGAGGCGAGCTTGGAGACCTTCGCCTCGTGTGCGGGCGAGGCGTCCGGCTTGATGAAGTCCTTGTAGATGTTGCGGGTGAAAAGGTTCGCGGCGGCGATCGACATGATCGCGGCCGGCACCAGGGCACCGATCCCGATCGCCGCGAAGGCCACCCCCGTGAACCAGTCCGGGAACATGTTCTCGAATAGCTGGGGGATCGCGAGCTGGCCGTTCTTCACCTTGATGCCCGCGGCGATGGCCATGAAGCCGAGCATCGCGAGCAGACCCAGCATCAGGGAGTACAGCGGCAGGATCGTCGTGTTGCGGCGGATGACGTTGCGGGATTTGCCGGAGAGAACGGCCGTCACCGAGTGCGGGTAGAGGAAGAGCGCCATCGCCGAGCCGAGCGCGAGCGTCGCGTACGCCCACTGCGCGTCCGGGCCGCTCACCAGCGCGCCGCGCGGCTTGCCCGTCTCCGGGTTCTTCACCGCGAACGCTTCGCCCGCCTTGGCGAAGATGTGGTCGAAACCGCCCAGTTTGATGGGGATGTAGATGATCGCCACGATGATCACGATGTAGATCAGCGCGTCCTTGACGAAGGCGATCAGCGCGGGCGCCCGCAGCCCGGAGGAGTACGTGTACGCCGCGAGCACGCCGAACGCGATCAGCAGCGGCAGGTCCTTCATGAACCAGTTCGAGCCGCCGCCCACGCCCAGCACGTCCAGCACCGCCTGGATGCCGACGAGCTGCAGCGCGATGTACGGCATCGTCGCGAGGATGCCGGTGAGCGCGAGGGCGAGCGAGAGCCCCTTGGACCCGAACCGGCCGCGGACGAAGTCCGACGACGTCACGTAGCCGTGCTTGTGCGCCACCGACCACAGACGGGGCAGGAAGGTGAAGACCAGGGGGTAGCAGAGGATCGTGTACGGCACCGCGAAGAAGCCGGCCGCGCCGCCCGCGTAGATCGCCGCCGGGACGGCCACGAAGGTGTAGGCGGTATAGAGGTCGCCGCCGAGCAGGAACCACGTGATCCAGGTGCCGAAGGACCGGCCGCCCAGCCCCCACTCGTCGAGGTTGTCCGCATTCTCCGCGCGCCGCCACTTCGACGCCATGAAGCCCATGACCGTCACGGCCAGGAAGAAGAAGATGAAGACGGCGAGCGCCACGCCGTTCACGCCGTCCTTCACCGCTGCTCACCCGCCTTCCGGATGCGCTCGTGGCGCCGCACGATCACGTACGCGGCGACGGTGAGCAGCGTGGAGATCGGCACCCACAGCATCTGGTACCAGTAGAAGAACGGGATGCCGATGAAGGCGGGCCCGGTCCGGGCGTAGGAACTGACCCACAGCATCGCGGCGAAAGGGAGCGCCAGGCACAGTCCCGCCACGGCCAGGGGCGCGGTGACGACCGCCCTCCTGCTGCCGCCCTCCGGTGGTTCCGTCATGGTGGTGACTCCCCCCTGTGTGATCACTGCGTGATGCGCAGGAAATCTAGGCGAGGGTCGGCCGCGCGTCACCCCCCGTCCGCATATCGGTATGGCAACGTCACGTGACGCCGGTGGGGCGGTGTTACGAGCCGGAGAAGTGGGGTTTTCCCGCGAGGAGTTCCGCCGCGGCCTGTCCCGAGACGCGGGTCGCCCCGTGCGTCGCGAGGTGCACGGCTCCCGGCGAGCTCGTCCCGGGGACGCCCATCTCGACCACGACGGCGTCGGGCCGCGCGCCCAGCAGCCGGTCGAGGGCGGCGGCCATCCACGGATGGCGGGCGGCGTCGCGCACCACGGCGACGAGCGGCTTGCCGGCGGCGGGGGCGAGCACCTCGCGCTCCAGGACGCCCGCGTCCGCGGTGAGTTCGTCCTGGGTGAGGCGTACGGAGGTGGCGCCGGGCCGCAGCTCGCGCAGCGGGGCCGCCACGCCCCACGGGGTCTGCCGGTCGATGGCCAGGGTCGAGGACGGGGCGAACTCGGCCACGTGCGGGTCGGCCGGCAGCGGCAGGGCGCCGTCCGCGCCGCCCACGACCCGCATGGCGCGGCGGGCGGCGACGAGCCCGATGCCGGAGGGCCCGGCCGGGACGTCCGCCCGGTCCGCCGCGTGCGCCCGGAAGCGCTCCCCGGACCAGGCGGCGAACTCCGCGACCCGCGCGGCCGCCGCGGCCAGCCGCTCCTCCGGCAGGACGCCGTCCCGGACGGCCGCGGCCAGCGCGGCGGTCAGCAGCTCGGCGTGCTCCTCTGCCGCGTGCTCGCCGCCGACGCACACCGCGTCCGCCCCTCCCGCCACGGCCCGCACGCTCGCGCCGTCGATCCCGTAGCGCGCCGTGACCGCCTTCATCTCGATGCCGTCGGTGACGACCAGGCCGGTGAAGCCCAGCTGCCCGCGCAGGAGGTCCACCAGGATGCGGGGGCTCAGCGTGGCCGGCAGCTCGGGGTCGAGCGCGGGGACGAGGAGGTGGCCGGTCATCACCACCCTGGCGCCGGCCTCGACGGCCGCGGCGAAGGGCGGCAGGGCGGTCGCGGCGAGCTCCTCGGCGGAGGCGGTGACGCGCGGCAGGTCGAGGTGGGAGTCGACGGCGGTGTCGCCGTGCCCGGGGAAGTGCTTGGCGCACGCCGCGACGCCCGCGGACTGCAGGCCGCGCACCCACGCCGCGGTGTGCCGCGCGACCAGGTCCGTGCCGGCGCCGAACGAGCGCACGCCGATCGTCGGGTTGCGCGGGTTGGAGTTGACGTCGGCGCTGGGCGCGTAGTTGAGGGAGACGCCGGCCGCGTGGAGCTCGCGGCCGATGTCGCGGGCGACGGACTCCGTCAGGCCGGTGTCGTCGACCGCGCCGAGCGCCAGGTTTCCGGGACGGGACGCGCCCGTCCAGGCCTCCAGCCGGGTGACGTCCCCCGCCTCCTCGTCGATCGCGATGATCAAGTCGGGGTTCTCGGCGCGGAGTTGCGCGGTGAGGCGGGTGACCTGCTCCGGGCCGGCGATGTTGCGGCCGAAGAGGACGACGGACGCGAGCCCGTCCTCGGCGATCCTGCGGCGCACCCAGTCCGGCGCCGTGGTGCCTTCGAAGCCGGGCTGGAGCACCGCGTGGGACAGCCGGCCGAGCCGGCCGCCGCGACCGTGGGAGAGCATGGCGGGTACCTCCTGGTGCGATGCGGTGCCGCGCTGCCGCGGCGCCCGGACAGTCGGATATTGGACTGTACCAATGGGGGTGTCAAGGGCGTGCCGAGGCTTCTGAACTGTTGAAATGCCCCTCCGCTTGTGGTGAGTTGAGGATCGACTTGTGAACTCCGATGCAGAAGGGGATCACCTTGCGCCGCTACGCACTCGTGGGCCGCCGTGAGATCCGGTTGTCCGACGACGCGCCCGTGCCGGTCCCCGGGCCCGGCGAAGTCCTCGTCCGCGTCGCCGCCTGCACCGTCTGCAACCGCAGCGACCTCGCCTACTACCACCACTACGGGCTGCGCGAGCACTGCGCGCAGGGCTGTTCCGGGCACGAGATCTCCGGCACGGTCGCGGGCGCCGGCTCCGGCGCCACCCGCTTCGCCACCGGGCGGCGCGTCTTCGTCCGCACGCCCCTGACCACCGGCTACGCCGAATACGCGCTCGCCCGGGAGGTCCGCGTCGGCGCGCTCCCCGATCACGTCCCCTTCGAGCAGGGCGCCATCCTGCAGCTGCTGCCGCCGGCCGTGCACGCCACGCGCGGCGTCCGCCTCGGTGACCGCGTGGCGATCGTGGGACAGGGGCCGGTCGGCCTGATGGCGCTCCTGGCGGCCGCGGCGCGCGGGGCCTCGCACCTCACCGTCATGGACCTCGACGACTGGCGGCTGGAGCGCTCGCGGTCACTGGGCGCGGACGAATGCCTCCGCCTGGACGGCAGCGCGGCCGCCCTCGCGGAGGCGGGCGAGGGCGCCTTCGACGTGGCCGTCGACGCCGTCGGCACGCCCACGACGCTGGAGGCGTGCGTGGGGCTCGTGCGACAGAACGGTCTCGTGGTCCTGCTGGGCACCCACCACATCGACACCCGGGTCGGCATCGACCTCGTGACCTGGGAGGGGAAGGGCCTGCGCGTGCACAGTTCCGCCGAGCCGCACGACGTCGCCCGCGCGGAGGCCACGGCCGTCGCCGAACGCCTGGCCGCCGGCCGCACCGGGCGCCCGCACCTCGGCGACCTCCTCACCCACGTCCTGCCGCCGGCCGAACTGCCCCGCGCCATCGGCCTGCTGTCGGCCAGCCGCTCCCTGTACCCGGACGGCGAGCCCGCCCCGTACGCCGGGCCACCGCCGAAGGTCCTCAAGGTGGCGGTCCGGCCGTGAGGTGGGCGGTCGCCGGCTACGGCGACGTCGTGCGGCGCCGTGTGCTGCCCGCCCTGCGGGCCCTGGGGGAGGAGCCGGTCTACGTCTGGGGCCGGGACGCGGGCCGCGCCGCCCGTACGGCCGCCGAGGAGGGGGTGCCCGCGGGCGGCGACGACCCCGGCCGGCTGACGGCGGCCGACGCGGTCTACGTGGCGACGCCCGTGGCCGGTCACGTGCCCGTCGCGCTCCACGCGGTGCGGGCCGGCTGCCACGTCCTGGTCGAGAAGCCGCTGGCCGGCGCGCTCGGCGGCGGAGGCGCGCTGGCGGAGGCCGCGGCCGCGGCCGGGCTGTGCGCCGGAGTGGCGTACTACCGCAGGCTGGAGCCCGCGGCGCGGCAGCTGCGCGAGGCGCTCACGGCGGGCGCGCCCGCGCGCGTGCAGCTCACCTTCTGCGCCCCCTTCGACCCCGCCCCGGACGACCCCGAGCACTGGCGCACCGACCCGGCCGTGGCGGGCGGCGGCGTGCTCGCCGACGCGGGCAGCCACCGGCTGGACCTGCTGCTGTCGGTGCTGGGGCCGCCGGTGCGGGTGGGCGCGCGGTTCGGCCTCAGGTTCCCCGCGGGGGCCGAGCGGCGCGCCCACGTGACGCTGGGCTGGGCCTCGGGCACGTCGGCGGAGTGCCGGTTCGCCTGGGCCGAAGGGTCCGAGCGGGACCGGATCGAGGTCGCCTCCGGGGGCCGCTTCCTGACGCTGGACCCCCTGGACGCCGGGCTCGCCCCCGAGCCGCACGCACCGCTGATCGCCGACTTCACGGCGGCGGTACGGGAGGGGAGGGCGCCCGCCTGCCCGGTGGCGGACGCCGTGCTCGTGGACGACGTCATGACGACGGCGTGCTGGGCGGCGCGGTTCCGGAATGCGTAGTACGGGTTCCGTAATAGCTCGTGCACAGTTCCGGAACAGGTAAAGGAGTGCTGCCGGGTAAGGGCGGGAGCTGCGCCCCTTCCCACCCCAAGTGACCCGCTCAGTCCGCTATTTACGGAAAATTTAAGCTGTCACACGTAGGTAATGTGCGGGTAAATTAAATGTCGCGGCTGCCGTGCAGACTCGATGTGCACGGCATGCCCGCCTGAACGCTGAACGCTGAACGCTGAACGCTGAACGCCTGACCGAATGCTTGATCCGACCACACCGCGCCCCGCGCAAGCACCGAGGGCGCAGGAGGCAGACCAACATGCAGACACTCATCGACAACGCCCGTTCGTTCGCCACGCACGTCGCGGAACACGCGGACGCCTTCCGGGCCCTCGAAGCCGGCCAGAGCCCCGAAGTCCTCTTCGTCACCTGCTCCGACTCACGCGTCATCCCCTCCCTCATCACGGGCGCCCGCCCGGGCGAGCTCTTCGAGCTGCGCACCGCGGGCAACATCGTCCCCGAGTACCACAGCGGCCGGCCCGCCGGGGAGACGGCCACCATCGAATACGCGGTGCGCGTGCTGGGCGTCCGCGACATCGTCGTGTGCGGCCACTCCCACTGCGGCGCGGTGAGCGCGCTCGTGCGGGGCGACGACCTCTCCGCCGCCCCCGCCGTACGGGGCTGGCTCGACCACGCCGCGCCGGACCCCGTGCGGGGGGCCGCGCCGGACGCCCCGGCGGACCTCGCCGGGCCCGTGCAGCAGCACGCCGTGGCCCAGTTGGAGCGGCTGCGCGCCTATCCCTGCGTCCGGGAGCGCCTCGGCGAGGGCACCCTCTCCCTCCACGCCTGGTACTACGAAGTGCACACCGGGGCCGTCAGCGCGCACCGCCCCGGGCGCGGCGGCCGAGCGCCGTTCGGGCCCCTGTGACGCGGCCCGCGCCCCACGATCCCCGACCGCTCCCCGAGGAAGAACCCTCATCCGCCATGCGCACAACCCTCAGAACCCTCAAGCCCCTCGCATCCCTCAAGGACGCGGGCGCGGTGCGGTGTGACGCGCTCGCCTCCCTCGTCGTCTTCCTGGTGGCCCTGCCCCTGTGCGTGGGCGTGGCCGTCGCCTCCGGGGTGCCCGCCGAACTCGGCCTGATCACCGGCATCGTCGGCGGCCTGGTCGTGGGCGCCCTGCCCGGCAGCACCCTCCAGGTCAGCGGGCCCGCCGCCGGCCTGACCGTGCTCGTCTTCGAAGCCGTCCAGCAGTTCGGGCTCGGCGCCCTCGGCGCGCTCGTCCTGGCCACCGGCCTGGTGCAACTCGCCCTCGGCGCACTGCGCTTCGGGCGGTGGTTCCGCGCCATCTCCGTCGCGGTCGTCCAGGGCATGCTCACCGGCATCGGGCTGGTCCTGCTCCTCGGCCAGCTCTACACCATGGCCGGCCGCAAGGCCCCCGGCTCCGGCCCGGCGAAGATCGCGGGCCTGCCGGGCCTGCTGTCCGCCGTCGCCACCGACCGCGCGGCACTGACCGCCTTCGCGGTCGGCGTCGGCACCATAGCCGTCCTGGTGCTGTGGAAGCGGCTCCCGGCGAAGGCGCGGGTCGTCCCGGCGCCCCTCGCGGCGGTCGCGCTGGCCACGGCGGTGACCGCCGCGGCGGGCCTGGACACGGCCCGCGTGGAGGTGCAGGGGCTCGCCGACGCCGTCCGCCCGCCCGGCTTGGGCGACTTGGGCGCGCTCGCCGGCGTGTCCGCCCTCGGCACGGTGCTCGCCTTCGCGCTCATCGCCTCGGCGGAGAGCCTCTTCAGCGCGGCGGCCGTCGACCGCATGCACGACGGCCCCCGCACCGACTACGACAAGGAGCTGATGGCCCAGGGCGTGGGCAACACCGTGTGCGGCGCGCTCGGCGCCCTGCCCATGACCGCGGTGATCGTCCGCAGCGCCGCCAACGTCCAGGCGGGAGCCCGCACCTCGCTCTCCCGCGTCCTGCACGGCCTGTGGCTGCTGCTCTTCGCGGCCCTGCTGCCGGCCGCGATCGGCGTCATCCCGCTGGCGGCCCTCGCGGGCGTCCTCGTCCACGCGGGCTGCAAGCTCGTCCCCGTCAAGGAGCTCGGCCCGCTGTGGCGCGAGCACCGCGGTGAGGCCGTCGTCCTCGGCGTCACGGCCGGGGCGATCGTCGCGACCAACATGTTCGAGGGCGTGGTGCTCGGCCTGCTGCTCGCCGTCGTGAAGACGGCGTGGGAGACCTCGCACGCCCACGTCGCCACCCGCGAACTGACCGGCGGCAGGCTGGTCGTGACGGTGACCGGCAACGCGACGTTCCTGCGGCTGCCCAGGATCCTGGAGACGCTGGAAGCCCTCCCCAAGGACAAGCCCATCGAGCTCGACCTGACCGGCCTCCGGCACCTGGACCACGCGTGCCGCACGGCCCTGGAGAGCTGGGCGGAGCGGCACCACGACGCCGGGACGGAACCGGTGCTCCTGAGACCGATGGCAGAAAAGGTGGGAATCTCGTCATTGTGACGGAAGTGTCGGGCCCCGCATGCTGATCCCGTCCGCGCAGTCGCGCGGACGGTCAGCGGTCATGGGGGAGTTGACACATGCGGACGAGTACGGGACCCCGCCGGCGCGGTGTGCTGGGCACGGCGGTGGCCGGCGCGCTGGGGGCCGCCACCGCCGGGATCGCGGCGGCTCCGGCCCACGCGCGGACGGCCGCCGGAGGCGACGCGCCGCGGACCGGTGAGCGCCTCGTGGCGATCCTGCTCTACGACGGGTTCACCGCGCTCGACGCCATCGGCCCGTACGAGGTGCTGTGCCGGGTGCCCGGGGTCCGTGTGGTGACCGTGGGCGTCCGGCAGACCGGCCCGGTGCGCACGGACACGGGCGAGCTGAGCGCCGTCGCCGAGCGCACCCTGGCGGACGTGCCCGCCGCCGACGTCCTGCTGATACCGGGCGGCGGCGCCCGCGGCCAGTCCGCGGCCGGCGCCGACGGCGCCGTCCAGCGCTGGATCCGCCGCGTCGACCGCGGGTCGGTGTGGACCACGTCGGTCTGCACCGGCTCGCTGATCCTCGGCGCGGCCGGGCTGCTGCGCGGGGTCCCGGCGACCACGCACTGGGCCGCGCGACCGCTCCTGGAGGAGACCGGCGCCGTGTGGACGCAGCGGCGCTTCGTCGAACACGGGAAGATCATCACGGCGGCGGGCGTCTCGGCCGGCATCGACATGGGCCTCCACCTCGCCTCGCGCCTCGCCGGCGACGACGTGGCGCGGGCGGTGCAGCTCGGGGTGGAGTACGACCCGGCCCCGCCGTTCGACAGCGGCAGCGCGGAGAAGGCTGACGAGCGTACGAAGCAGCTGGCGCTGAAGCTGCTGAACGACGCGTCGTCGTGATGCTGAACGACGCGTCGTCGTGAGTGCATGAGGGGACGTCAGAACCCGTCGTCCCCCGACCAGTCCCGCAGCCGGCGCGGATCCGCCCGGTCGCCGCGCCGGACGAACCGTACGTCCACGGACAGCCGCATCGCCGGCGTCCGGTTGTCGAGGGACGCGCGGACGATGTGCGGCAGATGGGCGGTGACGTCGCCCGCCGCGTAGTCCGCCCACAGCCGGCGGCGGCCCAGCGCGCGGGCCGCCCGCGCGCCGCGGTGGAAGTGGCGGAGGACGCGGCGCGGCAGCATCACGGACGGGCCGCCCAGCAGCGCGTCGGCCACGGCCGTGAGGGCGGGGGACGCCAGGAACCGGCGAAACGTTTCGGAGCGGACGAACGCGTACGCCGGGTGGCCCGGCACGCCGTGGGGCGGGAGCCCCGGCGGCACGCGACCGGAGAAGACGCCCTCCCGGGGCGTGGTCCCGGGCGCGAGCAGCACGGGGTCGCACACCGCGAAGTACGCCTCCCGCAGCCGCAGGACCTCGGTCCGGTCCAGCACCCCGCGCAGGTACAGGCATCCCTCCGCCGCCGGCCGCTCCCGCGCCCGCTCCGGGCGGCCGAGCAGGTGCCCGCTGTCGCGCAGCGGCCCCGGGACGAACAGGGTGCGGTCGCAGAGGCCGAGGGGCAGCCCCTGGGAGGAGACGAACGGCATTAGGACACGCCTTCGACCTCGTCGCCGTGCTCGTTCCCCGCGTCGCGCCACGGCCTGACGTCCGCCACGCCGTCCCACGGGAACCACGGGTGCGGGCCGGTCCGCACCGCGCTGTCGCGCTCCAGGAGGTTCGGCAGGAACAGGTCCTCCAGGAGCGTCGTGGCGCGCACCCGCCCGCGTTCGCCCACCGCCACCTCGCGCCACGGATCGCCCGGATCGGTCACCGTCAGGACGGCGAACGGCGGCGGCAGGTGGTACGAGCGCGACGACGTGCCCACCGGCTCGGCCTGCAGGGCGTGGCCGACGAGCGTGTTCCCGTAGGTGTCGATCCACTCCACGCCCTGCAGCTGCTCCTCCCTCAGGTACTCCGCCTCGGCGGGCGTGCACGACGTGCCGCCCGTGCACACGGCACGCAGCCCGTACGCGCTCACCGGCTTCGGCAGCCGCATGGCGAGCGCGAGCAGCAGCCGCGGCGTCGTGAACAGCAGCGTGGGCCGCTCCGCGGCCAGCAGGGCCTCGGTCTGGGCGACGAGATGGGCCGTGTACGCGTCCGCCTCGCCGCGGGCGCGCAGCTCGGCCTTGACCCAGCGCGGGTCGAAGTCCACGGCGAAGACCGCGCCGTGCCAGCTGTCGGCCAGGCCCTCCACGAAGTGCCCGTACGCGTGCGGCCCGCCCGGCGTCACCGCCAGGACGTCGCCGCCCGCGACCCCGCGCGCCTCCAGCAGCGTGCGGTAGATCCGCACGTCGGCGTCCAGCCGGGAGACGTTGACGACCCGGCACGGCGGCCCCGTCGTCCCGCCCGTCTCGAACACCCGGAACGGCCTGCCGCGGAAACCGCGCGGCAGCAGGTCCCGGGCGAGCGCCCGGCGCAGCTCCTCCTTGTCGAACAGGCCGAAGAGCCTCAGGTCGGCGAAGCCGCCGACGTCGTGCAGCGGATCGAAGCCCAGGCCCGCGCGGCGGCCGAGCCAGAACGGCGAACCGGTCGCGGGGGAGAAGTGCCAGCGCATCATCCGCCGGGTCCACTCGTCCAGACCGGTCCGCAGCTCCGGCACCCGGTCGCACATCGCCTCGAAGAGCACTCCCGTCACAGCGCGCCTCCCCGCGGCCGGTGGACGAACGACGACCCCGCGGCGACGGCCGCGGCCACGGCGGGCGACGCGGCCGGCACCGCCGCGAAGGGGAACGGCACCTCCCGGCCGACCAGCGGGTGCCCGGGACCCGCACCCGGCCCCAGCAGGGCGAGCGCGGGCAGCGCGTACTCCGCACCGCCGGCACCGCGCG
>NZ_PXWG01000137.1 GCF_003011965.1 Streptosporangium nondiastaticum
GGGATCCCCGGGCCCGGCGGGCGGGGCGGGGGTGAGCTCGCCGGTGCGCCGCAGGGCGGACCGGAGCCGGTCGTGGACGTCGGCGAGCCCGGCCGCGCCGCTGCCGGCGGCGGGCGGCGGCAGATGGCGGGCGGGGGCGAGGTCGACGTCGTCGTCGAGCAGGTCGATGACGGGGAGGGAGCGGCACCGGCCGGGCTGCTCCTCGACGGTGCCGTGCCGCTCGAAGTCCTCCCAGGCGCCGAGGACCTCGGTGCGCACGGTCTGCCAGGGCAGCTTGTCCCGGCCGGCCGGGGCGAGGTCGCCGGTCTCGGCCAGGAGGACGTGCGGGGCGGGCGAGGCCTGGGCGCCGGGCCGGCGCAGCACCCACACGTGCAGCGGGATGTTGTACGGCGGGGCGGCGCCCGTGGGCAGGGCGATCACGGCGCGCAGGGCGCCGCGGCGCAGGAGGTCGGCGCGGATGCGGCGGCCGGAGCGGCGGGAGGCCGCGGCGGGCGGCATCAGCAGGACGGCGGTGCCGCCGTCACGCAGCCGGGCGAGGGCGTGCTGGACCCAGGCGAGCTCGGACTCGGTGCGGGCGGGGAAGCCGTACTCCCAGCGCGGGTCGTAGGCGAGCTCCTCATGGCCCCAGTTGCGTTCGTTGAACGGGGGGTGGCACAGGACCGTGTCGGCGGCGGTGTCCGGGAAGGCGTCGGCGCGGAGGCTGTCGCCCGCGTGCACGCGGACCCGGGCGTCGCTGTGCAGGGCGAGGCGCAGGGCGGTGAGCGCCGCGAGGTCGGGGTCGGACTCCTGCCCGAGGACCGCCGGCGCGGGGGTGCCGCCGCCGGCCGCGGCGGCGTGGAGGAGGCCGCCGGTGCCGCAGGCCGGGTCGAGGACGGTGCGCGGCCGGTGGCGGTCGGCGGGGCTTCCCTCGCCGAGGGCGGCCATGAGCTCGGCGGGGCCGGGCGGGGTGAGGGTGTACTGCCGGGGGTTGGCCTCGAAGTGGCGGCCCAGGAGGAATTCGTAGACGTGGGCGGCGCCGCGCCCGGAGGCGAGCTCGGCGGCACCGCGCAGCAGGGCGGAGGAGACGGCCAGCTCGGCGGTGGTGGGGATGCCGACGGGGTGGTGCTCGCCCAGGCGGGCGGCGAGCGCGGACTCCAGGGCCGTGGGCAGCTGCTCGGAGAGCTTGAGGTCGCCGAGGGCGGCCAGCTCCAGCCAGGCGGCGGGCCGGTCGCGGACGAGGAGGAGGACGGAGCCCGCGTAGCGCAGGGCGGTGACGGCCCCGGCGGGGTGGCCGGCGACCTGCTGCCAGACCCGCTCGCGCAGCGGGACCTCGGCGAGCTTGCCCTGGTGGCGCAGCCACTGCTCGACGTCGCCGAGGGCGAACGTGGGGCTGGTCTCGCTGCCGCCCGTGGGCTGCGGGAAATCGGGGTGGCGCCTGCGCCAGTTGCTGACGGCCGCGCGGCCCACTCCGGCCAGCCGGGCGATCCCGGCCGCGGTCACCTCCGCCGCGCTCTCGCTCTCCGGCATGGCTTCCCCTCTCCGGCCCGCCCCCGCCCTCGCGGAGCAGCCCGCATCGTCGCTGTGGTCCGAGCATACCCGCGGGACCCCGGCACACCCCTTCACAGCCGTGAACCCACCCCATCGCGTGAACGTGGTTGACTCGGTTCACAGGGTCTGCTGTCATTGACTCGTCGGTTCGAGAAGATTTCCCTGCCGAAAGGTGTCAGTCATGTCTCAGCACTCCCACGCCAAGCAGCGGAACTGGTTCGCGCGGCACAAGCTCCTCACGGCCGCCGGCGCCCTCGTCGTGGTCGTGGGCATCGGCGCCGGCATGAGCGGCGGCGGTGACGGCGACGACGGCAAGACCTCCGCCGCGGGCTCGACGGAGAAGAAGGAGAAGAAGGGGACGGGGCAGGAGGACGGCGGAGGAAAGGAGAAGGCCGCGAAGGGCGCCCTGAAGGGGAACGGCACCTACCAGGTGGGTTCGGACGTCGAGCCCGGCACCTACCGCTCGCTCGGCAACAAGCTCGGGTGCTACTGGGAGCGCGCCAAGGACTCCAGCGGCGACCCCGACGCGATCCTCGCCAACGACAACGTGATCGGCGCCTCGTACGTGACGGTCAAGGCCGAGGACAAGATCTTCAAGACACAGGGCTGCAAGAGCTGGGAGCGCGTGGCCGAAGGCCAGGCGTCCGGGAGCCCCAAGACCGAGATGCCCGGCAACGGCATGTACAAGGTGGGGGCCGACATAGCCCCCGGCACCTACAAGTCGGCCGGCAACAAGAAGGACGGCTGCTACTGGGAGCGCGCCAAGGACGCCCTGCACGAGAGCGCCGACTCGATCCTCGCCAACGAGAACGTGACGGGCAACGCCATCGTGACCATCGCCCCCGGCGACGCCTACTTCAAGACCAACGGCTGCTCGGACTGGAAGAAGACGGGCTGAACGCCGGGCCTCTGAGAGAAGAACGACACATTCCAGCCGAACCGCTCCAGGGGACCGCTCGTCTCTCGGAAAGGGGGCCGGGCGCCGGCGAGGCTCCGCGTATCTTTTCCGACAGTCATCCCGTAGCAACCCCACCGTTCCCGGACCAAAGGACTCCCCCATGGACTCGGCCGCCGCCACCGTTCCGGCACCGGGCGGGCCCGCGGCCGAGACGGCCCCCGGCGCCCGGCCCCGCGCCACGGCCCTGCGCGCCCCGCGCTGGGATCCGTACTGGCTCGCGGGCGCCCTCTTCGTCCTCTACACAGCGCTGTCCCTGTGCCGGCACCGCCGCATGCTCACCATGTCCTGGGACCTGGGCATCTTCGAGCAGGCCATCCGCGGCTACGCCCACCTCCAGGCGCCCATAGCCGACCTCAAGGGCCCGGGCACCAACATCCTCGGCGACCACTTCAGCCCGGTCACCGCCCTCCTCGCCCCCCTCTACCGGCTCTTCCCCACCCCGGTCACCCTGCTCGTCGCCCAGGCCGCGCTCTTCGCCCTGTCCGCGATACCGGTCGCCCGGCTCGCCGCCGGGCTCCTCGGCCGCAAGCGCGGACTGGCCATCGGCATCGCCTACGGCCTGTCGTGGGGCGTCCAGCGCGCGGTCGACTTCGACTTCCACGAGATCGCCTTCGCGATGCCGCTGCTCGCCTTCTCCCTCGAAGCGGTGGTGCGCGGGCGCTGGCGGGCCGCGGTCTGGTGGGCCGTGCCCCTCGTCCTGGTCAAGGAGGACCTCGGCATCACGGCGGCCGCGATCGGCGTGATCATCCTGATCCGGCTGCGCGGCGCGAAGTCCCGCGGCGAGGGCGTCCCCCGGGGCGCGGCCCCGCTGGCCACCGGCCTGGTGGCCTTCGGCCTGGCAGCGGCCGCGATCACCTTCGGCCTGATCATCCCCGGCTTCAACACCAGCGGCGCCTACGACTACTGGAACAAGCTCGACGGCGGCGGAGCCGACGGAGCCCCTGCGACGATCCCCGCCGACACCGCGATACGCACCCTGCTGTGGATCCTGCTGCCCACCACCGGCCTGCTGGCCCTGCGGTCCCCCGTCCTGATCGCCGCCGTACCGACCCTGGCCTGGCGGTTCGCCTCCCACGACGACCACTACTGGAGCACGGACTGGCACTACAACGCCGTCCTGATGCCCGTCGTCCTCATCGCGCTCACCGACGCCCTGGCCCGGAGCCGCGACAGCCGCCGCCCGCTCCTGCGCTCCTACGCGCACCACCTGCCCGGCGCGGTCCTCGCCGCGTCCCTGGCCCTGACCGCGTCCCTCCCCCTCTACTCCCTGACCGAGCCCGACACGTACAGCGTCCCGGAGAACGTCCACGCGACCGAACGGCTCCTCGACCGCATCCCCGACGGGGCGACCGTCGAGTCCGACATAGCCCCGATAAGCCGCCTCGCCGGCCGGTGCCGGGTCTTCTGGATCGGCGACACCCGCGGCATCGCCCCCGACTACATAGCCATGCGCCTCGGCGACGGAAAGAGCCAGCAGGACGTCATCGCGGACGGAGAGCGGATGCACCCGGGGGTGCGGTACGTCTTCCTCGGGGGCGAGGGGGGTTACGCGGTGCTGAAGAAGGCGGAGGCGGAGGCCTCCTGACCCCCGCCTCCGGCACCGTCTTTGTCTCGTCTCCGGCCGGCCCTGCTACGACCCCAGGATCGTGGTGAGGAACTCACCCGTCCACGCCAGCAGTTCCCGGCCGACCAGGGGCTTGCCGCCGATGGGGCGGGTGGCCGGGCGGGGCACCAGGATCTGCTTCGTGGCCGGCTTCATGACCGTGCGCGGGTAGAGCCGCTTGAGGCGCAGCTCCTGGGACTCACGCAGTTCCACGGGGCCGAAGCGGATGTTGGAGCCCTGGAGGGTGATGTCGGAGACGCCGCAGGCCCGGGCCAGCATGCGCAGGCCCGCGACGAGCAGCAGGTTCTCCACGGGCTCCGGCAGCTTGCCGTAGCGGTCGGTGAGCTCCTCGCGGACGGCGCGGATGTCCTCCTCGCTGTTCGCGGAGGCGATCGCGCGGTAGGCCTGCAGGCGGAGGCGCTCGCCGGGGGCGTAGTCGTGCGGGACGTGCGCGTCCACCGGCAGTTCGATCTTGACTTCGAGGGGTGCCTCGGGCTGCTCCTCACCGCCCTCGACCGACGCCCGGTAGTCCGCCACGGCCTCGCCGACCATGCGGATGTAGAGGTCGAAGCCGACGCCCGCGATGTGGCCGGACTGCTCGCCGCCGAGGAGGTTGCCCGCGCCGCGGATCTCCAGGTCCTTCATGGCCACGTACATGCCGGCACCCATCTCCGTGTGCTGGGCGATGGTGGCGAGCCGCTCGTGGGCGGTCTCGGTCAGCGGCTTCTCCGGCGGGTAGAGGAAGTAGGCGTAGCCGCGCTCGCGGCTGCGGCCGACGCGGCCGCGCAGCTGGTGCAGCTGCGACAGGCCGAAGTTGTCGCCCCGCTCCACGATCAGCGTGTTGGCGTTGGAGATGTCGATGCCGGACTCGACGATCGTGGTCGACACCAGCACGTCGAACTTCTTCTCCCAGAAGTCGACGACGACCTGCTCCAGCCGGCTCTCGCCCATCTGCCCGTGCGCGGTCTGGATCCGCGCCTCCGGCACGATCTCGCGCAGCCGCGCGGCCGCCCGGTCGATGGACTCCACCCGGTTGTGGATGTAGAAGACCTGGCCCTCGCGCAGCAGCTCGCGGCGGATCGCGGCGCCGATCTGCTTCTGGTCGTACGGGCCCACGAAGGTGAGCACCGGGTGGCGCTCCTCCGGCGGGGTGGTGATGGTCGACATCTCGCGGATGCCGGTGACCGCCATCTCCAGGGTGCGCGGGATCGGGGTGGCGGACATCGTCAGGACGTCGACGTTGGCCCGCAGCTTCTTCAGCTGCTCCTTGTGCTCGACGCCGAAGCGCTGCTCCTCGTCGACGATGACGAGGCCCAGGTCCTTGAACTTCGTCTCGGACGAGAACAGCCGGTGCGTGCCGATGACGATGTCGACCGAGCCGTCGCGCAGGCCCTCCAGCACGGCCTTGGCCTCGGCGTCCGTCTGGAAGCGGGACAGGGCCTTGGTGACCACCGGGAACTGCGCGTACCGCTCGGAGAACGTGCCGAAGTGCTGCTGCACCAGCAGCGTGGTCGGCACGAGCACCGCCACCTGCTTGCCGTCCTGCACGGCCTTGAAGGCGGCGCGGACCGCGATCTCCGTCTTGCCGTAGCCGACGTCGCCGCAGATCAGGCGGTCCATGGGGACCGACTTCTCCATGTCCTCCTTGACCTCGGCGATGGTCGTGAGCTGGTCGGGCGTCTCCGCGTACGGGAAGGCGTCCTCCAGCTCCCGCTGCCAGGGGGTGTCCGGGCCGAAAGTGTGGCCGGGGGCCGCCATGCGCGCCGAGTACAGCTTGATCAGGTCGGCGGCGATCTCCTTGACCGCCTTCTTGGCGCGCGCCTTCGTCTTCGTCCAGTCGGCGCCGCCGAGGCGGTGCAGGGTGGGGGCCTCGCCGCCGACGTACTTGGTGACCTGCTCCAGCTGGTCGGTCGGGATGTAGAGGCGGTCGCCGGGCTGGCCGCGCTTGGCGGGCGCGTACTCCACGAGCAGGTACTCGCGGGTGGCGCCCTGGACGGTGCGCTGCACCATCTCGATGTAGCGGCCCACGCCGTGCTGCTCGTGGACGATGTAGTCGCCGGCCTGCAGCGTCAGCGGGTCGATGGTCTTGCGGCGGCGGGCCGGCATCCGGCCCATGTCCTTGCTGACGGATTTCTGCCCGGACAGGTCCGTCTCCGTCAGGACGGCGACCTTCAGGCCCGGGTGCACGAAGCCGTTGTCGAGGCTGCCGCAGGAGACGTGGACGACGGACGGCGACAGGCCGTCGACGTCCGCGTCCAGACGGGCGGCGATGCCCTCGCCGCCGAGGACCTCGACCGTACGGGCCGCGGGGCCGTGGCCCTCCGTGACGAAGACCGTGCGCCAGCCCTCGGCCAGCCAGCCCTTGGTGTCGGCGAGCGCGCGGGCGGTGTCGCCGCGGTACGTCTCCGGGGCGTGCATGCCCAGCTTGAGCGTGTCGCCGTCCAGGTCCTCGCCGGCGGCGAACGGGCTCACCGACCACCACATCTGGCCCAGCTCGCGGGCGCGGTCGCGGACGTCCGCGATGCCCCACAGGGAGGCCGCGTTCACGTCGATGGGGGCCTCGCCGCCGCCGGCCGTGGCCGCCCACGACGCCTGCAGGAACTCCTGGCTCGTGGCCACGAGGTCCGCGGCTCGGGTCCGTACCCGCTCCGGGTCGCACACGACCGTCATCGCGCCCGCCGGCAGCACGTCCAGCAGCAGCTCCATCTCGTCCACCAGGACCGGGGCGAGGGACTCCATGCCCTCCACCGCGATGCCCTCGGCGATCTTGGAGAGGAGCTCGCCGAGCTCCGGATGCTCCTCCGCGAGCTCCGCCGCCCGGGCCCGCACGTCCTCCGTCAGCAGCAGCTCGCGGCAGGGCGGCGCCCACAGGCCGTGCTCGGCGACCTCCAGCGAGCGCTGGTCGGCGACCTTGAAGTAACGGATCTCCTCGACCTCGTCGCCCCAGAACTCGATCCGGAGCGGGTGCTCCTCGGTCGGCGGGAAGACGTCGAGGATGCCGCCGCGGACGGCGAACTCACCGCGCTTCTCCACCAGTTCGACACGGGCGTACGCGGCGGCAGCCAACGCGTCCACGATCTCTTCCAGGTCGGCGCTCTGCCCGCTGCGCAGGCTGACCGGCTCCAGGTCGCCGAGCCCCTTCACCTGCGGCTGCAGCACCGACCGGACCGGCGCGACGACCACGCTGACCGGCCCCGCCGCCGGATCGTCCTTGCTGGGGTGCGCGAGCCGGCGCAGCACCGCCAGCCGGCGGCCGACGGTGTCCGAACGCGGCGAGAGGCGCTCGTGCGGCAGCGTCTCCCAGGCCGGGAACTCCACCACGCCGTCCGGCGGCAGCAGCGAGCGCAGCGCCGCCGCCAGGTCCTCGGCCTCGCGGCCGGTGGCCGTGACGGCCAGCACCGGGCGCCCCGCGTCGCGGGCGAGGGCGGCGACGGCGAAGGGCCGGGCGGCGGGCGGGCCGACGAGGTCGACGTGCGGGCGGTTGCCGTCGGCCGCGGCCTTCACCGCTTCGGCGAGCGCCGGATCATTGACGACGGCGTCGAGCAGACCGTGCAGGCTCATGAAGGCTTTTCCGTCCCGGGATGGCAAGGGTCAAAGGGTGACAACGCGAACGGCCCGACACGTGTTACGGGCCGGGTGAGCCCCAGCCTACGACGCTGCGCCGACAATCGCGGTCCGACCGTTCCAGGGCTCCGGGGCGCCCTTGATCGGCCCGGTCAGAGAGGCCAGGCGGTGACCTGGACGATGTACAGGCACTGCTGTCGCACGACGGTCAGGTACTGGAACATCCCGCCGGGAAGAACTTCGTCCTGCACGCCCGGCGATCGGCCCTGGTAGGAGGCGCCGTCCGGATAGAGGGCCGCTGCGGCCCGGACCAGCTCGTCGGCGCGCTCTTCCACCTGCGCGACGAAGGCGAGGTTCGGCGTCTCGCCGATGACGTGCCGGGCGTCGGGGTCGTACTTCCAGTCCCAGTCACCCATCGGCGACCTTCGCCCTGGCCGTGTCCATGATCTGCCGGATCTCGTCCATCGCGGACCGCCACGCCGGATCATCCCTGCCGAGGGTCTGCGCGGCATGCTCCGCCGCGTGCAGCCGCCGGGCGACCTCGGGGAACCGCTCGACCTCGATCACGGTGGCCCACTTGAGCTGGAACATGGCGATCGGCCCGAAACTGTTGGCCTGGGTGGCCATCGTGAAGACCGTGTCCCGCTCGGTCGTCATCTCCGGCAGCCGGGACGGCGCGACCTGCGCGAGGGCGGCCCGGAGTGCGGGGAACGTCTTCTCAGGTCTGGGGATCAACGCCCCACCGTCGTGAACCGGCTGCGTGGTCATGAGTCCTCCCAAGGGTGCCCCGATCACCGTACGGCAACCGGGTGGTCGAGCGCGGCCGCCCCGGCAGGGCCGAGCCATACGAGGCGGGCTCGCTCGCCCTTCTTATCGCCGTACCACCACAGGGCCCGCTCGGGCGAGCGGAGCCGTGCGGTGTGGCCGTTGGCGCCGATCACGTCTACGGGGCCGTCCTCGTGGACGATGCCCCAGGCGACGACCTCCGCGTCCGTGACGCCTTCCGCCAGGTCGGTCTCCTGGACGACCGCGAACATCCGGGGCGCGGAGTCGAGGACGAGGGCGCGGATCTCTTCGTCCAGATCGAAGCCGCATTCGAGCGGCTCGGAGGCAGAACCCTGCGGGGATACGGTGCCCATGAACATCTCCTGCCGGAGGAGGGGTTGGGGGAGTCAGGCCAATGGCCCGACTCACACCGTAGAAGCAGGGGTGGTATCCAGTCCACCTCAAGGCAACTACCCATACTTCCCGCATCCGATAGGACGAAGACTCAGTACTTTGTGCGAATACGGAGAGGACGGCCATGCCCCCAAGCAAGCTCCCGCCAACCATCCGGCAGCGGCGTCTGGGGGCCGAGCTGCGTCGCCTGCGAGAGCACGCGGAACTGTCCGCCACCGAAGCAGGCCGGCTCCACGGGGCCACCCAGTCCCGGATCAGCAACATCGAATCCGGCGGCTACCCCATCAGCGCCGAGCGGGTGCGGACCCTTGCGCGGCTCTACGGCTGCACCGATCAATCCGTGATCGACGCGCTGACCCGCATGACCGGCGGCCGGACGCGCGGCTGGTGGGAGGAGTACCGGCAGATCCTCACGGGAGACGCACTGGATCTCGCTGAGCTTGAACACCATGCGCGGTCCATGCGCGTCGCCTCCGCGGTCCATCTCCCGGGACTGCTGCAGACCACCGAGCACGCCCGAGCCCTCTTCAAGGACGTAGTGCCGGCCTACGACCCACCCGTGATCGAGCACCTGATCTCTTTCCGGATCAAGCGGCAGGCGGTCATCTACGGCGATCAGCCGAAGGCTCTCACGGCGATCATTCACGAGGCGGCACTGCGGATGGGATTCGGCGGCCCGGAAGTGGCCCGCGCACAACTGGTGCATCTCCTCGCGATGGGCGAGCGTGAACACATCACCGTGCAGGTGATCCCTTTCGGGACCGGGAGTTACCCGAGTTCCGGAGCGGCAATCATCTACTTCGACTCCCAGGTCCGGCAGTTGGACACCGTGCAGGTGGACACGGACACCCGGTCCGAGTTCGTGGACGCCCAGCCGCAGCTGATCAGGTACCGAGCCGTACTGGACCGGCTGGAGGAGAGCGCGCTCACTCCGGCCGCGTCCCGCGATGTAATCCACCGCATCGCCAAGAGCATCTGACGAGGAATAAACGTGTCCGAATACGTGTGGCAGAAGTCGTCCTACAGCGGAACCGCCGCCAACTGCCTCTACGTCGCCCCAGGGACCGCCGCCGGAACCATACGGCTCCGGGAGAGCGACGCCCCCGACCTCATACTCACCGCGCCCCCCGCCGCGCTCGACACTCTCATCCGCGCCATCAAGGACGACCGACTGGCTCCCCGCGCCGAACGGTGAGCACAAAAGGCCCGGCCCGGACACGCACCCCCGTGGCGCGTCCGGGCCGGGCCTCTTTCGGGGGCCGGGGCGGGGCGGAGCCCCGTGTGCCGGCCCCCTCGTAGGGGCAGTGGTCTGTCAGTCCGTGGCGATGGCGTTGAGGACGTTCATCCGGCCCGCCCGGAACGCCGGGACGAGCGCGGCGAGCAGGCCCACCACCGCGGAGCCGAGGAAGACCGCGGTGATCGTCGGCCAGGGGATGTCCAGGACGCCGAGGCCCTGGAGGGCCAGGAGCTTCTGGGCCGTGGTGCCCCAGGCCATGCCGAGGCCGAGGCCGAGCAGGGCGCCGAAGAGGGCGATGACGACCGACTCCAGGCGGATCATGCGGCGCATCTGGCGGCGCGAGAGGCCGATCGCCCGCATCAGGCCGATCTCCCGGGTGCGCTCGACGACCGACAGGGCCAGGGTGTTCACGACGCCCAGGATCGCGACGATGATCGCCAGGGCCAGCAGGCCGTAGATGATGTTGAGCAGCTGGCCGACCTGGTCCTGGATGAGCTTCTTGTAGTCGGACTGGTCGCGGACCTTGACCTGCGGGTACTGCTCGACGGACGCCTTGAGGGCGGCCGCGGCCTCCTTCGTCCGCCCGTCGGCGGCCTTGGCGAGCAGCATGAAGTCCAGCGGCATCTTGTCCGCGGGGAGGTAGGTCCGCGCGGTGGCGATGTTCGTGTACACCGCGCCCTGGTCGATGCTGGTGTCGTCCGAGGTGACGGCCTTGACCGTGAGCTCGGCCGGGCGGCCGCCGGTCATGGCGACCTTCAGCCGGTCGCCCGGCTTGATGCCGTGGTCCTTGGCGAAGCCCTCCGGCACGGACATGGCGTCCTTGCCGTAGGCGTCCTTGAGGTTGCCCTTGACCGTCTCCGCGCGCACGTCGTCCGCGTAGGTGGGGCTGGCTGCGGAGAGCCGCTGGGTGACGGTCCTGCCGTCCGGCGTGGTGATCTTCGCGCTCACCACCGCGTACTCGCTGACGTGCTCGACGTGACCGGCGGACGTGACGGCCTTGACCACGGCCGGGCTCAGCGGCTGCTGGTTCTCGGACTGGACGATGAAGTCCGCGCCCACCGACTTGTCGAGCTGGTCCGTGGCCGAGGCGACCATCGAGGAACCGACCACCGACAGGGCGGCGACCAGCGCGAGGCCGATCATCAGGGCGGAGGCGGTGGCGCCCGTGCGCCGCGGGTTGCGCAGCGCGTTCCGCTCGGCGAGGCGGCCGACGGGCCCGAAGACGCGCAGGACGACGACGCTGATGGCACGGACGACGAAGCCGGCCAGCAGGGGTCCGACGACGATGAAGCCGATGAGGGAGAGCAGCACGCCGATGGCGAGCACGCCCGAGCCCGCCGCGGCGTCGTCGGCCTTCGCCGCGGCGGCCAGCGCCAGCCCGCCCAGGGCGGTCAGCACCAGACCGATCGACGCGCGCACCTTGCCGGCCTTGCCGTCCGCCGGGGTGCCCGCGTCGCGCAGGGCGGACATCGGGGAGATCCGGGTGGCCTTGAAGGCGGGCACCAGGGAGGCCAGCAGGGTGACGAGCACGCCGATGGCCAGACCCACGACCGGCGTCGTGGCCTTGATCGTGAGCTCGCCCATGTCGAGCTTCATGCCCATGGAGCCCATGACCTTCATCAGCCCCACGGCGAGGCCGATGCCTCCGCCGATGCCCAGCACCGAGCCCACGACGCCGAGCAGCAGCGCCTCGGTCAGCACCGACTTGAGGATCTGCGCGCGGCCGGAGCCGATGGCCCGCATCAGGCCGATCTCCCGGGTGCGCTGGGCGACCAGCATGGAGAAGGTGTTGACGATGAGGAAGACGCCCACGAGGACGGCGATGCCGGCGAAGCCCAGCAGCGCGTACTTCATGACGTCGAGGAGGGAGCCGATGTCCTTCTTGTTCTCCTCCTTGGTCTCGGCGGCGGTGCGCACCGCGTAGTCGCGGGCGGAGGAGCCGAGGGCCTCGGAGACCCGCTGCTTGAGCTGCTCGTCGCTGACGCCGGACGCGGCGGTCAGGCCGTAGCCGCTGAACTCTCCGGTGCTGCCGAGCAGCTTCGCCTGCGCGGTCGGGGTGTCGAAGTAGAGGAGGGCCGCGCCGGGGTTGGTGGTCTTGAACGTGGCGATGCCGACGACGCTCACGGTGAAGTCGCCCGGGGCGGCGATCACGCGGAGCTTGTCGCCCGTCTTCACACCGTGCTTGCCGGCGGTGTCGGCGTCGAGGACGGCCTCGGCCGGGCCGTGCGGCTCGTGGCCGCTGGTGATCTCGACGGACTTCTTCTGGCTGTCGCCCCAGTTGGTGCCCACGGTGGGGGCGCCGGAGGTGGGGCTGAGGCTCTTGTTCTTGTCGTTGACGACGGTCAGCTGCTTGCTGGTGGCGTGCGGCTCCACCCCGGCGACCCCGTCGACCTTCGCGAGCTTCTCCCGGAGGGCGGCCGGCAGGGTCTCCGGCTTGCCCGTCACCTGGGCGTCGTCGTCCTTCTCGGGGCCGACGGAGACGTCGGAGGCGGTGTTCGCGAAGAGCTTGTCGAACGTGGCGTTCATGGTGTCGGTGAAGACGAGCGTGCCGCAGACGAACGCCACCGACAGCAGGACCGCGACGGCGGAGAGCGCCATGCGGCCCTTGTGCGCGAGGAAGTTGCGCATCGAGGTCTTGAGGACGGTCACGACACCCGTCCACGCGCGTCGAAGTTCTTCATCCGCTCCAGGACCGCGTCGGCGGTCGGGCTGTACATCTCGTCGACGATCCGGCCGTCGGCCAGGTAGAGCACGCGGTCGGCGTACGAGGCGGCGACGGGGTCGTGGGTGACCATGACGATCGTCTGGCCGAGCTCGTCCACGGAGCGGCGCAGGAAGCCGAGGACCTCGGCGCCGGCGCGCGAGTCGAGGTTTCCGGTCGGCTCGTCACCGAAGATGATCTCGGGGCGGGCGGCGAGGGCGCGGGCCACGGCGACGCGCTGCTGCTGGCCGCCGGAGAGCTGGTTCGGCCGGTGCTTGAGGCGGCCGGCCAGGCCTACGGTCTCCACGACGCGGTCCAGCCAGGCCTTGTCCGGCTTGCGGCCGGCGATGTCCATGGGGAGCGTGATGTTCTCGATCGCGTTGAGCGTCGGGAGCAGGTTGAACGCCTGGAAGATGAAGCCGATGCGGTCGCGGCGGAGCCGGGTGAGCTTCTTGTCCTTGAGGCCGGTTATCTCGGTCTCGTCGATGAAGATCTCCCCGGACGTGACGGTGTCCAGGCCGGCCAGGCAGTGCATCAGGGTCGACTTGCCGGAGCCGGAGGGGCCCATGATGGCGGTGAACTGCCCGCGGGCGATGTCCACGTCCACGTGGTCGAGGGCGGTCACGCGGGTCTCGCCGGCCCCGTAGGCCTTGACGACCTGGCGGGCCCTCGCGGCGACGGCCGTATGCCCTCCACTGCCCCCGGTCTTGGGAATCGATACAGCCGTTGTCACGGTGGGTCTCCTAGGTGCTCATTCGCGGTGCGGTCCACAGCCTGCCCGGGACGCGGGGGCCGGGGCGATGGTGCTCGTCCGTGTATCCGAGGTGGGGCCAGCCCCACCAACGCCTCTCCGGCCGACATCGAAAAGGCTAGGCAGCGGGTCGCGCCCGCTCCTCCCCCTGCGGTACGAACCGGGCGGCCGGTGCGAGCAGGAGAAAGCCAGGAAGGACCCTTAGGGGATGTGCGGCCGGAGGGCCCGCCGGTCTCGGGGTTCGCCGTGGCCCGAGTCTGCATCCTGCCGTTGCGTCAGGCGCAAACACGCCCCTGCCGGGCAGGCTGCGCGCCGGGATGCGTGCCGGGGGAAACGATCTCCCGCGCCGCCCTGCCGGAGCCGTCACGAACAACAGGAACAAACGGAAGGAACCGGGCAAAGTGCAAGGAGTTGCCGGGGAACGAAGGGCGAATAATACGTGAAGGCGGCCACCGGGCAAGACAATTGGGGCCACAGGGAATTAGTGTTCGGTGTCATGGTCGAGGGGGGACGTCGTGCACCCCTTCGCACAGGCCGCAGGTCTCCGAAGGAAGCAGCATCGTGAAGATACTCCCTACGCGCGCTGCCAGTGTCTCCCGGCAGGGTCTGTGCACGGCCCTGCTCGTGGCCAGCCTGACCGCCGCGGTGGGCATCAGCCCCCCGCACAACACGGCGGACGCGGACGATCCCGCGAAGGACCCGAAGAACCCCCAGGGGATGCCGCACGGCACCCCCAACCTCACGCTGCCCGACCTCAGACCGAAGGGCCGCCCCGGCCTGCCCGGCGCCTCCGGCCCCGGCAAGGAGGACGCCAAGGACGCCACCACGGGCATACCCGCGACGGCCCTGGACGCCTACCGCAAGGCCGCGCAGCGCGCCGCGACCGACATGCCGGCCTGCCACATGCCGTGGGAGCTCATAGCCGGCATCGGCCAGGTGGAGACGCAGCACGCCACGTACAACGGCGCGCGCATGACCGCCGACGGCACGACGGACAAGCCGATCCTCGGCCCGCAGCTGGACGGCAACGGCTTCGCCACCGTCAAGGACACCGACCAGGGCCTGTGGGACGGCGACACGGTCTACGACAAGGCCGTCGGCCCCACCCAGTTCCTGCCGTCCACGTGGGCGCAGTACGGCGCCGACGGCAACGGCGACGGGGTGAAGAACCCCAACAACATCTACGACGCCGCGCTCGCCACCGCCAAGTACTTGTGCGCGGGCGGCAAGGACATGAACCGGCCCGAGGACCTCGACCGGGCCATCCTCAGCTACAACAACTCGCGGTCGTACGTGAACGCCGTCACGGAGTGGATGCGCGCGTACCAGCAGGGCAACGTGCCCTCGCTGCCGGACCGTACGGGGGTGGGGACGGGCAACACTCCGTCCGGTAACACGCCGTCCGGCAACGCGCCTTCGCGGAACGTGCCGTCGGGCTCGGGCAGCACGCCTTCGGGTAACACCCCTTCGGGCAACACGCCCTCGGGGAAGCCGCAGCCTTCGAAGCCGTCGCCGGGCGGATCGACGGGGACGACGCCGAGCAAGCCGGAGCCCGGCAAGCCCGGGCCCGACAAGCCCGATCCCGGCAAGCCGACCCCGCCCGCACCTCAGGCGAACCGCCTGGAGCGGGGCGGCGACGACAGGACCTGGGAAACGAGCGCCGGCGAGACGTTCAAGGAGAAGGCGCGGGTCCTGGTCAGGGACCAGTCCGGGAAGCCGATGGCGGGGGCGCGCGTACGGTTCGCGCTGAGCAGCGACGACGGGGCCGCGTTCACGGACGCCTCCACGGAGCTGACCGTCACCACGGGCAAGGACGGCACGGCGGAGGCGCTGCGCGTCGTGGCCGGGCCCAAGATCGGCAAGGTCAAGGTGACGGCGACGGTCGTCGGGCGGAACCTTGCGGCGGTGGAGTTCGCGGGCACTGTGTCCGTTCTGGCGGCCGAGCAGGTTGACGTCGTCGGCAACCCGAGCCTGCAGGCCGACATCAATGGCTCGTTCGCCGACCGCTTCACGGTCAAGGTGCTGGCGAAGGGCGGCAAGGACGTCGTCGGTTCGGCCATCACCGCCAAGGTCACCAAGCTCGACGGCAAGCCCGCCACCGACGACAAGGACCACAAGCCCATCGGCCCCTACTTCAAGGGTCCCGACGGCAAGCGGACGTGGTGGCTGGAGGCCGGCACGACGGACAAGGACGGCGTCCTCGTGCTCCCGTCGCTGCTGACGGACGGGAAGTCCGGCGAGTACGTGCTGACCGTGACGACGGCGGACGGCAAGGCCCACACGTTCAACCTGACGGTGAAGGTCCCGACGCCCACGCTCCCGTCGCCGAAGGCGACGCCGGCGACGTAGCCCTGGCGGCGGGCTCGGCACCGCCACCGCTGAAGGGTGCTGCCGCACCCTTCACCCCGCCGACAGCGGCAGCGATCGGCGGTGCCTTACGGGCTCAGGTGTGCCCGGCACCGCCGGAATCCACCATCGTGGTGACTCACCGCGGCGGCGGATTCAAGGGGCGAGGCCCCTTGACGTCTCAAGGGAGCCCCGCCCCTTGACCGGTCGTTCGGGGCGGGGGACTAGTCCCCCGCCCCCAGGTCCTCCGCCACCGGCTTGCCCGTGAGGGCGGCCAGGCTGTGGCGGACGTGGGCCATGTGGGCGCGGAGCTCCTCGCGGCGCTCCTCGTGCTCGCGGAGATTGCGCTCCATGTCCCGCACGACCCGCTCCTCGCGGACCCGCGCCTGCGCGATGAGCGCCGCGCCCTGCGCCTCCGCGTCCTCCTGCCCGTGCCGGGCGGCCTCCTCCGCCTCCGCGTAGCGGCGCTGCGCCTCCGCGAGGGCGTTGCGGGCGTACTCCTCCATCGCGGCGATGCGCGTGTCGAGCGCGGCCTCGCGCTCGGCGATCTCGCGCCCCGCCGTCTCCCACCGCTCCGCGTGGTCCTTCTCCTGCTCGGCGAGCGCCGCCGCCGTCCGCTCGCGCATCTCCGCGAGCGCCGCGACGGCGTCCTCGCGCCGCTGCTTGGCGTCGCGCCGCGCCACGGCGATGACGTCGTCGGCGACGGACTCGGCCGCGACGAGCGCCTGCCGCGCCCATTCCTCGGCCTCGGCGCGCACCGCCGTGGCCGCCTGGTGGGCCGCGTCCCGGACCGCGCGGCCGTGCGCCTCGGCCGCCTCCATCATCTCGGCGGCGGCCGCCTCGGCCCGCTCCCGCAGCCCGGCGGCCTCGGCCTGGGCCGTGAAGAGGAGGCCCTGCGCGCGCTGGCCGAGCGATTCGTACGTCTGCGGGGGGAGCTGCGTCACCACCTGCCCGAGCCGCGCCGCCTCCTCCTCCATCTCGCGCGCGAGTACGGTCAGCCGCGCCACCCGCTCCCAGGCCGCGTCCCGCTGGCGCGCGAACTCGGCGAGCACGCGATCGACCTGCTCGGGCCGGTAACCCCGGCCCCGTACGACAGCGAAACCGTCGGGAGACACCGATGCACTCATCCTTGAAGCCCCTTATATCCCGGATGTCCGGTATGTGACGCAGTCTGGCGCACATCATCCCTGGACCACGGGAAGTGCCGATGACGCGACACTCCGCCCGCTTCTTCTGTCAAGGATGCGCCAACCTACGACACGGGGCGCCCGACCCTCATCCCGGATCGGGCGCCCCGCGCCCTCAGCTCACCGGCCGCACCACTAGAACAGGCCGTCCCACATCTGCTCCACGAGCACCGACCACCAGTTCTCCGGAGAGGACAAGGCGGCCGTGTCCAGCGCCATCAGCTGTTCCTGGAAATCCACCGTCCAGCGGCCCGCCTGCTCGGGCGTCAACCCGTAGCGCCACCGCCACATCTTCCCGAGCAGCGCCAAAGAGCGAACGAACTGAGGCAGGCTCGTGTTGACGAACTGCGGCGGAACGGACGAACCGCCCGGCCCCGCCTCCAGCGGCACGGCCACGATGTGCGCCGTCCCGTACTGCACGCAGAGCTGCTTGCCGAAGTCCGAGCCCATCACGAGGTACGAACCCGCGTCCGGCGCCGCCTGCACCCGCCGCTCCGCCGCCAGCTCCGCCAGCGTCGGCACCGGCCGGCCCGGCTGCGCCTGGCCCCAGAAGAACGGCCCGCAGTCCACGGGCACGCCGGCCCACACCAGCGTCTGCGCGACGACGTCCGGCACGCCCTGGCGCGACACCGCGCGCTGCTCGAACCGGAACACGCCCTGCGGGCCGAACGACTCGGCCAGCTCCCGGGCTATGACGTCCGGGCCGACCGGCGGCGCCTGCTGCACCTGGCCGGGGTGCGGCAGCGGCACCCGGTTCGGCGCGGGGCGCGCCGGACCGTCCGCGACCTGGTGCAGCTCGCCCTGATGCTCAATCAGGTGCCGGACGCCCTGCTGGCGCGTGGCGTGGTCGCGGCCGTACGCGGCCGTGTGACTGACCGTCGCCTGCGGCCAGTTGTCGCGCACCATGCGGGAGCAGTAGCCGCCCGGACCGTCGCAGGACTCCAGCTCCGTGTGGAGCTCCAGCACCTGCTCGCGCGGCACGTTCAGCGCCATCAGCTCGTGCAGGACCTGCCACTCCGGGTGCGGCGTGCCCGGCGCGCTGCGGCGGATGATCTGCTGCTCGGAACCGTCGTGCGCGCGGTAGCGCAGGACGGCCATGTAGCCCGGGCCGACGGTCGGCAGACCGCCGGGAGGCTGGGGGTAGCCGTACGCGGGGGCCGCGGGGGCCTGCGGCGCGGCCGGGCCCTGCGGGGCCGGGGGCATGCCGGGAGCGCCCGGGCTCGCGAGCATGGTGGCGGCGTGGTGCACGCCACCGGGGCCCGCGGGCGGCGGGGT
>NZ_PXWG01000138.1 GCF_003011965.1 Streptosporangium nondiastaticum
GAGGCGCCGGCGCTCGTCGCGAGCACCGGCGGACGGGGCCGACAGCGGGGTCGTCGCCGTGCGGGGGTTCTCGGCGCGCGGAGCCTGGGGCCCGGTGACCGAGGTCAGCGGCGACGCGCCGCCGAGGGCGAACGCGGCCAGCGACACCGCTCCGGCGGCGGCGAAGGCGATCCGGCGCCCCCGTATGCCGCCGCGCGGCGGCTCGGGCATCTCATGGATCCGGAAGCCGCCCTCACGGGGCCGGGCACCGGACCGGACGCCGCCGGGGAGCAGCCCGAGGGGCGCCAGGGCCTCAGCCCTGGCGGCGGGGCCGGCTTTTCCCGGACCTCCGGCGCCCTCGCGGCCCTCCGGGCCGTCGTGGTCGGGGCCGAGGGGGGCGTGGGGATCGCCGCCCGCCAGACCCTGGAGCCGGGCCAGGAAGTTCTCGGAGAGCGGCGGGGGCGCCGCCTCCGCGAACACGCTTTTGAGCCGGCGCTGAGCGTCGGCTTCCGCTTTACAGGTCCAACAGGTGGCGAGGTGCGCCAGCACCCGCTCCCGAGAGTCGTGTCCCAACTCCCCGTCGACCAGGGCCGCGAGGCGGTCGCCGAGATGAAGCTCGGCGGGGGACTGACCGCCTGAACCGGTCACGCGATCCCGACCTCCCCACCGAGCGGAACGCCGGCGCCCACGCCCGCGACGGCGCGCTGCTCGGCCCGGGCGGCGGGCGAGCGGTGCTGGAGCGCCTTGCGCAGGTGGGAGCGGCCGCGGTGGATGCGGCTGCGGACCGTGCCGAGCTTCACGCCGAGCGTCGCGGCGATCTCCTCGTACGAGAGTCCTTCGATGTCGCACAGGACGACGGCGGCGCGGAACTCCGGGGCGAGCGTGTCCAGCGCCTGCTGGACGTCCGCGTCGAAGTGCGTGTCGTTGAAGTGCTGCTGGGGGGAGGGCTCGCGGCTGGGGAGCCGCTCCGCGGCGTCCTCGCCGAGCGCGTCGAAGCGGATGCGCTGGCGGCGCCGGACCATGTCCAGGAAGAGATTGGTGGTGATGCGGTGCAGCCACCCCTCGAACGTGCCGGGGGTGTACGTGGAGAGCGACCGGAAGACCCGGACGAAGACCTCCTGGGTGAGGTCCTCGGCGTCGTGCTGGTTGCCGGTGAGGCGGTAGGCCAGGCGGTAGACGCGGGCGCTGTGCGTGCTGACGATCTCCTCCCAGGTGGGAGGCGTCCACGCCTGCGAGTCCGCATCGGTGGCGAAGGTCGCGGTCTGTGCGGAATCGGTGGCGCGCGAACGGTCAGCGGTCTTGGTCACGGATTTCGGCTCGCCGGCGGACCTGCGAAAGCGCCTCAGCACTCCCCGACGGTCGTCGGCCGCAGCCGCACCTCCCCTGTCGGCTCTGGTGGTGTCCAGTAGAGCCCCTACCATATCCATCCCGCCCGTTAGCTCCGGATAAGGAATTTTGACCTGCATTTGGCCTTGATCCCCCCGCTCCTCCCGGCATCCCCTCCGTTTGCCCTCCCTCTCCCCCAACGCCCGGTCCCATCTGCGGGTTCCCGTGGTCAGCGGATACAGTCACGGTTGCGTCGACTACGGGGACAGGAGAGGGCCATTACCGGCAACCGGCAGACGAGCTGGGCGTTCGCCGATGCGTTCGTCGCCGAGGACGAGGCGCTGCGCTGGGCCCGTGACCGGGCCGTGGAGGCAGGCCTGCGCTCGGTGTCGTCCGGCACCGGCGCGGCGCTGCGCCTGCTCGCGGCGGCCGTGGACGCCAAGGCGGTGGCCGAGATCGGCACGGGCACCGGCGTCTCCGGCATCCACCTCCTGCACGGCATGCGGCCCGACGGCGTGCTGACCACGGTGGACGCGGACCCCGAGTGCCAGCAGTTCGCCCGGCAGGCGTTCCGCGCCGCGGGCTTCGCGGGCAACCGCGCGCGCTTCATCCCCGGCCGCGCCCTGGAGGTACTGCCGCGCCTGGCCGACGGCGGATACGACCTGGTGTTCTGCGACGGCGACCGGCTGGAGTGCCTGGACTACCTAGCCGAATCGTTGCGCCTGCTGCGGCCGGGCGGCCTCGTCTGCTTCGAGGGCGTCTTCGCCGACGGCCGCACCGTGGACGCGGCCGTCCAGCCCGCCGAGGTGCAGCGGCTGCGCGAGCTGCTGCGGGCCGTGCGGGAGTCCCGCGTGCTGGTGCCGTCGCTGCTGCCGGTGGGCGACGGGCTGCTGTGCGCGGCGCGGCGCGGCTGAACCCGCGCGGGCGCGGCGCGCGGAAGGCCGCCCGGCCCGGCGCGCGCCCCCGGACCCCGCCCCGGACGCACCGCTGCCCCGGCAGCCGGTGCGGACCGGCTGCCGGGGCAGCGTAAGAACGGTGGTTCGGCGTGTGTCAGCCGACAACCTTCTTCAGGGCGTCTCCGAGGGCCTCGGCCTCATCCGGGGTCAGCTCGACGACGAGCCGACCGCCGCCTTCGAGCGGAACCCGCATGACGATGCCCCGCCCCTCCTTGGTCACCTCGAGCGGGCCATCGCCCGTCCGCGGCTTCATGGCCGCCATGCTCGTTCCCCTTCCTGAAACCAGCTCATCGTCAGCCGACGGCCCCACGACAGGCCCGCGTCACCGGCATCGAACACATTGCTTCCAGGCCATTATCTCGCATCGCGTGACCCAATGACCAACATCGGTCCGTATCCCTTCGGCAACGCGATCGCGCAAAACCACCCAATTCGGGGATCGGACTGCGATACTGCGCCACCCCGGCCGGGAATCCATGGCCGGATTCTTTGACGCAGGTCACATATCGGCGGCCGATGATCTCCGGCATGCTGAGCCCTGAACGCCGCCCGCAGGGCTTGCGACGAGGGAGGGAACGCACCATGGCCGACTCCGTGCTGTACGAGGTGACGGACGGACTCGCGACGATCACGCTGAACCGTCCCGATGCGATGAACGCGCTCAACACCGACACCAAGGCCGCCCTGCGCGACTCCCTGGAGCGGGCCGCCGCGGACCCCGCCGTACGGGCGGTGCTGCTCACCGGCACCGGGCGCGCCTTCTGCGTCGGCCAGGACCTGAAGGAACACGTCGCGTCGCTCACCGCGGACCGGGAGAACGGCACGCGGCTGACGATGAAGACGGTCGAGGAGCACTACAACCCCATCGTCACGGCCATCGCCGGCATGCCGAAGCCGGTGGTCGCGGGCGTCAACGGCGTCGCCGCCGGCGCGGGGGCGGGCTTCGCCTTCGCCGCCGACTACCGCGTCGTCGCCGACACCGCCGCCTTCAACACCTCCTTCGCGGGCGTCGCCCTGACCGCCGACTCGGGCGTCTCCTGGACCCTGCCCCGCCTCGTCGGCCACAGCCGCGCCTCCGACCTGCTGCTCTTCCCGCGCTCCGTGCCCGCACAGGAGGCGCTGGAGCTGGGCATCGCCAACCGGGTCGTCCCGGAGGCGGACCTGGCCGCGGAGGCGGAGGCCGTGGCCCGGCGCCTGGCCCAGGGGCCGACCGCGGCCTACGCCGCGATCAAGGAGTCCCTCGCGTACGGCGCGGGCCGGCCGCTGACCGAGGCCCTGGCCAAGGAGGACGAGCTGCAGGGCCGTGCGGGCGCGTCGGAGGACCACGCCATCGCGGTGGACGCGTTCCTGAAGAAGGAGAAGCCGAAGTTCGTGGGGCGCTGAACCGTACGGGCCGAGCGGCCAGGACGGCGACGGGGCTCAGGCCCCCCGCGCGTGGCACCCCGCCAAGTGGTCGTTCACCAGCCCGCACGCCTGCATCAGCGCGTACGCCGTCGTCGGCCCGATGAAGCGGAAACCGCGCTTCTTGAGGTCCTTGGCCAGGGCCGTCGACTCCGGTGTCGTCGCCGGGACGTCCGCGGCCGTGCGCGGCGCGGCCGCGGCCGGCTCCGGGGCGTAGGACCAGATGAGGGCGTCCAGCTCGCCGGGCGCCCACTCCGCCGCCACCCGGGCGTTGGCGATCGCGGCCGCGATCTTCGCGCGGTTGCGGATGATGCCGGGGTCGGCCAGCAGCCGCTCCGCGTCGGCATCGGTGAAGGCGGCCACCTTCTCGATGGAGAAGCCGGCGAACGCCGCCCGGAAGCCCTCGCGACGGCGCAGGATCGTCAGCCAGGACAGCCCGGACTGGAAGGCCTCCAGGCATATCCGCTCGTAGAGGGCGTCGTCGCCGTGCACAGGGAGGCCCCACTCCGTGTCGTGGTAGACGCGGTAGTCCGCCGCGGACTCGGCCTCCATGCCGCCCCACGGGCAGCGCCGCAGGCCGTCCGGGCCGGTGATCAGGGTGCCGCTCACGCCTTCTTCTCCCCCTCGTCGTCGCCCTCGCCGCTGCCGGCCCTGCCCTTGGCTTGCTGCGCGCCGCCCATGGCCGCGGCCTGCGCCCCGGCCAGCGCCGCCTCCAGCTCGGCGATGCGGGCGTCGCGCTCGGCGAGCTCGGCGCCCAGGCGGTCCAGCGCCTCGTCCGTCTCCGCCATGCGGTAGCCGCGCAGGGCGACCGGCAGGCGCAGGGTGTCGACATCGGCACGGGCCATGGGGCGGTCGGCGGGGAGCGGCCAGACCGTGCGGTCGGCGGCGGCCTCGGGCAGCGCCGCGCCGCTCCCGCCTCCGGCGACGAACAGCGCGACCGCGGCGACCACCACGACCAGCGCGATGAGCAGGAACCAGAACACGACCATCTCCCCGGGAACACGGACTGCGATTCGGTCCACCCCGATCGTGCCATGCCGCACTGACAGTTAAGGTCGCTGGCGGACCACCGAGAGGGAGTAGGGACATGCTGCGGCTGGGACGACGCGAGTTCGATGCGCACGAGCCGGTGATCATGGCGATCGTCAACCGGACGCCGGACTCCTTCTACGACCAGGGTGCGACGTTCGGCGACGAGCCCGCCCTGGCCAGGGTGGAGCAGGCCGTCGCGGAGGGCGCCGCCATCGTCGACATCGGCGGGGTGAAGGCGGGCCCGGGCGAGGAGGTGACCGCCGAGGAGGAGGCGCGGCGCACGGTCGGCTTCGTGGCCGAGGTCCGCCGGCGCCACCCGGACGTGGTGATCAGCGTCGACACCTGGCGGCACGACGTGGGCGAGGCGGTGTGCGAGGCGGGCGCCGACGTGCTCAACGACGCGTGGGGCGGCGTGGACCCCAAGCTGGCCGAGGTCGCGGCCCGCTACGGCGCGGGCCTGGTGTGCACGCACGCGGGCGGCGCGGAGCCGCGCACGCGTCCGCACCGGGTGGAGTACGAGGACGTGATGGCGGACGTCCTGCGGGTCACGCTGGGGCTGGCGGAGCGGGCGGTGGCGCTGGGCGTCCGGCGCGACGGCATCATGATCGACCCGGGGCACGACTTCGGGAAGAACACCCGGCACTCGCTGGAGGCGACCCGGCGGCTCGGCGAGATAGCGGAGACCGGCTGGCCGGTGCTGGTCTCGCTGTCGAACAAGGACTTCGTCGGCGAGACGCTGGACAAGCCGGTGAAGGAGCGCGTCCTGGGCACGCTCGCGACGACGGCCGTCTCGGCGTGGCTGGGCGCGCAGGTCTACCGCGTGCACGAGGTGGCGGAGACGAAGCAGGTGCTGGACATGGTGGCGTCCATCGCAGGCCACCGGGCACCTGCGGTGGCCCGGCGCGGTCTGGCCTGACGCCTTCGCGGGCCACCGCGGGAACGCGGTGGCCCGGGACCGACGGCCCTCCTGCCTCCCCTACATCCCCGCTTCCTTCGTCACCAGCCGCACCGCTTCCTCCACGTCGTCCGTGACGTGGAAGAGGTGCAGGTCGTGCGGGCCGGCCTTGCCCTCGGCGACGATGGTGTCGCGGAACCAGTCGACCAGGCCGCTCCAGTACGCGGAGCCGAAGAGCACGATCGGGAAGCGCGTGACCTTCTTGGTCTGGACGAGGGTGAGGGCCTCGAACAGCTCGTCCAGCGTGCCGAGTCCGCCGGGCAGGACGACGAATCCGCTCGCGTACTTCACGAACATCGTCTTCCGTACGAAGAAGTAGCGGAAGTCGACGCCCAGGTTGACGTAGGGGTTGAGCCCCTGCTCGAAGGGCAGTTCGATGCCGAGGCCGACGGAGATGCCGCCGGCCTCCGTCGCGCCCTTGTTCGCGGCTTCCATCGCGCCGGGCCCGCCGCCGGTGATGACCGCGAAGCCCGACTCGACGAGCCCGCGCCCGATGGCGACGCCGGCCTCGTACTCGGGAGAGTTCCGCGGTGTGCGGGCGGAGCCGAAGACGCTGATGGCGGGTGGCAGTTCGGCGAGGGCGCCGAAGCCCTCGACGAACTCGGACTGGATGCGCATCACCCGGAAGGGGTCCTCGTGGACCCAGTCCGCGGCCCCTCTGGTGTCCAGCAGGTGCTGGTCCGTGGTGCCCGCCTGCATCTGGCCGTACCGGCGTACCACCGGCCCCCGGCGCTGCTCCCGCTGCGCACGCGATCCTTCGGGATGTGCCATGTGCCGTGCTCCCTCCGCTGCAGATCGTTGCTGTTCAGCGTAGGCCCATGCGCATGGCTTTCCGGCAGGTCACCGGAAGGTCAGCCGGCCAGCCAGGCCCGCAGCCGCTCCTCGCAGTCGTTGATCAGCGAGGCGCGGACGCGTTCGTCCCGCTTGTGGGCGAGGGTCGGGTCGCCGGGGCCGTAGTTGACGGCGGGCACCCCGAGCGCGCTGAAGCGGGAGACGTCGGTCCAGCCGAACTTGGGCTTGGGCGTTCCCCCGACGGCCTCGATGAACGCGGCCGCGGCGGGGTGGGACAGCCCGGGCAGCGCGCCGGGCGACTCGTCGTCCACGACGAGCTCGGCGACGCCGCAGTCCGCGAAGACCTCGCGCACGTGCTCCAGGGCCTCCGCGGGGCTGCGGTCGGGCGCGTAGCGGAAGTTGACGGTCACGGTGCACGCGTCGGGGATGACGTTGCCGGCGACGCCGCCCTCGATGCGGACGGCGTTGAGGCCCTCCCGGTACTCCAGGCCGTCGATGACGTGGCGGCGCGGCTCGTAGGCCGCGAGCCGGGCGAGGACGGGCGCGGCGGCGTGGACGGCGTTGCTGCCCATCCAGCTGCGCGCGGAGTGGGCGCGCTCGCCGGTGGTGCGCAGGTGCACCCGGAGGGTGCCCTGGCAGCCGCCCTCGACCTGGGCGTCGGAGGGCTCCAGGAGGACGGCGAAGTCGGCGGCGAGCCACTCCGGGTGGGCGTCGGCGATGTGGCCGAGGCCGTTGAGGTGGGCGGCGACCTCTTCGTTGTCGTAGAAGACGAAGGTCAGGTCGCGGTTGGGGTCCGGCACGGTCGCGGCGATGCGCAGCTGCACGGCGACGCCGGACTTCATGTCGCTGGTGCCGCAGCCCCACAGGAAGCCGTCCGCGTCCAGCCGTGAGGGGACGTTGCCGGCGATGGGGACGGTGTCGATGTGGCCGGCGAGCACGACGCGCTCGGAGCGGCCCAGGTGCGTGCGGGCCACGACGTTGTTGCCGTGGCGGTCCACCGTCAGGTGCGGCAGCGCGCGCAGGGCGTTCTCGATGGCGTCGGCCAGCGCCTTCTCGCTCCCGCTGACCGACGGGAAGTCGACGAGCTGGGCGGTGAGGGCGGCGGCGTCGAGGGACAGGTCGAGTGCGGCGTCATCCATGCGGCGACTCTAGCCCGGCCGGTGCGGGCGGGGCCGGGCCGGAGGGTGGGGCCCGGGCGCCGTCGGCACTCTCCAGTAACGTGGGCGGCATGTCCCGGATCTTCGTCACCCGACGTGGCCGATTGTTGCGCATCGTGGCCGCCTGTGCGGTGCTGCTGGCGCTGATCGGCTACGGGATCGCCCAGCTGGTGACGGGCGGCCCGGGAGCGCCGCGCTGCACGGTGCGCGCCGACGGCGCGTCGTACTCCTTCTCGCCCGAGCAGGCGGTGAACGCGGCGACGATCTCGGCCGTGGGGGCCGAGCGCGGGCTGCCGGAGCGGGCCGTGACGATCGCCCTGGCCACGGCCATGCAGGAGTCGGGGCTGCGCAACATCCACCACGGCGACCGGGATTCGCTGGGGCTGTTCCAGCAGCGGCCCACGCAGGGCTGGGGCACCGCGCAGCAGATCACGGACCCGGTGTACGCGGCGGGGAAGTTCTACGACCACCTGGTGGAGGTGCCGGGCTACTCGCGGCTGCCGCTGACGGTGGCGGCGCAGAAGGTGCAGCGCAGCGGCTTCCCGCAGGCGTACGCCAAGCACGAGCCGGACGCGTCGCTGCTGTCGTCCGCGCTGACGGGCCGGGAGGCGGCGGCGTTCACCTGCACGACGAGCCCGAGCGACGGCAAGAAGGGCGACATCGCGGCGGTGCGGGCCAAGCTGCGCCGGGAGTTCGGCACGACGGCGGTCCCTGCGGCGGACACGCTCGCGGCCGGGAGCGGCGGCGGTGCGGGCGCGGCCGGGGGTGTCGCGGCGCGGACGCTGTCGGTGCCCGTGCCGGAGAAGTCGCCCGGGCCGGGCGAGCCGGCGGAGGGCGGCCGGGAGCGGCGTGGCTGGCAGCTGGCCTCGTGGGCGGTGGCGCACGCGACGGAGCTGCGGATCGAGCGGGTGTCCTTCGGCGGCCGGGTGTGGACGGCGGCGGATTCCCGGGACGGCTGGCGTGCGGACAAGGGCGCCAAGGGCCCTGCGGGGCCCGGGAATTCGGCGGGGAACGCCTCGCCCGAGGTACGGATCACGACGGCCCCGTAGACGCTCAGGAGTGCGAGCGCACCCCCCACCGGGGGTATGCACAACAGCCCCGCGCGATTGCCGGGCACCGTCCGCCCCAAGCGTCCGGCTTTCTCGGAAATTCCTTGTGACTAAAGGCTTGTAAGCCTTCCTGACGTGCATACTGCGCGCCCGTTTTGCCCCGCTTTTAGGGGGACAGATAATGCGACGCATTACCAACTCTTTACCGTGGCGCACCGCAACCTTCCGCGGATTCACGCGGTAGTCACTGCGTCCGCTCGCCGGACAGCCAACGTCCTCAACTCCGCCAAAGGAGCATCATGTCCCTCCCCCTGACGCGTCGGATCGCCCGGGCCGCCCTGCTGGTAGCCGCCGGTGCGGCTCCCGTCATCGGCGCGGCCGGAGCGGCTAGCGCCGCCCCGCAGGCTCCCGACCTGACGAGCGGCCTGACCGCGGTGGACGGCGCGAACCTCGGCACCAACGTGGACAACGCCGCCCACAAGGCCGGGGACACGGTGACGGGCGTCGGCACCAGCGCCATCAAGACCACCGTCCCCGGTGCGGCCGACGCCACCGGCAAGGCCGCCAAGACCGCCGCCCCCGCCGTCCAGAACGTCGCCGGCCAGGCCGCGGGCGCCACCTCCGGGCTCGCGGGCCAGGCCACCAAGGCCGCCGGCGGTCTCAACACCCAGGGCCTGCCCGGCGGGCTCCCGATCGGCGGCTGACACAGCGCACGCACGGCACGCGAGAGGGCCCGGGAGATCTCCTCCCGGGCCCTCTCGCGTCACTTCCGCCGCAGGTGCGGCTTCCTGCGGGTCGCGCTCACGCGCTCACGCGGTCAGGCGGCGGACCGCGGCCTCCACCCGCTCGTCGGTCGCGGTGAACGCGATCCGTACGAACTGCTCACCCGCCTCCCCGTAGAAGACGCCCGGTGCCACGAGGATGCCGCGCTCGGCCAGGGCGGCGACGGTGTCCCAGCAGGGCTCGTCCCGCGTGGCCCACAGGTACAGCGACGCCTCGCTGTGCTCGATCCGGAAGCCCGCCGCCTCGAAGGCGGCCCGCAGGGACTCCCGCCGGCGGGCGTAGCGCGCCCGCTGCTCCGTCACGTGCGCCGTGTCCCCCAGGGCGGCGACCGTGGCGGCCTGCACCGGGGCGGAGACGATCATTCCGCTGTGCTTGCGGACCTGGAGCAGCTCGCCCAGGACCGCGGGGTCGCCCGCGAGGAAGGCCGCGCGGTAGCCGGCCAGGTTCGAGCGCTTGGAGAGCGAGTGCACCGCGACGATGCCCTCGTACGAGCCGCCGCAGACGTCCGGGTGCAGGACGGAGACCGGCTCGGCCTCCCAGCCCAGCTCCAGGTAGCACTCGTCGCTGAAGAGCAGCACGCCGTGCTCGCGGGCCCACGCGACGGTGCGGCGCATCTCGTCGGCGGTCAGCACGCGGCCGGTGGGGTTCGACGGGGAGTTGAGCCAGAGCAGCTTGAGGCCCGTGGGGTCGAGCTCGGTCGGCTCGTCGTAGACGACGGGCTCGGCGCCCGCGAGGCGGGCGCCCACCTCGTAGGTCGGGTAGGCCAGCCGCGGGTAGGCGACCTTGTCGCCCGCGCCCAGGCCGAGCTGCGTCGGCAGCCAGGCCACCAGCTCCTTGGAACCGACGATCGGCAGCACGTGCGCGTGCGTCACGTCGCGGGCCCCCAGCCGGCGCTCCACCCAGCCGGTCAGGGCGTCGCGCAGCTCGGGCGTGCCCCACACCGTCGGATAGCCGGGGCTGTCGGCCGCGTCGGTGAGCGCCCGCCGGATCAGCGCGGGCACGGGGTCGACGGGGGTGCCGACCGAGAGGTCCACGATGCCGTCGGGGTGGGCGGCGGCTTTCGCCTTGTACGGGGCGAGCCGGTCCCAGGGGAAGACGGGGAGGCGGGAGGAGACTGCGCTCACGGTGTTCGCTCTCTTGCTCTGGGGGTGACCGGCGATACGCCGCGGCCCCGCACGGCTGCGGCCGTACGGGGCCGGGGGGCCGCTCGGGTCAGTGCTCCGGGTTGATGTCCGCGGGCAGCGCGGCGATGAAGGGGTGGTCGCGCTCGATCAGGCCGAGCTTCGAGGCGCCACCGGGCGAGCCGAGCTCGTCGAAGAACTCGACGTTCGCCTTGTAGTAGTCCTTCCACTCCTCGGGAGTGTCATCCTCGTAGAAGATCGCCTCAACGGGGCAGACCGGCTCACAGGCACCACAGTCGACACATTCGTCCGGGTGGATGTACAAGGACCGGGAGCCCTCGTAGATGCAGTCGACGGGGCACTCCTCGATGCACGCCTTGTCCTTCACGTCGACACAAGGCTGCGCGATGACGTAGGTCACGCTGTCGTTCCTCCTCGGTAGGGCTCATCTCGCGCGGGAGCGCGGCGTCGTCGATGCCCACACCTAGTATCTCCGTTCCCGGGCACTTGACGAACAAGAGGGGCGAGGAGAGCTGTGGAATTCACCACGGGCGGACGTCTGGAAATCAGGATCAGTACCGCTGATGTGGGAAAAAGGGTATCCGTACGCCGCCTGAACCCCTCAGGAGGGGCGCCCGGGGGGTCCGCCGAGCGGTTCACGGACACCGTCGGCGTCCTCACCTCCTGGGAGGGCGGAGTGCTGCGGATCACACGGCGGACCGGAGAGATTGTCACGTTCGACGAGACCGCGCTCGTCGCCGGCAAGGTCGTCCCGGCCGCCCCGCCCCGGCGGCGCGGCCCCGCCGCCACCGTCCGCGAGCTCCAGGAGACCGCGGCCCGCGGCTGGCCGGCGCTCGAAACGGCACGCCTCGGCGACTGGACCCTGCGCGCGGCGGGCGGCTTCACCACCCGCGCCAACTCGGCCCTGCCGCTCGGCGCTTGCGGGCTGCCGCTGCCGGAGGCCGTGGACCGCGTGGCCGCCTGGTACGCCGAGCGCTCCCTGCCCGCGGCCGTCCAGATCACGACCGGCGACCCGGCGCAGGACGCCCTGCTGGACGCCGAGCTGGCCGGGCGCGGCTGGACAGCGGAGCGGCACGCCCTCGTGCGGACGGCCGCGCTCGCCCCGATCGCCGACACCGGGGCCCCCACGGAACACGTGCGCCTGTCACGCACCGCCGACGAGGCGTGGCTGCGCGCGTACGGGCGGACCGGCGCGAGCACCGAGGACGCCCTGGCCGTGCTGGGCGGCGGGCCGTCGGTGTGGTTCGCGGCGGTGCCGGGCGCGTCCGGCGACCCGGTCGCCGTGGGCCGGTGCGTGATCGACGGCCGGTGGGCGGGCTTCTCGGCGGTCGCCGTGCACCCGGACCACCGCCGCCGGGGGCTCGCCACCCAGGTCATGGCCCGCCTCGCCGAGCAGGCCCTGAGCGAGGGCGCCTCGGCGGCGTACCTGCAGGTGGAGACGGACAACGGCGCGGCGGCGGCCCTCTACGACGAGCTGGGCTTCACGACGCACCACGCGTATCACTATCGCCGTGAGGCACGGCGCCCGTAGCACCGCGCGGCCCGCTTGCGGTGATCCCGCATGCCGCCGGACCCCCGCCGTCGTGGCGTGTCACCGTCGCGGCGGGATTCCCTTGCCCGGCGGCAGAGCACGAGGTAGAGAGGCCCGGCCTCTCGATCCCGCCGCCACGGCGGGGCACCACGACGGCGAGGGCCCGGCGGAATACGCAGTCGGCGCAACCCGCGCGCACCATGGAAGGCGAGAGGCGGAACGACATGTACGACACCACCGGACGGCGAGCGCGGTTCGCGGAGGCCGCACGCGAGACGCGGCCCGACCTCGCCCTGCTGTGCCTGCTGATCGCGGGCGAGGCCGACCCCGAGGCGGGCGAGGAGCCGGTCGACGCCGCGCAGATAGAGCTGGACCGGCTCGCCGGGCTGCTCCCCGCCCTGGGCCGGCAGGCCCACCCGCGGCGGTGGGCGGAGGCGCTCGCGGAGCTCCTCGGCGAGCGCTGCGGCTTCCACGGCTCCCCCGCCGACTACCGGCGCCTGGAGTCCTCGCTGCTCACCGAGGTGCTCCGGCGCCGCCGCGGGCTGCCGATCCTGCTGTCCGTGGTGTGGATGGAGGTCGCGCGGCGGGCCGGAGCGCCGGTGTACGGGGTGGCGCTGCCGGGCCACTTCGTCGTCGGCTTCGGCGAGCCGTACGGGCAGCACGTGCTGGCCGATCCCTTCGACGGCGGCCGGATCCTGTCCGAGGAGGAGGCCGGCCTGCTGGTCGCGGGCGCCACGGGCGCCCCGCTCGCCCCGGCGATGTTCTCCCCCGCGGAGCCGGCGGAGATCGTGCTGCGGGTGCTGAACAACATCCGTGCCTGGGCCGCGGCCCGGCCCGAGCGCAGCGACGTCCAGCTGTGGGCCGTGGAGCTGTCCCTGCTGCTGCCCAGCCACCCGGCCAGGCTCCGCTACGAGCGCGCCGAGCTGCTCGTGGAGCGGGGCGACTTCGTGGGGGGCGCGCACGAGATGGAGGAGTATGCGGAGGTCATCGACGCGCTGGAGCCGACGGTCGCGGAGACGGTGCGTCGGCAGGCGCGGGCGGCCCGGGCGATGCTCAACTGACCGCCCCGGGCGGCGGTCCGGCCGGCGTCAGAGCCAGCCCTTGTCCCGCGCGATGCGGACGGCCTCGGCGCGGTTGCGGGCGCCCGTCTTCTGGATGGCCGTCGAGAGGTAGTTGCGGACGGTCCCGTTGGACAGGTGCAGCGCCCTGGCCAGTTCGGCGTTGGTCGAGCCGTCGGCGGAGGCGCGCAGCACCACCCGCTCGCGATCGGTCAGCGGGTTCGCGCCCTCGGCGAGGGCGGCCGCGGCGAGCGTGGGGTCGATGACCCGCTCGCCGCGCAGCACCCGGCGCAGGGCGTCCGCGAGCTGGGACGCGGGGGCGTCCTTGACAAGAAAGGCCTCTGCCCCGGACTCCATCGCGCGGCGCAGGTAGCCCGGGCGCCCGAAGGTCGTGAGGATCACGACCTTGAGGGCGGGCAGTTCGCGGCGCACGAGGGCGGCCGCGTCGAGCCCGGTCATCCCCGGCATCTCGATGTCGAGCAGCACCACGTCCAGGTCGTGGGCGCGCGCGGCGTCGAGCACCTCGTCGCCCCGGGCGACCTGGGCGACGACCTCGATGTCGTCCTCCAGCCCGAGCAGCGCCGCCAGCGCTTCCCGGACCATGGACTGGTCCTCCGCGAGGAGGACTCTGATGATGCGTCGGCCCGCGGGATCCGCCGGGTGGTGCTGGTCTGTCACAGCGACAGGGTAGGCCGCTCCTGGGCGTGGCTGCGTGCCAGCGGGACGAATGCGCGCAAGCGGAAGCCGCAGCGCGGGCCGGGGCCGGTCTCCAGGCGGCCGTCGGCGAGGGCGAGGCGCTCGGAGAGGCCCGTGAGGCCGTTGCCGTGGGTGCCCTGGGGGCCGCGGCCGTCGTCGCTGACGGTCAGGCAGAGCTCGTCGCCCTCTTCGGTGAGCGCGATCTCGCAGCGGCGGGCGGCGCTGTGCCGCACGACGTTGGTCACGGCTTCCCGGAGCGCCCAGGCCAGCGCGCCCTCCTCATCGGGCGCGAGGTCGGGGTGGGTGGTGGCGGCGCGGGAGAGGTCGGCGACGACGCCGGCCGCGGCGAGGGCGGTGCGGGCGCCGGCCAGCTCGGCCTCCAGGGTGGGGCGGCGGAAGCCGCTCACCGCCTCGCGGACGTCCACCAGGGCCTGGCGGCTGACCCGTTCGATGTCGGCGACCTGCTGGGCCGCCTGTTCGGGCTTGCCGGGGAGCATGCGCCCGGCCAGCTCGCTCTTGAGCGTGATGAGCGACAGGGAGTGCCCGAGGAGGTCGTGGAGGTCGCGGGCGAGGCGCAGCCGCTCCTCGTTGGCGGCGAGGTGGGCGACCGTGGCGCGGGCCTCGCGCAGCGCGCGGGCCGTCAGGGCCATCTGCCGCACCCCGTTCATCGCGAAGCCGCCGAGCAGCGCCGGGATGACGAGGGCGGCGAGGTATTCGGGGGCGCCCGGTGTCATCGCGCCAAGGCCCGCCAGTACCCCCGTGACCAGCGGAATCACGACGCGGGACAGCTTCGTCGGCAGGACCGCGCCGGCTGAGACGCAGACGTAGACGAAGAGGACGAGCCAGGCGCCCCCGAGTGTGAGGGTGAGCGCGGTCGCGAGCCCGATCAGCGCGCCGAGCGCGCCGAGCACGCGGGCGCGCTCCAGGGGCCGGGAGGTGTGCCGGAAGACGAGGCCGAGGTAGCCGGCGACGAAGGCCGCGAGGCCCGCGCCGCCGAGGAGGTCGCCCGCCAGGGTGTGGTGGTCGCCGAGGACGTCCTCGACGGGCGCCGCCATGTAGGCGAACCAGATGGAGATCCAGATGAGCTTGACGATCACCTGGCGCCGGTTCTCGGGCTCCGTGCCGATGCCGATGGTGTACGACGGGTCGTCCTGGACTTCCATGGCGGCCCGCCATGGGTTCCAGCGGCGCGGTCCTCCGGCCATGTCCTCGCCCTGTCCTGTCTTCCGGTTCCGTCCCGGGCCGGGCCGTGCGGCCTCCGGCCGTCCGGCCCGCCGGGCCGTCAGCCCTTGCGGGTGTCCTTGCGGTACAGCCAGGCTGCCATGCCCGCGAACAGCGCGAGGTAGACGACGAGGAGCGCCACGTGCTTCAGCTCGGGGGCGTGGGCCTGCTCGATGGAGCGGCCGAGCCCGGCGTAGGCGTAGGTGGGCGTCCACTCCGCGACCTTCTGCAGCCACGTCGGGAACGTCGTGGTCGGCATCCACAGGCCGCCGAGCATCGACAGGCCGAAGTAGATGATCATCGTGATGGGGCGGACGGCGTCGCCCGTGGCGAGGTAGCCGACGGCCACGCCGAGCGCGGCGAAGACGATGCTGCCGGCCCAGATCGCGCCCACCAGCGCGAGCCACTGCCAGGCGGCGTCCATCCGGACGTCCTTGACGGCGGCGGCGATCACGAAGACCACGAGGATCGAGGGGAGCGAGACCACGGCGGCGGAGGCGACCTTGGCGGTCACGTAGCCGCGGCCGGGCAGGGCGGTGAGGCGCAGCTGGCGCACCCAGCCCTTCTCGCGCTCCTTGGCGATCCGCTCGCTGTTGCCGACGAGGACGGCGGTGATGGCGCCGAAGGAGGCCATGGAGACCATCATCAGCAGCGGCAGGGTCAGCCCGGTGTCCCCGATGATCTCGGTGTTGCTCGCGCCGCCCGCGATCATCAGGTACAGACCGGCGGGGTAGAGCACCGAGAAGAACATGAACTTCTTGTTGCGCAGGGTGCGCGCGATTTCGAGCTTGATCAGGGTGTTCACAGGGCCGCCTCCTCGGCGGTGGCAGCGTCGGTGATGGCGATGAAGGCCTGCTCCAGGCCGAGGCCCGCGACCTCCAGGTTGCGCGGGTAGAGACCGAGGCCGTAGAGGGCGTGGACGGTCGCGTCGGCGTCGTGCGACTGGATGCGCACGGTGCGGCCGGACACCTCCAGGGAGGACAGGAACGGCAGCTCGCGCAGGGCGGCCTCGCCGATGTGCCCGTCCAGGTCGAAGACGATGCGGCGGGCGCCGGCCTTCGCCTTGATCTCGGCGGCCGAGCCGTCGGCGAGGACGCGCCCGCGGTGGAGCACGATGACGCGGTCGGCGATGGCGTCGGCCTCTTCGAGGTAGTGCGTGGCGAAGAGGATCGCGCGGCCGTTCTGCGCCTGCTCGCGCATCACGCCCCAGAAGGCCTGCCGGGCGGAGACGTCCATGCCGGTCGTGGGCTCGTCCAGCACGATGAGCTCGTTGGCGCCGGCGGTCGCGAGGGCGAACCGCACGCGCTGCTCCTGGCCGCCGGAGAGCTTGTTGACCTTGCGGTCGGCTATCTCGGTCAGATCGGCGGCGGCCAGCACCTGGTCGACGGGGAAGCGACGCGGGTGCAGGTCGCAGCCGAGCTTCACCAGCTCGCGGACGGAGACGTCCTCCATCAGGCCGCCGGACTGCAGCATCGCGCCGACCTTGCCCTGGGCGATGGCCTGCCGCGGGGTGGTCCCGAACAGCTCGACGCGGCCCGCGTCGGGGTTGCGCAGGCCCAGCAGCAGGTCCAGGGTGGACGACTTGCCGGCGCCGTTGGGGCCGAGCAGGGCGACGGTCTCGCCCGGATACAGCTGCAGGTCCAGATCGGCCACGGCGCGCACCGCGCCGTAGTTCTTGCTCACGTTCTCGAAGCTGACCACGGGGGCGCCGGTGCGGCGCCCTTCCCCCGTGTACGTTCCTGTGGTGGTCATGCTGACCATGTTCCCTGGTCAGCGGGGGTCGGCGGCAGTGTCAGGCGTACGGTCCTGACGATGACAGATGTCATGTCCGCGGATGACGGACGCGGTGGCGGAGAGTGCGGAGAGCCCCCGTGCCGGTGGGGCACGGGGGCTCTCGGCCGCTGGAGGGACCGGGCGGTCAGCTCAGCGGGATCGTCCCGACGCGCTCGGCGGGCGTCTTGCCCACGAGCGCCTTGCGCAGGGCGCCGACGACGTCCTGCGGGGTGACCTCGGTCTTGGTGCCGTTGCCGCGCTGGATCAGGACGCCCTTGAACGCCGTGCCGTACAGCTCCTTGATCGCTTCGAGGTCGTAGTTCTCGACGAGCTTGCCGCCGACCTCCTTGACACCGAGGATCTTCGGCAGCGAGCGCTCCGGACCGAACTGGATCTTGTGGAGCGGGTCGGTCTGCACGGTGACGAGACCGGACATCGCGGGCTGCGCGAACTCCTTCATCATCCGGTCGACCTCGGCGTTGGTCACCTTGGGCTGCTGGCTCGCGCTCGGCAGCTCGACCGGGGTCTCCTGGCCGGTGGCGGCGCGGTCCTTGTACGCCTTGGCGACGGCATCGACGCCCTTGTCGCCGTCGATGCCCTGGTACGGCTTGCCGTAGACGGGCACGGCCTTGCCCGGCTCGAACTTGATCGTGCCGTCCTTGGCGCCGCCCGACTCGCCCGCCAGCGTCTTGAGCGCGTTCGCGATCTTCTCCTCGTCGGCGACGATCACGGGCTCGGCCGTGCGGGTGCCGCCGATGAGCGAGGGGATGACGGTCAGCGGGTTGTAGTCGCGGCCGGCGGCCCCGCGCACCGTGGCCTGGGTGTCGATGGACAGGCCCGCCACGGACGGCTTGAGCTCCGCCTCCTTGCCGCCGATGGAGACCTTGAGCGGCTTGGTCGCGCGGTCGCCGAGCGCGGAGTCGAGCTTCTGGACGGCCTGTTCCTTGGAGGAGCCGCCGATGTTGACGCCGAGGACGGTGGTGCCGTTCGGCACGTCCGCGTGGTCGAGCACCAGCCCGGCCACGTACGCGGCGCCGACGAGGCCGACGACCGCGCCGCCGAGCAGCACGACCTTGGAACGGCCCTTCTTCTTGGGCTGCGCCTTCGCGGGCGCGCTCTTCGGCGCACCCTTCGCGGCGCCCGCGGGCGCGCCCTTGGCCGGCGGCGGGGGCACCGCGCCGGGCCCGGGCACCTTGGGCTTGGGCACGGCGATGCGCGGCGCGCCGCTGTCCA
>NZ_PXWG01000139.1 GCF_003011965.1 Streptosporangium nondiastaticum
CCCCGCCGGGAGGGCGCGCCCCGCCGCGGGCGGCTCGTCGCCGGGGCCCTGCTGGTGGCGCTCGTCGCCGGCGGCATCGGCGGCGGAGTCGGCGCGCTCCTGGAGCGGGACGGCACCATCGGGCGCCACGTGGAGCTGCCCCAGGCCGGCGCCGACCGTTCGGCCCGCGCGCCGGGCAGCATCGCGGGCATCGCCGCCCGCACCCTGCCGGGCGTGGTGACGATCCACGTCCGCGGCGGCAGCGACCAGGGCACCGGCACCGGCTTCGTCCTCGACAAGGAGGGCCGGATCCTCACCAACAACCACGTCGTGGAGCCCGCCGGGTCCTCCGGCGACATATCGGTGACCTTCAACAGCGGCCAGACCGCGAAGGCCGCCGTCGTCGGCCGGGACAGCAGCTACGACCTCGCAGTGATCAAGGTGTCGGGCGTGTCCGGGCTGACCCCGCTCGCCCTCGGCAACTCCGACTCCGTGCGCGTCGGGGACTCGGTGATCGCCATCGGCGCCCCGTACGACCTCGCGGGCACGGTCACGACGGGCATCATCAGCGCCAAGGAGCGCCCGATCACGGCCGGTGGCCAGAAGGGCGACGGCAGCGACGTCAGCTACGTCGACGCCCTGCAGACCGACGCCCCGATCAACCCGGGCAACTCGGGCGGCCCGCTGGTGGACTCGGAGGCCCGGGTCATCGGCATCAACAGCGCCATCCGCTCCGCGGGCGACAGCGGCGAGCTCGGCGGGGGCCAGGGCGGCAGCATCGGCCTGGGCTTCGCCATACCGATCAACCAGGCCAAGCGGGTCGCCGAGGAGCTCATCAACACCGGACGGGCCACGCACCCGGTCATCGGCGTCACCCTGGACATGTCGTATTCGGGTGACGGCGCGCGGGTGAACACGAAGAACGGCGACGGCCCGGCGGTCACCCCCGGCGGCCCCGGCGACAAGGCGGGACTCCAGCCGCGCGACGTGATCAGGAAGGTCGACGGCGTGGCCGTGCACAGCGGCCAGGAGCTCATCGTCAAGATCCGCAGCCACCGGCCGGGTGACCGGCTCACCCTGACCGTGGAGCGGGACGGCACGGAGCGGTCGGTCGACCTGACCCTCGGCTCCGCGAGCGCCCGCTGAGCGGCACGAGCCCCCGCGGGTTTCCGTACGGTTCCGCGGGGTTTCACCCTGACATCGCCTTTGGCCTGATGTTGGCCCAGGTGTATCCCTCTGGCCCCGCCGGGCCAGGTACCGTGATAGGTGGCCTGGACCGTCGGCCATTGACGCATCAAGGAGCTTCAACGTGCTCGACATAGGACCCCTCGAGCTGGTCGCGCTCGTGGTGCTCGCTGTGCTCATCTTCGGACCGGACAAGCTGCCGAAGATGATCCAGGACGTGTCGCGCACACTGCGCAAGATCCGGCAGTTCTCCGAGAGCGCCAAGGAGGACATCCGTTCCGAGCTGGGCCCCGAGTTCAAGGACTTCGAGTTCGAGGACCTCAACCCGAAGACCTTCGTCCGCAAGCACGTGCTGGACAAGGACGAGCTCGGCCTGAAGGAGATCCGGAACGGCTTCGACCTCAAGGCGGAGATGACCGACGTCGCCGACGCCGTGCACGGCCGTACGGGCGATGCCGCCGCCTCCGGCTCCGCCCCGTCCGCCGCGGACAACGGCTCGCCCGCCCGTCCGGACCTGCTCAAGAAGCGCGACAAGCCCGAGCCGGGGGAGCGTCCTCCGTTCGACTCCGACGCCACCTGAGTTCCGCGCATCCCGTGCGCCATTGACGGGGGTGGCTATCCTCCCTGTGTTTGGGGTGAAGTCGTCCGAGGGGGGCGGGCTCGCCCAGGACTCCGGGCAACGAGGAGGCGCCGCGCAGATGGAGACGACGAGTCGGGTTGGGGCTCAAGGGGCCGGCACGGCCGACGCGTCCGCCGCGGACACCGCGGCGCGGAACGCGGAGGGCGCGCCCGGCACCCGGCGGACGGTCGACGGCTATCTGCTGGCTTCCTTCCCCTGGTACGGCCTCGACGAGGCCTACACGGGGCCGCGCTGGCTGATGCAGGTCGGCGCCGCCGCCGACGGGACCGTGGAGCACGGCTCGACGGGCCACGGCGAGGTGCCCGCGCTGCGCAGCGAGCGGGCCGATCCGAACGCCGCCCGGCAGCGCTTCGCGGTCGTCGTGACCGTGGCCAGCCGCCCCGGCCGGCGCAGCGCCGACGGCACGGGCGTCCTGGAGGCCACCTCGGTCTCCTCGGCGGCCTGGCTGGCCGGCTCCGGGCTGCTGTCGTGCACGTGGCCCGCGCAGATGGAGCGCGCCCTGCGGCAGGACTGGCTCGACCAGCAGACGGCCCTCGCGTGGGAGCTGGCGGACCACCTGGACGACGCCGCGTGGTCGACGCTGTCGCTCCCGGTGGACGGCGTGCCGACGGACTTCCGCTACCGCGAGTCGGAGTACGGCTGGGTGCTCGCCGGCTCGGCCGAGGGGGTCCACATCGGGGCCTACGGCCGGGGCATGAGCGCGTACGGCATGGGCTTCTCGGTGATCAAGGACATCACCGCGTACAAGGAATGACCGGCCGGGTCCCCGTCACCCGCCGGGCCCGCCCCGGCTGCGCGGGCCGCCTCGCCGGGCTTGAATACCGGCAGGGGGCAGCACTCGGAGAGGTGAGCGCGCCATGGCGGGCAAGTTCGAGATGTACGAGGACAAGGCCGGCAAGTACCGCTACCGGCTGAAGGCGGGCAACGGCGAGATCATCGCGGTCGGCGAGGCGTACAACAGCAGGTCGGCCTGCGAGAAGGGCATCGAGTCCGTGAAGCAGAACGCGGCCTCGGCGCCGGTGAAGGACCTGGGGCACCAGGAGAAGTAGCCCGGCGTGCCGCCGGCGGGCGCGGGCCCGCCGGCAGGCCCGTCAGAACTTGTTGCGCGGCGTGATGCCGAGCGACATCCCGGACAGGCCGCGCTGACGGCCGCCGAGCTTGCCCGCGATCGCGCGCAGCGCGGCGCCCGCCGGGGAATCGGGGTCGGTCAGGACGACCGGCTTGCCCTCGTCGCCGCCCTCGCGCAGGCGGACGTCGATCGGGATGGAGCCGAGGACGGGCACGTTCGTGCCCGTGGTGCGGGTGAGGCCGTCGGCGACGAGCCGGCCGCCGCCCGTGCCGAAGACGTCGACCATCTCGTCGCAGTGCGGGCAGGGCAGCCCGGACATGTTCTCCACGACGCCGACGATCTTCTGGTGGGTCTGCACGGCGATCGAGCCGGCGCGCTCGGCGACCTCGGCGGCCGCCTGCTGGGGCGTGGTCACGACGAGGATCTCGGCGTTCGGCACGAGCTGCGCGACGGAGATCGCGATGTCGCCGGTGCCCGGCGGCAGGTCGAGCAGGAGGACGTCCAGGTCGCCCCAGTAGACGTCCGCGAGGAACTGCTGGAGCGCGCGGTGCAGCATCGGGCCGCGCCACACGACCGGGGCGTTGCCCGGGGTGAACATGCCGATCGAGATGACCTTCACGCCGTTCGCCGACGGCGGCATGATCATGTTCTCGACCTGGGTCGGCTTGCCGTCCGCGCCGAGCATGCGCGGGACGGAGTGGCCGTAGATGTCCGCGTCGACGACGCCGACCTTCAGGCCGTCGGCCGCCATGGCCGCCGCCAGGTTGACCGTCACGGAGGACTTGCCGACGCCGCCCTTGCCGGACGCCACCGCGTACACCCGGGTCAGCGAGCCGGGCTTGGCGAAGGGCACCTCGCGCTCGGCCGTGCCGCCGCGCAGGGAGGCCGCGAGCTCGCGGCGCTGCTCGTCGCTCATCACGTCGAGCCCGACCGTCACGCCCGTGACGCCCTCGACGCGCGCGACGGCGTCCGTCACGCGGCTGATGATGGTCTCCCGCATGGGGCAGCCGGAGACCGTCAGGTAGACCTCCACCGCCACGGAACCGTCCGCCGCGATCTCCACCGATTTGACCATCCCCAGTTCGGTGATGGGGCGCTGGATCTCGGGGTCGTTCACCGTCGCGAGCGCGGCGCGGATCGCGTCCTCGCTCGGAGACGTTCCGTTCGTGTCGGTAGCCATACGGAGATGGTACGGCGCGTGAGGGGGCCTCCGGAAAGGGCCGTCAGCGGTCGCGTTCCTCACTCTCCGCGGGGAATATCCGGCGCTGTTCGAGTTCCTTGACCAGCTCCTGGAACTCGGAGCGGATCCAGTCGCGGGTGGCCACCTCGCCGAGGCCCATCCGCAGCGAGGCGATCTCCCGGGTCAGGTACTCCGTGTCCGCGATCGACCGCTCGTTCTGCTTGCGGTCCTGCTCCAGGTTGACCCGGTCGCGGTCGTCCTGCCGGTTCTGCGCGAGGAGGATCAGCGGCGCCGCGTAGGAGGCCTGCAGCGACAGCATCAGGGTCAGGAAGATGAAGGGGTAGTTGTCGAACCGCAGGTGCCCGGGGACCGTGGTGTTCCACACCACCCACAGCACGATGACGACCGTCATCCAGACGATGAACCGGCCCGTCCCCAGGAAGCGCGCGATCCGCTCCGACGTCCGCCCGAACGCCTCCGGGTCGTACTCCGGCAGCCAGGTGCGCCGCCGGACCCGCGGCAGGTCCAGGCGGACGCGCGGCCGCGGGTGGGGGTGCGGGTGGACCGCCTCCGACTGCGCCCGCACGCGCTCGGCGCGGTCGGGCCGGTGCCCGGGCCGGTCGGTCTCGCGCCCGCGGTCGTTACCGGCCATCGGCGGCCTCCGGCAGCTCGGTCATGCCCGGTGCGCCGTGGTGCAGCTCGGTCTCGCGCCAGTCGTCGGGCAGCAGGTGGTCCAGGACGTCGTCGACGGTGACCGCGCCCAGCAGGGAGCCGCTCTCGTCGACCACGGGCGCGGCGACCATGTTGTACGTGGCCAGGTAGCTGGTGACGGCCGGCAGGGGGGTGCCCGGCGGGAGGGGCCGCAGGTCGGTGTCCACGAGCGAGCCGACGAGGGTGAAGGGCGGGTCGCGCAGCAGCCGCTGGAAGTGGACCGTGCCCAAGTACTTGCCGGTGGGGGTCTCGTCCGGGGGCCGGCACACGTACACCTGTGCGGCCAGGGCGGGGGAGAGGTCGCGGTTGCGCACCCGCGCGAGGGCGTCGGCGACGGTCGCGTCCGGGCGCAGCACGATCGGCTCGGTGGTCATCAGGCCGCCCGCGGTCCGCTCCTCGTAGGCCAGGAGCCGGCGCACGTCCGCCGCCTCGTCCGGCTGCATGAGGGTCAGCAGCCGCTCCTTGTCGTCCTCCGGGAGCTCGGAGAGCAGGTCGGCCGCGTCGTCCGGGTCCATGGCCTCCAGGACGTCCGCGGCGCGCTCCTCCTTGAGCTTGCCGAGGATCTCGACCTGGTCGTCCTCCGGGAGCTCCTCCAGGACGTCCGCGAGCCGGTCGTCGTCGAGCGCCGCCGCGACCTCGCCGCGGCGCTTGGGGGAGAGGTGGTGCAGCACGCTCGCGAGGTCGGCGGGGCGCAGCCGCTCGAAGGTCGCGAGCAGGCTCGCGGCGCCCTGCCCGTGCTCCTCCAGGGAGAAGCCGGTGACGGCCGACCACTCGACGGTGAGCGTCTCCCCCTTGCGGCGCAGGGCCCCGCCCTTGCCGCGGCGCACGAAGACCTTGTCGATCTCCCAGTCGCGGCGCGCCGGCAGCTGGGTGATCGCCACGTCCAGGACGGTCACCTCCTCGTCCCGGTCGACCAGGCGCACGCGCCGGTCCAGGAGCTCCCCGAGGACCAGCGTCTCGGTGGGGCGCTGCTCGAAGCGGCGCATGTTGATCACTCCTGTGGTGATCACCTGGCCGGACTCCACGCCCGTCACCCGGGTCATGGGCAGGAAGATCCGGCGGCGGCTGACGACCTCCACGACGAGGCCGAGGACGCGGGGCGGGCGGCCGCCGACGCGCAGCATCGCGACGAGGTCCTGGACGCGGCCGACCTGGTCGCCGTTGGGGTCGAAGACCGCCACGCCCGAGAGGTGCGACACGAAGACCCGGTGGGCGCCTGCCGCCATGCCGCACACCTCCTCCGTGGTCGGGTGTCCGGTTCAGGCTAACGTGACCGGCTTCTCCCCGGCGCGGGAGAGAGGGCCGTCCGGACTGCTGGCTTCCGCCTGTGTCGCGCACGGGTACGCTGCCCCGTGTTCCCCGGCTGAACAGGAGGCAGGAGCGACGTGCGTACCCGGAAGGCTGCTCTCGTGGGAGCGCTCTGCGCCGGCCTGTCCGTGGCGCTCACCGCCTGCGGCGGCACGGCGGAGGACCCCGACGCCGGGACCAACGGCGTCGGCAAGCTCGAACCCGCGAAGATCCAGGACAAGGCGCGGACCGCGGCGCGGGACGCCTCGGCCGTCCACCTCTCCGGCAGCGTCGTCAGCCAGGGGCGCACGTACAAGCTCGACATGCGGCTGAAGCGGGACGGGGGGACCGGGCGGGTCGCCTCCGACGCCAGCACGTTCGAACTGCTGCGGGTCGGCGACGAGCTCTTCCTGAAGGCGCCGGCGGAGTTCTGGTCGCGGGGCGACAAGGGGGACGGGGCCGCGGCCGCGGGCAAGCTGGAGAAGAAGTACGTCAAGGTTCCTGCCGGGGACCCGGCGTACGACCAGTTCAAGGGCTTCACCGACAAGAACGTCCTCCTGGACGGCCTCATCGGCCTCCACGGCAAGCTCGCCCGGGGCGACCACGGCACGGTGGCAGGCGCCCGCACCATCCGGGTCGACGGCGCGGGGGGCTCGGGCGGGACGCTCGACGTCTCGCTGATGGGCGAGCCGTACCCGCTGCGCGTCCAGCGCGCGGGCGGCGCGGGCCAGCTGGAACTGTCCGACTGGGGCAAGGACTTCGCCCTGGCGGCCCCACCGAAGCAGGACGTCGTCGACTACGGCAAGCGGATCCCCTCCGGGGAGGGTGCGGGCGCGGCGCTGCCGGGCTCGGCGAAGTAGCTTCGCGGGGCGCGGCCTCCCTGCCTGGGCGCGCCCCGTCAGGCACCGCCGGACAGGTGCGATTCGGCTGAGCGCCGTGGCGGCGGGGTGAAGGGGGGGCGCACCAGCGTGTCGTGAGCGCAGATCCCCGGCAGTCCGGCAGTTCCCTTCCGCCGCGACGGCGAGCAAGCACCGAGGACGTGTCCGGCGGTGCCGTGCGTGCGCAGCCACTCAGCGTGGGCCCGGTCCGGCACCGCCGGACAGGCGCGTTCCGGCCGGGCGCCGTTGCGGCGGAAGGAAGGCAGCGGCTAGCGCGTACCCCGGCGTCCCCTCCGGAGGAGCTTCGGCAAGGCCGCCGGCATCGGGCGGCGCGTCGTGGCCGGGGTCGGGAGGGGGACCGCGGTCAGGGCCGTGTCCGGGAGGGGCGCCGTCGCCCCCGACGGCTCCAGGCGCAGGACGCGGCAGTCCTTCGCCCACCGCTCGGCGACCCGCTCCGCGTCGGGCGCGTTCAGCCGCTTCGCCTTCAGCTCGCCGACCGCCGCCTCCCACGCCTCGCCGCCCGCCGGCAGCTCCGCGACGCGCGCGGCCCAGGACACCAGGCGCCCGCCCTTGTCCTTGCTGCGGACGGTCACCGTCGCCGCGCCGCCGTCGGCGAGCCCGAGCCCGTCCAGCGGCTGCTCGCCGGGCCCGCCCACGACATGGGCGGCACCCTCGTGCCACACGTGCCACAGCGCACGGCTCGGCCCCGCCGGGCCCTGCACCCAGATGAGGCCGGACTTCTTCGTGGCCTCCTCGATGAGCGCCTGGTCGAGCAGCTCCTGCGTCTGTGTCATGCGGCCTACTTTATTCGGCAGGCCGTGCGATCAGGAGATCTACCCTGGACGGGTGACCAGTGCCCGTACGTGCCGTGAAGCCCTGCCCAAGGCGAATGAGGCAGCCTCCCGCCCCCACCCCACCGTCCGCACGGACCTCCTCCTGCTCGGGGTGGCCATCTCCGGCATCTCCCTCTCGGCCCCCCTGATCGCGGCGACCGCCGCCCCCGCACTGGCCATCGCCTTCTGGCGCAACGCCATGGCCGTGGGCGCCCTCAGCCCCCTCGCCCTCACCCGGCACCGCGCCGAGCTCTTCTCCCTGAGCCGCCGGAACCTGCTCCTGGCCGTGGCCGCCGGCGCGCTGCTGGCCGTGCACTTCGGGGTGTGGCTGCCGAGCCTGCAGATGACGTCGGTCGCGTCCTCGACCGCCCTGGTCACCACGACCCCGATCTGGACGACGCTCCTGATGCGCCTGCGCGGCCACCGCCCGCCCGCGCTGGTGTGGGCGGGCACCGCCCTGGCGTTCCTGGGCGTCGTGATCCTGACCGGCGTCGACCTGTCCCTGTCCTCGCGCGCCCTCGTCGGCGACGCGCTCGCCCTCTCCGGCGGCATGGCGGCCGCGGGCTACGTGCTGCTGGGCGCGGAGGTGCGCCGCACGGTCGGCACGGTCACGTACAGCTACGTCTGCTACGGCACGACGACCGTCCTGCTGCTCGCCACCTGCCTGGTCTCGGGCGCGTCCCTCGGCGGCTACAGCGGCGGCACCTGGCTGAAGCTGGCCGTGCTGACGGTCACCGCGCAGCTGCTGGGGCACTCGCTGATCAACCGCGTGGTCAAGGGCCTCGGCCCGTCCGTCACCTCGACGGCGATCCTCCTGGAGACCCCGGGCGCGGCCCTGATCGCGGCGCTGTGGCTGGGGCAGACCCCGCCGGTCGCCTCCTACCCGGCGCTGGCGGTGATCATGGCCGGCCTGGGCCTCGTCATCATGGCCGACCGCGTGGCGAAGAAAGGCTGAGGGCGGCCCCAGGGGGGGGCTAGAGCCAGCCGTTCCGCTTGAAGCCGCGGTGGATGGCGACACAGATGACGACCGTCACCACCATCACCATGGGATAGCCGTACTTCCAGTGCAGCTCCGGCATGTGGTCGAAGTTCATGCCGTAGATCCCGGCGATCATCGTCGGCACGGCGAAGATCGCCGCCCAGGACGTGATCTTGCGCATGTCCTCGTTCTGCGCGACGGACGCCTGCGCGAGGTTGGCCTGGAGGATGGAGTTCAGCAGGTCGTCGAAGGACAGGACCTGCTCGTGGACGCGGGCGAGGTGGTCGGCCACGTCCCGGAAGTACTTCTGGATGTCCGGGTCGACCAGCCGCATCGGCCGCTCGCTGAGCTGCTGCATCGGCCGCAGCAGCGGGGCGACGGCCCGCTTGAACTCCAGCACCTCGCGCTTGAGCTGGTAGATCCGGCCCGCGTCGCCGCCGCGCGAGGCGCCCTTGCCGGCGGGCGAGAAGACGTCGATCTCCACCTCGTCGATGTCGTCCTGCACGGCGTCGGCGACGGCGATGTAGCCGTCCACGACCTGGTCGGCGATGGCGTGCAGGACGGCGGACGGGCCCTTGGCCAGCAGCTCCGGGTCGTCCTGGAGGCGGTGGCGCAGCGCGCGCAGCGAGCCCTGGCCGCCGTGCCGGACGGTGATGATGAAGTCCGGCCCGGTGAAGCACATCACCTCGCCGGTCTCGACGACCTCGCTGGTGGCGGTGAGCTCGGCGTGCTCGACGTAGTGGATGGTCTTGAAGACGGTGAACAGCGTGTCGTCGTACCGTTCCAGCTTGGGCCGCTGGTGGGCGTGGACGGCGTCCTCCACGGCGAGCGGGTGCAGCCCGAACTCGGCGGCGATGCCCGAGAACTCACGCTCCGTCGGCTCGTGCAGCCCGATCCAGGCGAAGCCGCCGCCGGCCCGCACCCGGCGCATCGCCTCGGCGGGGCTGACGTGGTCGCTGAGCCGCTTGCCGTCGCGGTAGACGGCGCAGTCGACGACGGCGCTGCTGACCGAGGGGTCCCGGGTGGCGTCGTACTCGTACGGGGCGGTGTCCCGGCGCAGGGCGGGGCGGACGGCGGCGCGCAGGTCGCGGATCATCGACATGGCAGGGCTCCTTCACGGGCCGGCCGCCAGCCCGGTGCGGAGTGCGCGCGCAACGCTGTCCGGAACGTGGACGTGCATCCATGACCGGGAACACATCCGCAAATCGGACGGCGCTTCGTGCGGTGCGGGAAGGCTGACGGCAGTTCGCGGAGTACTTCGCGGAGAAGCGGAGGACTTCGAAGCAGAGAACTTCGCAGAGAACACGGAACAAAGCGGGACGAAGGCGCTCTTCCGTCGGGCACTGCGGGCGCGAAAGAACTTCCGGGAAAGCGTCGGCGGCACGGCCGGGGTCGGAAGATCTCAGATCACAGGGTGGTGTGCGTCCGGAGCGAAGGGACGGGAGAACTGTCGGTACTGCACGGTCGACTAGGATCCACCGCAGCCCCACCTCCTCCGGCCGGTCCCCGCTGAGGGACGAACGTAACTCCCTGACCAGAGGTCAAGGCTAGCAGCCACTTGACGCGTCAATACCCTCCTTTGCCCGTTCGATACGCGTTCTATGCTCACTGCATGTCAGACGTTCTCGCACTGGTCGAGGCCCGGCTCCGGACAGCCCTGGGCGAACCGGACGCACGCGCGGCGGTGACCTTCCTCGGCACGGACCGGATCGAGGTCCTCCGGTTCCATGACGGGGACGTCGTCCGCTACGCCACCCTCGGCATGTCCGCCCAGCCGATGACCGACCCCACGGCCGTGATCGCCGATCCGCTGCGCGGCCCCCGCGCCGAGCTGGTCCTCTCCGTACGCGCCGGCCGCGCCGACGCCCCTCCCTTGTCCACTCTGGACAGGTCGCTCCGCCCGCTCGCCGTCCTCGCCGCCTCCCCCCAGGTCGAGGGCCTCGTCGTGGCGCCCGGCGCCTCGCTCGACACCGGCGAACCGCTCTGGCCCGGGGCACCCTTCACCTCCGTCCTCGTCGCCGAGTCCGGCGGCCTGGTCGAGGACCTGGAACTGGACGAGCCCATGGACCCCGTCCGCTTCCTCCCCCTGCTCCCCATGACCCCCAACGAAGCCGCCTGGAAGCGGGTGCAGGGAGCGGAGGCGCTGCAGGAGAGATGGCTGAGGAACGGCACCGACCTGCGTGACCCGATGCGCTCCGGGGTACCCCTGGGGTGACCCTCCGGGCCCGCGCCGTCCGGACGGGTGATCGTCCTTGACGCGGCGGCGGCCTGGGAGGACCGTTGGAGGCTATGAGGGGCGAACCCAGTTGCCCGAAGTGCGGTGGCCGGGTGCGAGCGCCCGGTCTCTTCGCCGACTCCTGGCAGTGCGACGTCCACGGCACGGTGCACCCTCTGCAGCCCGTCGTCCCGCCGAGCGTGGACGCACTGGCCGTCGTCGTCAACCGCGCCCAGGTGCCCGTCTGGATGCCCTGGCCGCTGCCCGTCGGCTGGCTGTTCACGGGGGTGGTCTGCGCGGGGGACGACCGCAGCGGCGGGCGGGCCACCGCCGTCGCCTGCACGGGCCCGAGCCCCCTCGGCGGCCCCGGTGAGCTGCTCCTGGTGGCCGAGGAGCTCGGCGTCGGCCTCGGCGCGCGCTACGCCGGCGTCGACGGCCCCGACCCCGGCCCCTACCTCCGCGTCGACCGCTCCCCGCACGCCAAGGTCCACGCCGCGGGCCGCCCCACGCCCCTCTGGCACGTCGAGGGCGCGCCCGAGGACCGCGCGGTCTTCGCGGGCGAGGCGCGGGGGCTGTGGCTGTGGGCCGTGGTCTGGCCGGAGCGGTCGGGACTGCTGATGTACGACGAACTGGTCCTCACGGACCTGCGGGACGCGGGCGCGGAGGTCGATCTGCTCCCTTGCGGGGCGCTGTCGCCCCGCCTGCTGCCGCCTGCGGGGCGCTAGCCGCACCGACGGGCCCGGGCCCTCTCTTGCCGCCGCGACGGCGATTCGCCACAGCGGACGTGTCCGGCGGTGCCGTACGAGCCCAGGCGGGCCGGGCACCGCCGGGCTCCGCCGTCGTGGTTGCCCGCCGCTGCGGCGGATGGACCGGGCGGCCGGGCCGCGGCCCGCGGGTGCGGCGGAGGGACAGCTCGGGGAGCCTTCCCCGGCACGGCCCGGGGCTCCGCTTCGGGCCGGTTATCCTGAACCGGTCCCGTTTCGTCTGCCGCCGTGAGGAGCCGTGTCGTGCGCATCGACCTGCACACCCACTCCACGGCCTCCGACGGCACGGACACCCCCGCCGAGCTGGTCCGCAACGCGGCCGCCGCCGGGCTGGACGTCGTGGCGCTCACCGACCACGACGGCGTCGGCGGCCACGCCGAGGCCATCGCGGCGCTCCCCGCGGGGCTGACCCTGGTCACGGGCGCGGAGCTGTCCTGCAGGCTTCCGGGCCCGGACGGCTTCAGCGTGCACATGCTGGCCTACCTCTTCGACCCGCTGGAGCCGGAGCTGGCCCGCGAGCGGGACCTCGTCCGCGACGACCGCGTCCCCCGCGCCCGCGCCATGGTCACCAAGCTCAACGAGCTCGGCGTGCCCGTCACGTGGGAGCGCGTCGCGCAGATCGCCGGCGAAGGCGCCGTCGGGCGGCCGCACGTGGCCACCGCCATGGTCGAGCTGGGCGTCGTGCCCAGCGTGTCCGACGCCTTCACCTCCGAGTGGCTCGCCGGCGACGGCCGCGCCTTCGTCGAGAAGCACGAGCTGGATCCGTTCGACGCGATCCGCCTGGTCAAGGCGGCCGGCGGCGTCACCGTCCTCGCGCACCCGTTCGCGCTGAAGCGCGGCCACTGCGTCTCCGAGAGCGCGATAGCCGAGCTGGCCTCGGCCGGGCTCGACGGCATCGAGGTCGACCACATGGACCACGACGCCCCGACCCGGGCCCGGCTGCGCGGCCTCGCCGCCGACCTCTCCCTGCTGACCACCGGTTCCAGCGACTACCACGGCAGCCGCAAGACCTGTTCGCTCGGCGAGTTCACCACCGATCCGGAAATCTACGGCGAGATCACGCGCCGGGCCACGGGCGCGTTCCCCGTCCCCGGCGCCGGCGGCTGACCGCACCCCTCTTCCGGGTCCGGTCGCGTCCGCACGTCTGCCATCCCTCGTGATGCCGTGCGCGGGTGACCGCGCCCGTACGCCCCCGCCGCCGTACGCCCGTACGCGCCGACGGGCGTTCCGCACCTGCTCGCACCACCACTCCCGCAAGGCTCACCTGTGTTCGACTTCGCCGTCTTCGGCTCCCTCTTCCTCACCCTGTTCGTGATCATGGACCCGCCCGGGATCACGCCGATCTTCCTCGCCCTCACCGCCGGCCGCCCGGCCAAGGTCCAGCGCCGCATGGCCTGGCAGGCGGCCGCGGTCGCCTTCGGCGTGATCACCGTCTTCGGCATCTGCGGCCAGCAGATCCTGGACTACCTGCACATCACCACGCCGGCGCTGATGATCGCGGGCGGTCTGCTCCTGCTGCTGATCGCGCTGGACCTGCTGACGGGCAAGTCGGAGGAGCCGACGCAGACCAAGGACGTCAACGTCGCGCTCGTGCCGCTCGGCATGCCGCTGCTCGCCGGGCCGGGAGCGATCGTCTCGGTGATCCTCGCCGTGCAGCACGCGGACTCGGCCGGCGCGCAGATCTCGGTGTGGGCGGCGATCGCCGCGATGCACGTCGTGCTGTGGCTCGTGATGCGCTACTCGCTGCTGATCATCCGGGTGATCAAGGACGGCGGCGTGGTGCTGGTGACGCGGCTCGCGGGCATGATGCTCTCGGCGCTGGCCGTCCAGCAGATCATCAACGGCATCACGCAGGTGATCGAGGCCCGCTGACCCGGGCCGCGCGGCCGCGGTACGCGGTCGCACATGCGACGACACCCCCGTACGGACCGTCCGTACGGGGGTGTCGCTGTTCGCGAAGGAGCGTCGGCGCTACTGTGCCGCGGAGGCGGCCGGGCGGATATAGATGCGCTGACCCGTCGAAGCGGCCTGCTGCACTATCCGGTTGACCGAGGCGGCGTCCACGACGGTGCTGTCCACGGCGGTGCCGTTGACGTCGTCCAGGCGCATGATTTCGAAGCGCACGGCTTCTCCCTTCGTCTGATCCTCCTGAGGAGAACTTCAATGGCTGACGGAGCACGCCGCGTCCGCGGGGCGCGTTCCGTAGGGGTACAACGAGGTTACCCCTGCAAACATTCCCTACGCTAAGGAAATTTTTAACATGACTAAGAATTGTTAAATCCGTGTAACGGAACGCGTTGTTGACGTAACCGCCTGTGCGTAACCGAACGAGACGACACCATGACGGATCCATATCAGCAGTCACCGCAGTCGCCGGAGCATCAGCAGTCACCGGAGCGCGAGCAGCCCCCCGGGCAGCCCCCCGAGCACCTGCACGCGATCGCCACCGCCATCGAGCGCACCAACGACCTCCTCACGCGCGTGCTGGCCGAGGTCGCGACGACCCCGTCCACCCACGCGATCTTCGTCGACGCCGGCTACGTGTACGCCGCCGCCGGCCGCCTCGTCGCCGGTACGGAGGACAGGCGCTCCTTCGACCTTGACGCCGAGGGCCTCATCGACGCCTTCATCGACAAGGCGCGCACGATCTTCCCCGACAGCCGGCTGCTGCGCGTCTACTGGTACGACGGCGCCCGCCGCCGCATCCACACCACCGAGCAGCAGCGCATCGCCGAGCTCCCCGACGTCAAGGTCCGCCTCGGCAACCTCAACGCCAACAACCAGCAGAAGGGCGTCGACTCCCTCATCCGCACCGACCTCGAATCGCTCGCCCGCCACCGGGCCATCAGCGACGCCGCGCTCATCGGCGGCGACGAGGACCTCGTCTCGGCCGTCGAGGCCGCCCAGGGCTACGGCGCCCGCGTCCACCTGTGGGGCATCGAGGCGGCCGGCGGCCGCAACCAGGCCGAGCCGCTGCTGTGGGAGGTTGACAGCCAGCGCACCTTCGACCTCGACTTCTGCAAGCCGTACGTCACTCGGCGCACCATGCACGAGGCGCACGCCGACGGCGCCCTCGCCGGCCGGCCCGCCCCCGGCCGCGACGACGTGCGGTTCGTCGGCGCCCAGGTCGCGGCCCAGTGGCTGGCCTCGCGCGGCCGCGACACCGTCGCCGAACTCCTGCCCGGGCACCCCATCCTGCCCGGCGCCGTCGACCAGGAGCTCCTCGTCGAGGCCGAAGCCCTCCTCGGACTGTCCCTGCGGGGGCACGCGGACCTGCGGCGGGCCCTGCGGGACGGCTTCTGGGACCACTTGCACACCCAGCTGTGATCCGCACCCGATCCGGCCCGGCTTCCCTCGGATGGGATCAACTGCGGGGGGAACGCGCGTGCCGGAATGCATACGGGGAAGTCGAGTGGAACCCTGACAGGGGGCCGCGGCCCACCGGCCCGGCCGCCCCCGTCGGGGACTCCTGACTCGCAATCCGGAACAGAAACGAGGCGATCGGCCATGTCGCTCACTGACCGTGCCGTGCCCGGAGCACCGTGCTGGGTGAGCCTGCTGACCGGCGACCTCGCCGGAGCACAGGCCTTCTACGGCGCCGTCATGGGCTGGACCTTCCGCCGCGGCAGCCTGGGGGAGGACTTCTCCGTCGCCCTCTCCGACGGCAGGCCCGTCGCCGGCATCGGCAACATCGCCCGCCGCATGGGCGTGCCCGTCTCCTGGACCTCCTACTTCGCCGTCGAGGACGCCGACGTGACCGCCGCCCGCATCCGCGAGCGCAGCGCCACCGTCGCCGTCGGCCCGCTCTCCGTCGGCCCCGGCCGCGCCGCGCTCGCCGCCGACCCCGCCGGAGCCGTCTTCGGCTTCTGGGAAGGCAGGACCCTGCGCGAGTGGCAGATCGGCCGGCAGGGCGCCCCCGCCTGGCTGGAGCTGCGCACCCGTGACGCGTTCGCCTCCGCCATCTTCTACGGCGAGGTCTTCGAATGGGCCACCGGGCGGCCCGACCGCTGCGAGGTCCGCTACGAGGACGAGGCCGTCATGGTGCGCTCCGGCGGCCGCACCGTGGCCTGCCTGCGCGGCGGCGCCATCGAAGCCGCCCCCGACCCGCAGATCCGGCCGCGCTGGCACGTCTACTTCTACGTCGACGACGTGGAGAAGGCCGCCGAGTCCGCGGTCGCGTGCGGAGGCACGGTGGCCGCCGAGCCGGCCGAGTCGGAGGTGGGGCGCGAAGCGACGCTCCGCGACCCCGACGGCGGGCTCTTCACGGTCACCACCGGCTCGCAGTGCTGACGGCTCAGCCCCGGCCGGACAGCTCCCAGAAGCGGACCAGCGCCTCGGCCGTGGGCCCCGGCCGCTCGGCGTTCGGCGAGTGCTCGGCGCCCTGGACGACCGTGCGGACCGCGGACAGCTCCTTCGCCATCGCGTCCATCCACGGCACGGGCCACGCGTAGTCCACGGCCCCGGACAGGACGTGCTTGGGCAGCGGCACCGCAGCCAGCTCCGGCGTACGGTCCGGCTCGGACGTCAACTGCCTGCCCGTCGCCATCAGTTGCTCGGGCACCGTCGCCATCCAGCGTTCGCGGAGGAACGCGTCCAGCTCCGGCGGGACGGGCGCGGCCGGGGCGCTCTCCGCGTCCGCCCTGCGCATCTCCAGCCACACCGCGCCCATGTCGTACGCGCCCAGCGCCGCGATCAGGCGCCGCGTGCGCTCCTGCTGCGGCGCGGAGATCGCGGCCGGGCCGCAGCTCATGAGGGTCAGCGAGCGGAACGGGGACGCGTCGGCCAGCACCGCGGCGCGGGAGACCAGCCCGCCGAGCGAATGCCCCAGCAGGTGCACGCCGCCGCCCAGGGCCGCCGCCTGGGCGAGCACGTCCTCGGCCAACTCGGCCTGGGCGTACGCCGCCTCGTCGCGCGGCCCCTCGGTCTCGTGCTGCCCGCGCCCGTCCACGGCCACGGCCCGGTACCCGGCCGCCGCGACCGGCTCCAGCAGCGCGATGAAGTCCTCTTTACTGCCGGTGAAGCCCGGCACGAGCAGGACGGTGCCGCGCGGGGGAGCGGCGGGGCGGGCGTCGTGCACAGCGAACTCCCCGCGGGAGGTGGAGAGCCGGTGGGCGCGGGCGCACGGGGGCAAGGTGAGGAAGGGGGGCCTGCTCATGGCACGAGGCTAACGCGGCGCGGTGCGGAGGGAGCGGGCCGGGCGCAGCCCCGGGAAACTGGGGGGGCACCTCCCAGCGGTAGCTGGGGGAGAAAGGGTGGGGCCGGGGCATTTCACTCCGCCGCGACAGCGCGGAACCCCCACCGGCGTATCCGGCGGTGCCGAACCGGCCGCGGCGACGGCGAAGGCCGGTCACCCCACGCTCGTGGGGTGACCGGCCTTCATCGGTCAGCGAACCGGGCGTCAGGCCTCGGTCGTGGCCTTCGCCTTGGGCGCCGCAGCCTTACGGGTCCGCTTCGGCTTCTCCGCGACCTCGGCGGTGTCGGCCGCTGCCTCGGCAACCTTCTTGGCAGCCGTCTTGCGGGTGCGCTTCGGCTTGACCTCAGCCTCGGCCTCGGCGGTCTCCGCCTTGGGGGCGGCGGCCTTGCGCGTGCGCTTCGGCTTCGCCTCCACGGCCTCGGCCGTCTCGACGGCCTCCACGGCCTTCTTGGCCGCGGTCTTGCGGGTGCGCTTGGGCTTCTCCGCGACCTCGGTCTCGCCGGCGGCGGTCTCCACCGCGGCCTCGGCCTTCTTGGCGGCCGCGGTCTTGCGGGTGCGCTTCGGCTTCTCGGCGACCTCGGTCTCGGCCACGGCCTCGGCGGTCTCCGCCTTGGGGGCGGCGGCCTTCCGCGTGCGCTTCGGCTTCGCCTCCACGGCCTCGGCCGTCTCGACGGCCTCCACGGCCTTCTTGGCCGCGGTCTTGCGGGTCCGCTTGGGCTTCTCCGCGACCTCCGCGACCTCGGCGGTGTCGGCCGCTGCCTCGGCAACCTTCTTCGCAGCCGTCTTGCGGGTGCGCTTCGGCTTCTCGGCGACCTCGGTCTCGGCCACGACCTCGACGGCCTCCGCCTTGGGGGCGGCAGCCTTCCGCGTGCGCTTCGGCTTCGCCTCCACGGCCTCGGCCGTCTCGACAGCGACCTCGGCAGGGGCGGCCGCGGCCTTCTTGGCGCGCGTGCGGCGGGCCGGCTTGGCCGGAGCCTCGGCCTCGGCCGGCTCCTGGGCGGGAACCACCGGCGCGGCCTCGACGACCGGAGCCGTCTCGACGACCGGCACCGTCTCGGCGGCCACCACCGCGGCAGCGGCCTCCGGCTTCGCCGCACGGGTGCGGCGGCGGCGCGGCTGGGCCGGGACCTCC
>NZ_PXWG01000013.1 GCF_003011965.1 Streptosporangium nondiastaticum
GGGTGCCCACCGCCCCGACCGGCCGGCCGTCGCACCTGCGGCGACGACCGGCCCCGTCCCGCGCCGCGTCGCCGCCCTCCTCGCCGTCCCGGCGCCCCGCCGCCGGGCCACCCCGTGGGTCGCCGTACTCCTGGCCGTGTGCGCCACCACCTCCGTCTGCGCGTCGGCGACGGGCGCCATCAGCTTCCATCACAAGATCGAAGTCGCCCAGGGCGAAGTCACTCACTGATCATCATCACCCGGTCCGGGCACACGGAACCACCCGACCGCCGCTATCGTCTATCGGCGTGTAGTCACTCGACGGGTGTCTGCACCCCCGACGCATGCCGTCGGACCGCGACCACGCGGGACCACACCCTCCGCATGATGGGAACTCGCAGACGATGACGACCGCTTCCGGCGCGCCCGGCCTCGACGGGGCCGCGATAGACGGCGGCCTCTACACCGACGTCACCGACTTCGCGCACCGGACTCACTGGCTCAATGACGCGGTGTCGCTCTACACGACGTACGGCGTCGCCCTCTTCGGCCTGCTCCTGCTGGCCGGCTGGTGGCTGGCCCGCCGTCGTGACGCACGCACCATGGCCGCCGCCCTGGCCACTCCGCTCGCCGTCGTCATCGCCTACCTCGTCGATGACGGCGTCAAATCCCTCTTCCAGGAGGCGCGCCCCTGCCGGGCCCTGCCGCACGACTTCCTCATCGAGGCGTGCCCGCCGGCGAACGACTACGCCTTCCCGAGCAACCACACCACCGTCGTCTTCGCCGTGGCGGCCGGGCTCCTGCTGGTCGACCGGCGCCTCGCCGCTCTCGCCTGGCCGGCGGCGGCCCTGATGGCCGCATCACGGGTCTACGTCGGCGCCCACTACCCCCACGACGTCCTCGCGGGAGCTCTCGTCGGCATCGTCCTCGGCGCGGCCATCGTGGCGATCGCACGTCGCCCAGCCGCCCGGATCGTCTCCAGGCTGCGCGGCGGTCCGGCGCGTTCACTCCTCGGAGCCGCCTGACCCCGCAACACTGCCAGGACCGTCGCATTTCGGGGAGCGTCACCGCAGTTCGCAGCTTCGTACCGCGGGGTGGGCCGACGGCGCCCGTGCCTCCGGGCGCGGGGTGAGTGGCCTGGCGCCAGCCGAGGCGCCGGTAGAAACTCACGGCGGCCGTTGCTCGCGCGGAGGTGAGGAGCCAGCACCGGCCGTCCGCGGCCGGGGCGGCTGCTGCGGCGAGCAGGGCCGCGCCGATCCCGCGGCCGCGCGCTTCGGAGTGCACGGCAAGTTCGTCGACTTCCCGGCCGCCGCAGAGCCACTTCCTGGCACGCCTGGAGCCGAGCATGGCGGCAACCTGGGGGTAGCAGCGTCCCACAGGGAAGGGGTCGGAGGTGATCCAGGAGGTCGCGAACCCCAGCACGCGGGTGCCGTCAACGGCGAGGACGGCGTCGAACCCGGGACGTTCGGTGCAAGAAGCTTCCCGACGGGCGGCTGGTGGGCCCGTTCGGCCAGTCCGTGGTGGGCTCGCTGGGCCGGATGGGGGTGCTCCACTTCTCTTCGACGCGGGCGACCTTCCATACGAGCAGGGCGAGGCCCAGGCCGCAACGAACAGAGCGACGAGAGCGAAGCCGATCGCGTTGAGGTCGAGACCGCCGGTCCAGTCCCGGAAAGCACCGTGGAGGCCGGCCTTGTCGGCGATCAGGGCGAGGAGCTCGACGGTGCCGATGAGGAAGGCGACAGCCGCCGACAGGCCGGTAGTGGTGAGGTTGTAGTAGACCTTGTGGACGGGCTTGGAGAACGCTCAGCCGTAGGCGAATTCATGAAGGTGCCACCGAGGGTGTCCAGCAGCGACATGCCCGCCGCGAAGAGGACGGGCAGGCACAGGATGGCGTACCAGGGCAGGCCGGAAGCAGCGCCGGAGCCGGCGAGGACGAGGAGGGCGACTTCGGTGGCCGTGTCGAAGCCAGGATGAACAACGGACCGATGGGGTACATCTGCCACGGACTGGTGAGGGACTTCATCACCCGCCCCGAGGAGGCGGTTCATAAACCCACGGTTGTTCAGCTGCTCCTCCAACGCCGCCTCGTCGAATTGGCCGGCAGGCATCCGCCGGAAGACCTTCCAGATCCCGGCGAGGACGACCAGGTTGATGGTGGCGATGACGTAGAGGAAGGAGCCGGAGACGGCGGTCCCGGTCCAGCCGGTGACGTTGTGCAGCGGCGAGGCGTCGTTCTCCACCGGTCCGGCCAGGCTCTTGACCCGCTGGAGTGACCGAGGGAGAACCAGAAGCCCACCGACAGCGACCGTCGGCCGGAATGCATCAGCTTGTGGGTAGGTTGTCGATCGCCGCGATGCGGTCGGCGTCGAAGGCGTGCAGCATGCCGAGCGTGTATGCGGTCACCCCGATGCCGGTCCCGAAGGGCTTCGCTCCCAGGCTGTAGTGCTCCGGTACCACCAGGGCGATCAGCGTGCACCACGCCGATCACGTGCAGGGCAAGGATCGCTGCAGCCACGCCGACCAGGTGGCGCCACTCACGGCCGGATATCGCCACGACTGCCTGGCACCACCGGGGTGCCCGTATGTCCGGGATGGTGGAAGAGCTGCTGGTCATCGCAGGGGCCCCTCTAGGGTGTGGCCGTGGTGATGGTGGCACACGACGTGAATCCGATACTGCACCACGTCGACCGGGTCGTGTACCTCGCCGAGGGCGGCTCGGCCACCGGTGCACCAGAGGACGTGATCACCTCCGAGACCCTGACGGGACTGTACGGCTCGCCGGTCGAGGTGTTGCGGGCATCCGACGGGCGGCTCGTCGTGGTCGGCCGGCCCGATTCCGTGGGCGGTCATGATGTCGGCTGACCCGCTCTGGTCGTGGAACATCGTGGCCGACGTCCGGCAGATGTGGTCCTACCCGTTCATGGTCAACGCCTTCCGTGCGGGCGCGATCGTGGCCGTGGTCTGCGCTGTCGTCGGGTGGTTCGTGGTGCTGCGGCGGCAGACGTTCGCCGCGCACACCGTCTCCGCCGTCGCCTTCCCCGGCGCCGCGGGGCCGTGCTCCTCGGGGCTGGCGCGGTCTACGGCTACTTCGCCCTCTGCCTCGCCGCAGCCCTGGTCATCGCGGCGCTGCACGGCACCGGCGACCGTGAGGATTCCGCGCTGACCGGAACCGTCCAAGCCTTCCTCCTCGCCTGCGGGTACCTCGTCACCGTCCTCTACAAGGGACTGCTGGAGGGGCCGCAGACGATCCTCTTCGGCACGTTCCTCGGCATCACCGCCGCCCAGGTGACCGTCCTGCTCTGCGTGGGCGCCGCCGTGCTCGCGGTGCTGGCGTTCATCGGCCGGCCGCTGCTGTTCGCCTCCGTCGACCCACGGGTCGCCGCCGGGCGCGGCGTTCCGGTGCGGGCGCTGTCCATCGCGTTCCTCGTGCTGGTCGGGGCGGCGACCGCCGAGGCGAGCCAGATCACGGGCACGCTGCTGGTCTTCGCCCTGATAGTGATCCCCGCCGCCACCGCGCAGGCCCTCACCGCCCGCCCGGCGGCGAGTCTGACGCTGGCCGTGGCGCTCGCCCTCGCGGCCACCTGGGCCGGGCTGATCGCCGCCTACTACTCGCCCTACCCGCTGGGATTCTTCGTGACCTCCTTCGCCTTCGCCGGATACGTCCTCGCACGGGGAACCGCCCTGGGAACGCGTGCGCTGCGCGCGGCCTTGGCGGGCCGGCCGGTCAGTGAGGTCGCCTCATGACCGCGCTGTCCCAGCCGTTCTTCCAGCACGCCCTCCTCGCCGGGACGCTGGTCGCGGCCGCCTGCGGCATGGTCGGCTACTTCCTCGTGCTGCGCGCCCAGGTCTTCACCGCCGACGCGCTGAGCCACGTCGCGTTCACCGGCGCCATGGCCGCCCTCGCGTTCGGCGTCGACCTGCGTCTGGGACTGTTCGTCGCGACGATCGTCATCGCGTTGTTCTTCGGTGTGCTCGGCCGGCGAGCCCGTCCGGACGACGTCGTCATAGGGAGCGTCTTCTCCTGGGTCCTCGGCCTGGGCGCGTTCTTCGTCACCCTCTACACCACCTCCCGCAGCACCGCCGACGGCCCAGCGGGCGTCAGCGTCCTGTTCGGCTCGATCTTCGGAATCTCCGCATCTCACGCCGCCACTGCCGCGCTGCTCGCCGCGGGTGTCTTCCTGGTGACGCTGATCTCCGCCCGCCCGCTGCTGTTCGCCACGGTGGACGAAGCCGTGGCCGCGGCGCGTGGCGTTCCGGTCCGGCTGCTCGGTTACGGCTTCCTCGCCGTGGCCGGGGCCAGTGCCGCCGAGGCCACGCAAGCGGTCGGCTCCCTGCTGCTGCTCGGCCTGCTCGCCGCCCCTGCCGGAGCCGCGATCCGGCTGACCGCCCGCCCGTATCGTGCCCTTGCCCTCTCCGTGGGTCTTGCGGTGACGGAGATGTGGGCGGGATTGTTCGCCTCGTACGCGGTGCCGCGGATGCCGCCGAGCTTCGCCATCATGGCCACGGCCACTGCCGTTTACGCCGCCACCTTCCTCATACGGCGCCCCGCCCCGCGTACTGACTGAAGGCTGAGCGGAGGAGCGCCGCGATGGCAGACGACCGGCAGCAGGCAATGACAACGACGCACGACACCGTGCACGACATGGCGCTGATCGGCCGCGCCACACAGCAGCGTGCGGTGGTCCTGGGAGCCCTTGTCGTGGCGGAAGGTTTCATCAGCGCCCAGGCCCTGCACAAGCGGCTCGTGGCCGACGGCTCGTCCGTCGGCCTCTCCACCGTCTATCGCACCCTCACCGCCCTGGCCGAGGCCGGCCGTGCGGACATCTTCCGCGACACCAACGGCGAGCGGCTCTTCCGCCACCGCCCCGGCCCCGACCACCGCCACTACCTGATCTGCACCGAGTGCGGCCTCAGCCTGCCCGTCGAATCCGGCCCGGTCGAGAAATGGGCGGGCCGGATCGCCCGGGCCTCCGGGTTCGCCGACGTCCGGCACGCCGTCGAACTCTCCGGCCGCTGTCCTGACTGCCTCCGGAAGGAGGAGCGGGCACAGACACGCTGAAGATCAGTGGTCGTCCCAGTGCCCCTCGTGCTGGGCATGACGGTGCCCGTCATGGACGTAGTCCACGTGGTCGCCGTGGGGCACGGCGACGTGCCCGCATTCCGCACCGTGCTGGTGCGTGTGCTCCTGGTGAACGGTGTGGCCGGTGGGCTCGCACTCGTCGGTGTGGTCCTCGTGTACGCGGTGCAGGTGCCCGTCGTGCACGTAGTCGACGTGGTCCTCGTGGGGCACGGCGACGTGCCCACACTCCACACCGTGCTGGTGAGTGTGGTCCGCGTGAGAAGTGTGCGCGCTGGTCGGCATGGCGAAGCCTTCCTTCTCCCCCGCGTGATCGGATCTGTCCGACAGGAGAGCCTTGCCCTTCCAGTGTCGGCCGCGCTGGGGATTCACGAAAGTCGCCGGAAGCCGTCTGGAAACACGCCGTGCAACAGAAGGTGACCCGGGCATCAAGCGGCCACCGCCACCCCGCAGCCGCCGGAGCGCATCCGGTGGGAGGGGCAGGTTCTCCATTCTCGTGACCGCTACCCGCGTCCTACCCCTTGCGGTCAAGAACCGGCCGGGTGTTCGCTCGATGGGACAGCCTCACGAGCGAAGAAGGAGCGCTGACCATGATCGTTCACACGCCGTCCCCGACGTGCGGGTCCGGCTGCACCTTCGGTCCGGGCTGCAGCTGCGGATGTCAGTCCGGCGGCTCGTGCCAGTGCGGCGGTTAGCCAACCACCGCCCCAGTGTGTCGAGGGGTCACAACGAGACGGACATCGGTGTCGTTTCGCTGAGTGCCGTCCCGCCGGGGCCACCCTGGCGGGACAGCTGACAGCCGGGCCCGGGGCTCTGGCCTCATGCGCGGGCTGTCTCCAGCCCGTGGTCTTGCTCGCAGGTGTCCTCATCCAGGCTGTGGGCGTTCCAGGCGGGGAAGGGGTCGGGCCATGACGTCTGCGACTCGTCGCGCCGTACGAGGCAGGCGGACAGCGCCTGCCTCAGTGCCTCGGGACGCAACTCCGTACCGATGAAGACGATTTCCTGCCCTTGCCCGTCCTGCTCGCGGGCGCCGGCGGGCTCGAACCGGGCCACGGCTCCGGCCTGCGACCACAACCCGGTCACCCGGTCACGGCCGGCCAGCCGGAAGAACCCCTTGGAACGCAACACCTTGCCGTAGGACCCGGAGTCGAGTTCCTCCGTGACGAACGTCCACAGCCGTTCGGGATGGAAGGCCCTCCCGGCGCGGAAGACCGTCGAGGAGATGCCGTACTCCTCGGCCTCGGGGGTGTGGTCGCCGTTGAGTTCCCTGACCCACCCGGGCGCCTGCTGGGCGCGCTCCAGGTCGAAGAGACCGGTGCCGAGGATCGCCGACGGGTCCACCCGGCCGTGCTCGGCCGGCACGACGCGGGCGGCCGGGTTGAGGCGCGCGAGCGCCGCCCGGAGCCGGGCGGCGTCCGCCGTGTCCACCAGGTCGAGCTTGTTGACCACGATGACGTCGGCGAACTCGATCTGGTCCATGAGGAGATCGCTCACCGTCCGCTCGTCGTCCTCGTACTGGTCGAGGCCGCGTTCCGCCAGGCCCGTCGCCGCTCTCTAGCTCGGGGAGGAAGTTCGCGGCGTCCACGACGGTGACCATGGTGTCGAGCCGGGCGAGGTCGCCGAGGGTCGCGCCGTCGTCCCGGGGGAAGGCGAAGGTGGCGGCGACGGGTATCGGTTCGGAGATCCCGCTCGACTCGATGAGCAGGTGGTCGAAGCGTCCTTCGCGGGCCAGCCGGTCCACTTCCTCGAGGAGATCGTCCCGCAGGGTGCAGCGGAGACCTGTCCTGCCCCTGGGCGTCTCTCGACGTCGTGGGGTCAGTGGCCTGTGTCCGTGAAGACGCCTCACCGAACGAGGTGCCTCAAACGTTTCAAACGTCCAGCAGCATAGCGCTACACTTGCACACTTACGCAACTGATTGACTCAGCCTTGGCGCTCCCAGGATGCGCGGCCGGTGCGAGCCACTGGCCGCACGCCGGCCGTGCCTGTCAGCGGCCTTCCCGCGTTCCTGCCGGCACGGGCCCGGCCTCCCGAGCGGACCGGTCGACTACCCCGCCCTCGGAGGACAGCCGACCCCCCACCGCTCCGGCCGTGACCTTCTGCAGAAGGCTGTAGGCCAGGACCGGCAGCAGCACCTCCGGACGATGGGAGAACCAGACGGCGGCCAAAACCGCCGCCGCGCTGCTGTTGTTCATGCCGGCGGCGAAGGTGAGCGAGACGCTGTCCGGACTCTCGCACCGCGTCCACACGGACATCCACCGGCCGAGGAGGAACGAGAGGCAGCACACCACGCCGGACATGCCCAGGGCCAGCACGAAGAGGTCCGGGTCGGGGTGGGCCACTGCCCGCCCGAGGGCACCCGCCGCGTTGATGTAGCACAGCAGCAGGATGTTCACCAGGTTCACCGCCTTGACCGATGGCATGAGCGGAGCGATCCGGCGTTCCCCGAGCAGCGTGCGCAGGGCGATCCCCACGAGAGCGGGCAGCACCACGGAAGCCAGGGCGAACGTGCCGACCCCGGCACCGGCGATCTTGTCCAGCCGGGCCGTGTCGTCGAGGCCGCCAATGCCGCCGGGACCGACCAGGAAGCCGGTCAGCCGCAGGCCGAGCGGGACGGTGAACGGGCTGAGCAGCGTCGACCCCATCACCATCGCGACCGCCAGCGGAACGTTGCCGCCCGCCTGCTGCCCCCAGGTCGCCGCCCCGCCCGCAACCGGCATCGCCAGGACCAGCATGAGCCCGACCAGCAGCGCCTCGACCTCCTGCGGGTCGGGCCACGACCGCAGGCACAGGGCGACGGCCGGAAGCACAACGGCGGGCAGCAGCGCGTTCGCCACCACGCCCACGGCCAGCCGCAGCGGCCGCCGCAGTGCCGTACCCAGGTCCCGGACCCGCGCACCGAGTCCGGCATTCACCAGCATCACGGCCAGCAGCAACGCCGGAAGGGGGAGCACCGCCCCGCCGACGGGCAGCCGCAGCGTCAGCCCCCGCAGCCATTCCCCGGGCCCGGGAAACACCCCGGCCAGGACGTAGCACGCCATCATCAGCCCGAGCAGCCATCGCTGCGCCGCCGCCAGCACCTGAGTCGCCACGCGGCGCAGCGTAGCGGTGGTTCTCCGCCGTACGGGCAGGCCGATCCGGCCGGCGGCGGCTGACGAGGGGCGGGTTCTCCGTGCCCGCGGTCGGATGAGACGGAGATACCCACCGGCCTTCCGCCATGACCTCCGCGGCAGGGCATCAGGCAGCTGCCGCGCACGGCCGCCGACGGCCGGCCCGCTGGTCGTCGGCGGTTCACCCGGAAGAAGTCCCAGCCGGACGACTGCAGGTGCTTGGTCGCCCTGTTCGGCGCGGTCGCCACCAGGCCGTTGTCACCGCGGGACCGAGCACGAGCGGACAGGGAACTCGGCTTTCGACGGCTACGCGCCTGCCGAAGGTGCCGGTCGACGGGTGATGGTGCGCCGAGGGCCGGTAGTCGATCGGTGAGAGTCGAGATCAAGCCACCAGCGAACAGATTCCCCTCGAACAACAGAGCCGAATTGCCAGCGCGGCAACGCGGTGATACCGCCCCCACCTGCAAGGTAACGGGTCAGCCAAGAAGCCGCCCCGACAGTTGTTAGGCAAACCTTAGTTGGCTTAATGTCGGCCCTCGCCTTCCCTTTCCCCCTCTTCCGCTGCGGAGTCCCATGTCCAGTTCGCATGTCGCCCTGCTCGGCGCCATAGCCGGTTTCACCATCTACCTCGGCCTGCCCATAGGGCGCCTGCGACGCCCCACACCCCGGCTCAAGGCCGGCCTCAACGCCACTGCCATCGGCATTCTGATCTTCCTGGTCTGGGATGTCCTGACCCATGCCTGGGAGCCGGTCGACGGCGCGCTCGCCGGGCATCACTGGGGAGCCGTCGCCTCCAACGGCCTCGTTCTCGTCCTCGGCCTCACCATCGGTCTGGCCGGCCTGGTCAGCTACGACGCCTGGACCGCGCGCCGCCGCGCCGCGGCCACGCCTCGCCCGGACGGCCCCGGGGCCGCGGTCGTCGAGGAGCCCGCCCGGGCAGCACGTTCGCAGGCCGGCGAACTCGCGCTGATGATCGCCACGGGCATCGGCCTGCACAACTTCGCCGAGGGCCTGGCCATCGGCAATTCCGCCGCGAAGGGAGAGATCTCCCTCGCCGTGCTGCTCATCATCGGCTTCGGCCTGCACAACGCCACGGAAGGCTTCGGCATCATCGCTCCGCTGGCCGCCGAGGGAGAACGCCCGTCCTGGATCACCTTGCTCTGGCTCGGCCTGATCGGCGGCGGTCCCACCTTCGCCGGCACGCTGCTGGGCCAGCATCTGGTCAACGAGACCCTCTCCGTGGCCTTCCTGGGCCTGGCCGCCGGTTCGATCCTCTACGTGGTCATCGAGCTGCTGGCTGTCGCGCGCAAGGCCGCCATGAAGGAGCTGACGACCTGGTGCGTCCTGCTGGGCCTGGTGCTCGGCTTCGCCACCGACGCCGTCGTCACCGCGGCGGGCGTCTGACGCCCGCCCGCCGGATGCCGCATGAGGTCCCGGAAGTCCCGGTCCACTCCCGGGGCCTCAAGAACTGAGCACGTCGACGCGGGTCACACGGGGCCGTACGAGGTGTACAGGTCGAACAGCAGCCTTCGCACGGCTAGCGTGAAAGGCGTGGCACGCGTTGTGATCGTCGAGGACGACGACACCATCGGAGACAGGCTCGCCTCGATGCTGCGCGCCCAGGGGTACGAGAGCGAGTGGTGTCCCGACGGTGCGGCGGCGCTCGCCCGTGCCGCCCGGGAGCCCGCCGAGCTGGTGCTGCTGGATCTGGGGCTGCCGGACGCCGACGGGTTCGAGCTGTGCCGGCGCCTGCGAGAGCTGCTTCCCGGTGCGGTGCTTGTGGTGCTGACGGCCCGGACCGGGGAGATGGACGTCGTGGAGGCCCTGGAGGCGGGGGCGGACGACTATCTGACCAAACCCTTCCGGCTCGCAGAGCTTCAGGCACGGATCGCGGCCCATCTGCGGCGTGCCGCACCCGGCGGGGCGGATGGCGCCGTACGGATCCGCCACGGCGACCTGCTGATCGACCGCGCCGCCCGGCGCTGTCTCACCGCGGCGGGCGAGGTGGAGCTGCGGCCGAAGGAGTTCGACCTCCTCGCCCGGCTGGCCGCCGCTGTCGGCCAGGCCGTGAGCCGGGAGGACTTGATGAGTGATGTGTGGGACGAGCACTGGTTCGGCCCCACCAAGACCCTGGACGTCCACGTGGCCGCGCTGCGCCGCAAGCTCGGCGACCGGGCGCGGATCACGACGCTGCGGCACTTCGGTTACCGGCTCGAACCGCCGCCGGAGCACTGACCGTGCGGCGCCGCGTTCTCCGGGCGATCACCGTCGCCGTGGTGTGCGCGGTGACGCTGTTCTCCGTTCCCCTCGCGGTGGCGGTGTTCAGGCTGTACCGGCAGGACGAGTTCCGCGCATTGCAGGAACTCGCCGAGCGGACGGCGGTCGGGGTGCCGGCCAACGTGCACGACACCCGGGATCCCATGGAGGTGCCGAGCACCGATCCCGGCACCCGGGTCGCCGTGTACGACGAGGAGGCCCACCTCGTCACCGGTTCCGGACCGGCCCGCGGCGACGGTCCCGTGCGCGACGCCCTGGCCGGCGGGACTCCGGCACGGCAGCTGGGCGACTGGCTGGTGACGGCGGTCCCGGTGGGGTCCGGGGAGCAGGTCCGGGCGGTGGTGCGGGCCGGTTCGCCGGCCGACGGGCCGTTGCGGCGGGCGGCGCTCACCTGGGCGGGAATGGCCGGGCTGGCGGTGTTCGCGGTCGGTGCCGGGGTGGCGCTGTCCGTACGGTCCAGCCGTCACCTCGCACAGCCGCTGGAAGCGCTCGCCGCGACAGCCCGACGGCTGGAGGGCGGTGACCTGACGGCACGAGCCGCCCCCTGCGGGCTGCCGGAGGCCGACGAGGTCGCCATCGCCCTCAACCGTGCCGCCGAACACGTCGAGCGGCTCCTGGCCCGGGAACGGTCCTTCAGCGCCGACGCCTCCCATCAGCTGCGCACCGCACTGACCAGAGCGCGCCTGGAGCTGGAGAGCGCGCTGGCCACCGGCGCCCCCGGGCCGCGCGACGCGATGCGCTCCGTCCTGGACTCACTCGCCGCCATGGAGACCACGCTGGGCGATCTGCTCTCCCTCGCCCGTGACCTGCCCGAGCGGGCACCCCTGGATCTGGGCTCGCTGCTCACCGAGGCCGAACGGCGCTGGCACGGCGAACTGGCGGCCGCTGGCCGGCCACTGCGGGTCCTCGTCGGGGAAGGGTTGCCCGAGGCGGTCGGCTCGCCGCGCGCGGCCCGGCAGGTGCTGGACGTGCTGCTGTCCAACGCCGCGGTCCACGGCCGGGGCGTGGTGACCGTCCGGGCCAGGGATGCCGCCGGGGTGGTGGCGGTGGACGTGGAGGACGAGGGCCCGGGCCTGCCCGGCGACGAGGACGTCTTCGCCCGGCGGAGGCACGACGGCGGCGGGCACGGGATCGGGCTCGCGCTCGCCCGTTCCCTGGTGGAGGCCGAGGGTGGGCGGCTGAGGGTGTCGAGGAGGTCGCCGCACCCTCGTTTCACCTGGCTGATCGCCGGCGGGCGGGAAGGAGGGGAGCCGTGACCGGCCGCTTTCGGATCGCGGCTCCCCTCGGGTCACAGCTCCCTTCGGATCACGACTCCCTCCAGGTCGAGCTCCCTTCGGGCACAGCCCGGGTCACAGCTCCCGGAGCTCCGTGAGCGGTGGCCGCCGTGCGTGCCGTACCGCCGTCCAGGCGGCCGCCGCCAGGGCCGTCGAGACGGCGGCGGCCAGGGCGCCGAGGTAGCCCCACGGCACGGCGAGGGCCGCCGGGGGCGGGTCGAAGACGCCGGAGAGCACCTTGACCAGCATCTCGGACAGTGCCCAGCCCAGGACGGTGCCGCCGGCCGCGCCCGCCACGGCGACCAAGGCGGCCTCGCTCCACACGAATCCGGACAACTGCCGCCCCCGGGCGCCCAGCACGGAGGCCAGTGCCAGGGTGCGCCGCCGCTCGGCCAGGCCGAGGGCGAGGACGAGACCGCCCGCCGCCGCCCCGATGGCCAGGGCGAAGCCGAGTTCGACGCGGGTGAGGCCGCTCAGGTCCACGGCGGTCAGACTGGAGCCGGTCACCGTCCGGGCCGACGGCAGGTCGGCGACGTGCGTGGCGGGGCCGAGCGCCGCCCGGACGCGCCGGGCCACGGCCTGCTGGCCGGTGCCCCCGGTGTCGACGAGCAGCGTACCGGCCGCGCTGTCCCCGGTCTGCCGGGCGACATAGGAGGCGTTGGCCACGAGGAAGCTGTCCTTGGGGGCGGTCGGGAACTCCTTGACGACACCCGCGAAGTGGAAGACGACGGAACGCAGCCGGTGGGTGCGGCTGTCCTGGAGGCGCAGGCTCACCTGGTCGCCGGGGTTGAGCTGGAAGTCCTTCGCCGTCTCGGCGCTGACGAGCAGGCCGTCGGGCCGGCGGGCCAGGTGGTCCATCAATTGCCGCGCCGTGCCGCCGGCGAAGTAGGCGTCCTGGAGCCGGCCAGCCGTCACGACGGTGGACGGCCGTATCCCGTACAGGTCCTGCAGGTCCGGGCCGACGTAGGCGAAGCGGTGCTGCAACGGCTCGACCCGTCGCACGCCCGGGAGCGCCGCCACCCGTGCCGCGTCCGCCGGGCCCGACGTGGTGCCCGGGGACTCGGTGACGGTGACGTCGGCGCCGTTGGAAAGAACCGCGTCCACCTCGGCCTGCTGGCGGTACGTGGAGTTGAACACGGCGGTCGAGGCGGCGAACGCGGTCGCCAGCGCCAGCAGCACCACACCCCGCAGCACCGCGCCGCGCTGCCGCGACAGGCTCGCCGCCACCGTCCCGGACAGGGGCCCTGCCACCGGCCGCAGCAGCCGGGCCAGCACCGGCCGGCCCCGCCGCAGCACCAAGTCCACCACCAGCCAGGCCAGCAGCGCTCCGCCCGTCCACAGCAGCGCGGGCCCGGCGAACGCCCAGTAGTCCACCGACAGGGTGGGGGTGCCCTCGGGGGCGAGGACCAGGGCGTAATTCGTACGGCTGGTGATCCGGAACACCGCGAGCGACCCCAGCAGCAACCCGGCGGCCAGCGCCCACCACGCGGCGCGCGGCACGGGCCGGCGCTCCACGACCGTGCGCCCGGCGACGACGGTGGAAGCCTTGAGGTCCCGGCGGGCGGGCAACAGGACGGTGGCGCCCGAGACGACCGCCCCCACGACGAGCGCGGCCACTGCCCGTCCAGCGGTGAACGCGCCGGTCGTGCCGAAGGCCACCCGGTCCAGCAGCGCCGCGACGCCCAGCCCCGCCGCCCCGCCGGCGGCCGCCACGACCAGGGCCTCCACGGCCGCCAGCTCAAGGATCCGCGCCGCCGAGGCGCCGCGCGCCCGCAGCAGGGACTGCTCCCGGCGCCGCCGGGCCGCTCCGGCGCCGGCCACCGCCGCCGTGAGCGCGCCGGCCAGCACCGCACCGGGGACGCCCAGGAAAAGGAAGAGCATCTGGGCGTACAAGGCGTCGGAGCGGGCCGCGTCCAGCACGGCGCCCAGGTTGTCGCCGACGACCGCGGTGCCCGCGAGCCGTGCCTCCGCGTTGTGGGCGCCGCCGGTCGCCGCCACGTAGGCGGACGCCGGGTCGTGCGGCAGCGCGTGACTGCGCCGTACGTGGATCTGGTCGTGGACGAGATCGGGGCGGCTCCTGGCAGGCGGGCCGAAGACGGAGTGCCAGCGAGCCTCGGGCAACAGCACGACGTTGTCCGGTGGTGCCGACGGCTGCGACTGCGGCGGCGCGCCCGCCTTCTGGAAGAGCGAGTCGGCATGCGGCAGATCCACCACGCCGTCCACTCGGACCTTCACCGGTGCCAGGCCCGCGCGCCCGATCGCGACCGTGTCGCCCGGGCCGGCGTGGAGGTTGGCGGCGGTCTGCTGGGCCAGCAGGACTCCGTCGCCGCGCCCGGCCAGCACCCGGAGCTCGCCGGGGAAGACCGAGCCGTATCCGGCCGGAAGGCCCAGGACCACACCGGGGCCGGTGGCCTGGGAGGTGCCCCCGGCGGTGGCGGTCAGTCCGCTGGTGCCGGCGTACCCGACGGGCAGTGCCGCCCGGGTGCCGGGGGTGTTCCGCACAGTGGCCAGCACGGCCCGGGGGTCGGCACCGCTCACCGTCTGCACCTGCCAGTCCACCGTGACGCCGCGGACGGACTGCTCGGTCATCGTCGCCCGCGTCGCCGCCAGGAAGCCGCCGAGCGCGGCCAGGAGCGCCACGGCCATGGCCACACCGGCCGCGACGCCGAGGAGCCGTCCGCCACGCCGGCGCAGCAGACCGGCCAGCCAGATCCCGATCACCGCCGGTCACCTTCCCTCTCCTGCCGGGTCCCCGGCCAGGTCCCAGGCCGGATATCTGTCCGACCCTCCGGTTGGACCAGACGTCCATCGGCCATGTACCAGCGGATGTCCAGGGCGCGGGCCACCAGCGGGTCGTGGGTCGTCACCAGGACCGCCGCCTCCAGCTCAGCGGCGGCGGTCAGCAGCACCGCCAGCACCTGACGGCCCGTGGCGCGGTCCAGCTGGCCGGTCGGCTCGTCGGCCAGCACGAGGGCGGGCCCGCGCGCCAGCGCCCGGGCCACCGCGACGCGCTGGGCCTGCCCGGCCGACAACTCGTCCGGCAGCCGTCCGGCCAGCGATTCCAGGCCCAGGCGCGCCAGGGCCGCCCCCGCACGGGACGCGACCTCGTCCTCCGGCACGCCGTCGATCCGCAGCGGGAGCGCGACGTTCTCAGCAGCGGTGAGCGGGGGCAGCAGACTCGGGCCCTGGAAGACGACGCCGATGTGCCGGGCGAGTCCCTCCGCGCCCTCCTCGCCGAGCCCCGGGTGACTCACCCGGCCCGTCGTGGGCCGGTCCAGGCCCGCCATCAGGTGCAGCAGGGTGGACTTGCCCGAGCCCGACGGCCCCACCACGCAGATGCGGGCGCCGGGCGGCACCGCGCAGGTCAGACCGTGCACGGCCACGACGGCGCCCGGCCCGCGGCCGTAGGTGCGCGCCGCGCCCTCGCAGCGGACGAGCGGCACGCTGCCGGCGGGGGCCACGGCGCCCATCACGTCCACCGCCCGTCCCGCAGCCGCAGCACCCGGTCGGCCACCGCCGCCACGGCCCTGCTGTGGGTGACCACCACGACGGCCGTACCCTCCGCGGCACGCTCGCGCAGCAGGGCCAGCAGCCGCCGCTCGGTCTCCCCGTCCACCTCACCGGTCGGCTCGTCGGCGAGCAGCACACCGGGCGTGTTGGCGAGGGCGACGGCGAGTCCCGCGCGGGCTGCCTCCCCGCCGGACAGCTGGCGCGGCAGGGCACCCGCGCGGTGCGCGACTCCCGTCCGTTCCAGCAGCACCTGCGGCGGCACCCGGGGCCGGGCGGGCACCAGGCTCTGGACGAGCGCGATGTTGTCGCGCACGGTGAGGTGTTCGAGCAAATTGCCCGACTGAAACATAATTCCGATGCACTGTGCCCGGATGCGGCCCCGCTCGCGTTCGGGCCGGTGGCTGAGCCGCTCGCCGGCGACGGTCACGGCGCCGCCGTCGGGCTCGTCGAGGCCGGCCAGGCAGTTGAGCAACGTGGTCTTCCCCGACCCGGAGGGCCCCGTCACTGCCACTGTCTCACCCGGACCCACGTCCAGCCCCACCCCCTGCAGCGCGAGGGTCTCCTCCTCCCCGGCCCGGAAGAACCGGTACAGGGAACGGGCGCTGAGCACAGGGGCCACGGACGCGGTCATCGCGACCACCGGAAGGAATCGGTGATGGTCCGCCAGGGATCGGCGTTGTCGGCCCCCACGCCGCCGGACAGGGTCAGCACGGCCTCGCCCTTGCCGGGCGAGAAGAAGACGAACCGCTGGACGTCCAGCGGGACGCTCTTGCCGGTCACCTGGTCGGGCGCCGAGTCCGCGCGGTACTCGGCGAGTACCGCCTTGCCGCCCTTACGCTGCACCTCGGTCACGGAGACGAGGGAGAAGTGCCTGCTCCCGGCCTGGATCGCGGGGAGGTCCCTGGTGCGTACGGAGTTCGTGGTCGGAGCCGTCTCGGCGGGGACGTGCTCGACGCGCACGCTGTTGAACTTGTCGGTGAACACCGTCGCCGCCCCCTGGGACATCCGCGACCAGCCCTCCGGCACCTTCACCGTGAAGGCACCGTCCGGGGACGACCAGGGCACGAACGCCTGGGTGTCGGGTATGTCACCGGGTGGATTCACGTCTGCCGGCTTCTGCGTCTGCGAGGGCGAAGCGGGCGGGTGCGAAGGGGACGACGAGGAGGAACAGGCCGCCCCGGCTCCGGCGACCAGGGCCAGAACGGCTGCGGCGGCAGCGAGGGAACGACGCATGGCAGACACCTCCATGGCCGGCGCGGGGCGGCCGGAAGGCCGCTCCGGTTCCGTATCTCTGCCTCCACGCTATGAACCCTCGGGCCAGCGCCCGCACCGCCTGAGGTAAGCGCGCGGTGAAAAACCTGCCCCGGCGGGCCAGCGGAAGAATCAGCAGCCGGCCTCACCCTGGACGGTCCGGACGTCGTGGTGGAGGCCAGCCGGAGCTGTCTCCGAGGTGACGACGGAGGCGGCCGCGCAACCGGTGACGAGCGCCAGGACGTACCCCGCAACACACGACGCTGCCCTCCGCAGGGCCCACGAGCAGGGCACTGACGCGCTGGGGCGTCCCGGCCCGGCCGTGGCGGCGGGGCTGATGGTGGAGTGCCGGGCGTGGTCATGGGTCCAGGGCAGCGCGGGCGATCGCATGCATGTCTCATGGGGGTGCGGATAAGCGGATCTGAGTGCTTCCGACCGACGCACTGGTGTCCTGGTTTACCGCTGCGAGCCTCACGGATAGCCATGCGTCACAAGGGGTAGTTGATCACCCGCGGCATGCACAGCACAGGAAGCCGTCAGGCCCGTCCGATATTCGAGCCGCCCTGCCCCGCCCCGGCAAGAGCACAGGGTGCGCTTCTGGCTAGCTTGGCCGGCGACAGACACGAGACCAACCGCCGTCACTGTCTGTAAAAGACACCCCCGCTCTTTGGCTCCGTTTCCTGGACGCGACCCGGGCCTGCTCGGGTCCACTCACCCATCGATCTTGTTCGAAAATCGGTCGGTTGATGAACAAGGTAATAGCGAGGGGTATGCGGGCACGCCTGGGCCGGTGCTCTCGCCGCAGCGCCAACCGGAACGGACCGTGAAAGAGGCATACGCGGAAGCGACCGGTTTCCTGTCACGCTCACCGCCGGAGAGGTTCACACTACCGTGCGCCACAACTGTTTGCCTATCAGCAGTCGGTGGAACTGCTCCGGAGAGGAATGGCGAACCGCCGTCAACAAACCATCATTGGAAGCCAGGACTGAACCTGGGCTGCTGAAATGATGTATTCGCGGGATCAAGCAGGTGCTCGTGGGGTCACTCCATGATGTGAAAGCAGCAGTGCGGTAAACGTGCCGAGCCACTTCGGCAAGCCGCGCAGTGCAACGGTCCGCCTGTGACTGATCTTGTGCCTGCCCATGTGCCCACCCGCGTCGGGAAGCTGCCGGACTATCCGTTCACCAGCCGCTGGTTCTCCGATTCGGCCGGAACCCGGCATTACCTGGACGAGGGCCCCCGTGACGCACCGCCGGTGCTGATGTTGCACGGGAATCCGACGTGGAGCTATTTCTGGCGTCATCTGGTAATCGGTCTGCGGGAGCGCTACCGCTGTGTGGTACCCGACATGGCCGGCATGGGCTTGTCCAGCCGTACCGCCGAGCCCTTCACCGTCGGAGGATTCCAGGCACGCGCCGACCGCATCGAAGCACTGGTCACGCATCTCACGGTGAAGCATCAGGCACCGGAGCGGGGATGGACGGTGGTGGTGCACGATTGGAGCGGGCCTGTAGGGCTGCGGTGGGCCAGCTGGCACGCGGAGCGGATCGCCCGCATCATCGTTTGCAATACCGTGGCGTTCCCTTGGCCCGAGGGGCATCGCCTGTACTGGGGGTTGAAATTCATTCATGCTTCGGCCTTGGCCGCCTGGATCAGCTATCGGCACAACCTCTTCGCGCTCGGCATCACCCACCAGGGAGTGACCAGTCGCATGCCACGCCAGGTGCGTGCGGCGTACTTGGCGCCGTACCGACGCAGGTCGGACCGGCGGGCCATCGAGAAGTTCGTGCGTGCCATTCCTCGCAAGGCGGGGGACATGGGCTGGGAGACGCTGCATGAGCTGGGGCGGGACCTGACGGCGCTGAGGAACAAGCCGACCCTGCTGTGCTGGGGAATGCAGGATCCGGTGTTCAACGACCAGGTCCTGGACGGATGGATGCGGCGCTTGCCGCATGCCCAGGTGCGGTTGTTTCCGCACGCCGGTCATCTGCTGCTGGACGACGTGCCGCACCAGGTCACCAACGACGTGCTCGCCTTCCTTGCGGTAACAGCCGCATCAGCCGCCGGGGCCGGGGCCAGCTGATGGCGGGCGCCGATTTGCTGCACGCTGTCGAGGGCCTGGCCGGAGACCGGCCCGAGGCTGTTGCCCAGTACCACCCGGTCGGCCGGGGCCGGTATGAGGCGGTCACCTACCACCGGTTGCGGGAAGGCTTCGACTACTACGCGGCCGCGCTGGCGCGTGCTGGCGTTGTGCCGGGCATGCGTGCCTGCCTGATGGTGCCGCCCGGGCCGGATCTGACGGCGGTGATGGGGGCGCTCACCCGACTCGGAGCGGTACCGGTTCTGATCGATCCGGGCCTGGCGCCGGCGGCGGTGCGCTCGGCACTGGCCGAGACCCGTCCGCAGGCGTTCATCGGTGTTGCGAAGGCGCACGTCGCCCGCCTGCTGCTGGGCTGGGGGCGCGGTACCGTCCGGCTGCCCCTCCTGGTGGGTGCCGGCCCCGCCTTCCTGGGGGCCCCGCTGCGACGGCTGCGCGGCACCACCGGCATCAGTGGCCCGTCCGGCAACGCTGAGGGCCGCGAGGCACCCGGCCTGGTGGCCTTCACATCCGGATCCACGGGCCCGCCCAAGCCGGCCTCCTACAATCCCGGCAATCTGATGGCCCAGTTCCGCATGGCCGGGCACATGGCCGGGCTGCCACCGGGCACGGTGGCCCTGTCCACCCTGCCGCCCTTCTCCCTGGCCGGCTCCGCCATGGGCTTGTCCATGGTGGTGCCGGACATGAACTTCCTGCGCCCGGCATCCGCCGACCCCGCCGTCCTAGCCGGAGAGATTTGTCGTTTCGACGTTGCCGCCGTGTTCGCCTCGCCAGTGGTACTGGAGAGGCTGTCCGCCTACTGCGCGCAGCACAGTCGCCTCCTGAAGCCGGTGCGCACCGTGCTCAGCGGAGGCGCCTCCCTGGCGCCTCGTACAGCTGAGAAACTCTTGGCGTGCCTGCCTGCGCAGGCACGCCTGTTGTCCTGCTACGGGGCCACGGAGTCCATGCCGATCAGCGTCCTCGGCCACCACGACCTGCTCGGTGACGCCCGCTGCGGCAGCCGCCGCGGGTGGGGCAGTTGCGTAGGAGTGCCCTTGCCGGACAACAACGTGCGCATCATCCGGATTGCCAACGGCCCCATCGCCGAATGGGACTACTCACTGCTGGTGGCGCCGGGCGAGATCGGGGAGATCACCGTGGCCGGTCCCGGTACGAGTTCGGCCTACGACGGTCAGCCACAGAACACGGCCCTCGCCAAGATCCGCGACGGCAAGCAGATCGTGCACCGCATGGGCGACGCCGGCCGGTTCGACGAGCAGGGCCGGCTGTGGTTCTGCGGCCGCGTGTCCCAGCGGGTGCGGACCGCACACGGTGAGGTGTTCACCGAGCAGGCCGAAGCGGTAGCGAACACCGTACCCGGTGTCCGGCGCTGTGGCCTGGTCGGGACGGGACCCGCAGGCACGCAGCTACCGGTGTTGTGCGTGGAAACCGAGCGACGGCTGCGCGGTGCACAGCGGCGGAAAGCCGTCACCGACACGCTCGCCCTCATGCAGGGCATTCCTCATCTCGCCGGGATCAAGCAGGTCCTGTTCCACCCCGGCCTGCCGGTCGACATCCGCCACAACTCAAAGATCAACCATCCGGCCCTCGCCGTATGGGCCGCCAGGAAAATCAGAGGATAGGCGCCCGTGAAGACGCTCGTCACCGGCGGCAGCGGTTTCCTGGGCAGGGCCGTGTGCACTCGCCTAGCTGAGGCCGGATACCAGGTCCGCTCCCTCAGCCGTACTCTGCACCCGCAGCTCAGCAAGGCGGGCATCGAGCAGTATCAGGCGGACATCCGTCACGCGTCACACGTGGCTGCGGCGGCCGAGGGCTGTCAGGCGGTGGTTCACTGCGCAGCCAAGGTCAGCCTGTGGGGAAGTCCTTCTGACTACCAGACCGTCAATGTCACCGGCACCCACCATGTCATCGCCGCCTGCCGACGGCACGGCATCGACCGCCTGGTGTTCACCTCCAGCCCGAGCGTCGTCATCGGCAGCACCCACCTGGAAGGCGTGGACGAAAGCCATCCCTATGCGGCGCGATACGGCAACCACTACGGCCGGACCAAAGCCGAAGCCGAACGGGCCGTGAACGCCGCCGACTCCGCCGGCCTGGCCACTGTCTGTCTACGCCCGCACGCCATCATCGGGCCCGGAGACCCGCACCTCGTGCCGCGGCTGTTGCACCGGGCCCGTAGCGGCCGGCTGCGCTGGCCCGGCGGCGGACAACACCTCACTGATTTCACCTACATCGACGACGCCGCCGAGCACATCTTCTGGCTCTGGAGAAGCTGCGCCCCGGGTGCCCGATCGCAGGGCGAACATACTTCATTAGCCAGGGCGCGAGCCCCTTGCCATCCGCGACGCCGGGAACCTGCTGCTGCAAGCCGCCGGCCTGCTGCCCGAGCACCGGGCCGTACCGGTCGGCGTGGCCCGCGCGGCTGCCGCGGCACTGGAACGGCTGTACCGGTGTTTGCGCATCACGGCTGAGCCACCGCTGACCCGCGAGATGGTGTTCCACGCGATCAGCTTGAGCAGGAATTTGCAGCAGTACGACTTCCCTGTCGCTCATACAAGGTGTGTGGCATACCTGAAGGGTCACCATTTACTACTGATGACACAGTTCCTTACCGTCACCTCAGCGCAGCCCTCAGGCCTCCCGCACCCTCAATTCCGCCGGAGATGCATGCGAATCACCCGTTGGAGTGGAGAGCTCATTGTCAGGTCGTCTTTTCGACCCGGACCCGAATACCGGACAGATACGGTGGCGCAGTGCTCGAAGCCCCTCGTGCCCGCATCGCAGCCGTGGCTGCTCATCTGCCGCCCCGCTACCGGACCATGGAAGAAATTCGCGTCAAGATTGCCGAGACAGGTGGTTACGCTCCGCCGCCCGGCCTGCTGGAGGACCTCACCGGGGTACGCGGTGTCCATGTGCGCGAGGACGGCGAGAACGCCTCGGACCTGGCCGCGACCGCTGCCCGCACCGCCCTGGACGAGGCAGGCCTGACAATCGACGACGTCGACCTGCTGCTGTTCGCCGCGACCGCGCAGGACCTGTTCGAACCGGCCACCTCACACCTCGTGGCCGCAAAACTGGGCGCCTCCTGCCCGGTATTCGATGTCAAGAACGCCTGCAGCAGTGTTCTCAACGCTATGGAAGTGGCCTCATCCTTCATCGCGGTCGGCCGTTACCGTACGATCCTCATCACATGCGGAGAAGCCGGCTCCATGCTCGCGCGCTGGCACACTCCGGGCCGCAAGGATCTGCTGCGGGCCCTGCCCGGCTATACCGTCTCCGACGCCGGCGCCGCGATGGTGCTCACCGCCGGCCCTGCAGGTGAAGACGATTCCGGCATTCTGACGATGCGCTTCATCTCTAAATCCACCCTGTGGGAAACCTGCACTGTTTCCGCCGGTGGAACCATGCACGGGCGCTCGATACATGACGACCACGCCACCCTGCGCCTTAACGGGAGCCTGCGCCAACGCGAGCTCGACACCTTTCCGGAAATCCTCAATGCCGTTGAAGATGAACTTCACACGGTGCGCGCAAGCGCCTTCATCGCCCTCCACCAAGTCTCTGTCCCGCATTACCACGAGACGCTTGGCGCGTTTTCCTTTTCCCAGGACCGATGCATGCCCGCGGTCGCCGAGTATGGAAACTGCGCGGCGGCCTCGCTCCCCCTGCAACTGGTCAAGGCACGCGAGGTCGGCCGCATCGAACGCGGGGACAACGTGGCGATGCTCAGCTTCGCCAGCGGCTTCAGCTTCGGCCTGGCTCTCGTGCGATGGTGACCCGCCAGGCCGGCCGCATGTTGCGGCGAGGGCCATCCGGGGCCACACGCCGTCGGCCGGCCTCGGCTGCCCGGCCATTTACCGCCCGCGCCGGGCTCACGGAACCGGCCCGGACCACCCCGACTGCCCTGGACGACAGCAAGGAGACACTGTGCCGGAAACCTACGATCTTCTCCGCTCCATCCTGACCAGCAACTTCCGCATCCCTGAAAACGAGATCCAGCCCCAGGTCACACTGGAGCAGCTGGGCGTGGACTCTTTGGCCCTGGCCGAGTTGTCACTCATCATCCACGAACGATTCGGGATGAAGGTCGACAGAGAGAGCGCCACGCGCAACGCCACCATCGCCGAGATCGTCGACCACCTCGACGCCCTGAGCACGGACATGCCGGTCCCCTCATGACACCGTCCGTTGCCATCACGGGACTCGGGCTGATCACCCCGGCCGGAGAAGGCCCGGGCGCTACCTGGGAGGCTGTCTGCCGCGGGGTGAGCACCGCAGCGCCCGACCCGGCCCTCGCCGGCCTCCCCGTCGACTTCTCCTGCCGCGTTCCCCTCTCACGGAATGACCTGGACCAGCGCATCGGACGCACGTCCTGGCGCATGTCCCGGTACACGAAGCTGGCGGTACTCGCCGCTCGCGAAGCGGTGCATGACGCCGGCCTCGATCCGCAGACATGGAACGGCGATCGGGTGGCCGTCGTCATCGGCTGCGCACTGGGAGCGGACGACGTACACGAAGAGCAGGACAGGCGGTTGCAGGACCTGGGGCCCGACATGGTCTCTCCTCTCACCATCCCCATGTTCCTTCCGAACATGGGGGCAGGGGAGGTATCCATCGCCCTCCAAGCCCACGGCCCCAGCCTGGCCCCGAACACCGCCTGCGCCTCGGGCGCCACGGCCATCGCGGTGGCCCGGGACCTTTTGCTCTCCGGGCAGTGTGACGTCGCCGTGGCCGGTGGCGCGGAAGCATCCCTCACTCGATTGACGACCACCGGCTTCTGGCGCATGGGCGCACTTTCCCAGCGCACCGACTCGGTCACCGAGGCATCCCGGCCGTTCGCCCCTGACCGTGACGGCTTCGTCGGGGGCGAGGGAGCCGGCGTGCTCGTCCTGGAGCGCACACAAGGCGCCACCGCTCGCGGCGCCCGCGTGCGCGCCCTGCTCGCGGGCTGCGGCAGCACCACCGACGCCCACCACCCCACCGCACCGGCCCCGGAGGGCCGTCGTGCCGAGGCGGCCCTGCGCACTGCCCTGGCCGAAGCGAGCCTGGCCGTCCACGAGGTCGATCACGTCAACGCACACGGCACCTCCACCCCGCTCAACGACGCCAGGGAAGCAGCCCTGATCGCCCACGTACTGCCGCACCGTCCCAGCGTGACCGCGCCCAAAGGCGTGCTCGGCCACAGCGGCGGCGCGGCAGGAGCCATCGAGGCAGCACTCACCACGCTCACCATCCAGCACGGCACCGTGCCACCGATTGCCAACCTGCAAGCACCAGCACCCGAGTTCGATATCGACTGTGTCACCAAGCAGCCACGCCAACAGGACGTTCGTGTCGCCGTCAGCCACTCCTTCGGCTTCGGCGGACACAACGTCGTCCTCGCTCTGACAAGAGCCTTCTGACCGACTTCGGCTCTACCCGCCCGCCCCGTCGGTTGACCCGCCGGGTCAACTCGCGGCCCCGGTCTCGGCAACCGCCGCCTGCCGACGAACACGGTGATCGTGTGGAGCGCCCTGCTCACCCACCGGCACCTCGACCTCCACCAGTACGCCTTCGTCGGTCAGACGTAATCGCTTCGCCATGCCGGTCCACACAAATCCCACGGCAGGCACCAAGACGACACCCCGAAGAGGAACGGAGTAGCGTGATGTCCACATCCACCTCACAGGTGCTGGCGCATGCCATCATCCGACTCGACCCGGTCGGCCTTCGTGCCAAACGGTTCGCCGTACTGACCACCACGACCCTGCCACTGATCGGTATGGCGGTGACGGTGTACCTCCTGGCGACCGGTAATTTCACGGCGACCGACCTGTGGCTCTTCGCCGGCATGTACTTCGTCCATGGGGTCGGTGTCACCGTGGGCTACCATCGCTACGCCGCCCACAGGGCCTTCCGCTCCGGCCCCGTATTCGAAGCCATCATCATGATCGCCGGTGCAATGGGCGCCCAAGGACCGCTGGTGTGGTGGGTTGCCACGCACCGTCGCCACCACCGGTTCAGCGACCGCGAGGGTGACCCGCACTCGCCGAATCTGCGCGGGCGCGGTCTCAAACAGCGGCTGCGCGGCCTGTGGTACGCGCATATGCCCTGGATGTTGAGTGACGAGGATTCCAGGTGGTCGGTGTTCGCCCCGGACCTCCTGCGTAATCAGCGCCTGATGTACTACCACCGCACCTACCCGTACTGGGTGATCAGCGGCCTCGCCATTCCCGGTCTGATCGGCTTTGCCGTCGAGGGTACGGAGAAAGCCATCCTGACCGGTGCTCTCTTCGGTGGCCTGGCACGGATCTTCCTGGCCAACCAGGCCACATGGATGGTCTCGTCGGTCAGCCACGCGGTGGGCAGCCGACCGTTCCACAACGGCGACCGCAGCGCCAACAACTGGCCCGTCGCCTTCCTCACCTTCGGCGAGGGCCTGCAGAACAACCACCACGCCTTCCCCGGCTCCTACCGGCACGGCGTGACCTGGCTGGAGCCCGATCTCAGCGGATGGCTCCTCGCCGTGCTCGGAAAACTCGGCATCGTCACAGACCTGCGCGAGCCGACCAGGGAAGAGATCGAGAAGAAGCGCAGGCAGGCAGCGGACGCTGCCACCAGCGAGTCGGCGGTATGGACGAGTTAACCCGTGTTCCGGAGAACGATTCTCGTCCCCAGCAGCCCCTCGTCCGGCACCGCTCATAAGTCGGGTGTGAGCTGTGCAGTACATGCCGAGCAGAAGGAAGCGGTCCCGTGAACAAACCCATTGCCAAACCCACCACGCAGTCATGGATGTGCCTGTTGTGCGGCTGGGTCTACTACGAGGCGCTGGGGCTGCCGGAGGAGGGTATCCCTCCCGGCACCCCCTGGGAGACCATCCCCGATGACTGGACCTGCCCCCAGTGCGGCACCTCCAAGGCGGACTTCGTAATGGAACAGCTCTGACAACTCTCACACGTTTCAGCCAGCGACCCCCTCCGGCGGGGGTGGAGGGAGTGCGCTCGCGGGTGAAACGGCTGACAGCCCGGGGCTGGGCGGGAGAGCTCCGGCCGAACGTGTTCGGCGCGGTCAGGCCGGCGGGGCCGGCTGACGTGGGATGAAAGCGTGCCGGCGGCGCCCAGCTAGGCATCCGCTCATGAGCATGGTCATCGACCACAGCACCATCGCCTCGTGCATGGCGGGCAGGGTCTCGTAGTCGCGCGCCAGGCGGCGTGAGCGCATCAGCCAGCTCAGCGTCCTCTCCACCACCCACCTGCGTGGCAGGACCACGAACCCGCTGGCGTCGTCGGAGCGTTTGACGATCTCGACGGCGAGGCCGAGTTTCCCGGCGGCCCAGTCGACGAGCCGGCCCGCGTAGCCTCCGTCCGCCCACACCAGCCGGATCGAGAAGTACAGCTTGCGCAACCGCTCCAGCAGCGGGACGGCGGCGTCGCGGTCCTGCACGCTTGCCGCGGTCACGAGCACCACCAGGACCAGGCCGAGGCAGTCGACCGCCAGGTGTCGCTTGCGCCCGCCAACCTTCTTCCCTCCGTCCCACCCCGATGTCGAACGCGGGACGTTCGCCGCTGCCCGCACCGACTGCGAGTCCACGATCGCGGCCGTCGGGTCCGGTGACCGGCCCTCCTTCACGCGCACGCGGTCGCGCAGCCGGTCGTGGAGCTCGGCCAGCAGCCCGGTGGCCTGCCAGCGGCGGGCGAACGCGTGCACCCGCCGGTACGGCGGGAAGTCCTTCGGCAGGTTCGCCCACTTCACCCCGTTGTCGACCACGTAGCGGACCGCGTCCAGCATCACGCGGTGGCAATAGTCCTCCGGACGGCCGCCCCGGCCCTCCAGCCACGTCGGCACCGGCATCGATGCCCGCACCATCTGCCACTCGGCCTCGGTCATGTCCGACGCATAGCACGGGTTCCGGTCCGGCCGGTCCGCGGCATTCCCGAACCAGTGCGCAAGGCAGTCACACGACCGGGACGCCACGGTGGACTCGGCGGGCATGAGCGCGAAAGGCTGTGGCAACAGAGCCTTCTGGTGCTGCTCGGTTGGGATCACAACCCCGAGCTACCAAGAGGCCCATCCTTCATGCGCCGACCACGCGAACAGGAACCCCGTTCGATTAGTCAAGCCCGCCGGACGGAAAGCGGAAGCCTTCTCAGTGTGCCATTGTCTCCAGACGACCGAGGTGATGCGGCGACCTTCAGACGCACCGTGGCGAGCGATCATCCAGACTCGCACAGGAGTCCGATCCGCACCCGAATGCCGGAGTTCAACGCTGCGTAGTCAGCACCAAGTCAGCACGGGAGGGGTGATCAGGGGTGCTGACGTGGGATTTCAGTCAGCACCAAGTCAGCACGGGAGTCGGCACCCGAGCGCCAGATCAGCCCAATCGCGACATTACTCCACACCGGATTCCTAAACCGAGTTGAGCGGTACACAGGGCCCGCCGCACCCCCTCATGGGTGCTGCCCTCACACCCCGTCCCCGAAGTGTGGCCTCCCACCATATAGGCTGCTGACCTGCATCTTCCTACGGTGTGGCGACGCAATGACGCGCCCCTCGCCCACCCGGAAGTGATGACCATGGCCACCCCTCCCCCACCCACCCCAACTCCCAACTCGCTCCCCAGAATCGTCGTCGCCAGCCTCATCGGGACCACTATCGAGTGGTACGACTTCTTCCTCTACGGTTCCGCCGCCGCGCTGGTCTTCAACAAGCTGTTCTTTCCCGGTTCTGATCCTCTCGTCGGGACTCTGTTGTCCTTCCTCACCTATGCAGTCGGCTTCGTGGCTCGGCCCGTCGGGGCGCTCGTGTTCGGGCATTTCGGGGATCGGGTGGGGCGGAAGCGGTTGCTTGTGGTGAGTCTGGTGATGATGGGTGGGGCTACTTGTGCCATCGGGGTGTTGCCCACTCATGCCGTTGCCGGGTCGCTCGCGCCCGTGTTGCTGACCTTGCTCCGGCTCGTTCAGGGGTTCGCTCTTGGCGGGGAGTGGGGTGGGGCCGTGTTGCTGGTGTCCGAGCACGGGGATGCGCGGCGGCGGGGGTTCTGGGCGTCTTGGCCGCAGACCGGGGCTCCCGCGGGGCAGCTGCTTGCTACCGGGGTGCTGTCCGGGTTGACGGCACTGACGTCAGAGGCTGCTTTTCTGTCGTGGGGATGGCGCGTGCCTTTTCTGTTGTCGGGGGTGCTGGTGATCGTGGGGTTGTGGATCAGGCTGTCCGTAGACGAGTCGCCCGTTTTCAAAGCCGCCCTCGCGCGGGCCTCCTCGGGCGAGTCCCGGAAGTCTCCGCTCATTGCCGTGCTGCGGGATCACTGGCGCGACGTCCTGGTCGCCATGGGGGCCCGTATGGCGGAGAACATCAGTTACTACGTCATCACCGCGTTCATTCTCGTCTACGCAACCGAGCAGACCCAGTTGCCCAAGCAGACCGCGCTCAACGCCGTCCTCATCGGATCCGCGGTGCACTTCGCCGCCATCCCCGCCTGGGGCGCCCTCTCGGACCGGATCGGGCGGCGGCCCGTCTATCTGATCGGGGCCGCGGGCATCGGCATATGGGCCTTTCCGTTCTTCGCGCTCGCGGACTCCGGCAGCTTCGGAGGGCTCGTCACAGCGATCACAGTGGGGCTGGTTCTCCACGGCGGGATGTACGCGCCCCAAGCCGCCTTCTTCTCCGAGATGTTCGCGACCCGGATGCGGTACTCGGGGGCCTCGATCGGGGCGCAGTTCGCGTCCGTGGCCGCCGGGGCGCCGGCCCCGCTGATCGCCACCGCGCTGCTCGCGGAGTACGGCAGCGGCACTCCGGTCGCCCTCTACGTGATCGCCGCCGTCCTCGTCACTCTGGTCGCGGTCGGTCTCGCCCAGGAGACGCGCCACCGTGAGCTCGACGAACCGCCGGCGGAGCCGCGAGGCGATGGAGCCAGAGGGCCAGCTGGATCTCCAGGGCGCGGGCGGGCGTCTGCCAGTCCGGGCCGAGCAGGCGGCCGACGCGGTCCAGGCGCTGGGCGACGGTGTTGACGTGCACGTGCAGGGCGTCCTTGGTGCGGACGGGGCTCATGCCGCCCGCGAAGTACGCGTCCAGGGTGGCCACGAGCGCGGTGCCGCGCCGCGTGTCGTACTCGACCACGGGACCGATGGTGCGGGCCACGAAGCGGCCGATACGGTCCTCTCCCCCGCCGCCCGTCTCCGCGAGCAGCAGCCCTACGAAGCCGAAGTCGTCGGCCGCCGCGCCCTCTCCGTCCCGGCCGAGCACGCGCAGCACGTCGAGGCAGCGCCTGGCTTCGGCGTACGCGGCGGCCACGGCCCCGGGGCCGGCCGCCGGAGCGGGTACGGGTGCGGAGGCGCCCACCGTGACGCCGGCGGGGACCGCGGCGCCGAGCTGACGGGCAGCACGGCGGGCCTCCTCGGAGGCGCTGCGCCGCCCGTCGTGCGGCAGCAGGAGCACCGTGCCGCCGTCCCTGGCCGCGGCCAGGCCGTGCCGGGTCGCCGCCAGGTGGGACGCCGCCGACCACAGCCGTTGCCGGTGGTCCGCGGACGCGGCTCCGTCCGCCGGACCCGGCGCCGGATCCACTGCGCCTTCCACCGCTCTCGCCGCCAGCACCACGTGCGGAGTGTCCAGGTCCGCCCGCAGGCGTGCGGCCCGTTCCCTCAGGAGGCGCGGGTCGCGGCCGGGCGCGTCGAGGAGGTCGTCGAGGAGCTCGCCCCGTACCCGCTGTTCGGCCTCGCCGGCCTGGCGGCCCGCGAGTTGCAGCAGTGAGGTGACCATGGCCGCGCGTTCGAGGGTGCGCTGGTCGACGGGGTCGAGGGCGGGGTGCCCGGACAAGGCGAGGGCTCCGAGGAGTTCGCCACCCGCCGACACGGCGACGTACCAGCCGTCCCCATGCCGTACGGCGCGAGAGCTGTTCACGGCGGCCGCGGGGCACCGGCCGGCCTCCAGGAAGGTGACCTGCCCGCCGAGGCTCTCCGCGACCGCCGCGGCGACGTCGTGCACGTCACCGCCGCGCAGCACGAGTGCGGTGAGCCGGTCGTGGACGTCGGAGGCGCGCTCGATGACGGCGCTGCGGTCGCGGATGATCTCGTTGGCGGCCTCCAGCCCGGCGAGGGCGGAGCGGGTCTCGGCCAGCAGGTTCGCCGTGTCGATGGCGACGGCGGCGTGCGCGGCGAACGAGGCGAGGAGCGCCGTCTGCCCGCGTTCGAAGGCGCGGGCGCGGCGGTCCGCCGCGAAGAGCACCCCGATGACGCGGCTGCCGAGCCGGAGCGGCACGCCGAGGATCGCGACCAGCCCCTCGTCGCGCACTCCCGAGTCGATTGTCCGGGTGTGCTGAAAACGGGGGTCGTCGAAGTAGTCGTCGGTGACGTAGGGGCGGGCGGTCTGCGCGACGAGCCCGCCCAGACCCTCCCCCATGCCGAGCCGCAGCTGCTGGAAGCGGGCGGAGACCGAGCCGTCGGTGACGCGCATGTAGGTGTCGCCGGCGGCCGGGTCGTGGAGCGTGAGGTACGCGACGTCCGTGCCCAGCAGGGAGCGGGCCCGCTGCACGATGGCCTGGAGCACCGCGTCGAGGTCGCGGAGGCCTGCCAGGTCGTGGGAGGTCGCGAAGAGGGCCGACAGCTCGGCCTCGCGCCGCCGCCGGTCCTCCAGTTCGGCCCGTACGCGCAGGGCCAGGTGCTTGGCGCGGTCGAGGGCGGCAAGCCGGTCCGGCGGCGCCCCGTCCGCGCGGGCGCGCAGCACCGGACGCTCGTACTCGGCGGCGGGAGCGCCGCGGGCGAGCAGCGCGAGGTACGGGGTCTCGTACGAGGTCTCGGTGTGATCGTCGGGCATGCGCACAGACTTACCTCCGGCGGCGGACGGCGCACCAGTCACCGGGCGAAGCGGCTGCGGATCGGCTGCGAAGCGGCTCGGGATCCGCTGCGGATCGGCTGCGGTTCACCGGGCAGCCGTCAGGTACTGAGTGACCGTCAGTCAGTGCGCCGTCCATCCGCCGTCCATGGTCAGCGTGCTGCCGGTGATGAAGGAGGCGTGCGGTCCGCACAGGTAGACGACTGCCTCGGCGACCTCGCCGGGTTCGATGAGGCGCTTGACGGCCGAGTCCGCCAGGAGGATCTCCGTGAGGACGCTCTCGGCGGGGATGCCGTGGAGGGCGGCCTGGTCGGCGAGCTGCTTCTCGACGAGCGGAGTCCGTACGTAGCCGGGACTCACGCAGTTGGACGTGACTCCGTGCGGCGCCCCTTCGAGGGCGGTGACCTTGGACAGCCCTTCGAGGCCGTGCTTCGCGGCGACGTAGGCGGACTTGTAGGCGGAGGCCCGCAGCCCGTGCACGGAGGAGATGTTGACGACGCGGCCCCATCCGCGTGCGTACATGTGCGGAAGGGCCCCTCTCAGCAGCCGGAACGGCGCTTCGAGGAGGAGGGCGAGGACGGCGCGGAACTCCTCCGGCGGGAAGTCCTGGATGGGTCGTACGAGCTGGGTGCCGGCGTTGTTGACGAGGATGTCGGTGCCGGCGGCCGCGTGCTCGGCGGCGTCGAGGTCGGTCAGGTCGAGCAGTACGGCCTCGACGGCGCCGGGCAGGTGCTCCGCCCGTGCGCGGAGGGCGTCCAGGCCGGGGGCGTCGCGGTCCACGGCGTGGACCCGGGCTCCGGCGGCGGCCAGCCGCAGGGCGCAGGCGGCTCCGATGCCGCCTGCGGCGCCGGTGACGAGCGCGGTGCGCCCGCGCAGATCGACGGAAGAGTCCGCCGGGGCCGGTGGATTCAATGGATTCACTGAATTCGCTTGATTCGCTGGATTCACTGGTGAGTTCGGAAGGTGTGGTGCGGTCATGACCGCACCCTAGGCCGGGCCCTCGGCCGGACCGATGTGGTCTGCAGCCACATTGCGGCCCGCTTCCGTGGCGTGCGGCGACACCTTCCGGCAGCGGAGGCTTGGACGCCGGGCCTACGGCCTGCGTCCCATCACGTGGCGGAACCGGTCCTGGTCGGACACGCCCGCCGCCGGCGACGCCTCCGTAGGCGGCCCGTAGTAGCGGTTGCTGTCCACGATCGGGCTCTCGCTCACGCCGTGAGGGTGGCCACGGCTCGGGAGTGCTTGAGCCGGTTGATCGCCCGTTCGGCGGTGTTGCGCTTCTTGTACCGCTCTTCGTCGAAGCCAGGCGGCCGTCCGCCGCGTGACCCTTTGCGCAGGCGGGCGGCCTGGCTGTCGGTCTTCTCCAGAATCGTGTGCCGGATGCCCCGGCGCCGCAGATACTCGCGGCACGGACCGTTGCTGTAAGCCTTGTCCGCCGCGAGGCCGGCAGGCCTCCTGCGTGGCCTGCTCGGCCCGGTCCGCGGGACGCGAATCTTCTCCAGCACAGGCCTGAACTGTGTGCAGTCCGCCCGCTGTCCCGGTGTGACGATCAGGGACAGTGGGCGGCAGCGGCCGTCCGCGCTCAGATGGATCTTGGTGGTGAACCCGCCGCGCGAGCGGCCCGAACTCTCACCTCTCGCACCACCTCCACCACGCGGGCGCCGGCGGCGGATCGGTGCGCGCACCGGCGGCGTGCTGATGCGCCCGCACGATGGTGGAGTCGACCGAGATGTCCCAGTCGATCTCCCCGGCTGCGTCGGCCTCGGCCTGGACCTGCTGGAGCAGGCGTTCCCAGGTTCCGTCGACCGACCACAGGCGGTGGCATTCATAGACGGTCTTCCACGGGCCGAACCGTTCAGGCAGGTCACGCCACTGAACGCCGGTCCGAACCCGGTGCAGAATCCCGTCAATCACCTGCCGGTGATCCCGCCACCTGCCGCAACGCCTGTTGCTGACCGGCAGGAACGGCTGCAGCCGTTCCCACTCGGCATCGCTCAAATCGCCCCGCCCCATGTCCACATCAACGACCCGGATGCGGAGTAGCCACATGATCGGCCGGACAAGTCCTAGGTGGCGGAATGTACGTGGCGGCATGCGGCGCAGGCCGCCACATACGGCTTCCGGGGCCCCACCGGGTTCAGGAGATTGGGCCGCCATGCCTGGGTTCAGCGGTGGAGGACGGTCTCCGCATGCATGTGTGTCAGTTTTTCAGGGTTGCGTATGGCGTAGAGGCCGGTGATGAGTCCGTCGTCGAGGCGCACCGCTACGACAGTGTCGATCTCACCGTCGAGATGGAGTGTCAGCGCCGGGTGGCCATTGACCAGTGCCGGCTGTAGTGACCAGCCCTCGGTGCTGAACCGGCCGAGCCCGGCGGTCAGTAGGCGGCCCACCTTGACGGCTCCCGTCACGGGTTGCCGGACGGCCTGTTTGATGCCGCCGCCGTCGCCGAGGAAGACGACGTCGGGGGCGAGGATGTCGAGCAGACCTTGCAGGTAGCCTGTTTCGGCGGCCCGCTGGAACGCGGTGAGCGCGTTGCGGGTCTCGGCCGGGGACACCGCTCCGCGCGGCCGGCGTGCGGCGACGTGTGTGCGTGCCCGGTGAGCGGTCTGGCGGACCGCGGCCGGGCTTTTGCCGACGGCTTCGGCGATCTCGTCGTACTCGAAGCCGAACACTTCACGCAGGACGAACACGGCCCGCTCAGCTGGCGTGAGGGTCTCCAGGACCAGCATCATCGCCATCGAGACGCTGTCGGCCGGCTCGACGTCTTCCGCCACATCCGGGGCGTTCAGCAGCGGTGCGGGCAGCCAGGGACCGACGTAGGACTCCTTGCGGCGGCCGAGCCCCGGCGCAGTGCCGAAGGCCGGGGCGGGAAGCAGCAGCCTTCCCGCCCCCGACTTACGCGAGGTGGGCGCGCACGGCCCAGTGCGGCCTCCGCGAGGATCGCCGGCTGAGGCCCCACCGGGAATGCAGAGCGAGTTAAACAGGCGTGTCGAGGGTGGGGATCCGCACGCTCCGGCGCCTTCGCTTCGTGTGAGCCGTGGCCTTCCTCGCGCCTCCTGCCGGGAGGTTGCCAGGTGCATCGTGGGCGAGTGAAGTAGGGGGTCCGCGTACGTGGTTCAGGTTCGCTTGCGCCGGAGTTCACCATCTGGTGCTGGTGCGCCTGCCTGGTGTCCAGTGTTTCCCTGCCGGCGTGGTGTTCATGTCCTCGCGGCAGGTCGTCGTGTGTCCCGCGCTGGGGCAGTGGTTTCTCGGTCCGCGGGTACGAAGGTACGTTCGTCCACACGGAGGCATGAGTGACAACTCGTGTTGTGCATGATGTGCCACTGCCGTCCCTGGTCAGTGACTGCTGTCGCAGGCTGACCCGGTATCTGTCCCTGCGTGTCGATGCCCATGGGGCCTTAGTGGACCAGTGCGGCAGCAGGGTTGTGGAGTCGTCGCTCTTCCTTGCTTTGCTGTGCAGGATGGAGGCGTCTTCGTGGCGTGCCGCGGCGGGTGCCCGGGTGGCAGGCTGCCTCGGGCGGTCGTCGGGCGACCAGGGATGGCAGGCGTTGCTCGCGCGGGCGGTGCTGGGCGAGTCCAAGGCAGGTGACCGGCTCCTTGCGGTCTCGTACCTGAGGGGGTTCGACCACTTCACCGGAGCGCGCAAGAAGGCGTTGCTCGCCACACTGTTCGCCGTGTGCAGGGTACTGCCCTACGACCGGCGCCTGGCCGGCCTCGAGCTGCCGGGCCCCGAAGCCAACGCGACCTGGACCCGGCTTGTGGTGCTGGCCGTGCGTGTGCTGCACGGCCGGGAGACCGGGCTGCCTCCGTCGTCGGTGGCCGGGGACACCGCGGAGCTGCTGCGGCTGCTGCACCAGGGCAGTGCGCGGGAGGTGTGGGAGGGGAATCTCCTGGCACATCTGCTCGCCCTCCACGCGGTGCACGCTGTGGATCCCGGCGCGTCCGAGGTGTCCTGCGGCATGCACGTGCTGACGGCCCGGCAGAATCCGGACGGCGGGGTCCCGTTCGTGGAGAGCCACGACCTGTTCCTCACTGCCAAGGCCGGCCTGGCGCTCGTGCGGGCCGGCGGTCGGCGCCGTCTGATGCTGCGCATCGGCGACTACGTCGCCTCCGGGCAGAATCCGGAAGGGGGCTGGGCCTTCGCCTCGCGTGTGCGGCAGTGCGATGTCGACAGCACCGCTGTGTGCGTGCAGTTCCTTCGCGACCTCGACCACGCCCGCTACCGTGACCAGATCGGCAGGGCGGAACAGTTCTTGCGTTCCATGGCCGTGCCCGGCGGGGGCCTGCCGACCTACCGGCAGGGGGAGCCGCCCGAAGCGGAGATGACTGCGGCGGGGCTGATCGTCCTTGCCCCCGGCAGCCGGCAGTCGGATCCCCTGTTACGTGAGGCGGTGGTCTTCCTGCTCGATCAGCAGTCCGGTGACGGCACCTGGCCCCAGAGCTGGACGCTGAGCGAGTCGAGTGTCATCGGGCGTGCGGTCCACGCCCTGACGTGTCTTCCTCCCGCGGTCGCGCAGGGCCTGGAGAAACGTATCGGTCGGGCCCTGGAGCGTGCCGCCGCCCGGCTGCGGGGCACCCAGAACAAGGACGGGGGCTGGGCCCAGCGCGCAGGCGGCGTGAGCGATCCCATCAGCACTGCTCACGCGGTCAGCGCCACACACGGTATGAAGCACAGGGACCTGGCGTACGCCGGCACCCGCTGGCTGATTGCGACCGAGCGGCCCGGCGGCGGCTTCCACGGGCCGGCCGACCAGGTGGGTCCGCGCCCGATCCCCTACGACTTCCCCTCACTTCCCAGCATCCACGCCCTGACGGCCCTCACTGACTGGCCGCGCTGGCGCGACCAGTCACCTTCGTCGATGCCCCGGGTCCCACTGGAGCCCGCCCCGGCAGCTTTGTCCCGGCGACGAGAGGCAGGCTGACGCTCATGCGCGCCGAACCGGGCACACCGCACCACCAGGTGAACCGGACACAGGACCCCCGTCCCGAACTCACCGTCCCTGCCCCTCGGATGCCCATCCCGCCGACCGCCCCGAACCCCTTCGCCGCCCAAGCCCACGCCGCTGTGTGCTCCTGGCTCTCCCGATTCGGGATCTGTCAGTCACCCGCTTCCCAGCGCAATCTGCGTCGGGCCCGGATCACCGACACCACCGCACTGGCCTACCCCGACGCGGGGCCGGCGGACCTCGTGCGCCTCACACAGTGGCTGTACTGGACGTTCATCATGGACGACGACTTCGACGACGGCCCCGACGGCCGTGACCCCGCCCGCTGCGAAGAAGCCCTCACCTCCCTGGTGCGCGTACTGGACGGCGGGGCAGGCCGGACCCCTGCCACACACGCCTTCGCGGACATCTGGCAGCGGATGCTGGCCAGCAGGTCAGCGGCATGGCGCAAGGAGTTCCGCAAGGACACCGAGGAATGGCTCTGGACCTACTACGAGGACACCGTCGATCGCGCAGCAGACCGCTACCCCTGCATCGACGCCTACCGCTACCGGCGCGCACGGGGGGTGGGCGCCCACATGTTCCTCACGCTCGCCGAACTCGGCGCAGGCCTCGACCTCCCCGAAGCGCTGCGGCACCTGCCCGCGCTGCAGGATCTCAAGCGGGCCGCCGCGGAGTACACCGGCCTCAACAATGATCTGTGGTCCGTGGCCAAGGACCGCTCCGTGGGAGTCTTCCACAACGCAGTGGTACTCCTGGAACGGAATGAGGGCCACACCGCCCGCGTTGCTGCCGACCGCGTCGCCGGCATGCTGGCCGACTGTGCAGAAGCCATGCTCACCGCAGCCCGGGAGCTCCCCGCACAACTCGACGCGACCGGCATGACCGGCCCGGCACGCACGGATGCCCTCACCTGCGCCACGGCCTACGAGAAGTTCGTCCGGGGCTGCTTCGACTACTACCACCAGGCCGACCGCTACACCCGGCCCGAACCCTGCTCCTCCAGCACCCCCGCACCCGTCCACCGGCTTTTCGAACCCGTACAGCCCCCCACCACCACGCACCATCCCTGAGCCGAGGAATCAGCAGACGGAACCCAACCGGCCCCGGGCCTCCCTCCTCGGGCGCCCGGGGCCGGCCCGCCGCCTAGGACTTGTCCGGCCACCCCTCTGCGTGTTCCCTTCCCATCGCCGTCGCGGCCCCTACGATCTGAATCGTCGCCTTCGGAACTCCTCGCCGCGTCCTCGGCGCGCCCGGCGACTGCGTACGTTCACTCAGAGGCAGCCACGGGGCAACCACGAGACAGCCACGAAGCAGCCATGAAAAATGCGGAGCAGAAACTACGGTGCTCACCGACAACCGAAAACTGATCGAGGGAGCGTACCGCGCGTTCGCGATCGGTGACATCCCCGCGGTGCTCCAGGCCTTCGCCGAGGAGATCACCTGGCACGTTCCGGGTCGCAGCCCGCTCTCCGGCGACTACCGGGGGCACCGGGAAATCGTCGAATTCTTCGGCCGGGTCATGGAGCTGTCCGAAGGCTCGTTCCGCATCCGGATCGACGACGTGCTCACGGACACCTCGCGGGTCGTTGTCCTGTGCACGGTCAGCGCGGAGCGCAGCGGCCGGGCACCCTGGTCGTCACCGGAAGTGCACGTCTGGGACATCGCCGCCGGTAGGGCCGTCGCGTTCCGCGAGTTCCAGGGGGATCAGCAGGCCGAGGACGCGTTCTGGTCCTGACCGGCCGGTGCGCGACGCCGTGCCCGTCGACGGCACGACACGGCACGACACGACAGGGCAGGGCAGGGAGTCAAGGCCGGGCGAGCAGCCCGTAGACGTGCAGTGCGCCGGAGAACGTCGCCGCGTACACCTTCCCTCCCGTGACGGTCGGCGGTACGAACTTGGCGAACAGGCCCACGTCATCACGCGGGGCGTTCGTCTTGCTGTTCCACAGCTCGCGCGTGAGGTCGTCCGCCTGGTAGCAGCGCAGGATTCCTTCCACCACCGCCTGGTTGGCGTCGTCCCGGTAGGGGTGGGAGGCCCACAGCAGGCCGGTGGCGGGGTCCGTGTGGTGGGCGGAGAGGGAGAGCATGCCGCCGGGCATGCCCGGGGAGCCTCCGGGGACGCCGGCCGGGTCGGTGGTGGTGCTCGTGGACACGGGCGTGGTGGCGAAGCGCCGGCCGTCGAAGCGGTAGGCGCTCAGGAAGGCGTTCTCGGGCCAGACGTAGGCCCACGGGCCGTCCGGGAACGGGAAGTCTCCGTACACCGGTCCGCCGTGGATGTGGTGGCGGTTGCCGTCGGGGGGCACGACGGAGAAGCTCTGCGGGATCTGGGAGTCGGATCCGGCGTGGAAGTGGCCCATGTCCGTGGTGTCGAGCAGGTAGAACTTGCCCTCCTTGCCGCCCCCCAGCAGCAGCGACGTGCCGGGCAGGAGCAGGGGGCCGGCCGAGCCGAGGTCGATGTCCCGGGCGTCGAGGGCGGCGTTGTTGTACGGCGAGAACCAGTCGGCGAGGGCGAGGTCGGGGGTGAGTTTGACGATGCTGTCGCCGAGTTCGCTGCCGTCGGCGGCGAATCCGCCGTTGCCGGTCATGAAGTACAGGCAGCCCCTGTCGTCGACCGCGAGGCCCTGTCCTGCCTGCCAGATCCCGCCCATGCGCGTCCCCGGCGTCGCCACGTAGGCGCCCCTGAGGGCGAGGGTCTCGGCGTCGTGGGCGAGGACCCAGCCGTGGTACGGGCGGCGGTCCCCGTAGGCGGCGAAGGCGATGTACACCCGGCCGTTGGCCAGCGTCAGCGCGGCGCGCTGGATGTGCCGCTTGCTGACGAACGCGAGCCTGCCGCCGCTGCTGCCCTCGCCGGTGCCGGGGACCTCGGCGGCGATGCGGACCGGGCCGCCGAGGGCCTCCTGCCCGGTGGCGAGGTCGAGGGCGTGCAGGGTGTGGTGGTGGCCGTCGGCGTCCTTCGTGAAGGCCACGGCGTACAGGACCTGGCGCGCGGTGTCGATGACGGGGGTGCTGACGATGCCGACCTCGACGGCGATGTCGCGGTAGCCGGACGGTCCGATCTGCGGGTCGGGCAGCGGGGCGGACGGCCCGAGGGACGCCCGCCACAGCGGGGCGGTGGCGGCGGGGTCGTGCGCGTCGAAGGCGTAGACGCTGTTGTGCATCGTCGCCGCGTAGACGATGTCGCGCGGGCCGGTGCCGGGCACGTCCACGCCGGGGACGACGAGGGGCTGGGCGTAGATCTGGCCGTCAACGGCACGGGTGAAGAGCTTCCCGAAGGTCGTGGGGCCGACGGTGAGGGGGGTGAGCGCGTGTTCGTGGAGGTTGGCGCCGGTGCGCCGGTTGTCATTGTGCTGCGTGGTCACCGGCGCGGGGCCGGCTCCGTCGGCGATCGCCGGCATCCGCGGGTGCCCCTCTCCTCCTCATTCGCGCCACTCCGTACCTCTCCGGGCCAGAGTCGACGAGGGGCCGCCGGGCCTCAATCACCGGAACGGGTGACACAGGGGCGCGGCGTCCCTGTGGGGACGGGCCCGAGCAGCGCGCACGCCGAGCGGAAGGGGAGCGATTGCGCCTCCGATCCCGTTCTGACCAGTGACGGCCGGCTCGTGGCCGGGTGCATGCGCCGAAATGGAACTGACCGCTGCTCGGGGAGCTCCGGGCCGACGAGCCGAGCCGACGGGCTGCGGGTCACCGCCCGGCGTGCCGTTCGAGGTATATGGACGTGAACACGGCGACCTTGGCGCGCAGGGCCCAGGGGTCGAACGGCTTGCTGATGTAGTCGACCGCGCCGGCCGCGTATCCGCGGGCCGTGTGTTCCGGGTCCTCGCCCATCGCCGTCAGGAAGATGATGGGCACGTCACGGGTGCGGGGGCGCCGCTTGATGTGTGCGCAGGTCTCGTAGCCGTCCATCTCCGGCATCTGCACGTCCATGATGATGACCGCGAAGTCGTCGTGGTCGAGGAGCGCCTTGAGCGCCTCCCGTCCGGAGGAGACGGTGACCAGGTCCTGGTCGAGGGTCTCCAGTACCGCTCGCATCGCGAGCAGGTTGTCCGGCTGGTCGTCGACGATGAGGATCCTGGGCATGGCCCCGGAGCCGGGAACGGAGGCGGAAGCCGGGGCGGGGGCGGCGGGCAAAGCCGTGGGCAGGGCCGTGGGCAAGGCCGCGGCTACGTGCTGCTGCTCCACCGCCTCCAGCTGCCGTTCGAGCAGCTCGCACCGGGCCTCCGCGGCAGCGCGCTGTTCCCGCGCCTCGCGGAGTTCCCTCCCCAGTCGCGACACTTCGGCCTCCAGGGCGTTGCGTTCCTGCAGGAGGTCAGAGACGTCGGGGTGGGCCGCCGCGAGGCTGTCCGCGCGTTCCCGCTCGGCGCTCCGGTCGGCCTCCAACTGGTTCAGGCGCACTTCCAGGTCGGCGATGCGGTGCGTACGGTCCAGCAGCGCGTCGCCCAGCACGTCGCCGCGCACGGTCGAGCGCCGGGAGACCCGGTCGGCATCGGCCAGTTGCTGCTCCAGGATCTCCACCGCGTGTTTGGGGGAGGAGCCGGCGTCGACGGCCGATCCGTACAGGCCGCGTACGAACTCGATGGCCTCGGGGGTGACTGCGGTTCCCCGGTGTTCGGCGAGGTCCGCGAACAGGTCCATGACCACTTGCCACGGGGGTAACCGCGTCCCGTTCAGGTAGCGCGAGAACGTTCCCGGATCGCGCCGGCGGCGGGCCGCGTACCGCCGCACGGACACCTCCATCCCCTCGAACAGCTCCCGCAACGCCTGGGCCAGGGCCCGGGACGTGTCGGTCAGGTCGTCGCCCAGCGGCCGAAGCTCTCCCACCGCCTCCTCCTCTCTCTCCCGCGCCGGCCCCGCGGCCGGTCAACGCTCCCGCCGTCGCACCGACCGGTCAGGATCCACCAGTCAGGATCAGTCAGGGTCAGTCAGGATTCACAGGATGAGGGGCCACGTGCCCGTTGCGCTTCGCGATCCGGGAAGTGACGCAACGATGCCACCCGTTGCCACCGTCCGCGCCACCCCCGGGACGCCTCGTCCCCACTGATGAGAGACCTCCGGCCGACGGACGTTGACGCGGCCCGGCATGGCGCGGTGCCCGGCGTTGCACCGCAACGCCCGCTCCTCGAAGCCTATTTACAATACAGGCGTGCGCTGTATCGTAAATCCATGAGCCATGGATGCGACGACGGCCGACGCACCACCAGCGGCACCGCTACCCCGCAACCCGCCCCAGACGCGCGCTCTCCCGGCCGCCCCCGCAGCCGGGAGGCGGACGAGGCGATCCTCTCGGCGGCGCTGGACCTGCTGATCGAGCGGGGTGCCGCCGCGGCCGGCATCGAGCAGGTCGCACGCCGCGCCGGGGTCACCCGCGCCACCGTCTACCGCCGCTTCCCGACCCTCACCGACCTGCTGGTACGGGCGGTCGAACGGGAGTACCGCGACCTCGGCCCCGGCTCGCTGGACTGGCCGGACGTCGACGCCATGATCACGGACTGGGCCCGTCACCTCAGCAGCCCCCGCTCCCGCCGGCTGGCCCGCCGCCTCTACGCCTCGGTGGACGACCTCCCCGAACTGCTGCGCGCCTACCACTCCGCACACGGCCGCCACCGCGGGCGGGCCGTGCGCGCCGTACTCGAACGGGCCCGCGCGGCGGGGCAGCTGCCGCCGGGCAGCGACCCGGAGGTCCTGCAGCAGATGCTCAGCGGCGCGGCGCTGCAGCACCTCGCCGCTCACCCCGACACCGCCGGCGAGGACGAGGTCAGGGCCTACTTCGCCGCCGTCCTCGGCCAGGCCGGCTACCGGCCGTCAGCCGCACCCGCCGCACCACCCGCCGCACCACCTGTCGCACCACCCGCCGTACCCGCCCCCGTGCCTGTCCCCCGAAGGAGTACCGGTCGATGAGCGAGAGCAAGGCGTGGCCGGCCCGGGACATCCGCCGGGCCCGCAGGCAGGGCACGGCCGCGATCATGCAGCGGCAGCGCGACCGGCTGGCCGGCATGGTCGCCCACGTCCGCGCCGTCTCCCCGTACTACCGCGAGCTCTACCGCGGTCTCCCCGAACGGGTGGAGGATCCGGCCCTGCTGCCGGTCACCGACAAGAAGACGCTGATGGAGCACTTCGACGACTGGGTGACCGACCGCGACATCACCCGGGAGAAGGTACGGGCGTTCACCGACGATCCCGACCTGATCGGTCAGCGGTTCCTCGGGAAGTACCTGGTCGCCACGACCTCGGGCACGAGCGGCCGGCGCGGGCTGTTCGTGCTCGACGACCGTTGCATGGACGTCGGCTCCGCCCTGATCTCCCGCGCGTTCGCCTCCTGGCTGGGCCCTGCCGGCATGCTCCGGGCCACCGTGCGCGGCGCGCGCTTCGCCCAGTTGGTGGCCACCGGCGGGCACTACGCGAGCTACGCCGGGTACTCGCGCGTGGTCCGCGAGGGCGGGCGGCGCGGGAAGCTGCTCCGCGCGTTCTCCGTGCACATGCCGATGCCGCAACTGGTCGCCGAGCTCAACGCGTACCGGCCCGCCATCGTCATCGGCTACACCAGCACCATCATGCTGCTCGCCGCCGAGCAGGAGGCCGGCCGCCTGCGCATCGACCCGCTGCTGATCGAGCCCGCCGGCGAGACGATGACCCCGCACGACACCGACCGCGTCGCCCGCGCCTTCCGCACCACGGTCCGCGCGGCGTACGCCGCGACCGAGTGCACCTACCTCAGCACCGGCTGCGCGGAGGGCTGGTACCACGTCAACAGCGACTGGGCGGTGCTGGAGCCCGTCGACGCCGGCCACCGGCCCACCCCTCCCGGCGAGTTCTCCCACACCGTCCTGATCAGCAACCTCGCCAACCGGGTGCAGCCGTTCCTGCGCTACGACCTCGGCGACAGCGTCCTGCTCCGGCCCGACCCGTGCCCCTGCGGCAGCCCGCTCCCGGCGATCCGCGTGCGGGGCCGCGCCGGTGACGTCCTCACCTTCCCCACGGGCAACGGCGGCCACGCCAGCCTCTCCCCTCTGGCCTTCGGCACGCTCGTCGACCGCACCCCCGGCGTCGAACTGTTCCAGATCGAGCAGACGGCCCCGTCGACCCTGCGCGTACGCCTGCTCGCGGCCGCCGGCGCCGATCCGGACCGGGCGTGGCAGGCCGTCCTCCAGGAGCTGACCCGCCTGCTCGCCGGCAGCGGCCTCGGCCACGTCACCGTCCAACGGGCCGAGGAGCCGCCTCAGCAGACGCCCGGCGGCAAGTACAGGACGGTCATCCCGCTCGCTTCATCAGTCCCCGGTCCCGCCTGACGGCCCGGCTCCGTGCGACGACCCCGGCGGTCAGCCGACCCGGGTGAGGTGTTCCGCGACCTTCTCGGTCAGGAGCGCGGGGTTCTCGGCAGGGAGGCCGTGCCCGCCGGGCACGCGCAGCAGCCGGGCGTGAGGTATCCCGTCGGCCAGTTCGAGCTGGTGGTGCGGGAAGACGATGCGGTCGTCGGCGCTGGAGAGGATCAGGGTCGGGGCCGTGACGCCCGGGAGCAGGCCGGTGAGGTCGAGGGTCGTGTTGGCTTCGGACAGCCGGGCGAACCCGTCCTGGGCCCGGTCCCCGTCCAGCAAGCCGGTGAAGGCGCCGGCCGCCTGATCGAAGGCTGTCCTGTCCCAGGTGCGGAGGGTGTCCTTGCCCATGGCCGTGAGCAGGAGCATCCGCGCCATCGCGGCCGGGTCGGTGCGGACCAGCTCCTTCCACAGCTCGAACTGGAACGCCATCTGCGCGTCGGCACGGACCCATCCGGCGTGGACCGTCAAGGAGCCGACCAGGCCCGGGTGCAGGCCCGCGACGGCCGTGGCCACGACGGCACCGAGGGAATGCCCGACGAGGTGGAAGCGTTCGAGACCGGCGTCCCGGGCCGCCGCCACGACGTGGGCGACCATGTCGCCGAGCGTGATGGGCCCGCCGGGGTCACGGGTTCCGCCCGAGCCGGGCAGGTCCGGGGCCACGATGGTGTACCGGTCGCTGAGGGCCTCGATGAGCGGTCCCCAGTTGGCCTGGCCGGTGGCACCGGTGCCGTGCACCAGGACCAGGCCCGGGCCGCTTCCGGTGACCAGGTAGTGGGCCTTGCTGATGCCACCGGAGACGGAGACGTCGACTACGGGCATGGTGTTCCTCTTTGAGATTTCAGGGCGTGCAGATTTCAGAGCTTGCAGATTTCTTGCAGATTTCAGGGCTTGCGGAAAGTGCCGGTCGCGGGCGGGAAGCCGGCCACGATCCGTACGAGTGGTCCGATCCGTACGAGTGGTTCCGGCGGCTGATCAGGCGGCCGGGGCGGGAGCCGTCAGGTTCAGGGCCGCACGGAGCGCCTCGGTGAAGCGCTCGGCCCGGTCCTGCTGGGGCATGTGACCGGCGCCTTCGATGACGGTCAGACGGGCGCCGGGGATCAGGCCGGCGCACTCGCGCGGGACCGACAGCGGGACCTCGGTGTCCAGCTCGCCGTGCAGGAAGTGAGTGGGGACCCGTACGCCGCCCAGCCGGGGCCGGGGGTCGTAGTCCGCCTGGTCGAGGACGAGCTGGTCGATGAGGAACGTGGCGTCCAGGACTTGCCGCACCGACCAGTCGATCATGGCGGCGCTCACCCCCGGGCGGAACCAGTGCGGCACGAAGTCCGCCAGGGTGCCCGCCCTGTCGGCGCGCAGATCCGCCAGCAGCTTGTCCATTCCTTCCCGCATATCGCAGAAGTGGTGGATGCCGGCGTCCACCGGGATGATCGCGCCGATGCGGTCCGGAGCGGCGAGCGCGGCCTCGACGGTGAACGCACCCGCGATCGACGATCCGATCAGCACCGGCCGGTCGAGCTCCAGGGCGTCGGCGAACTCCAGGATGTCGCTGGTGATGCCGTCGATGCTGTAGCCGGTGGCGGGCCGGTCCGACCGGCCGCAGCCCCGCCAGTCGAGGGTGATCACGCGGTGGTCGGCCATCAGGTCGGCGGCCTGGGCGTCCCACACGCGGCCGCTGGTGCCCCAGCCGTGCAGGAACACCAGGGGCCGGCCGGAGCCGAGGTCCTGGTAGTGGAGCGTGGTGCCGTTGACGGTCACGTAGGCCATCGTCCTGTCCCTTCCTCATGCGCGCCGGCCGGCGGGCCTGCAGGGCCGGCCGGCGGAACGGCCCGCGCGCCGCGCTGTTGTGTCGTGGCCCATTCCACGGGACAGGGCGGTGACGGCCAAGGAGCGATCCGCTCCTAGACTGATCAAGAAACGTGATGAATCGACGTCATGAATTGGCGTCATGAATCGCGTCATGGATCGCGTCATGAACCGAGGGGGAAACGGCGTGGAGTTGCGTCAGGTGCGCTACTTCGTGGCGGTGGCCGAGGAGCTGCACTTCGGACGCGCCGCCGAGCGGCTGCACATCGTGCAGCCGACCGTCAGCCAGCAGATCCGGCGGCTCGAGCGCGAGCTCGGCCTCAAGCTGTTCGACCGCACGACCCGTACGGTGACGCTGACCGCCGCGGGTCGGGCCTTCCTGGCGCACGCCCGCGCCGTCCTGGAAGCCGAGCGTTCCGCGCTTGAGGCCATGGCCGCGCTGCACGCGGAGCAGGAGTCGACCCTGCGGGTCGGCACCACCACCGGGCTCGGCCTCCGTCTGGACGCGGTGCTGACCGCGCTGACCGAGCGGGCCCCGCAGCTGCTGGTCGAGCTGGTCAGCGCGCCGCGGGCGACCCGGCTCCAGCAGGTGCGCGACGGGGAACTGGACGCCGCCTTCGTCCGGGGCGCGGACGCGCACAGCCCCGGCCTGGAGTTCCTCCCCCTGTGGCGCGACTCCCTCGTCGCCGCCCTGCCCACAGGCCACCCTCTGGCCGCGCCACCACATGTGCCCCTCACCGACCTGGCCGGCCTTCCCCTGCGGATCGCGCCCCGCGAAACCAACCCGCACCTGGTCGACACGGTCGTCGGCGCCTGCCGCGCCGCGGGCTTCGAGCCGGTCATGGGTGCGGCGTTCACCACCGACCAGGACACTCTGGCCGCGATCGCCACCGGCAGGCCGAGCTGGACGGTCTACTACGCGTCGCAGGCCCGCATCCAGCCGGCGCCCCGCGTCTCCTTCCGCCCGTTCGCCGCCCCTGCCCCCGCCGTCCGTACGTACCTGGTGGTCCGCCCCCACTCCCCTTCCCGCCGGCTGGCCGCTCTCCTGGACGCCTGCAACAGCCTGGCGCGAGAGGAAGGCCCGGGAGAGGAAGGCCCGGGAGAGGGAAGTCAGGGCGAGGAAGGCTGAGGACCGGGAACAGGCGCGCCCCCTGGTCCCGACGGCGAGCCGCCGGGAACAGGGGGCGCGCTGCTCTCCGTCAGACCCGATCGGCCGCGATGAGCAGGTACTGGAAGCTGCCGTCCTTGTACGCGGTCAGGAAGGCCTTCTCGATGCCCGTGGCCAGGGGCGACTGGGCGCGCAGCTCCCAGTACGGGATGGTGGCCTCGGTCAGGTCCACGACGGCGGCCGGGACGAGGCGGTTCTTCGCCATCTCCTTGAAGTAGCTGCTGCGCGGGTGGATGTCGCAGATGTAGTGGGCGTTGATCTCGCTGACGGCCCGGGAGGGCAGGCCGTAGCTGTCGTTGTAGCAGCCGGTGATGGTCACGTACCTGCCGCCGTGCCGCAGCATCCGGGCGTACTCCGGGAACAGCTGGGAGAGGTCGACGTACATGGTGCTCTCGTTGTTCCAGATGGCCCGGAAGCGGTCCGTCTCGAAGCCGGTGTCCAGCATGTTCTTGAGGTGGAAGCGCACCTTGTCGGACACGCCGCGCTTCTCGGCCTGCTCGTTGGCGAACGCCACCTGGGTCTCGGAGATGGAGATGCCGTCGACGTGGCAGCCGAAGCGCTGGTTGGCGACGAGGCTGCTGCCGCCGCGGCCCGAGCCGGAGTCCAGCAGGTAGTCGTCGGGGGTGATGGGTCCGAGGTGGCTCAGGAGCAGATCCGCCTGGGCGCACTCCAGCCGGTGCAGCTCGGCGGTGATCCGCTCGTCGCGGGTCTCCTCCGGCCCGTCCAGGACCGACCAGTCGGCGTCGCCGATGCCGTAGTGGTGGTGGTAGATGCCGTCCACTTCGCCGAGGCGGAGGTTGACCGGGTTCTTCTCGCGGTTCCAGTAATCGGCGACGGACCGCTGGTACGCGCTGGCGAGGACCGGGGCGGGGGTCTCCTGAATGGTCACCGTGTCTTCTCTTTTCGATAGCGGGTGAACTGATAGGAACTCAACTGAAAGGGAGTCGCGGGAAGTCGCCCGGCCACCGAGCCACCCGGTCACCGAGCCGTCCGGTCACCGAGTCGCTGGGTCACCGAGTCGCTGGGTCACCGGTGCACTGGAGGTCACCGGGTCACTTGACCGGTGCCTCGCGGTAGCGGGGGCTGGTGGCGTGCCACTCCTTGCTGCCGCCCATCCACGCCCACAGCCCGGTCAGGTAGCGCCGCAGGGCCGGGGAGCCGGCCGCGCTCAGGAGGGCGCACTCGGCCTCCACCGTGTGCATCAGCTCGTCGTGGATGCACGCCGCGCGGTTGACGGCCTCCTGCAGCGAGCAGTTGTCCTCGGCGGCGATGAGGTTGGGCAGGTTGGTGTCGGTGGGGTCTTCCTTGGTCATCGAGTACAGGTCGTTGAGCAGCACGTTGGCCGTTCCGGCGTACAGGTACGTCCGGCGCACGCGCGCGTCGGCGAACTCCGCGGCCGGGAGTTCGTAGCCGCCGACCGGGTCGATGAGGACCATGCAGGGGTAGAAGGCGTTCTCGTAGCGGTGCAGCAGGTACTCCCACACGGCGGGGGTCCGCCCGGAGCCGCGCCACTCCGCCTCCTGGTTGTAGCCCACGAACATCACGGCGAGTTCGTGGCGCAGCCGGGCGACCTGGGTGGGACTCGCGATCTCCGCCAGGTGGTCGAGGCAGGAGCGGAAGGCGCGCAGCACCGGCTCCTTGCGGACGAGGTCCTCGAACTCGGCGAGGTAGCGGGCCGGGAGCCGGACGGGGTCGACGACGGCGTGGGCCATGGCCAGGCGCGAGCCGATCAGCTCCGGGCTGGTGTCCTCGCCCTCGTCCACCCAGTGGTCGTCGACGGCCCATTCGGAGAGCCCGCACTTGGCGGCGATGAGGATGCGCTCGGGGTCGTCGGTGTCGGGGTGGGCGAGCATGAACAGCCGGCCGAAGTTGTGCGACCGGAGCCGTTCGAGGCGGCCCTGGAAGATGCCGACCTCCTCGGCCCACTCGACGAGCCGGTTGTTGACCTCTTCGCCGAGGGCCGGGTCGTCGCGCTCGGCGTCCGGGCAGTAGAGCGGCGGCACGACGACGGAGGACCCTTCGGACCCCTCGCCGCTTTCCGGTCCTTCGCCCGGGCCCGCGGCGGCGTCCTGCCCGGCCGGAGGCGCGGATGCCGGTGCGGCGGCGGGCGCCTCCGACGGCAGGCCGGCTTCGGCGAGGGCCGTACGGAACAGACGGGCCGCCGAAGTCCCCAGCCCCGTCGGCCCCGCGAGGAGGCCCTGCACCGCCTCCGCCACGGCCGGCCCCGGCCCGCCGGCTGCGGAGTGGTGCGGGCGGAGGGCACTGGGCGCTCCCGCCTGGAGCGGAGAGGCGCCGTCAAGCTGGGGCATCCGGGGGTCCCTTCGCTACGCATGCGGGCATCGCGAACGGCGGTCCGCGATGCCGGAGTTCTCCGGTCAGCAGACTGACGGGCCGGGAGGGGCCTTGCACAGCGGTAGCGGCACACATTCATCCGTATGTAGCTGTGTATGTTTATCCGGCCGCGTTGTGGTCCAGATACGGCAGAAGGGCTTCCTGTGAAACGGTGGCCCGGGAGGCGCCGGCCAAGACGAGGTAAAGGGACGTCAGGGCGCCTTTCAGCCCAGCTAGTTGATGCGGGAAGGGCGCACTGCCGGCATGGAAGACCCGGCGGGCGACCTGGAGGCACGGCCCCGGTCCGCCGGCCCGCCCCCGGCAGGCGCTTCGCCGCCTCTCCGCGGGGCGGCGCCCGTATCGACTTGCCGACCGGTGGGCTAGTAGATTCTCAGGCCGAGGGGGTGCGCCTTGGACGGCATTGCTGACGGACGTGACACCACACCGGCCGACAGACCGAGCCTGCAGTCGATCAGCGAGGTGATCGAACGGGGCCGGGTGCTGGAGGGGCTGCCGCTGCTGCCGCGAACCGACGACGTATAGCAACCGGCAGACACCTGCCGGGTGTTCTTCTGGAACGAGCGGGTGAAAGAGAGTCAGTGGGAGCACATCACGTCCGCGCCGGTGGTTCCGGATCCGCAGCCGCCGGCCACGAGTCCAGGCGAGCGCTGCGACGGCTGCGCCGTGGCGCCGCCACCCTGCTGACCCGGCTCGAACTGCCGGACCGGTGCGACATCGTGACGCTGTGCGAACACCTGAGCCGTGAGCGGGGCAGGCCGCTCCACCTCGCTCCGGTGATCATGGGCGCGTCGTACCCGTGCGGGATGTGGGTGGCACTGGACACGGCCGACATCGTCATCTTCGAGGCCAACACCAGCAGGCTCCACCAGGACCACATCATCGCGCACGAACTCGCGCACATGATCTGCAGCCACCGGGGGGACACCGACCCGGCCGGCTCCTCGGGCCTGTCCTCGATGTTCCCGCACCTCGACGCGGAGCGGGTCCGCGAGGCGCTCGGCCGTACCAGCTATTCGACGGAGGAGGAGCAGGAAGCCGAAATCATGGCGTCGTTGATCCTGGAGCACGTCACGCGCCCACCGCTGGAGAGCAGATGGGCCGTCCCCTCGGTGGACGCGGAGACCGTGGCCCGCATAGAGAGGTCACTGTGACCTCACCCCTCCTCGCCGAGGGGGCACCGTGCTGGGTCTGAAGAGCGTCATCTTCCCCGTCTGCGCCGCCCTCTGCGCCATCGCCTTCCTGTACAAGCTCCTCGACGTCCGGAAGGGGAGCCGGGACCCGGCGCTGATCGCCCTCCTGGCCGCCTTCCTCTGCAAGGGCGTCTCCTTCGTCCTGTCGACCCCCGCGGTGTCGGCCGGCGTCGACAGGTTCTCCGGCGTCAGCAACCTGGGGGCCCTCGGCATCCACCTCATGGGCGGGGCCTCCTCAAGCGCCGCCTTCCTCATCGCGATCGTCCACTGGGTCCATCCGCGGGACGTGGCGCGCGCCAGGACCCGCATGCTCCTGACCGCGACCGCCCTCTGCGCGACGGCCATGCTCGTCCTGTGGTGGGCCGGTGACGACGGGTCCGGCCAGCGGTCGCAGCACTACTTGCTGCAGAACGCGCACCGGCCCGTCACCGCCGCCTACCTGCTGCTGTACGTCACCGCGTTCGGTGCGGGACTGGTCGAGATCATCCGGCTCAGCCTCCGGTACGGCAAGGTCTCCGGCCGCGCGTGGCTCCGCCGCGGTCTGCACTGCACGGCGGCCGGCGCCGCCGCCTACCTCGTCTACTGCCTGAACCGGGCCTGGGCCGTCGTGGCGGTGCAACTGGACCTGGCCCCGCTGGACTGGGAAGCCGTCACCCCCCTGTCCAACGGCATCGGCATCACCTTCCTCGCCGCCGGGCTCACCATGCCGTCCTGGGGCCCGCGGCTCTCCGCCGCCCGGCAGCGCACGGACCACTTCCTCGCCCACCAGAAGCTCCACCGGCTGTGGAGCGACCTCTGCGCCGCCAGCCCGAACATCGCCCTGAGCCCTCCGGAGCGTTCGCGGCTCGTCCGCTTCGCGCCGTACGACATCAACTACCGGCTCTACCGGCGCGTCATCGAGATCCAGGACGGGATCCTCGCCCTGCGCCCGTACATGCCCGAGGAGCCGGACGGCGCGACCGCGGATGCCGAGGCGGCTCTCGTGGCGGCGGCGATCGATGCGAAGATGCGGGAGGTCGAACTGCCCGAGGAGCCGCCGACCGTGACGTCCTTCGTCCCTTCGGACGTGGACTACGCGGGCGAGGTCTCCCGGCTGGTCGGGGTGGCCCGCGCCTACTCCGCCCTGGTCAAACAGGGGCAGGGCGGCGAGCAGTGAGCCAAGTCAGCCATGGGACGCGTGAGGAGAAGCAGGTCATGAAGAACCGCAGACTCGGTGGCAGCGGTGCGACCGTCTCGGCCGTCGGTCTCGGATGCATGGGCATGTCCATCGCCTACGGCCCCGCCGATCCGGCGGAGGCGCGGCGCACCCTCGACCGCGCCGCCGAGCTGGGCATCACGTTCCTCGACACGGCGGACGCGTACGGGCGGGGCGCCAACGAGGAGCTCCTGGGGAGCTGGCTGGACGGGCGGGCGCGCGAGAGCTTCTTCCTCGCCACCAAGTTCGGGCTGCGGCACGACCCCGTCAGCGGACGGGTCGACCGGGTGGACAACTCGCCGGAGCACGTGAAGAGGGCCTGTGACGCCTCGCTGCGCAGGCTGGGCGTCGACCACATCGATCTGTACTACGTCCACCGCCGCTCCCCCGAGGTTCCGGTCGAGGAGACCGTGGGGGCCATGGCGGAACTCGTCGCCGCCGGCAAGGTGCGTTTCCTCGGGCTGTCGGAAGTGAGCTCCCGGACGCTGCGGGACGCGCACGCGGTGCATCCCATCAGTGCCGTGCAGATGGAGTACTCGCTGGCCACCCGCGACGTGGTGGAGGGCGACATGCTCGCGACGTGCCGGGAGCTCGGCACGGCCGTGGTGGCGTACTCGCCGCTGGGCCGCGGCATGCTCGCCGGCGCCGTCTCCTCGCGCGAGGAGCTCTCCGAAGGGGACAACCGGCTGCGCTGGCCCCGGTTCTCCGCGGAGAACATCGACCGCAACCTCGCGCTCGTGCGCGCCCTCGAAGCCGTCGCCGGGGAGATCGGCTGCACTCCCGCGCAGGCCGCGCTCGGCTGGCTGCTCGCCCAGGGCGACGACATCATCCCGATCCCCGGCACCAAGCGCCTCGCCCGCCTCGAAGAGAACGCCGCGGCCGTGGAGCTGGTGATGACGCCGGAGCAGCTGGCGCGGATCGGCGACGCCGTACCCGCAGATGCGGTGGCCGGGGCGCGCTATCCGGAGCAGGCCCTGAACCGGCTGGGTCACTGACCGCGGGCCGGCCCGGGCACCGGGTCAGTACGCGCCGATCGACCAGAAGACGCCCACCTCGTCGTCGCTCACCGCGATGAGGCCCAGGTCGTCGAACAGGTCGAGGCCGCCGAGGTACGCGGAGGTGAGGAAGCTGTGGGACCGCGTGCCCTGAAGGCACGCCCCGACGAAGTCCGGGGCCGGGTCGGAGGCGGCGGCCGTCGCGTTCGTCCAGTACCGGGCGCCGGGGCCGTACCTGCCGAGCAGGGTGCGGGCGTCCGCCAGCGCGGCCTCCCGGCCCTCGCGGGAGCGGGAGCGGACGGGGGCGGGTTCCGCCTGCCACTCCTCCGTCATGACGGCGAGCGCGCCGACCGCCGCCTCCGCCTCCAGGCGGTAGAGGCGGCCGGGCATCTCGGCGGCGGCCGGCGGGTCGAAGGGGTACGCGGGCAGCGCGGGACCCCCGATGTCGCTGATCTCCGCGTCCAGCCTGATCCAGCCGCGCGGGTCGGGCACCGCCCGGTACATCACGGCGTGGACGTCGTGCGCCCAGTCCTCGTGCCGGCGGGGGCCGGTGGCCACGAAGACGTAGGGGTCGTCGAGGAGCCGCAGTGCCGCCGCGTTCCAGTCCGCCTCCGTCACCATCAGTAGTACCGCGGTCCGGAGTCGGTGGCCCGCACGGGCTGGGGGAAGCCCGACGGCTTCTCACCCTTCCTGACCACGTCGCACCGGTACTTCGACTGGCTGTTCAGGGGCGCCAGCACGGCCTTGGGGATGTCGTTGCAGAGGGCGTAGTCGATGCTGCCCCTGAAGTTGCCGTAGAGCAGGCGGGCGACGCCGTCGCGCGTGAGGATCCCCTGCCGCGGGGCCGCCGTGAACGTCACCATGCTCCTGGACCAGGCGGGCTTGTCGCCGATGCGCACGTCCCATTCCACCTGGAGGCCTTCGAAGGTGGTCTTGCAAGTGGTGGTCGTCCCGCTCTTCGAGGCCAGGTCCTCGGGGCACTCGGCGGTGATGCTGCCCTCCGCGCGGGCCATGTCACGGGTCTTGCGGCGCAGCTCGTACTCCAGGTTCTCGCTGAACGACGCGTCGGCGGCCGGGGAGGGCTCCGTCTTCTCGTCGGGCAGGGCGGGCGGCTCGTCCAGCCGCTGCGGCAGGACGGTGCCCGCCGGCTTCGGCTCGGCACCCGCGCGGTCCGCGCCGGACTTCCCACCCCCGCACCCGGCGGCCGCCAGACACACCGCACCGGCTATGAGCACTGAGACGATCTTCGATTTCACGGCGGTCACTCTACAGAGACCGCCGGACACGGCGGGAGGGCGGCGGCCGTCCGGCCCCGGCGCCCGGCCGCGGCCGGGCACGAGCAGTGGCTACCGGATGAGCAGGTGGCTGCAGGTGGCTACCAGTAGTGCCGGCGGCCTCCGACCTCATGGCCCACCGCGCCCAGCACCCACAGGATCGCACCGATGACGAGCAGGATGATCCCGATGGTCCACAGGATGGAGATGCCGGTCAGGAACCCGATGACGAGGAGAATCACTCCCAGGACGATCATGTTGGCCTCCGCTCGGCGGAAAACCCCCTCCTCCTCACTGTCCACCCCCGCCGGGCATCGCGCCAAAGCAACGGGCCCGGGCCCGGCCCCGGCTCCAGCCGCGGGCCCGGCTCCGGACAGCCCTCAGGCGGCGAAGCCGATGTTCGTGACGTACTCGTACTGGCCCCACTGCGAGCCCAGGTCGACGATCGTGTCCGTCCAGGCGTCGTCGAGCTCGCGGGCGTCTCCGGCGGCCCACGCGGCGACGATGCGGTCCCAGCGCCGCACGTTCATCGTCCGGTACTCGACCACGCGCTGCAGCGGCCGCGGCACCTGGGACTGGTTGAGCGGGTGGATCTCCACGCGCGTCCCGCCGGAGGAGTTCAGGCGGCGCAGGAGGTGGCGGGCGACGTTCTGGCGGCGTACCGAGCGGTAGGCCCGTTCGACACGCTCCAGGTTGGCCTTCGACGGGCTGCGCCTGCCGTCCAGCCACGCTTTCAGGGTGCGGTCGGTGACGGTCAGGCCGGCATCGTACGCGGCCTTGCGCGCGTGGGCCGTCCTGGTCAGGTAGTGCAGGCGGGCCATGAGGCCGCGGCGGGCGGTCACGGGGGTGGTGATACCACCGGCGAGCTCGTCGAGCTTGCGGGCGACGGCTTCGCTGCCCTTGACGCCCCGGGCGCCGTACTTGCCGAAGTCGATGGTCCTCTGCGGCATCTACTCCTCCTCCCCCGTTCCGGCGTCCGCGGCATAGGCGTCCTTGACCTTGACTTCGGTAACGCCCCGGCCCTCGGCGAAGACACGGCGCCAGTCGCCGATGACGTGGAGCTCGTCGGTGCCCATGGCACGGACGACCGTCAGCCCCTCGTCGTGGGCCTTGAGGGCCTTCATCCAGAGGTTGGCGAACGCCTGGGAGCGGATGATGTGCATCCAGTCCGGCCGGTAGAGCTCCCGGTTGTAGTTCGACTCCCCCATGGTGGAGACGAACTTCGAGTACATCGCCTTCACGTACTCCAGGGTGACCTCGTCCCCGGCGGCGATCGCCGCGTCGCGGGCGTCCTTGAGGGCGACGCGGAACTTCTCCAGGAGGTTCTCCGTGGCGCCCGAGGTGTACGACTCGTGCACCACGGGCCGCTCGCACAGCCCGTGCTTCGGGCCGGACAGGCGCAGGAGCAGGCGGAGGGTGGGTTCGGTGACCCACAGCGGGCCGGGCTCGTCGCGCCGGCCGATCGGGTTCGGCAGCACGTCCTCGTGCTCCCACGCGGGCGGAGTGATGAGGTGGACGCCCGCGCGGCGCCGGTCGTGGGCGAGACCGGCGGAGTGCTCCAGCTGCCCGAGGGGCAGGTGCGTCTTGAGCGCGGAGAGGTAGGCGCCGTTGATGTCGAGCGCGGTCACCTCGTGGGTGCCCGGCGGGAGTTGACGGCGCGTCCACTTGGGGCGGGCCTCCCAGATCTGGTCGGCGCCGCGGGAGGTCTGCTTGCGCAGGATGTCGGGAATCCACGGGTGGGCGACGATGTCGTAGCGGGCGCCCTTGCGCGTCTCGTCCAGCAGCCGCATCGCGTCCGGGATGGCCCGCTTCAGCAGGGCGGCCGTGGCCGCGTCCACGTCGCCCTCGTTCTCGGCGAGCGCGGCCCGGACCGCCTCGCCGATCAGGTCGACGGGACCGGACGGCGTCTGGAACGCGCGCCGGGCCGGGGCTGCGGCCGCCTTGGACGTGGGAGCGGCCACGGGACGGGGCACGGTTCGGGTCACAGCCCGGGGTACGGCTTGGGGCACAGCCTGGGATACGGCTTGGGTCACGGCTCGGCAGTCCGCCGGGTCCAGATGCTGGGCGAAGCCCGCCACCCGGCTCCCCGCCGGACGCCCGCACAGCACGCACGGCTCCGGCACGGCGAGCGACTCTACGTCGTCGCCCTCGCCTGAACCGTCCTGCCCGGGCTCGGGCGCAACGCCCGTGTCAGCCTTCTCCGGCTCCGGCTCCGGATCCAGCTCCGGCTCGGCCTCGGCCTGGAACTTGGCGGCCAGTCCGTCCAGCAGATACGCGTACCTGGTACGGATCTCACCGGACGGGTCCCGGGTACCCTCCCAGCCGGCCACCGTCGACGGGCTCACCCCGAGCGCCCGGGCAACCTGGGCCTTGGACAGCCGCGCCTGCTCACGCAGTTCCCGGCGCACCTCGGGGGTGGGCAGTGCGGCCTCCGGGCCGACGGCGGCGAGCAGCGAGTCGATCGCGTCGAAGTCACCCACCGGACCGCACCCCCCGCGCGGCCGCGGCCACCCGGCGCCGGGCAGCCGGCAACGCCGCGCACGCGCGGGCCGGACCGGCCAGCAGGTCCAGGGCGCCGATGCCGTAATGCACGGCGAGGGCGTCCACGTCGCCCAGCGTCCACGACGCCGTGCCGGACTGCCTGCGCGACACCTGCGCCTGCGTCAGCCCCAGCACACCGGCGACCACGCGCTGCGACTCCCCTGTCGTCCGCATCAACGCGGCCACCGCCAGGCGCAACGACTCCTCCAGTCCCGAGCTCATGCCGCACACCCTACCAACGATCATGCGCAAACCGCATACACGTGGCCGGAGCCGACCCGCATACACGTGGCTGAAGCCGGCCCGCCCACAGGGGCCGGGCCGGCTTCAGCCGAGCGTTCCGCCGTTCAGCGGGAGGCGCCGGGCGGCTCCGCAGTCGGCAGATAGCGGGGTGCCCGCCAGGCCTTCAGCCGGGTCTCCACCATTGCTCCCAGTGACAGCAGGTCGTCGTCCTGCCGGTCACCGGCCATGAGGAGCAGGCCGACCGGGAGTTCGCCCACGAAGCCGGCGGGCACCGACAGCGACGGGTAGCCGGCCACGGCCGCGGGCGTCGACGACGGGATCACGTCGTTGTCGCCGCGCGCGCAGTCGGTCGTCCAGGCGGGCGGGTTGGCCGGTGCGGCGATGGCGTCCAGCCGGTGGGCGGCCATGGTCTCGTCCACGGAGCGGCGGGAGAGGTCCTTCAGCTCGGCGCGCACGGCCCGGTACCCCGGGTCGGTGACCGGGGGCGCGGCGAGGGCCTGCTCGAAGAGTTCCTGGCCGGCGAAGCAGGTCCGTTCCGCGGCATGCGCGCGGTTGAAGGCGATCAGCCCTGCGAGGTCGCGCGGCCCCTCCCGCGTGGCGAGGTAGGCGTCGATGTCCCGGTGGAACTCGCTCAGCAGCGCCGGGTACTCGAGCTGGGCGAGCCGTTCCTGGTACGGGGGCGTCACCTCGACGACGACGGCTCCCGCGGCGCGCAGCTTCTCCGCCGTACGGGTCATCAGGGCGTCGACCTCGGGCCCGAGCGAGGGCAGCCGCCACAGTCCGATGCGCTTGCCGCGCAGTCCGCCCGGCTGCTGCGTCAGGCCTTCCGGGAGGGCGGCGGGGCGCGGGGCGCCGTCCCCGCGGAGGACCGCGAGGGTGAGGGCGGCGTCGGTGACGTTGCGCGCCATGGGCCCCGCGGTGTCCTGCTCGGCGGAGATCGGCACCACGCCGGCCTGACTGACCAGCCCGAGGCTGGGCTTGTGGCCGACCACGCCGTTCATCCCGGCCGGGCACACGACGGAGCCGTCCGTCTCGGTGCCGATCGCCACCTGCGCGAGCGACGCGGCGAGCGCGGCGGCCGAACCGGAGGACGATCCGCACGGGTTGCGGTCCAGCACGTAGGGGTTCCTGGTCTGCCCGCCCACCGCCGACCATCCCGACGTCGGCTTCGCCGCGCGGAAGTTGGCCCACTCGGACAGGTTGGTCTTGCCGAGGATCACCGCTCCCGCGTCCCGCAGCCGGGTGACGAGGGCCGCGTCGGTGCGCGGCGGGCTGCCGGCCAGCGCCAGCGATCCGGCCGTCGTGGGCATGCCGCGGGTGTCGATGTTGTCCTTGAGCAGGACGGGAATGCCGTCGAGCGGTCCGCGGGCGCTGCCGCGCCGGTGCCGGGCGTCGCTGGCGGCCGCCTGGCGCATGGCGGTGGGATCGGTGCGCAGCACCGCGTTGATCCTGGGATCGACGGTGGCGATCCGCCGCAGGTAGGCGGCGGTCAGCGCCGACGAGGTGAGCGATCCGTCCGCCATGCGGGCCTGCAGCTCCGGGATCGTCACCCTGTCGAGGTCGACGCCCGGCGCCGGCGGAGGACCGTCCGGCAGCGGCGGCGCGCCGCCGGCATCGCGTTCGGCGGCGTGCGCGCGACCGCCCGGCGCACCGGGCACACCCGGCACTCCTGTCACGAGAGACCCCAGCCCCACCGCCACTGCGGCCATCAGTACGAGAGCACTCTGCTTCCCCATGCGTGCCAGCGCACTACATCACCGCGCCCGGCACAAGGGGTGACGCCGGCCGTGGCCCGAAGAAGGCGGCCCGGCGCCCCGGCCTACGCTCTACCTGCCCCTGGTGACCTGAGCGGCCATGCCGCCACCGCCGTCGCACCACCACACCACCACGCCGTCACACCACCACGCCGTCACACCACCGCGCCGCCACGCCCGCGAACCGGCACCCCCGCCACACCCGCAACGGGGACATCGGGCACCATTGGGGCATGAGCGTAGTCAAGATCAACGTCCTGACCGTCCCCGCCGAGCAGCGCGCCGTCCTGGAGGAGCGCTTCTCCGCACGTGCCGGGCTCGTGGAGTCCAGCGACGGCTTCGAGTGGTTCGAGCTCCTGCGGCCCGTGGAGGGCACGGACGACTACTTCGTCTACACCCGCTGGCGCAGCGAGGAGGACTACCAGAACTGGCTGAACGGCCCGATGCGGCAGGGCCACCAGGGCGGCGGCGACGGCGCCCGCCCCAAGCCTGCGGCGACGGGCTCCAGCCTGCTGTCCTTCGAGGTCGTCCAGCAGGCGTCGGCCAAGAACGCCTGACGAGAACGCCTGGAACGGGCGCGGGGGCGCGGGGATGTTCCCCGCGCCCCCGGCCCTCACCGCTTCCGCGTGACCGGATCCACCGTCGGACCCGACGACGTCAGGCCCGGAATCAGGCCCGCCGCCGCGTCCGCCGTCACGTCCACCAGACGAGTTCGTTCTCGTCGTTCAGGGCCGTGAAGCAGGTCAGCAGCAGCCGCTTGGCGTCGCCGGCGGGCGTCTCCCCGCCCAGGACCGCGTGGGCGAGGTTGCCGTTGATCACGCACAGGTCCCCGCTCTCGACCGGAACGACCACGCTGGGGTGGCCCTCCAGCTGCTCCGGCGGGTAGGGGAAGCCGCTGTAGGTCAGGCCGAGCCGCTCCCGGGAGAAGTCGTCGGGCTCGACGTTCCACAGCTTGATCTGCCCCGTTCCCCCGGGCACCTGCGGGTAGACGTTGACCGCCATTACCCGCCGCAGCTCCTGGATCTCGAAGCCCGCCTGCAGCGGGTCGCGGAGCTGGGCGAGGTCGTCGTGCGGCATGAGCAGGAACGCGCCGGTGTTGTTCCAGAGCACGGCCTTCGAGTCGCCGGCGGCACGCCCTTCGTGCACCGCGGGGCGGACCCCCGCCAGGCTGCCGTGCCCGGCCAGCCGGTCGCGCAGTGCGGCCACCGGGTCGGTCGTGCCCTCGTACAGGGCGCGTACGGCGTCGGCGGAACGTTCCACCTCGGTCAGGTACGCGTCCGTCGTCTTCTCGATGTGCGAGGCGCCGACGATGTAGCCCTCGACGCCGTCCTCCCCCTCGCCGTAGCGGGGAGTGCGGTGCGTGGAGGCCCAGAAGTTCTCCACGATCCGCCGGCGGTCCGCCTCGGGGACGAAGCCGGTCACCCGGTAGGCGGCCAGTTCCCCGCGCAGCACCCGGAGGACGGCTTCGGTGTCGAGGCTGCCGTGCGTCTCGTGCACCCGGAACTGGTCCGGCGGCAGGGCGCTGCCGGTGATCCGCGGTGCCGTGGTGCCGGTGGTCATGCGCTCCTCCGACGGGTCTCGGTCACGGTGGACGGTGCGCCGCCGGTCGCGGTGCCGTGGTGGAGGAGGGGGCGCCTGCGGTCGAGGAAGCCGAGCATGGCCGGGACCGGGCTGATGATGCGCGGCCGGCTGTCCAGCTCGCCCCGGCGCCGCTCCCGGACGACCGGCATCTGTGACCAGTGCGTCGCCGGGCTGAGGTGGTGCTCCTGGTGGTAGCCGTCGTTGAAGGTGAGCGCGTTGTACAGGCGGCCGTAGTGGCTCACCGAGTCCGTCGCCCGGGAGGACGGGTCGGCCCCGTAGTGCCGGTAGTAGTTCTGCACGTTCACCATCGCCAGGGCGATGAAGAACGAGGGCAGGTAGCAGAACAGCGTCCACTGCCAGGAGATCGCCGCGAACAGCACGAGCGACAGGCAGTGCGCGGCACGGTCGGCCTGCACCTGGCGCAGTTCCTTGCTGCGGCGCGGTTCTCTGCGGGCGGCCAGCGACAGCAGGTTGGCGTCACCGGCCCCCACGCGCCACAGCCGCACCACGTAGAGGATCTCCCGGCCCCGGCCGATCAACGAGTCCAGCGCGCCCGTCACCACGTAGGGGAGCAGCGGCGCGTGCTCACCGTCCTTTCCGTCGCGGTAGGTGGACGAGGTGTCCCGCGTCGTGCCGTCCGTTCCCTTGAGGTCGTTGTTGAACCGGTGGTGGTTGCGTACGTGGGTGAGGTGGTACGCCTGCACCGACTGGCCGATGTTGACCGAGTTCAGGAGCGACACCAGTCCGTTGAGCCGGGACGAGGTGAACCACGGCACGTGCGTGAACAGGTGTGAGATGACGATGATGTTGTAGGCCATCATCACCGCCAGGAGGGCGTAGCCGCCGGCCCGCCAGGGGACCGAGGCCCCCTCCCAGGCGGTGGCGAGCCAGATCGTGACGGCGAACTGCGCCACGCTGAACACCAGCAGGAGCGCGTCCCGCGGCGTGTGTTTCCATATCCCCCCGGTCGTCATTAGAAGTACGACTCCAGGGTGCCGCGGCGGCGGACGTCGAGCGTGGCGCAGTGGAACGAGCCGCCGAAGCTGTTGAAGTTGCGGAAGTTGACCGGGATCGGCTTGAAGCCGAACTTCTTCATCGCGTCGATCATCGGCTGGTCCTGCCGCTCCACGATGACCCGCTCCTCGTCCAGCATGAGGATGTTCATGTTGATCCACTTGCTGGTCATGTACAGCGGGTGCGAGTCGGGGATGACCGGCGCGGGCGCGGTCATGACGTCCCAGCCCTTGAACAGGGCGGGCACCTCGGGGACGCGCTCGGGGTGGATGAGCAGCTTGCCCGGAGCCATCGGGACCAGCGTCGCGTCGATGTGCATCGGGTGCGAGTCGTTGAACTCGAAGACGTGGATGCGATATTCGTCGCCGAGGTGGCGGCGCAGCCACTCGATGCCGAAGTCGTTGGTGACGTTGCTCTTCTGGGCGATGATGTCGCGACCGCAGCGCGTGAAGTCGGCGGCGTCGAAGGTCGGCTCGAATTCGGTGACCACGAGCCGCTGCGGGCCGTCCTCGCCCGGGTCGGTCCAGCTCTGGTCGAACTGCTCGTCCGTCAGCTCGGGCTTGGGGCCGGAGCTCCACTTGGCGCCGCCGCGGAAGTACTCCTTGAGCAGCGGGCGGTAGGCGAGGGTCTCGTAGTAGCGCGAGCGCCAGGCCATCGGGCACTCGATGATGTCGTCGCCGACCACGAGGAGCGCGTCGCGGGGCATCGCCGCGTACATGCCCGTGCTCTTCCAGTCGAGCGTGCTGTATTCGGTGCGCTGGGGGATCGGCTCGGGGCGGCGGACCTTGACGCCCTCGCTCGTGAGGATGTGGGCGAACTCCTCCAGCTCCTTGTGCGCCGCGGCGACCTGCTCGGCGGGGAAGGGCTGTCCGGCGTTGCGGCGGAAGGTCTCGTGCTGGTTGCCGGGCAGGACAGGCGGCAGGGCCATGTGCCAGGTCGGGAAGCTCGCTTCGTCGACGATGCCGACGATGACTTCCTCCAGCGGGTCCCACTCGGTGTAGGAACACACGGGGCCTTGGGGCTGTTCTGCCTGAGCAGTGTGGTCGTTCGCGCTGGTGTCCACCGCGTCAAGTGTCACGGGTTGTGCTCCTCTTGCTGTGCGACGTGCGGAGCCGCCGCCGGGAGACACGGGTGGTGCTGCGTGAGCGTGTCCTCACCGGCGGTGGCCTTCGATCGAGTGATCGAATTCAACGCGCGCGCCCGCCGGACGGGCAAGACTCCCGGCAATGTTGTCGCAAAAGGCGTTCTTGACAGGAACGACCGACCGAATTGGCTGTCAGGAAAGCCGGCCGTCGTAGTCGGGCAGCTTGAAGCCCTTTTCGTAGTAGCCGCCAATAAAATCGGTCGACCGGTTTCCTATGTTGGCCGTGATGACATAGCCGTCCCGGGTCAGCTCTTTCCTGCAGCGCGCCTTGCCCTCCTCCTTGCTCTCGCCGTGTTCCCGCGTACATATGGCGTCTACCGGATATCCGGCGTCCTGGAGCTCCTGCCGCGCGGACGACGAGGAGGTGCGGGCGGTGACGAACAGCACGGCCATGTGGTGCCGGTGCGCCCATTCGGCCACCTCCAGCACCGGCTTGTCGGCCTGCCCCGGGTGGTAGTACGTCTCCAGCGCGGTGTTGTCGATGTCCAGGACGATGGCCTGTTTCCCACCACGCTCGGCGGAACGGCCGCGCAGCCACGGGATGGCGGGGGCGACGGCCTCCTTCACATCGGCCTGCCAGGTGCGGTAGTCCGGCGCTCCCCGCCCCGAGGAGGCGGCGGTCTCCGCCGGGGCGGCGACGGCCGGCGTCGCGACCGGCAGCACGACTGCCGTCAGCACGGCGAGGGCGGCGATACGGAACTTCCTGACGGACATCAACCCGTTCCTTCCGGTGGTCCACTGATCAACCTGTCGGTCAGAAAGATCAGCAGCACGGAAGGACGTGCGGGCGACGGCGAGATGTCACCGTCATGAACACGCTCGGACCGGCTACTTCACGCACAGCGCCGCGCTGAACGCCTTCGCCGCGGCGTCCTCGGCCTTCTCCGGGATCGTGAGGCTGGTGTTGACGGCGAGGGTGATCTGCCGGTCGCCGTCGGCCGACGTGAAGCTGAAGGTGGTGTAGCCCGGAACGCTGCCGGTGTGGCCCCACACCGGCTGCTCGCCGGGGCAGTAGGCGGACCTGCTCTCCAGGCCCAGGCCGTACGTCCGCGACGAACCGGGCTCCGTCTCCTGGAACGTCCGCATCTCCCGCAGGAGACGGTCCGGCAGCAGCCTGCCGCTGTCCAGGGCGCGGTAGAAGCGGTTGAGGTCGGCGGTGGTGGAGACGATGTTGCCGGGGCCCCAGAAGGCGGTGGGGCTGAAGTCGGTGAAGTCGGCCGGCGCGGTCTCTCCGGGCAGCCGCTCGTAACCGTTCATGTGCCGGCCGGGCAGTTGCCGGGTGGTGGGGATGGTGGTGCCGGTGAGGTGGAGCGGGCGCACGATGCGGCGGTCGATCTCCTGGGCGAGCCCATGGCCGGTGGACTTCTCGATGAGCATGGCGAGGATGACGTAGTTGGTGTTGGAGTACGCCCACTTCCTCGGCTGACCGGGGGCACGCGACTCCTTCGCCCCGGGTGTCCCCTGCGTCTTCGCCATCTCCTTTGTCGCGAGCTCGACCAGCTCCCGGGGCGTGTAGTGGGAGTTCTGGAGCTTGCGTATCGGGTCGTCGCCGTCTCGCCGGAGCACATCGGTGTAGTTGGGGATCCCGCTGGTGTGGCCGAGCAGCCGGCGTACGGTGACGGGCGCGCCGTCCACCTCGTCGGGCACGAGGCCGGGCAGGTGGTGCCCGATGGGGTCGTCCAGGCCGATCCGGCCCTCGGCGACGAGCTGCAGCACGACCGTGGCGACGAAGCTCTTGGTCACGCTCCCGGCCCGGAACCGGTCCCCAGGCTGCGCCGGGCGCCCGCTCTGCAGGTCGGCGACACCGCTGCTCGTGCGCCGGACACGGTCCCCCTCCCGCACCTCGGCGATCGCACCGGGCACGCCGGCGGCGACGATGCCGTCCAGGGCCCGCTGGAGCGCGGCGTCCCTGCCGGCCGGGCTCGCGGTCTCCCGGCCCGCGCCGTGGGCGCCGGCGGGTGCCGCGGCGGCCGGGACGGCCGCGGGGACGAGGGCGGCTGCGGCAGCAAGCAGGGCTGAGGCGGCGGCGGTTCGGTGACGCATGGTTCGGATTCCCTTCGCGGTGTGCTGATGTCATCACCGTACGAAGTCCGGACCCCGCTCGTGATCATGAAAAGGGATGATCGTGACGTCGCGATCCCCTACAGGTTCCCTGACCTCCGAATCCGGGTCCGTGTCCGGGTCGGCAGAGGCGGCGGCCTCAGGCAGCAGGAGGCGCGGGCGCCGTCCACTCCTCCGGCACCCGCGGCGGCGTGCCCTGCGTCCACGCCACGTGCAGCGCCGAGGCGCTGATCCGCCAGCCGTCGGCCGTCCTGACCAGCCCGGTGAGAGTGCGGCCGCCGGAGACGAAGGGGGCCTCCGAACCGCCGGCGAGGACGTGCGTGCTCAGCTGGGCGCCGCGGACCGTGGCGCGGTCGCCGTCGATCTCGATGAGGAGACCGGCGCCGAGGTGCACGGTGCGGTCGAAGAGCGCCATGCCGCGCCGGGTGTGGGCCAGCACCGCCTCGCGGCCGCGGACCGTGCCGATGGGCATCTCCGCGGTGACGTCCTCGGTGTGGAACGCGCGGGCCCATGCTTCGTCGAAGACGCGCTCGTCCAGCGAGCGCAGGTAGCGGTCCAGCAGGTCGGTGATGTCCGCGCGGTCGGCCAGGTCCTGCAGCTGACGGTTCATCTGTGCGATCTCCATGAGGAAACCCTGTCACCTCAAGCCCGCTTGAGGTCCAGTGCTGGAACGGCGCCGGAGGAGTGACCCGGGCCACAGGGGGCGAACAGGGAAAAGGACCCGGCCGGGAGCGGTCGCCGCCGCCTTCGGCAGCGCGTGGACGCGAAGGCGGCGGCTGAGCAGTGCAGTTGCCCCGGGCCGGGTTCCGGTCAGGCGGTCGCCGGCTCCGGGAGCCGGGATTCGGCCACGGCGAGGCCGGCGACGGCGGTGAGCAGGAGGAGCGTGCCGGCGATGGTGGCCGCGGTGAGGTGTTCGCCGAGGAGCGTCACGGCGAGGACGGCGGCGCTGACCGGCTCGATCAGCATCACCACCGCCGCTGTCGTGGCGCGGACGGCCGCGACGCCGGCGAAGTAGAGCGGGTAGGCGAGCGCGGTGGTGACGGCGGCGACGTAGGCCATGAGCAGCAGGACGCGCCCGAGGTGGTCGGTGTGCGGGAGGATGCCCTCGGCCCAGGCGAGGGGCAGCAGGACCGCGGCGCCGATGCCGAAGGACCACATCGTCAGGCTGTACGGGTCCTCTCCCCCGCCGCCGCGGCGGCCCGTCCAGCGGGCCAGGAGCGTGGCCACGGCGTATCCGGCGGCGGACAGCAGGGCCAGGCCCACGCCGAGGGGGTCGACGGTGCCCGCCCGGTCGCCCAGGACGAGCACGGCCAGGCCGGCCAGGGCCCCGCCCACGGCGAGGACCCCGCCCCTGCCTATCCGCTCGTTCAGCAGCAGCCGTCCGCCGATCGCGGTGAAGACGGGACCGGCGCCGAGCGTGACGATGGTGCCCACGGCCAGCCCGGTCTCCTGCACCGCCCCGAAATAGGCGGTCTGGAAGACGGCCAGGCCGATGCCCGTGCCGATCAGGAGCAGCAGCCGCTGCCCCCGCAGCCGTGGCTGAGGGACGCGGGGGACGGTGGAGGGGGCGGGGCGGCGGGGGAGGAAGGCGCGGGCGGCGAGCAGCAGCGCCAGGCCGCTGACGTACCGCCAGAAGGACACGGCCATGGGGCCCAGGTCGCTGGACCGGTAGATGATGTCCACGGCGGCGCCGGTGGTTCCCCAGGTGGTGCCGGCCACGGCCAGGTAGACGAGACCGCGCCCCACGGAGCGCGACGCCTTGGCGCCGGGGTCGCCGGTCGGCGACGACGGCTCCGACGACGGCTTCAGGGAAGTTTCGGACACGGATTCGGACACAGTGCGTTCTCCAGACGGAGCGGATGGTCAGGGGACTCCCGTGCGCGGGCACAACCGCATGGCGCGCCGGCCTCGAAGGGCCCGGCGCGCTGGTGAGAGGTGGCGGCCCGCGTCAGGCGGCGGGAGGCGCAAGCACTGTCGAACGCATGGCGACCACCCTACGCCCTCCCCCGGGTCAAATGATCATGCTCCTGCCGCCGTTGGCGGAAACTGGCCGGTACAGCAGCGAGTTCAGGCCGGGTTACGGGAGTGCCCTGTGGTCTCCTCCCCCGCCGCCGTGGGGAGCACGGCGGCGAACCGCGCGCCCCGCGGGCTGTCGGCGATCTCCAGCGTGCCGTGGTGGGCGGAGGCGATCCGGTGGGCGATGGCCAGGCCCAGGCCGGCACCGCCGGTGTCACGCGCGCGGGCGTCGTCGAGGCGGGTGAAGCGGTCGAAGACGCGCTGCCGGTCGGCCGGCGCGATCCCGGGGCCGTCGTCCTGGACGTGCAGGACGGCCCGGCGGACGGCCGGGTCGTGGACGAGGCCGATCTCGACCGTACGGACGGCGTAGCGCCGGGCGTTGTCCAGCAGGTTGCCCAGGAGCCGGGTGAGGAGGGCGTACTGGCCGTGGACGGGGACCGGTTCCCCGGCCGTCTCCACCCGGAGGACGAGGTGCTGCGGGGCGCGGAAGCGCGCGGCCTCGTCGCGGACGAGGGCGGCGAGGTCGACGGGGCCGCCGCCGGGCAGGCGCACCGCGCCGGACACGTCGAGGCGGGCGAGCAGCAGCAGGTCCGTGGTGAGGTGTTGCAACCGCCGGGTGTCGCCGAGGGCGGCCTCGACGACGTCGCGCAGGTCGGTGCCCTCGGGGTGGGCGAGGGCGATCTCCAGCTCCGCGCGCAGCGCCGTGAGCGGGCTGCGCAGTTCGTGGGAGGCGTCGGCGACGAAGCGGCGCTGCTGGTCGACGTTGGCTTCCAGGCGGTCGAGGGTCGTGTTCATCGTGCGTGCGAGCCGGGCGACTTCGTCGTCGGTGCGCGGGACCGGGACGCGGCGGTCCAGGTGGTGCGCGGTGAGGTCGGCGAAGCGGCTGCGGATGTCCTCCACCGGGCGCAGGACGCGGCCGGCCACGTACCAGGCGACGGCCGCCATCAGGGCGGTCACCGTCACCACCGATCCGGCCACCGACCACACCACGGCGTTGAGGCCGGCCTGTTCCGCGCGCAGGGGGCTGAAGACGACGAGCACCGGGTAGTCGTCGTCGGTGCTGAGCCTCAGGACGGCCTCGGGCACGGGGGTCCGGCCGGCGGGGTCGGTCCAGGGCCGCAGGGACAGCCAGGACGGCGCCTCCTGGTCACGTCCGAGGGATATCCGGGTCGTTCCCGGCCGCTCGCGCTCCAGGGAATCGACCTCGGACCACGTGTAGGTGTGCACTTCCAGCCGCGGGTCGGCGATGAGGCTGTCCGGAACGGGGTACGGGTCGGGGCCCGCCTTCCGGGCCTTCGCCTCGACGGCGTTCGCGGCCTTCTTGGCGTACTCGTGCGCCTCCTTGAAGAGGTGGTCGCGCGTGGCCAGCACGGAGATCACCGCCGCGACGCTCAGGGAGAGCAGGGCCGAGACCGCGGTGAGGAGCGTCAGCCGGCCGCGCATGGAAGCCGGGCGGCGCAGCAGCGCCGGACGCCGGCGACGCGTCACGGCCGGACCTCTTCGGTGGCCGGCCGGTGGACCGGGCCGCGCCCGCACCGCCGGCGGCGGCCGACGGCGACGTGCGAGTCGCCGGCCCGCACCGTCGCCCGGTGGAGCCCCTCGCGCCCGCCGTACGCGAGGTCCACCGCGAATCCCCGGACGACCGTGCCCCTGCGCAGCAGCCGGGTCAGTCGCCGTTCGTCGTCCACCACAAGTAAGCGCATGTGCTCAGCGTGACCCGGCCGGGCCGCGAGCTGAAGATCGTTTCCGGTTGTTTCCGCCTCCTCCCGGGGCACCGCCGTTACTTCCGGCACCGCTATGACGGCCGCTGTCACAGTCCGTGCCGTTCTAGCCGTGCTCGGCGAACGCCGCGGCGATCTCGTCGCGTCCCGCGCCCGCCGCGAGCAGCAGCCGCAGCAGCACCCGCGCCTTGTACGGGTCGAGCAGCCCGCCGTTGATCAGTCCGCGCCGCTGCAGGTCGGTCTCCGAGCCGGGCGCGCCGTAGGTGTGCCGGAGCACCGGGCCGCTGCCGGTGCGGGAGGTGAGGACGACCGGGATGCGGTCCGCGAGGGCGCCCAGCACGGGTGCGAGAGAGGCGGGCACGTGCCCGACCCCGAAGCCGGCGACCACCAGGCCCCTGTACGCCGCGGCGAGTCCTTCGAGCCCGCCGGGGTCGTCGTCGAGGGTGACGCAGTGGAGGGCCACGCGGGCGGCGTCGAGCCGCGCTCCGCCGATGCCGGCGGGCAGGACCGCGCGGCGCGGCGGCGGTGCCAGGACCCGCACCTCTCCTTCGACGACGCGGCCCACCGGGCCGGCGTTCGGCGACACGAAGGCCGCCGTGCTCGTGCTGTGGGACTTGCGCACCCACCGCGCCGCGTGCACCTCGTCGTTGAAGGCGACGAGCGCCCCGAGCCCGCGCGCCGCGGGCGAAGCGGCGACGCGGGCGGCCGCGAGCACGTTGGCCGGGCCGTCGGCGCCGGCCATGCCCGGCTGCCGCATCGCCCCGGTCAGGACGAACGGTGCGTCGTGCGGCCACACGAGGTCGGCGAGGAACGCGGTCTCCTCCAGCGTGTCGGTGCCCTGCGTGACGACGACGCCGGCGGCCCCGTCCGTCACGGCCCGCGAGGCGGTGCCGACGACGTCGAGCACCTGCGCGAAGGTCAGGCTTCCGCTGGGGACGGCGTGCACGTCCCGTACGTCCAGGGGCACGCCGAGCTCGTCCAGGCCGGGGACGGCCGCGGTGATCTCGGCCCCGGTCAGCCGCTTCCCCTCGGCGCGCCCGGACACCGATATCGTGCCCCCGAGCGCGAACAGCGCGATGCTCACGTTTCCTCCCGCCATGGCCGCCCGGCCGCGCCGGGCTACACGCCCCGGAGCAGGTCCGCGGCCTTCTCCGCAATCATGATGGTGGGTGCGTTGGTGTTGCCGCGCACCAGGGTCGGCATGACCGAGGCGTCGGCCACCCGCAGACCCCTCACGCCGTGCACCCTCAGCTCGTTGTCGACGACCGGCCCCATGGCGCAGGTGCCCGCGGGGTGGTAGAGCGTGTGCAGTTCCCGCCGGGCGAAGTCGAGGAGGTCCCGGTCGCTGTCCGAGCGCGGCGCGAGGAAGTCGGAGCGCCGGTGCGCCCGCAGGGCGGGCCGGTCCGCGATGTCGAGCAGGACCCGCAGGGCGCGCACCGCGGCCGCGCGGTCCTCCTCCGTGGACAGGTAGTTGTGCACGATGCGCGGCTTGGCGCTGGGCAGCGCCGAGCGGAGGGAGACCTTTCCCCGGGCGGTCGCGTCCAGCAGCACCGCACCGTGGTGGAAGGCGTGGGCGGCCGGAGCGCCGAGGCCCTCTTCGTGGAACATGACCGGAAGCGCGTGGATCTGCACGTCCGGTGCGTCCAGCCCGGCCAGCGTCCGGACGAATCCGCCCGCCTCCCCCGCGTTCGAGGTGAGCGGCCCGCGGCCCTCCGCCTCCAGGAGCGCGAGGTTCTCCGGGGTCATCGCCGTCATCAGCGACTCGGTGTCGGTGAGGTGGATGAGGGGCAGGTGCGGGTGGTCCTGGAGGTTCTCGCCCACGGGGAGGTCGGCGCGCGGGGCGATGTCGAGCGCTTCGAGCTCCGCGGCGATGCCGATCCCCGAGAGCATCAGCAGCTGCGGAGAGTTGTACGCGCCCGCCGAGAGAACGACCTCCCGTTCGGCGCGCAGCTCCACCAGCTCCCCGTGGTGCTCGGCCTCGACGCCGGCGGCCCGTTCGCCGGAGAACAGCAGCCGGGTGCACTGGGCTCCGGAGAGCACCGTCAGGTTCGGCCGCGCCAGGGCGGGGCGCAGGTACGCGTCGGCCGTGCTGCACCGGAGGCCGTTGCGCTGGGTGAGGTCGTAGTAGCCGAAGCCGTCCTGCTCGGGGCCGTTGAAGTCCGGGGTGAACGGGTGGCCCGCCTCCTGCGCGGCCTCCACGTACGCCGTCATGAGCGGGTGGCGGGAACGGCCCCGGCTGACGGTGAGCGGGCCGCCGGCGGCGTGCCAGTCGGAGGCGCCGCCGTGGTGGTCCTCGGCCCGCAGGAAGTACGGGAAGACCTCGTCCCAGCTCCACCCCTTGGCGCCGGCGGCCGACCAGGCGTCGTAGTCCCTGCGGTTGCCGCGGATGTAGATCATCGCGTTCATGGACGACGAGCCGCCGAAGGTCTTGCCGCGCGGCAGGAAACAGCGGCGGCCGCCCAGGCCCGGCTCGGGCTCCGACGTGTAGTCCCAGTCGTACTTGGTCCGGAACAGCTTCGCGAACGCCGCCGGGACGTGGATCTCCGCGGCGTCGTCGGGCGGGCCCGCCTCCACCAGCAGCACGCGGACGCCGGGATCCTCGCTCAGCCTCGCGGCCAGTACGCAACCGGCCGACCCCGCCCCCACCACGATGTAGTCGTGGCTCCGGTGCTGCGCGTCCCTCGCGTCCTGCATGGGCGTTCCCCTCCCGGTGACCGGTGCGACGGCGGGCTCCCATGATGGCCTCCGGCGGTGGGCGCGACCAGATGACCGCTCCGGAGCGCGCGGCAGGCCGTGCCGCCGGCCGCTTGCTCCCCGGCCCGGGGGTTTTCCCCATGGTGGCGGTCCGGCCGGGCGCATAGCCTCGCCTCAGCAGGCACTTCTCTACGCGTCTCTACGCAGGAGGAGTGCCCTGCCCTCCCTGACGTCTCATCAAGAATGGTGGATACCTTCATGCGTGCGCGCCTCCGTCTGCTCACTGCCGTCACGACGGCCGCCCTCGCCGCGAGCGGCGTCAGCGCGTGCGGCATGCTGCGGAAGAGCTTCGACGACGACACCACCGTCGCGCAGAAGATCACCTCCGTACGGCTGGACACCGGCTCCGGCGGCGTCACCCTGCGCGGCAAGGAGGGCGCCACCAAGGTGAGCCTGCACCGCTACGTGGAGTACGGCGGAGACCGCCCGGAGGGCCCCACGCACCGCGTCGAGAACGGCGTCCTGGTGCTCGGCGGCTGCGACGACGACTGCTCGGTGTCCTACACCGTCGACCTGCCGGCGGGCATACCGGTGACCGGCCGGACGGCGAGCGGCGCGGTCAGCGTGTCGGAGTCGGGCGCGGTGAAGGTGCGGACCGGTTCCGGCGCCATCGACCTGGACGACGTCGACGGCCCGGTCGAGGTGCAGGCCGGCAGCGGCGCGATCACCGGGCAGGGGCTCAAGAGCGGCCCCGTCTCCGCCAAGACCAACAGCGGGGCCATCGACCTGACCATGTCCACGGCGCAGGACGTCCGGGCCGAGGCCGGGAGCGGGGCCGTCACGCTGACCACGCCCGACGGGCGGTACCGGGTGACCGCCGAGAGCGGCAGCGGCGGCAAGGACATCGCCGTCCGCGACGACGCGTCCGGCACGCACCGGCTCGACCTGCACACGGGCAGCGGCGCCATCACCGTCAAGCGGTCCTGAGGACCGGAGGCCCGTAGGCCCGGAGGCCCGGAGGGCGATGGGACCCGGAGCCGGGCGCACTGCCCTGCCCGGGACCGGGTGACCGTGCCGTCGGCGGAGGCTTGCGCGGCCATGGGCCGGGGAACGGCTCTGTGCATCAGGGTGCGTGGGGGTGCATCAGGGTGCATCAGGGATCCGGTGAACAGCGCCGTGTTCGGCGCGACGGGAGGGGCCTGCGATGTCAGAGGTGTCGGGCGAACAGCCGGAGCGGCCGGCGGTGCCGGGCGAACAGCCGCGGTGGCCGGTCGTATCGGACGAGGTGCGGGAGGCGCTGGAGGACCGCCGGCCGGTGGTCGCCCTGGAGTCGACGATCATCGCTCACGGCCTGCCCCGCCCGCGGAACCTGCAGGTGGCGGAGGAGCTGGAAGCGCTCGTACGGGAAGGCGGCGCCGTCCCCGCGACCATCGCGGTGCTGGACGGACGGCCGTGCGTGGGGCTGGACAAGGAGCAACTGGCGCGGGTCGCGGGTGAGGACGGCATCCGCAAGCTGGGGCACCGGGACCTGGCGCCCGCGGTCGCGGCGGGGGCGAGCGGGGCGACGACCGTGTCCGCGACGGCCTTCCTGGCGGCACGGGCCGGGATCCGGGTCTTCGCGACGGGCGGCCTGGGCGGCGTCCACCGCGAGTGGGCGCAGACCCAGGACGAGTCGGCGGACCTGCGGCTGCTGGCGCGGGTGCGGATCGCGGTGGTCTGCGCGGGGGTGAAGTCCGTCCTGGACGTGCCGGCGACCCTGCAGCGCCTGGAGACGCTGGGCGTCGGTGTGGTGGGGTTCCGGACGGCGGAGTTCCCCGGCTTCTACCTCAGCGGTTCCGGCGAGCCGGTCGACTGGACGGCCGGGTCCGCGGCGGAGGTGGCCGGCGTGCTGCGCACCCAGGACGCCCTCGGCGGCCCGGAGTCGGCCCTGATCGTCGCGAACCCGGTTCCCGTGGCGCAGCAGCTCGACCCGGCCCTGCACGACCGGGTGCTCGCCGAGGCGCTGGCGGCGTGTGCGCGGGAGGGCGTCACCGGGCAGGCCGTCACCCCCTTCCTCCTCGACCACCTCGTCCGGCACACCGGCGGCGCGTCCCTGGAGGCCAACGTGGCCGCGGTGCGGGGCAACGTGCGGCTGGCGGCCGAGATCGCCGTGGCGTACGCCTCATGACGGGCGCCGCCCCCGGGACGGGCGTCCGGGCCGGGGCGCTGCTCGTCGTCGGTGACGTGGTGACCGACGTCGTCGCCCGTCACCGCACGCCCCTCGCCCCCGCGACCGACACGGCGGCCGCCATCGCCGTCCTCCCCGGCGGCGCGGGCGCCAACGTGGCCTGCTGGGCGGCCCGTTCCGGCACCCGGGACGTCCGTCTCCTGGCCCGGGTGGGCGCGGACGCGGCGGACGGGCACGAGCGCGCGCTGCGTGCCGCCGGCGTCCGGCCGCATCTGGTCGTCGATCCCGAGGTCCCCACCGGTACGGTCGTCTGCCTGGTCGGCGCGGACGGCGAGCGGACGTTCCTCACCGACAGCGGAGCCGTCGTACGGCTGTCGCCCGCTGACTGGAGTGACGGCCTTCTCGCCGGAGCGGGTCACCTGCACCTCTCCGGCTACCTCTTCTTCGCCGAGCCGAGCCGCAGCGCCGCCCGGACCGCGATGGACGCCGCCCGCGCCCGCTCCGTGCCCGTCAGCGTCGACCCGGCCTCGGCCGGCTTCATCGCCCAGATGGGAGTGAACCGCTTCCTGGAGGCCGTCGCGGGAGCGGACGTCCTGCTGCCCAACCACGATGAAGCAGCGCTCCTCACCGGCCTGCCCGACCCGGCCGACGCGACGGCCAAGCTGAGCCGGCAGTTCCCGCTCGTGGTCGCCACACAGGGCGCGCGGGGCGCGCTGGTCGCCGCCTCCGGCGTCATCACCGCCCGGGTGCCGGGAGAGCCGGCCGCCGCCGTGGACACCACGGGCGCGGGCGACGCCTTCACCGGAGCCTTCCTCGCCGCCCGGCTGGAGGGCCACGACCCGGCGGCGGCGGCGCTGCGAGGCTGCCGGGCGGGCGCGGAAGCGGTCACACGTCCGGGCGCCCGCCCGGCAGGCGAGGGCGGCTGATGGCGGCGGCTGGTCGTGACGGCTCGGGCGCGTCCGGCGCGTCCCTCTCGGTCCTCCGGCTCAGTCCTCCGGTGACACGCCGAGGTCGCGGCGCATGGCGATCCTCATGGCCCGGAGCGCCTCCCAGGTCTCGTGCTGGGCCCGGGAGGCGCTCTCCATCGTCTCGCCCGGCCCGGGTACGCCTCGTTCGAGACGTTTGACCTGGCCGTACACCCGGTTCAGGGCCTGGTTGACGGCGCTCGCCCGTTCGAGCACGGTGGAAGGTGCGATCATCTGCGCCTCGGAATACCGGTCACGGTGAGCGCTCTTCGCCGCGTCGAGCGCGACCCTGTCGGCGTCCTCCACTCCTCGTTCCCGCATGAGGCGCAGGTGGTGGTTGAGCGCCGTGGTGAACTGCCGGGCGTCCCGGTTGAGCTCCACGTAACACGTACGCCGGAGGGCGCGGTTCTCGCGCGCGTCCTCATGGGCGCGGACGAGGTCTATCTCGCGGCGCTTCGCGCGTTCGGAGCCGCGCTGGGTGAGCAGCGCGGCGCCCAGGGTTCCCGCGACACCGGTCACCGCGATGACCACCGCACTGGGATCCAACCGTCCGTCCCTTCTTCTTCCGGGCTGCCAAGCTCCCCGGACTGCCGTACCGGCCGTGGCTGAAAGTCAGTTGCCGTCCGGGAGAGGCGTTCCTGCGGGGAGGAGCCCTTCCGCCAGCAGGTCCTGCCACAGCGCGCCGGGGACCGGCCGGTGGGACTGGTCGACCGCGTCGGCGACCTCGCGGGCGTTCCGCAGGCCTATCAGTACCCCGGCGACCGCCGGGTGCCCCAGCGGGAACCGGGCGGCCGCCGCCCGCAGGGGCACGCCGTGGCGTTCGCAGGTTTCCTGCAGGCGCAGGGCCCGTGCGAGCAGGCCGGGTGGCGCGGCGGCGTAGTCGTAGGTCGCGCCGGGGCCGGGGGCGGCCAGCAGGCCCGAGTTGAAGACCCCGGCGGCCACGACCGGGACGCCGCGCCGCGCCGCCTCGGGCAGCAGGTCGGACAGGGCGCTCTGGTCGAGGAGGGTGTAGCGGCCGGCGAGCAGGACGACGTCCACGTCCGTGTCCCGTACGAAGCGGGCCGGCATCGCCGACTGGTTCATGCCGATCCCGATGGCCTTGACCACGCCCTCGGCCCGCAGGCGTTCGAGGGCGGGGTAGGCGTGGCGGAGGGCGTCGTTCTCGTGTTCGTCCGGGTCGTGGAGGTGGACGACGTCCACGTGGTCCAGGCCGAGCCGCTCCAGGCTGGCGTCCAGGCTGCGCCGTACGCCGTCGGCGCTGAAGTCCCAGAGCCTGCGGTGGGTGGCGGGCACCGCGAACTCGCCGGCGGGGTCCCCCGCGGACGCGGCAGGCACGGGCTCCAGGAGCCGCCCGACCTTGGTGGAGACGGTGAACTGCCCGCGCGGCCGCCCCCGCAGTGCCGCGCCCAGGCGGCGTTCGGACAGCCCGAGCCCGTAGTGCGGTGCGGTGTCGAAGGAGCGGATGCCCGCCTCCCACGCCGCGCCGACCGCCTCGGCGGCGTCCTCGTCGGACACGGCGGTGAAGAGGTTCCCTATCGCGGCGGCCCCGAAGGCGAGCCGGGTGGTCCATGCCCGGCTGCGGCCCAGCGGCACCCGCTCGCCCAGCGGCGCCCGTTCCACGGCGGCGGCCCGCTCAGCCCGCGGCGTCGAGGGATTCGCGGGGGTGGGGGATCACGGCTTCCGCGCCCGCCTGCTGCAGGGAGACGGTCCGTGCGGGGGCGGGGATCCGGATGCCCTCCTCGCGGTACCGCTGGTGCAGGCGCTTTATAAATTCGTGCTTGATGCGGTATTTGTCGCTGTATTCACCGACTCCGAGGATCACCGTGAAGCCGATGCGGGAGTCGCCGAAGGTGTGGAAGCGGACGGCGGGCTCGTGGTCGGGGACGGCGCCGGTGATGTCCTTCATCACGTGCTCGACGACCTCGTTGGTGACCCGCTCGACGTGTTCCAGGTCGCTGTCGTAGGCGACGCCCACCTGCACCGTGACGGACAGCTTCTGCTCGGGCCGGCTGAAGTTGGTCATGTTCGTGCCGGCGAGCTTGGCGTTCGGGATGATGACGAGGTTGTTGTTGAGCTGCTCCACCACGGTGATCCGCCAGTTGATGTCGCGGACGTAGCCCTCCTCGCCGCTGCTGAGCCGTATGTAGTCACCGGGCTGGACCGTCTTCGAGACGAGGATGTGGACGCCCGCGAAGAGGTTGGCCAGCGTGTCCTTCAGGGCGAGGGCGATCGCGAGACCGCCCACGCCGAGGGCGGTGAGCAGCGGGGCGATGGATATGCCGAGGGTTTCCAGGATGATGAGGAAGCCCATCGCCAGGATCGCGATGCGGGTGATGTTGACGAATATCGTGGCCGACGCGGCCACGCCGGACCGCGACTGCGCGACGGACCGCACGAGGCCGCTGATCACCCGGGCCGCGGTGAACGACGCGGTCAGCATGACGAAGGCGATGAGCGTCTGGTTGACGACGTGTCCGACCTGGCTGGTCAGCGGGAGAGCCGCCGCCGCGGACGCCACGCCGCCCGCCACCGCGGCCCAGGGGGCGACGGTGCGCAGGACGTCGACGATGATGTCGTCGCCCTCCCACGCGGTCCGGGCCGCCTGCTTGCCGAGCCAGCGCAGGAGCACGCGCAGCAGGAGGGCGACGGCCACGCCGGCGGCCACCGCGATGCCGGCGACGATGGCGTCGTGCAGGGTGAGGTCGCGGTTCATCGGTGTCCCCCTGCCGTTGCGGAGAACGGAGCGACGGCGTCGCAGGCTGCCGGCGGCCCGGCGTAGTGGTTCGTCACCTTGTACCTGTCTGTCCTGACGGATCGTGAGTGCGGGCGAGGGCCACGGAAGTGGATCATCGCGAGACGACATCCTGCACCACGTCCGTTTCAGCCCTGCACGCCCGGGTGGCGATCGACCGCCGCCGGCCGGACACGCGGTGACCACCTTGCCGGACGGCCGGCCTCTGTCAATGACACCTCATCATCCGGGGGCTCACGGGGGCCTTATAGTGACGCGCGACGGAATGACGTGATCATGATGCGTAACGGGGCACGATGACTTGGTCCGCGATCGGCCGCGACGGAGACGCCCGGTGAAGGGGTCGCGGCGGTGGGAGCGGTGCGCCGCTCTGGCCGGTGGCGCGGCCGTGCTGGCGGGGCTGGTGGCGGGGTGCGGCGGGGCGGGGGCGCAGGACGGCACGCGGGACGCGCCCAGGTCTCCGGGCCGGCAGATGCCGCCGTACTGGCTCGACGATGCCGCACCGCCGGCGGTCGCCCGGCAGTTGCATGTGACGGTTCCGGCCACGGCGACCGAGGTCAAGGCCGCGCACCAGAAGGGGTTCCAGGACGACGGGCTGCTCCTGGCCTTCGTCCTGCCCAGCAGTGAGGTCGCCGGCTTCGTCGCGCGGCTGGCCCCGGAACGGCCCCTGCGGACGCGACAGGAGCCGGTCGCCGGCGCGGTGAAGCCGGCGACGCCGTTCGCGCATCTGGGGCTGCCGGAGCCGGAGTCCCTGCCCGGCGTCCGCGAGGGCCAGGTGTGCGCCCCGTGCCGGGGCGACCTGAACTTCCTCCAGGTTGGGGTGGCGCGGGCCGGCGAGGGCACCGCACGCGTCTACCTCCGCGGCAGCGACTGAGGATCCGGCGAGGCGCCGCCCGTTACGTCGCCGGCGCGGCGCTCTCCATCACCTTGTCCAGTTCCCGGCTCTCCGCCGTACCGCCCGGCTGTGCCACGCCGAGGAGGAACGCCGAGCGGCTGTCGTCCACGGCGATCAGGGTCAGGCGGAGGTGTCCCGGGGTGCCCGTGCCGGGCTTGCCGGGGCTCACCTTCAGCGCCACCGTGTGCGCGGGGCGGCCGCCGACCGTCGTCGGCCGGGACTCCTCCGGTTCGGAACTCCCGTCCGGATAGAAGAACTCCGCGTTCGAGCGAGCCGCCCGCTCCGCCTGCCGTTGCAGGCCGGACTGCGGGACCGCGCCGGCGCGGCCGGCGAGGACGGTGCTGCCGCCGCCCTCGCCGTCGGCGTGCCGCTTGGTGACCGAAGAGGTGAAGGCGTTGATCAGCTTCAGCTGCGCATCGTGCTCCCATCCCTCGGGTATCGCGTAGGAGAGCCCGGCGGCGGTGTCCGTGACACGGGGCCGGCCGGCGAACGGCGCCGTGTCCTCGTCGCGCGTCAGCCACCACCCGGCGGCGACCCCGGCCACCGCCAGGACCAGGGCCGCCACGGCACCCACGAGCACCGTCCGGCGGCGCCCCGGCCGCCCGGACGGGGAAGAGGGCGGGACCGGGGGCACGGGCGGAACGGCGAGGGGAGGGTGAGGCGTCGTCATGGCCCCGAGTATCCGCGATGCGCGTGGGACCTGACTGAGCACACGTACTCAGTCACGTACTCACGTACGTACACGCGTTCGCGTACGTGTGGGCGTACGCGTGGCGTACGTGCAGGTGCACGTGACCGCCGGCCGGGGTCAGTTGTTCCAGGGGTTGGCCGGCTGGTCGTTGATGGCCGTCCAGAAGCGGGTGCCGGCGGGGACGTCGCCGTAGGCCCAGAAGCTCCAGCCTCCCGAGCTCTCCAGGTCGGGACCGTATCTGCCGTCGTGGAACTCGGCCATGCGCCAGCCCGTGCCGAAGGTGTTCGCGCAGACGCCGTCGGCGGCCGCGCGGCTGGTCAGGCGGGTGCCGCGGAGCGGGTTGGTGGCCGCGACCTCACCTCGGGCCCAGCCCGCGTAGAAGCCGGGGGTGATGCCGGCGGGGGCGAGCCTGCCGTCGATCCTGAGGCAGAGCACGGGCAGGGCCGTGGTCGTGGCGGTGTCGCCCTGGTACGGGTTGCTCAGGGGGCCGCCGCCGACCTGGACGGTTCCACTGGGGCCGTCCGCCATCAGGGTCCAGGTCATGGCCTTGCCGCCGGAGTCGGCGGCGGGCGCGGCGGCCGCGGCGGGAGTCACGAGGCCTCCCGCCGCGGCCAGCGCCGCAGCACCGAGAGCGAGGACCGTCTTCACCGAACGCATGGCTTCTCCTCACAGGTGTGACATGAGATGCAAGGCGTGACGGTGCGGATTCTCCACGCTCTTCACAGGACCTCCAAGGCGGAAAACCGGTCACCCAACACCGACTGCGGCCACCGCCACCGCCACCACCACCGGAATCGGGAACCGGCGTCCGCCCTCCGGCAGCGGCACGGTTCCGGCCCGTATCAGCCGAAGCGTTCGACGAGCTTCGCGAAGGAGTCGAGGGCGGGCTTGGGCGCGTAGTCGTCGGTCATGAGCCCGAACCGGTGGAACAGCCCGGGGTTCGCGCTGTCGGCGTCGCGCAGGGCGAAGTGCGTGTAGCCGCTCAGCCGGAGCGGGCCGGCGTGGGCAGCGACGGCACCGACCACGGTCTCCACGACCTCGGCCTGCCGGTCGACAGACCTGCCGGGGCCCGTGGGCCAGCCGTGCTCGGTGATGTGCAAGGGCAGGTGACCGAGTCCGGCGGGGTCCAGAACGGTGTGGCGGTGGTGGTGCAGCAGTCCCTCGACGGCGCCCGGCAGGTCGGGCGCGGCGACGGGCTGGAAGACGTCGGGGAAGAAGTCCAGGCCCACGTAGTCCAGGTCGGCGAGGAAGGCGTCCCCTGCCCGGCCGGTCAGGTCGGCGACGAAGGATGCGGCCGGACCGAAGAGCGGCGTGGTGTTGAAGCCGACCCGCAGATGGGTGTGCCCGAGTGCGCGTGCGTGCTCCTTGGCCGCGGTCACGCCCCGGACGATCGCCTCGCACACGTCCGGGTAGGCGCCGTCCAGGGTGGGCATCGACGTGACGTTCGGCTCCTCCGTCACTTGCAGCGTGCTCGTGACGTGCCCGTACTGCTCGACCAGTTCGCGGAGGAACGCGCAGTAGCCCTCGACGTCGCCGGAGGCGGACTGGTACTGGGCGACGAGATCCAGGCTGCGGCCCCGCACCGCGTACTGGGCAGCGGCGGCGGGCGTGGACGTGGCGTGGGGCAGGCCGCGCGCGGTGGTGTCGTCGAAGCCGGCGTAGGCGCGTACGAGGAAGGGGCGGCCGGGCCTCCCCTGGAGCACGTCGAGTGCGGCCGTGATGCGGGACGGGTCGTCGGGCGGGCCGGCGGCCAGGCCTCCGGCGTCGTCGCCGGCGACGCTTCCCGGGTATATCCCGAAGAGCATGGCGTCATGAGCTGTCGGCGTCATGGGGGCGGTTCCTCTCAGCTGTCAGGTCAGGCGGAGGGACGAATCGGGGGCGGGCGAGTCAGGGAGTGGGCCGGGTCAGGGAGTGGGCCAGGTGAGTGCGCCGGTACGGATGTCGTCGACGACCGAGTCGATCCATGCCGTTTCGGCGCGCGCGAGGCACAGCGCGTACTCGGCTTCGATGACGAACAGGCGGGGCGCACCGGCCGCCCGTGCGGAGGCCAGGCGCTCCTCGTCGGCCGCCGTGCGCTCCCGCAGCCGCTGCGCCCGCTCGGTGAGGGCTTCGACGGCGCCGTCCGGTCCGAGAGCGCCGAGGTAGGTGACGGCGCCGAAGAACCGGGTGAACTCCCGCTCGGGATTGCGGATCTCGGAGTCCAGCCGCCGTACGAGCTCTTCGCGTCCCGCGTCCGTGAGCGCGTAGACGGTCCTCTCGGGTCGGTTTCCCGCACGTTGCTGCCCCTGAACGGCGACCCAGCCCGCCTCGTTGAGTGCGGCGACGGTGTTGTAGAGCGTGCCCCGGGTGATGGCGGCCGCGTGGCTGTCGCTGCGTTGCCGCAGCTCGGCGAGCATCTGGTACGGGTGCGAGGCCTGTTCCAGCAGGAGGCCGAGCACCGCCGGCACGAGGGGGTTGTCCAGAGTGCGTCGTGGCATGGTCGAACCCTAACAGTCTAAATAGACTATATGGCGTACACGAAGGGCGGTGGCGCCCCGGAGGTCCGGGGTGCCACCGCCCTGGCGATGGTGGTGCGTGACGTCTATGCGTGACGTCTATCCGTGACGCCTGCCGCGGGTGCTGCGGATCAGTACGCGGAGTTGACGTTGTCCATCGAGCCGTACTTGTCGGCGGCGTAGTTGCAGGACGCGGTGATGTTGGCGACCGGGTCGTAGATGTCCCAGGACGTGCCCTCGACGTGATACGCCTTGAACGTCGGGTCGATGATCTGCAGCAGACCCTTCGACGGCACACCATTGACGGCGTTGACGTCCCAGTCGTTGATCGCACGCGGGTTGCCCGTCGACTCACGCATGATGTTGCGCTTGATGCCGTCGTAGGAGGCCGGGATGCCCTTGGCACGCAGGATGTCCAGGGACTCCTGGATCCAGCCGTCCAGATTGTCCGCGTAGGCCTTCTTCGCCGGGGCAGCCGGCTTGGCCGGGGCGGCGGGCTTGGCGGGGGCGGGCTTGGCCTCCAGGGCCTTGCGCTCGGTGGAACGGTTGGCGGCCTGCTTCTCCGCACGCTCCTTCTCCGCCTTCGCCTTCACCACGACGGCACCGGCATCAGCCTTGGCGGCCGTGACAGCGGCGGCACTCTGCTGCTCCAGCGCGTCCTGCTGCGTCTCACCGAAAGCCTCAGCACTCCACGCCACCGGCTTCACGGACGAAGCCGAAGCGGTGTCAGCGGCAAAAGCGTGCGGAGCGACAGCCACCGCAACCACAGCGGCACCGGTCGCGGCAATGCCGGCAACAGAGAACTTGTGAATCTTCGGAAGACGGGTATAGCCGGAGATGGTGGAGCGCATAAGAGAGCTGAACCTTCCCAATCGCGGATGTCGCCCGGCCCTGAATCGGCGCAATAACGAAGCGCCGTTCCTCGGTCGACGGCGCCCAGCGACCCCGTAATTGTTAGCGGCGGCGAAAACCCCTGACAAGGCCTGTGACCTACTACCCGCATTCATAGGCCCCGGAAATCCGCCCGCCTTTCCCCTCTATTCCGCCACCGCGCCCACTAACGCATTTCGTAAGTGACGCGCGCCTCATGGGCGGCCTCACACCGCAGGGCTCCTCGCGTCACTCCGTGCGAGCGGGCGTTCACCCGGAAACGGCGGCGTTCGCCTCGCGTCCGCCGGGGTGGCGGTGGCGCCAGATCCAGAAGACGGCGCAGGAGACGGCGGCCCAGGCGCCGAGGACGGCGAACGGGAAGAAGTGCTGGTTGTGCCGGAAGTAGACGGCCGTGTGCTGGGCGTTCACGGAGGCACCCGGCGGCAGCCAGCGGCCGATCTCGCCGAGGAGGGAGGGCAGCAGGGGCCAGGAGACGGCGCCGCCGGAGGAGGGGTTGCCCAGCAGGACCATCAATCGCACATCGAGAAGACCATTCCCGACGTGAACATGGTCAGCGCGAGAATGAGCCAGGATTCCGCGAACGGCAGCCGCAGGGCACCCAGCACCCAGTCCACGACGGCGGCGATGGCGAAGCCGCCCAGCAAGGAGTATCCGGCGGTGAAGGCGATGCGCTCGGCGGGATTGAGCGCGGAGGCGTGCACACCCAGCTGAATTGCGCCGACGAATCCGACGATGACCGCGGCGAGGGTGATGTAGAAGAGCGCGAGCCCGCGCGGGTCGCCTTTTTGCAGGGGATTGATGTCCTTGACGATGACAGGCACGCCGACGGTCCTGCCGACCTGCGGCGCGGTCTCGGCCAGGAGCTGGGCGACGGTGGCTCCGGAGGCTCCGGAGACGTCCAGCCCGGCGGCGCCGGGACGGTCCTGGAGGATGGCGTAGACCTGCTGGTCGTCGACGGCGTTCCGGGCGGCCTCGTAGGTGGCGAAGTGGCGCAGCCGGAGCTCGGCCCCGAGCGCCTTCTCCATGCCCTGGACGAACTCGGCCCGCTTGATCTCGGAGGCGGGGACGCCTGTCACCGCGGTGGGGATGTTGTGCGGGGTCGGATTGGCCATGGCGTACGTGTACGAGCCGGCGAAGAGCCCGGCGGCCGCGGCCACGATCAGCAGGAGCACGGTGGCGGGGAAGAACGGCGAGTGGCGGAACGCATGCCGGCGGGTGCGGGCGCGCCGCCGGGCGGGGACAGGGGCGCGGGGCGCGCCGGGGCCGCTCTCTTCACCCGTGGGATCACCCATGAGGTCACGATAAGCGGATGATCCTCACAATTCGGGTACGGCACGGTCGGGCGCCGCGCGTTGCGGGCGAGCGGACGAGCGGACGAGCGGACGAGCGGACGAGCGATCAGCACTCCCCTGCCGTCAGCGCTCCCCCGCCTGTGACGCGTCGAGGTTCTCGGTGAGGCGTTCCAGGAGCCCGCGCAGCGTGAGGGCGTCCTGCAGGGACAGGCCCGACGCGGCGACGATGCGCCGGGGCACCGGCAGGGCGCGCTCGCGCAGCTCCTCGCCGGCCTCCGTCACGCGGACGACGACCGAGCGCTCGTCCTCCGCACTGCGCTCGCGCACCACGAGGCCGGCCGCTTCGAGCCGCTTGAGCAGCGGGGAGAGGGTGCCGGAGTCGAGCCGCAACCGCTCGCCGATGGCCTTGACCGGCTGGGGGTCGGGCTCCTCCCACAGGACGAGCATGGCCAGGTACTGCGGGTAGGTGAGGCCGAGGTCCTTGAGGGCGTCGCGGTAGACGCCGCCGAAGGCGCGGGCCGCCGCGTGCAGCGAGAAGCAGATCTGGTGGTCGAGGCGGAGCAGCTCCGCGTCGTCCGGGAGGGGAGGGGGCGGAGCGGTCATGCCCCAAGGGTAACGCGCACCCCATTAAATTGTGCACAACTGAATTGTGTGCAATGCTCTTGGTTGTACGGAGGCGCCGCCTCCCTACAGGAACCGCACAGGAACCGCCGAACCGAAGGAGCCCCCCATGGATGCGCTGTACACCGCTGTCGCCACCGCCAACGGCCGCGAAGGCCGCACCGTGAGCTCGGACGGGCAGCTCGACCTCGCCCTGGCCATGCCTCCCGCGCTCGGCGGCAATGGCCGGGGCACCAACCCGGAGCAGCTCTTCGCCGCCGGTTACGCGGCCTGCTTCGCGAGCGCGCTGGGGCTGGTCGGCCGGGAGGCGAAGGTCGACACGAAGGACGTCTCCGTCGCCGCCGAGGTCTCCATCGGCAAGGACGACACCGGCTTCGGCCTCGCCGTCACCCTCCGCGTGGAACTCCCCGACACCCTCTCCGGCGAGACGGGCACCCGCCTCGTGGAGCAGGCCCACCAGGTCTGCCCGTACTCGAAGGCCACCCGGGGCAACATCGCCGTCGAGCTCGTCGTCGAGTAAACCGGCCGACGTCCGGCGATCCGGCAACCAATCCGGCAATCCGGCAATCCGGCAGGACGAACGGCGTGGCCCCCACCCCTTGCGGCGGGGGCCACGCCGTTCCCGCCCCGCCCGCCGACGTGGGCGGCGGGGACGGCGAAGACGGCAAAGGTGGGACGATGACCGCATGCCGCCTCACCCGTTACTGGGCATCTCCCGCACCTCGTCCGCATCCATCGAGGCTCATCTCGACCGGGTCGGAAGCGTCTTCGCGGCCTTCCGGGAACAGGACTCGGGCTGCGTGTCCTACGGCGTCCGTCTCGCCGGCGGAGAGCGGTGGTTCGTCAAGGAAGCCGTCACCAGCGACGCGCGGCGGTCCCTCGACCGGGCCTGGGCCTTCCACCGGGCCGTGCGGCATCCGGCGATCGTCCCGCAGGTGCACCGCATCGCCCTGCGGGGTGGCTGGGCGGTGGTCATGCCGTGGCACGACGGCGAGGTCCTCTACCACCCCGCCGTCCGCGAAACCGCGGACCGCATCGGCCCAGACAGCGCCATGGCGCGCTTCCGTGCGCGCCCCTCCCCCTCGTCCTGCGCGCCTACGAGCGGATCCTGAGCGCGCACCTCGCGGTGGAGGACGCGGGGCACGTCGCCGTGGACCTCTACGACGGCTCCCTGCTGTACGACTTCGCCGGCGGCACCATGCGCCTCGTCGACCTCGACGAATACCGTCCGGGGCCGTTCGTTCTGGAGGACGAACGCCTGCCGGGCTCCACGCGGTTCATGGCGCCCGAGGAGTTCGTGCGCGGGGCCGTCATCGACGTCCGCACCACCGTGTTCACCCTCGGGCGCACCGCCCGTCTGCTGCTCGACGCGGGTGACGGCGAGCGCGCCTGGCGGGGCGGGCCCGGCCGGCTCGCGGTCGTGGAGCGGGCCACCCGGGCCGGTCCCGGGCAGCGCTTCGCGTCGGTCCGTCAGCTCGCCCGCGCGTGGCGCGACGCCGACCGGTCGTGAGCCGCGCCGACACCGCGTTCCGGTCATGAACCACACCGACGCCCCGGTCCGGTCATGAGCCGAGCAGGCGCCACGCCCGGTCCGGTCCGTTCCCGTCACGGCTCGCGCAAGTGCCCCACTACGGACCGCATCGCGCGCTCTATGGCGTCGCGCGCGGGCTCGGTGCGGTCGATCGTCTCGAAGCCGTGCCGGGCGTCCGGCAGGTCGATGAGCTCGACCGCGGCCTCGCAGTCCTCGGCGGCGGCGAGGAACTCCCGGGCCGTCGCCGCGATCTCCGCGAACTCCCGGCCCACCCGCGTCAGTACGACCGGCAGGGAACCGGCTGCGCGCACCGTGGCCGCGGGCCGGAAGCGGGAGCCGGCGAGCCCCCAGTTCGGCAGCGGCGCGAGGATGGGATAGGTCGCCGCCACGCACCGCAGCCACGGCGGGGGCGCGGCGAGCCAGTCCGCCGACAACAGCCCGCCCGCCGAGAAGAACCACAGTGCGACCCGGTCCCCGTCGACGCGCGGGTCGGCCCGTACGAGCTCGACCGCCGCGGCGACGTCCTCGGCGGCGCGCTCGTAGTCGGTGACGTCGTGCAGCCCGTGGTCGAACATCGCACCGACCGCCCCCAGGCTCGCCGCGTACTGCGCGTAGCCGGTGTAGAGCGGCCAGTCGCGCGGCGTCGGCCGCATGCCGGCGGGCACGGGCCCGCCGTGGACGAAGAGCACCGCCGGGCGGGGGCCGTCGGCGTCGGGCAGGTGGAGATCGACCCGCTCCGCGCGCTCGCGGCGCTGCTCCGGCACGTCCAGGGGGAAGGGCCGCAGATGGGGCGGCGTCTCGCTCGCGGCCGCGGACAGCCGATGGCCCTCCCCCGCGGCGGCGCGGAGCAGGATCGCGGCCAGTTCGCCGGGGGCGGAGAGCATCGGCCAGTGTCCGGTGGCGATTTCGAAGAAGCCGGTCCGGGGGTGGGCGAGCGCCTGGAGGCGCGGCTCCCCCAGCGCCAGGAGTGACTCGACCATGGCGATGCCGGGTCCGTTGGCGGTGCAGAGGACGCCGGTCGTCGGCAGCTCGGAGACCGCCCCGCCCGGCACGGGGAGCGGCCGGGTAAGCGTGGCCAGGGGCTGCGGTGCGGCGAGGCCGGTCAGCCGGTCCAGCGCGTTCTCGGGAATGCCTGCGACGCTGCCCCACCGCTGCCACTCGGCCGGCGGGGGGAGCAGGCCGTCGGCCCCGGTCTCCTCCGCCTGCTTCCGCAGTGCGTCGCGGAGGGCCTGATCCGGTATCAGTTCGAGGGCGGGGGCGCCGTCCTGGGGCACGGTCGTGTCCACGTAGACGATCCGGGCGACCCGCTCGGGGCGCCGCCCGGCGGCGCCGAGCGCCGGGTGAACGCCGTAGCAGTGGCCGACCAGCACCACCTCCGGCGCGTCGATCTCGTCGATCAGCCGCACCAGGTCATCGATGTGCGTCTCCAGGCCGGTGCCGGCAGGTGTGCCCGTGCCCGCCTCGCCGTGACCGTCGTGCTCGTCGTGGCCGCCGCCCATGCCGGTCAGCGTCACGGGATGGGCTTCGGCGCCCGCCTCCCGCAGCCGGCCGGCCACGTCCTCCCAGATCCAGCCGCCGGTGTGGGCGCCCGGCACCAGGACGAATGCCGTCATGATCTGCTCCTCACTTGCCTACGCGGGTCGTCATGGTCCGCCATGGTCCGTCGCGCATGGTCCGTCGCCGACTCCCGCAAACCCTCGCAGGCCCTCGCATGTCTCGGTTCGCGGGCCCGGCCCGACGGGCCGTCCGCGTTCGCCGGTACGGTAAAAGCTCCTGCTGGGGGAGGTTCAAGCCGTGTCACCTGACGGCATGTGGAGCATCGGGGAGCTCGCCGAGCGCGCGGGCGTCACCGTCAAGACCGTCCGCTTCTACTCGGACCGCGGCCTGCTGCCCGAGGCGGGCCGCAGCGCCGGCGGCCACCGGCGGTACGGCCCCGAGGCCCTCGACCGGCTGGGCCTGATCCGGTCCCTGCGCGCCCTCGACCTGCCGGTCCCGGACGTGGGCCGGGTCCTCGACCGCGAGGACGCGATGGAGGGCGCTCTGGAGGACGCCGTCGCGGGGCAGTTGCGGGAGCTCGGCTCACAACTGGCCGCGCTGCGCTGGCGGGAGGCGGCCCTCCGGCTCGTCCGGGACTGCCCGGCCGGGGAGCGCGCCGACCGGCTGCGCCTGATCGGTGCCGTGTCCGCCCCGCCGAGCACGGCCGTGCTGGCCCGGTTCTGGCGCCGCTGGCTGCCCCCGCGGCTTCCGGCGCGCGTGCTGTCCGAGGTCGTCGACCAGGCGGTTCCACAGCCGCCCGCGGATCCGACCCCGGCGCAGGTCCTGGCCTTCGCCCGGCTGCACGCCCTCGTCTCGGAGCCGTGCCCCGGGACGGCCGTCGCCGGCGACTGGCAGCCCGCGGCGCACCGGACCGGGGGCGGCTACCGCCCGGCGGTGCTCTACGAGGGTCTCGGCGAGGCGTACGCGCTGGCGTCGTCCGCGCTGCGGGCGCGGCGGGCGCCGTACGACGGCGAGGCGCTCGACTGCTTCGTCGCGGCTTACGCGTGCTCGCGCGGCACGCGTGACACTCCGGCCTTCCGCCGCGAGCTCAGCAGTCAGCTCGCCTCGGATCCCCGCATCGACCTCTACTGGCAGTTCGCCGCCGAACTGTGGGGCCCGGCGCGGCCGACTCCCGGGGCCTCCCACGACTGGCTCTGCGCCGCCCTGGACGCCCAGATCGCCCGTACGGCGGTGTGAACATCGTCCGACGGCGGTGTGAAGCCCTCCCGGGACCGTTTCCCGTAGCACTCCGGCTCGTTGGCCCATGTACGCGAAAAACGCCATGACCCGTACGAACCGGCACAGGCCGGCAGGAAAGCGAGAAGGCGGAGAGAACTGTGCGTCGAATGAGAATCGTGCTGGCCGCGGCCGTCGTGGCCGGCGCCCTGGCCGCGCCTGCGGCGGCCGCCCGGACCGCGCCCGCGGCACCGCCCGCCGTCCACATGCCCGCCGACAAGCCGCCCTTTCCCTACGCGGACTGCATCAAGGCCACGAAGAAGCGCGGGGAGAGCAAGCGCTACGGCAAGTGGCACTGCGACCAGCTGGTCAAGAAGGGATGGGTCAAGCCCCCGAAGCGCTGACGGCGCGACGGGGGCCCGTGGGCCCGGGGTGTGCGGGCCGGAAGGTCACGCGGCGGAGCCGGCCTCGGCCAGGCGCTCGATGACCGCGGTCAGGGCGGTGGTGACCTCGGCGTCCTCGACGGGGTGCAGCTCGGCGAAGCGCGTCACGGAGCCGGGGATCGCGAGCTTGACGTCCTCCAGGACCGCGGCACCGGCGACGCCGGCGGCCTTGCGGGCCTCGTCCTGCGCCCAGACCCCGCCGTACTGGCCGAAGGCGGTGCCGACGACGGCGACCGGCTTGCCGGCGATCGCACCGGCGCCGAAGGGGCGCGACACCCAGTCGATGGCGTTCTTCAGCACGGCCGGCATGGTGCCGTTGTACTCGGGAGTGACCAGCAGGAGGGCGTCGGCGCGGGCCACGGCCTCGCGCAGCTCGGCGGCGGCCGCCGGGACGCTCCCCTCGACGTCGATGTCCTCGTTGTAGAAGGGCACGTCGACGATGCCGTCGAAGAGCTGGACGTCGGTGCCCGCGGGGGCGATCTTGACGGCCGCCTCGGCGAGCTGACGGTTGTGGGACCCGGCGCGGAGGCTGCCGACGAGCGCGAGGATGCGGACAGACATGGGAACTCCAGAGGGGGGTGATCAACAAGAGTAAAACCGGACCGAGGTCCTGTTTAAAGTTGTAGCACTTATCCGGACCGCGGTCCAGTTATTGCCCCGACGCGCTACGCTGGCTCCATGACCGGCCTCACCCCGCCCCCTCCCAGCCCGGACCAGGGCACCCCCGACGGGACCCACGGCCGCACTCCTGACGGCACTCGGGGCGAGCATCCGGGCCTCGCGCTCATCCCGGTCGGCGAGCCCCCGCAGCTGCGGGCCGACGCGGCGCGCAACCGCACGCGCCTGCTGGAGGCCGCGTCGCAGCTGACGGCCCGGTGCGGGGCCGCGAACCTGACCATGGAGGCGGTCGCCGCGGCCGCGGGGGTCGGGAAGGGCACGGTCTTCCGGCGCTTCGGCGACCGCACCGGTCTCCTGCTGGCCCTCCTGGACCACCGCGAGCAGCAGCTCCAAGCGGCCTTCATCTCGGGCCCGCCGCCCCTGGGCCCCGGCGCCCCCGCGGCGCAGCGCCTGCACGCCTTCGGGCCCGCCGTCATCCGCCACGAGCGCGACCACCACGACCTGATCCTGGCCACCCGCACGGACCCGCTGCGCGCCTACAGCGTCCCCGCCCGCCACCTGCGCCTCACGCACCTCGGCATGCTGCTGCGCGAGGCGGGCGTGGACGGTGACGCCGAGCTCCTCGCGCACACGCTGCTGGGCTACCTCGACACCACGCTCGTCCACCACCTGGCCGTCGAGCGCGGCATGTCCCTCGACCGCCTGGAGGCGACCTGGCACGACCTGGTCACGCGACTGGGAGCCGGCCCGGCCGAATAGCCGAATAGCCGCCGCCGGGCGCCGTCACAGCCCCTCAGACCCGCCGGACCCCACCCCCTCCACGGGCCTCAGGCGAGCGGCTCGCTGAGTTCGATCGCCCGCAGCACGGCGGCGTACGCCCGCGCGCCGCCTTCCGCCTCATCCGCCTCGTAGGCTTCGTCCGCCTCGCCGGCTTCGTCCGCGACATCGAGCGCCGTGTCGGCGAATTTGATGACGTGTTCGTCGCCGTGCTCCACCGCACGCTCGATCACGTCTCCGGCGGCGACACGGCCCGGGGGAACGTACGGAACGGCTTCCGCCGGGGCGTACATCGCCGTCACCGCGGCCGTCGCAGCCCACGCGGCGTGCAGGCCCGGCACCCACAGGTCCCGCGGCAGTGCGGGAAGGACGCGCAGGACGGCGCTGGGAGCCGTGGCCGCGTGCACGAGCATGGTCGCGTCTCCGTGGCCGTGGGTGGCGTAGCGGTGGGTCGCGGCGCGCACGAGCTCGGTGAGCCGGTCCCGGGCCGCGGCCGGGTCGGTCACGTCGCCGGGCCAGACGGGCAGCCGTTCGACACGGGCCAGCCGCGCGGGGAAACCGCCCTCAAGGGCCCGGATCGGGGGTACGGCCTGCAGGCTCGCGGCGGCCTGCGGGGCGCCCGGGAACCAGGTGATGCCGGTGACCGGCCGGTGACGGGCCGCCCAGTAGCCCAGCCCGTGGGCGAGTTCGGTCAGCCGGGGCCCGCTCGCCTCGCTGCGGAGGAGGGCGCGTACGGCGTGGCCGACGCGGATCACGGGGTGGGTCGCTCCTCCGTACATTCCCGGCAGCAGGCGGGGCCACCACGTCGCGAGCACGCTCCTCCAGCCGTGTTCGGGGAGCGCGCGCCCGAAGTACGCGATCCAGTCGGCGGCCCGGCGCGGGTCGCCGAGCGCTCCGGCCCAGTCGGCGTCGGTGACGGGCGCCACGGCGGCCGGGAACTCCTCCAGCCGCTCCTCGTAGAGGTCGAGCCAGCGGTGCACCGCGTCCGGGCGGCCGCGGGCGACGAGCGCCTCGGCCACCATGGGGGCGTGGTTGGTGAGCCGTCCGAGCCGCTCGGGGCCCGCGGCGTGGAGCCGCTGGAACGCTTCGTCGAGTACGCCGCTCGTGTCCGTGATGTCCATACGGAGCACGCTAGGCGCGGCCGCCCGCCGCCGCATCGGGCCGGGGGACCAGCTCCGGCCGCGCGCCGGCCTAGGCCTGGTGACGACAGCCCCCGGTCGGCCGCCTCAGACCCGCGGTCCGCCACGTGCCGTCAGTCGCCTCGCCCACGCGTGCCGTCAGCCGCCGCGCCGGACGCTCGTCAGGTGTTCGTCACTCGCCTCGCCAGACGTTGTCGAAGGCCGCCTGTTCGACGGCCCGCCGCTGCCGTACGGCCTCCAGGTCGAGCAGCGCGTCGTTGACCGCGGCGAGCACGCTCTCGACCGCGTCACCGGACTCCGCCGGCACGTCCTCACCACTCTTGTCGCGGATCCCGGCGGCCGCCGCCAGGGCGGCGAGGACGGGTTCGTCCGCCGCCAGGCGTGCCTCGGCACGGCGGTGGTCGGCCGAGTCGGCCGGGACCGTCCGGCCCGCCCGGAAGGGCATCCAGCGGCTGCCTTGCCGCGTGAGCCGGCCTTCCGCGTCCAGGGCTGCCAGGTAGGTTGACGCCAGGCCGCGGCCCCTGCGCCACAGCCAGTCGCCGACCGGCTCGTACGGTGCTTCCCGGACGAGCGCCGCCGCGGCCTCGTCCAGCACGCGGTCGGCCGGGGCCGGCCGGTCGCCCGGCACGATCCGGTCGCCGTCCAGGGTGACGGCCCCCGCGGCCAGCAGGTCGATCACTTCCGCTCCCGCCAGCGCGAGCGACAGGTCGCCCGGCTCCACAGGGCGCGTGGTCGCCGCGTCCATGGCGGTCATCATCAGATCCCGTGCTGTGGTCATAGAAGGCTCCGCGGTCGGAGGAAGGGCGCCGGGGGCACTGCGCTCCGGTTCAGGCCACCGGCCGAGGGGGCCGGGCCGCTGCTGAACGTCGCCACGGCCCCTGCCCGTACCGTTGTGCCTCCCGCCCCGGGCCCTCAGGCGCGCTCCACGGCCCGTCAGACGTGGTCCACGATCCCCACCTTCCCCTCGGAGCGCGCACAGTGCGCTCCGCAGTACCAGTGGCCGTCCGCCTCGACCCCCTGGCCGATGATCTTGACCTGGCAGTGTTCGCAGACGGGGGCCATCTTGTGGATGGCACAGGTGAAGGAGTCGAAGACGTGACGCGAACCGTCCTGGGTCTCCACGGAGAACGCCAGGTCGTAGTCGTTACCGCAGACTTCGCAATTTGCCATGCGCCGCATGCTCCGCAGGGAGCGCGGGCGAGGCAAGGGTATGGCGGGCGGGTCGGCGAGGCTGCACCCGCCCGGCGGAACCGGCCGGTCCCGCGCCACCGGTCCCGCCGCCGCCCCGGGCGAAGCCAACACCCCGGTGTCCTTAATGCGTTTCATGTGTTTTCCCGGGGCCGATGATCCCATCCGTGTCGGTTCGCCCCCATGGTCGTTCTGCAGGGCATGAAGAACCGCATCGTGACGCGCATTGCTGTGGGATCGGCCCTCCTGGTGTGCGGTGCCGTCTCCGCATCCGGCACCGCCCAGGCAGCCGGCGGGGGCGGGCTCAGCCCGCGGCCGCTGATGAACCGGCTCGCACACCTCACCGACGTCGAGGACAGCCCCGTGGGCGACACCGTCTCCTTCGTCAACGACAAGCTCCCCAAGGAGGCCTCCAGCCGCATCTCCCTCCGGTGACCACCGCCGAGCCTGCGACCGCGGTGCCGGGCCTCCCGGCACCGCACCGGCCGCATGTGGCCCTGCAAGCCGCCGTCGCGGCAGTGACCGCGGCGGCCCTGCTGTTCACCGCCGGGCCCGCACCGGCACAGGCCCGGATATCCGTGCCCGCACAGCCCCGGTCCTGTCAGGCGCCGGTGCGAGCCTGCGTGGCGCGGCTGGAGCGGACGCTCGCCTCCCTGCGCGACCGGCTGGGCTGTGCTCATCACGCGCCCTTCCCCGCCCTGTACGCCCAGTTGCAGCGCGCGCTGGGCGACCTGCTGCTCCGTCACCCCGGTCTCTTCGCCGAACCCGGCTGGCCGGCCCGCGACCTCAACACCGCCTTCGTCCACCGCTACCTGCAGGCCTACGCGGCCGACCGCGCCGGGCAGCCGGTGCCCGAGGCCTGGCGCATCGCCTTCACCGCGGCGCGCGGCGGCGGGACCAACGCCGGGCAGGACGCCCTGCTGGCCGCCAACGCCCACATCCAGCGCGACATGCCGTACGTCCTGGCCGAGTCCGGCCTCCTCCGCCCCGACGGCACCTCGCGCGAAGCCGATTTCAACCGCTTCCAGATCGTGCTGGACCAGGCGTACGAACCCGCCGTACGGGACATCGCCGCCCGCTACGACCCGCTCATCGCCGTGGCCGACGACCGCTGGAACCCCGTTGCGGGCGTCACGGCCCACGAGCTGTTCACCCTCTGGCGCCGCACCGCCTGGGCACAGGCCCGGCGCCTCGCCGCGGCCCGGAGCGCGGAGGAGCTCCGCAGCGCCTCCCGGGCCGTCGAGTCCAACGCCGCCGCCTGGGGCACGCTCCTGGCCGCCGTGCGCGTGCCCGGCTACGACGCCGTGCGCGACGCCTACTGCCACGGCATCAGGCCCCCGGTGGCGCACCCGCCCCGCACCGCGTGGACGGCCCTGCCGCTGCCGCTCCCCGCCGAGCTGCGCACGCCCTGACCTGCCGGGTCAGCCGGGGGCGGCGGTCCCGTGGTGCCGGGCCGTGTGCGCATAATCCCCGGGTGACTTCCCTTGACGAGCAGGTGACCGGTCAGTGGTGCAGCGCGCCCTTCGACGCGGGTGCGATGGAGACGAGCGAGATCGTCCTCCTGGCCGGCGGGCGCGGATGGAGCCGCTTCGAGAGCTTCAGCGGCGAGCTGAGCATCGGCCGGTTCGTCTGGTGCCTGCCCTCCCCCGGCCTGCTGGAGCTGCGGTACACGTGGCGGGTCAGCGGTCAGTGGGGGCCGTCCGGGGACGGGTTCGAGAGCGTGGACGGCAGTGGTCCGGACGACGAGCTGATCCGCACCGCGTACCGCATCGGCACGGAGCGGCCGCCGCTCTCCGGGGAGCCGGTGACCGCGCTTCAGCTCGACGTCCCGGTCGAATGCGCCAGTGCCTTCGCCCTCGGCCGCCGGAACATGACCCCCGCCGACGACCCCTCGTCAGCGGTGGCCCCGTACGCACCGCCCGTCCACCGCACCTCACCCGTACGCTGACCATCGCACCAAACCCTCCCCCGAGCACCCGCCGCGGCCCTACGGTAGGCGGTCGCCACCGCCGAACGAGGGGAACGAGGGGGAAGGTCCGTGGACAAGGAGCAGCGCGCCCGCATCGTCGCCAGGGTCACGGAGGAGCGCGAACGGCTGCGCCCGCTGCAGCCGGAGATGACGCGCACCGTCATCGAACTCCTGCGCCGCACCGTGGCGGAGAAGGAGCCCGGCGTCGTGCCGTGGGTGAACCTGGCCACCATCAAGGCCATACAGGCCAAGCACGGCACGGACGGCGTCCTGGCGCTGGCCCTGTCGCTGGGGAACTGGGCCGCCGCGGTCGCCCAGGACTTCGCCCGCACGACCGGGCACACGGCGGAACAGCTCATGGACTTCTACGAGACGCAGTTCTTCGAGGACGAGGACGAGGACGACGCCTCGTAGGCCGCCGGCCGGCGGCTCACCCGGCGCGGCGCTGGGTGAAGCGCAGCATGTTGCCCGCGGGGTCGCGGAAGGCGCAGTCGCGGACCCCGTACGGCTGGTCGATCGGCTCCTGCAGCACCTCGGCGCCCGCGGCCCGGATCCGTTCGAAGGCGGCGTCGCAGTCGTCGGTCGAGAAGATCACGCCGCGCAGCATGCCCTTGGCGAGCAGTTCCGCCATGGCCTGCTTGTCGGCCGGCGAGGCGTTGGGGTTGGCGGCGGGCGGTTCCAGCACGATCTCCACGTCGGGCTGCGAGGGGGCGCCGACCGTCACCCAGCGCATCCCCTCGAAGCCGACGTCGTTGCGCACCTCGAACCCGAGCACGTCGCGGTAGAAGGCGAGGGCCTTGTCGTGGTCGTCGACGGCGATGAAGCACTGTGAAAGCTTGATGTCCATGCAGCTCACGCTACGGGCGGGCCGCGTGCCGCGCTTCTCCGATCCTGACCGGTTCCGCGCCCCCGGCCGGTCCCGCGTTCCTGGCCGGCCGCGTGAAGATCTTGGCGACGCAGGCCGGAACGGCCGCGCCCTGCTCGTGCGGGCGCGCCCGGTACGCGCTCGGGCTCTCGCCCACCAGCTCGGTGAACCGCGAGCTGAACGACCCCAGCGAGGTGCACCCGACCGCGAAGCAGACCTCCGTCACCGACAGGTCGCCGCGCCGCAGCAGGGCCTTGGCCCGCTCGATCCTGCGCGTCATGAGATAGCTGTACGGGGTCTCGCCGAACGCGGCGCGGAAGCTGCGGGCGAAGTGGCCGGTCGACATGTGGGCCGCGCGGGCCAGGGCGGGGACGTCGAGGGGCTCCGCGTAGTCGCGGTCCATCGTGTCGCGCGCCCGGCGGAGCCGGACCAGGTCGGTCAGCAGCACCCGACCAGCATCGCACGGCCGCGGTGCCGGGAACCCGGCCACGGAGCCGCGGGGCCCGGTCACCGCATCGTCCCCCCGGTGCAGAAGACGCAGCCCTCCCAGTACGGCAGGGCGTCCAGCACGCGGTGGCGGACGCACGAGGCCGTGGCCGCCGAGTCCGGGCCCGGGAAGACGTCCTCGTCGGCGGGGCGCGGGGGCGGGGTGAAGGCCTCGGCCATGGCGCGGTACCGCTGCAGGTAGCCGGGCACGTACGGCGGCTCGTAGGTCAGCTCGTCCCAGCGGTGCCGGTCCAGCGCGAGGTCGATCACGCTCAGCACGAAGTCCTTGGCCCGCGCCCGCTCGTCCGGGGTGTCGCCCCAGTCGATGTCCGCCAGGTCGAACCCGACGACCCCGCGCCCCATGACGTTCTGGTCCTGCAGCGCGAGGAGCGCGGCGAACCGGAAGTCCCAGGGGCGGCGCGCCAGCTCCGACACGGCCAGCCACAGCGCGTCGAGGAAGGCGGCCGTGCCGCCGTTGGACAGGTACAGGTCGTCGCCCGTGCCGCCACTGCCGAACACGTTTCCCATCGCGCCAGCCTAGGGAGCGCCGCGCGGGGGTCGTGATCCGCCCCGGCGAACGGCGGAATCTCGCCGCGCGAGCCCTCTTGCGTTGCCTGCGTCACACCCGTCAGGGTCACTTACCGAAGTCAGCGAGGTTCATGCACGCGCCGCAACTCACATCAGCCCCTTGTGTCCAGGAGGACCGATGCACGAGTCAGCTCCGCAGAACCCCGGGCAGCCCGGCCCGCCGGCCCGCCCCCAGGACTCCGACGTCAGCCGCCGCTTCCTCCTGAAGTCCGCGGGCGCCGCGGGCGCGGGCGTGGGCCTCGGGGCGGTCCCTGCCGGGGCCGCCGCCGCTGCGCCTGCCGCCTCCGCGGTGCCGCGGCGGCAGGGCGCGACCATGATCGGGGTGCCGTTCGAGCGGCGCGGCACCGTGCGGGTCGGGATCGTCGGGCTGGGCAACCGCGGCGCCTCGATGGCGGAGCTCTTCCTGGCGGTGCCCGGCGTACGGGTGGTGGCGCTGTGCGACAAGGTGCGGGCGAAGGCCGAGAAGGTCGCGGCGAAGGTCAGGGCGGCGGGTCAGCCGGCGCCGGCGCTCTACACCAAGGGCGAGGACGACTACGCGCAGCTGTGCGGGCGCGGCGACGTGGACCTCGTGTACGTGGCCACGCCCTGGGAGTGGCACTTCCCGATGGCCGAGGCGGCCCTGACCGCCGGCAAGCACGTGGGGGTGGAGTGCCCGGCGGCCATGGAGCTGGACCAGCTGTGGCGCCTGGTGGACCTGTCCGAGCGCACGCGGCGGCACTGCATGCAGCTGGAGAACTGCTGCTACGGCAAGAACGAGATGCGCGTGCTGCGGATGGCGCACGCGGGCGTCTTCGGCGAGCTGCTGCACGGGGCGGGGGCGTACCTGCACGATCTGCGGGAGCTGATGTTCTCGCCGACGTACTACGAGGGCCCGTGGCGGCGGCAGTGGCACACCCGGCTGCGGGGCGACCTCTATCCGACGCACGGTTTCGCGCCGGTGGCGAACTACATGGACGTCAACCGCGGGGACCGCGCGGTGCGGATCACGACGGTCGGCTCTCCCGCCGCCGGGCTGGCCGCCTACCGCGCGCAGCACATGCCGCCGGGCGACCCGAGCTGGAAGGAGACGTACGTCGGCAGCGACCTGTCGGTGAGCCTCGTGCAGACGGCGAAGGGGCGGGTGATCCGCCTGGAGCACGGGGTCTCCAACCCTCATCCGTACAGCCGGGTGAACACGCTGGGCGGCACGAAGGGCGTGTTCGAGGACTACCCGCCGCGGATCTACCTGGAGCCGGAGATGTCCGGGGACGAGTGGGGTGACTTCGGGGCGTACGCGCAGTGGGACCACTGGCTGTGGAAGGAGCACGCGAACCCGCCCGGCGGGCACGGCGGCATGGACTACATCATGGTCTTCCGGCTGATGCAGTGCATGCAGCAGGGCCTGGTGCCCGACTTCGACGTGTACGACGCGGCCACGTGGAGCGCGCCCATACCGCTCAGCCACGCCTCCATCAGAGCGAAGGGGGCGCCGCAGGAGATCCCGGACTTCACGCGGGGGCTGTGGCGCGCCGGGCGGCCGGGAGTGGATTCGGCCGGGCCGCAGGCACAGCCGTAGGCACGACCGTAGGCGTACGCGAAGGCGCCCACCCCGGTGTTCCGGGGTGGGCGCCTCTCGTGTCTCAACCGGTCAGGTGACCGGCCGGGTCACCGGTCAGGACTGACCGGCCGGGTCACCGGTCAGGACTGACCGGCCTCCGCACGGGCGAGCTCGTTCTCGCGCTGGGCCTTGGCGACCTTGCCGCGGACGAGGTACCAGCCGCCGACGAGCGCCGCCACGATGATCGGCAGGCACAGGACGGTGGTGCGGGACGCGCCCGGCTCCGACGCCATGAGACCCAGCACGCCGGCGAGGAAGACCAGCGTGACGATCTGGGTGTACGGGGCCCAGGGGAGCTTGTAGCCGGGGCGGGTGACCCGGCCGTCCTTGGAGCGGCGGTAGAAGAGCAGGGAGCAGACCATGATCATGCCCCAGGTGCCGATGATGCCGATGGCGGCGAAGTTCAGCACGATCTCGAAGGCGTCCGCCGGGACGACGAAGTTCAGGCCGACGCCCAGCACGCAGAAGAACGCGGTGAGCAGGATGCCGCCGTAGGGGACCTGGCCCTTGTTCATCAGGCCGGTGAACTTCGGCGCCGAGCCCGACATGGCCATCGAGCGCAGGATGCGGCCGGTGGAGTAAAGGCCGGAGTTCAGGCTGGAGAGCGCCGCGGTGAGGACGACGAGGTTCATCACGCCGGCCGCGTACGGGATGCCGATCTTCGACAGGACGGTGACGAAGGGGCTCTCGCCGCCGTGGTAGGCGGTGTAGGGCAGCAGCACCGCGAGCAGGATGACGGAGCCGACGTAGAAGAGGCCGACGCGCCACATGATCGAGTTGATCGCCTTCGGCATGATCTTCTCGGGGTTCTTGGTCTCACCGGCGGCGACGCCGCACAGCTCGACGGAGGCGTAGGCGAAGACGACGCCCTGGATGACCATCAGCATGGGCATCACGCCGGTCGGGAAGATGCCGCCGTGGTCGAGGATGTTGGACAGACCCGGGGTGCCGTCGCCGACCTTGTGCTGGCTGGCCAGCAGGAAGATGCCGACGACCATGAAGACGGAGATCGCGGCGACCTTGATGATCGCGAACCAGAACTCCATCTCGCCGAAGTACTTCACCGAGATGAGGTTCACGGTCAGCACGACCGCGAGGGCGATCAGCGCGAGCACCCACTGGGGGATGTCGCTGAACATGCTCCAGTAGTGCGTGTACGTGGCGACCGCCGTGATGTCGGCGATGCCGGTGGTGGCCCAGTTCAGGAAGTAGAGCCAGCCCGCCGTGAAGGCGCCCTTCTCGCCCATGAACTCACGGGCGTAGGAGACGAAGGCGCCGGAGGACGGGCGGTAGAGGACGAGCTCGCCCAGTGCCCGGACGACGAAGAAGGCGAAGAGGCCGCAGACGGCGTACGCGATGAAGAGGGAGGGTCCCGCGCTCGCGAGGCGGCCGCCGGCACCGAGGAAGAGTCCGGTGCCGATCGCTCCACCAATGGCGATCATGTTGACGTGGCGGGACTTGAGGTCCTTGCTGTACCCGGCATCGCCGGCATCCACGTGCGTGGAGGCCGCCGGCGCCGCCGTGGCGGCGGGCTGGGTTTCGGCCGCAGTGAGGGTGCGGTCACTCATGTGGTACTTCGCCTTCTTTGGAGGGGGCAGGACCGGGCCGTGGTGCTGCTTCGAGGGGGTGGGCCCGGTTACCCGGAGGACCGGCTGGCGACGCCGTTTCTCCGAGGGGTGATGCGATGCCCGCCGGCAGTGAGCCGGGCATGTCCTCCGGCCGGACGCGGGCGGCCCCGGGTGGGGGCGCCTGCGGTCAGGCAGGGGGGAGCGGGCACGAGGGTGCGTGGCCCGGGACCGGCGGTGCTGTTGCTGCCGTCCTGGGCGCCGCTGGGTGGCGCGGGGAGGTCAGCCCCTTAAGGGCCGCCGCCGGCCGGGTGTCGCCCGACGGGCCGGCCTGCCGTGGGGCGCTTGCGCCCGGTGGCACGGCATGGCGCCGGGACGCTGCTGCGCCTCGGTGCTCGGCCGGCTGTCGGTGGACTCCATGCCGTGAATGGTGTGAGGCGCGTAAGGGCGGCGTCAAGACTTCACGGGGAATTGGTATTTCCGCCGGTAAGTGATCGATCAGTGCTGGTCAGAGCGGGGTGGGAGGCGCATTTCCCGGACGCACAAAGGGATTCGCGCGACGGGAAAGGCGTGCTCGTACATGACCGTTTTCGCGCATTGCCCCTGTCTCGTGTGATCAAGGCCACAGGTCCGTGATCTTGCTTTGTGTGCCCCGGGCGATACATGTCGCCTGCATTCATGCATCCCGCATTCATGTCCACTGCATTCATTTCCCCCGCATGCGGGTGGGCGGGCAGCCGGACGGGTGGACCTGGGCCCGGCCGGGCGCGCGGGCCACGGGCGGCGGAGGGGGGCGACTTACAGTGGCCGCCACGGAAAGCAGCAACACGGCGGAGGTGTTTTGCCCATGCAGGTCGCCGGCTGGCACGTAGAAATCGAATTCGACGAGGACGAATCCCGCACCCGGGCCGCCGCCCTCCTGCGACTGCGCGACGGCACCGAGCTCCGTGCCCGGACCAGCTCCACCCGGGACGCCCGCGACCCGAACGAGCCGCGGGTCGGAGAGGAGATCGCCGGCGCCCGCGCCCTGCGCGACCTCGCCGAGCAGCTGGAGCTCAAGGGCCGCGCCGAGGCCCGGAACCTCTCCAAGCACTAGGCGCCGACGCGTGCCTGACCCTCCGTGAGGTGATCGGACCCACGAGATCCGGCCGATTCGCGGGCATATGCACGGAAGGCGGGCGGAAGCGCGGAAGGGGCCTCTCAACTGCGGAGCGAGCACGGGCGGGTGTGCGCCGCACGGCGCTCCGGAGGTGCGGGTGGTCGGCGCGATTACATCGCCGGCCACCCGCTTTTACCTTGCCTATATTGCTGCATGACTATCTCTTGACTAATCTCCCGAAGGCACCGACCGGCACCACCAGCAGCAGAGCGCAGCAAAAATCCCTGGGGCATGCCTTCGCGCGGCGCGCCCCAGGGACCTCCGGTCGGTCATCGTCTCCCGCACCGGCTGCGGGCTTCCGTCAAAGACAGCAGCCGAAGCGGGCCCAACCGACGCCAAACCAGTCTTCGGAGGGTACCGTGAACCATCCCGCCCGGCTACGTGACGCCATCGCCGCGGACGGCACCACCCCCCTCATCGGCATCTTCGACATGTTCTCCGCCTCCGTCGCGGCCCAGCACTACGACGGCATGTTCGTCTCCGGCTTCGGCTTCGCGGCCTCCCACTACGGCCTTCCCGACATAGGCTTCATCGCCTGGCCCGACATCGTGGCCTTCGTGCAGCGGCTGCGCCTGGCCTTCCCCGCGCAGCACCTGCTCGTCGACATCGACGACGGCTACGTCGACCCCGAGACCGCCTGCCACGCCGTGCAGCAGCTGGAGGCCGCAGGCGCCTCCGGGGTGATCCTGGAGGACCAGCAGCGGCCCCGCCGCTGCGGGCACGTCGACGGCAAGCAGATCCTTCCCCTGCAGGAATACCTGGACAAGCTGGACATGGTCCTGGACTCCCGCCGCGACCTCGTGGTCGTCGCCCGCACCGACGCCACGGAGGAGCACGAGATCCTGCGGCGCGCCAAGGCCCTTGCGGCCACCGACGCCGATGTCCTGCTCGTCGACGGCGTCCGCAGCATCGAGTGGATCCGCAAGGTCCGGGACGTCATCGGCGACAAGCCCCTCCTCTTCAACCAGATAGCCGGCGGCAAGTCGCCCCGGCTGTCGCTGCCGGAGCTGGCCGAGCTCGGCGTGGACGTGGCGATCTACAGCACCCCCTGCCTCTTCGCCGCGCAGTCGGCCATGGATCGTGCGCTGGCGGGGCTGAAGGCCCGGGACGGGCGGCTGCCCGAGCACGTCTCCGGCAGCATCGGCGTCGCCGAGTGCCTGTCGCTGCTGGAGAAGAACATCAGCCGTCACCACGGCCGGCCCCGGGCCGCGGCGGCCGGCGCCCGCTGACCCCGTCCCTTCCCCTCCGGCCCTCCGGGGCCGCCCGTGGCCGCGCCCTCATCCCCTCCGGCGCGGCCACGGGCCCGTTCACCCTTCCGGTCCGGTGAACCCGCGGGGACGCCCGGTGAACCGGCAGGGTGCGCCGCGGCGTCTGAAGGACTGCCCCCGTCGCCGACGCGGCGGGCGCGGACAGCAGCCAAGGGCAGGGGACACCAGACCGTGAGCCGGACCGGCACGACAGACAGCAGCACCCCGGCGGGCATACCCGCCGGCACAC